>JAFWYJ010000036.1 GCA_017517745.1 Clostridia bacterium | reverse complement strand
TAGTTACCGGTGTGGACGTTGACTGCGGTGATGTTCTGAAGGATTGCGCCTGCAGAAACGTTGAACAGTGCGTCGTAATGTCCTACGGCACCCTCTACGGAAGGATCTGCGGGAGGTGCATAGGTGGTTGCAACGGTGTTCGTGTAGTAGTCCTTGCCGACGTGGTCAGCCATGCTGACCTTCGCGTTCATGATCTTGAAGCCGTTACCGTCATACTTACCGCCGAACAGATGGCGCTCACCGCCGGAGGCACCCATGTAGGAGCCGATGGGCATGAATTCCATGTTGTTCAGATCGATGTCTGCGGTCTGCCGGAAGTAGAAGGATGCGAAGACCTTACGAGCTTCTTCCGTTTTGCCGGAGAACTCGGAAGCCAGAGCGGCGTCCTCGACCATGCGAGACAGCCAAGCGAGGTGCTGTGCGTTCTCGATGAGGAAAGGATCCTCCTCGCTTCCGCTACCCTTCGTGGGAGCAGCATAGTCGTTCATGCCCTGCCAAGGAGCAGGATCAACAACCACGGTCAACTCAGCGACGACGGTTTCATCCTCAACGGACTTGATGGTGATGGTGTAGGTGCCTGCCTCTGTTGCAGAGAACTGCAGTGCCTCAACAGACTCCAGGAACTCATCGCCACAGAAGACGTTCTCAAGGGTGATGGGAGCAACGGTTGCTTTGTCGCTGTCGACGGTGTAGGTGACTTCCTGAGAAACCACTGCAGGATTTACCTTTACAATGAAGTCAAGCGCTCCATCGAACGCGATCTGTGCGGAAGTGGACTCGGTTGCCTCATAGATTTCCTCGTTCATGGAGAAAACGTAAGTGGAAATGCTCTCGGGAGTGGGAGGAGTGAGGTTGACGTAGGAGAAGCCAGCCTGCTCAACCTCCCAAGAGGTGAGAACCACATAGAAAACGTAGCAATCGCCTTCGGCAAGGGCAACCTTTGCGGGAACCTGCTTCTCATAGCTCGGGAATCCGGGCATATCCTCATCCTCCAGCATCAGAGCCGTACCCTCTGCAGGTGCGAAGAGGTAGGTACCGTCTGCAGGTGCGAAGAACGCATACATCTCAAAGCCCATACCATAGGGATCAACGTCAACCGTAACGTCGGTCGCGCCGGCGAGCTCACCAACAACCACGATCAGCTCTCCGGTGACGGTTGCATCGGCGGTGGAGGTGACGGTGATGGTGTAGATGCCGTCCTCGGTTGCGGAGAACTGCAGTGCCTCAAAAGTCTCCATGAGCTCATAGTCATAGACTACGTTCTCAAGGGTAACAGGAGCAATGGTTGCTTTGTCGCTGTCGACAGTGTAGGTGAGTTCCTGAGCAGCCTGTGCAGGATTGACGCTCAAAACGAAGTCAAGCGTCTCGCCGGAAGCGATCTGTGCAAAGCTTGCCTCGGCAGCCTCGTAGTTCTCGTTGCCAAAGAAATCGGCAACCATGGAGAAGACCTGAATGGAGATGCTCTCGGGAGCGGGAGCGTTTGCCGTGATAGCAACTTCAAACTTCAAATCATTATAGGAAACCGTCAGGGTGTAGGAGCCTGCCTGGTTTGCCGTGACGCTGATTTCGCCGTCCCAGTAGTAGACGTAGGGAACGTACTCGTTGTTCGCATCGTTGTTCACGACGGTGATCAAGATGTTGTCCGGATTGAGGAAGGATGCGGTTGCGAGTGCGGGAACAAAGTCAGCCAGATACAGAGAGACGGACTCGCCTGCATCAACGGTCAGCTTGGAACCAACCTTCTCACCGTCCTCGGTGTAGAGACCGAAAGAGGTGGGAACCATAGCTGCCTTCGGATATGCGGTGGTGTAGGTTCTCTCACCGGTGAGCTGAGAAACCTTGTAAGCATATCTGTCGGGAGTTGCGGTGTCGAGCAGAGTCACCTTCTTCTTGGATGCATCGTAGTTGTAGTCCTTATCGAACTCCTGATCGAGGTATGCATCCACGATGATCTGCGCCTCATTGATGACAAAGTCGTCGGTGACGGTGAAGACTGCATCTACGGTGTAGTAGTTGGTATTGATCACGGTCTCGGGCTCGCCGGTTTCCATGTTCGTACCTTCGATTTCCTCAACAACCAGATAGTTGTAGCTGATGTGGAACTCTTTCTTTGCGGAATCGTACTTGATCGAAACGTCCTTGGCAGAAGATTTCTGCGTGGAGAGCGTGTAGATCGCGAAGAGCGTATCTGCCAGAGTGGAAGTGTCTTCAAAGCTCTGCAGAAGTCCGGAAGGCATGTAGTTGTAGCCGTTGAGCTTGTTGAGATCGCCCACAGTGGGAGTCAGCGTTACACCGCCATCCAGAGTCTCGACGCCAAAGACCTCACCGGTCTCTGCATCGATCAGCTCAAACCACTGCTGATTGGAATAGGCTTCGTCTTCAAAAACAGTGATATAGTTGATGTAGGAGTGACCGTTTCCAAGGGTGTAGGTCACAAGATTATTGATGGCATAATCCGGTTCAATCGCGTTTGCTTCCTCGTTCCAGGAGTAGCTTGTGTTGACGTACTGGACCTTACCGCCGTTGACCTTGTGGTTGCGGGCAAGCGCTGCCTTCAGAACCGCTTCGATTCTGTTTGCATTCATCGTGATCTTCTTGACCTTGTCGCCGCAAACCTTGCAGTAGCCTGCATCGTCAAGCTCGTGAGCTGCCTTGTCGGCAATTTCTTCGCCGTGCTCACAAATCGACGTATGCCAGTGATACTCTGCGTCGGTGGTCCAAGCAGAATCGTAAAGGTGAACGTGGATGTCCTCGATGACGTATGCGCAAGCGTCGCATTTGCCGTCGCCGTCGCCATCTGCGTGTGCTGCGATGCCAACACCCGTTACGGTGTGTCCGCAGTTTGCTGCATGCCAGTGGTTGGTGCAGTCTGCAGTCCAATCCTCGGCATAGGTGTGGGTGTGGTTCGTGAACGCGCAAATGTCACACGCGCCATCGTTGTTTGCATCTACGTGCGCCGATTTCTTGACCTCGACGTCGGTGCAGGTGCAGCTTGCATCATACCAGTGTCCCTCTGCGTCGGTCGAGAGAGTGTCGCGGTATGTATGCACGTGGGTTTCTGCCGTCGTATCGTCGCAGGATGCAAGCATGCAAACGACCATTACGAAGACCAGAAGAAGTGCGATTACTCTTTTCATGGTTAAAGAGCCTCCTTATAAATTTTTGCTTCCATTTTTTCTGAATAGAAGCAAATTTGATTTGCCGGTCCCACTTCAGGGGATACCGATCGTCACCATTATAGCACATCTTGAAAAAAAGTTCAAGAGTTTTTGAAAAAAACATGGTATTTTTTCATAAATCTTGCTTCTGTTTAGATAAAATATATAAAAACAAAGTCGAATTTTTCAAGTTTCCGTCCATTCGCCTCGCAATGTGTAACTTTGTGAAAATGCAAAACCGGTGATCGGCAGAAAAAGATTTTTTCGCCCTTCTGTGAGCGTTTTTTGTCAAAAGCAAAAAATCCTTGTAAAAAATTTCGCCGCAAAAGCGTGAAAAACGGCATGGAAAGCCTCCGAAAAAGCCGCAAATTGTCACAAAATGACGGAAACGTATGCGGCGACGTTTAGATTTGCGAATTCCTTCTGTGCTATAATAGGCAACGCGATCGCAAAAAACGACCGAAAGGAGGCAAAACAACATGATCGCCATTCCCCAAAATCAAACCCCCTCGCCGCTTGTGCTGGTCGAGGAGCGGGTTGCGCGTCAAGGCTTGCGAATGACCTACCGGCTCTTGCTTTGCGAGCCGTTCCAAGACGGGATCTATGCGATCTCGGTTTTCTCCGACGAGGATATTCGCACCGCAGAAACGGGAACCGATCTTTTGCGCGCGACGGATTTCTATCGAGCCGTGCGCGACGGATTTGTCACACCCTGCACACTCTGCGACGTGCTCGCCGATCTGAAGGCATCCGGTGTCTGAAAAGTTTGAGGAAATCCTCTAAAATCCCAAAAAACTCTTTACTTTTTCTCTTTCTTGTGATATAATAGCTTGTAATATGGCGGCGCGCTTGCCGCGCCGCCGTTCTGCTCGCATTTCTCTCTCGAAAGGATCAAAAAAGACTATGAAATGTCCAGGTTGCGGTTTTGAAGAAAGCAAGGTTATCGATTCACGCCCCGTGCCGGAAGGAAACAGCATCCGCCGCCGTCGCGAATGTCTTGCCTGCCAAAAGCGTTTTACAACCTTTGAAACCATCGAAACCACTCCGATCATCATCGTAAAAAAGAACGGGGGCAAAGAGCTTTTCGACAAGCCGAAGCTGCTTTCGGGTGTGCTCAAAGCCACACAAAAACGTCCCGTTGACGCGGTTTCCTTGGTGGATGAAATCGAAGCCGAACTGCAAAACACGTTGCGGCAAGAGGTCTCCTCGACCGAGATCGGTGAGATGGTGATGAACAAGCTCAAAGAGCGCGACGAGGTTGCCTACGTGCGATTTGCGTCGGTCTACCGTGAGTTCAAGGATATCGACACCTTCCTCAAAGAGCTGAACGTGCTCAAAAAAAGAACCGAATGAGCGTGACGTGGAATCCGTGGCACGGCTGTCGCCGTGTCAGCGAGGGCTGTCGGAATTGCTACGTGTATCGGATCGACGCCAAGCACGGCAAAGAAAGTGCCGAAGTGACGCTTAACTCGGATTTCCTTCTCCCCTTGCGCCGTGTTCGCGACGCTTGGAAAATCGAATCGGGCGAAAGCGTTTACACCTGCTTTTCGTCCGATTTTTTGATTGAGGACGCCGACGAGTGGCGCCCGGACGTCTGGCGCATGATGCGCGAGCGGAGCGATCTGCACTTCATCTTTTTCACCAAGCGGATCGAGCGTCTTGCTTCGCTCCTCCCCGACGATTGGGGGGAAGGCTATCCCAACGTGACGGTGGGCTGTACTTGTGAAAATCAGGCGCGCGCCGACGAGCGACTGCCAATCTTTCTCTCTTTGCCGCTCCCGCGGCGTGTCATCGTTTGCGAACCCCTGCTGGGTGCGATCGACCTCTCGCCCTATCTCGACCGTCATCTCGTCTCCGAGGTCTCGGTCGGCGGAGAATCGGGAGACGGCGCGCGTGTTTGCGATCTCGATTGGGTGCTCGGCATCCGCCGCGCCTGCGAAAAAGCCGCGGTCCCCTTCTCTTTTCATCAAACGGGCGCGCGCTTCCGCCGAAATGGAAAAATCTATGACATCCCCCGCCATCTCCAGCACGAGCAAGCCAAACGCGCAAACTTGGATTGGAAAAAATAATGGGGCGCGAATTGTGGGGGGTGCGATTTTGTGGGGGTGCTTTTGAAAAAAGCCACCCCCACCCTCCTTTTTTGCCTTCGGCGACCAGAGAAACTTTTTGAAGGACGCGATTGTGGGGAAACTTTTTGAAAAAAGTTCCCCCACAAAACAGCTCTTATTTAATCTTCCTGCACTCGATGTAGAAACGTTTGTCGTTGGCGTGTCCCATGGAGAAGGTTTTTCTGGGGAGAGCGCCGTCGAAGAGGACGGTGCGGAAGAGGTCAGCCTTTTCCATGCCGTCGAAGAGGAAGCCGATGACGTCGGGGCGGTTGACGAGTGAGCGAAGCGAGTCTTCGCCGTGGATGTAATCGACCTCGACTTCGGGGTGACGCGCGGAATAATCGAAGAGAAAGGCTTGGAGTGTTCCGACGGTCAGTTGGAGCGCGGGATGCTCGGCGGTCAGATCACATTCGCCGTCGGGCAGGATGCAGCGCATCGTCTGCGGCGCGGCGTTACCCGAAAGGCTCGCAAGATATTCCTTCAGATCCGCCAGAAGCGCGGCGGGATCACAACCGAACACCACGCGGTAGATCGGTTCGAACTGCAAGGCATCGTCGTGCAGATTCACCACTTCCGCAAGGGCATAGCGCGCGGGATGTGCTTTTGCGGCTTCTTCTCCGATGGAAGCTTTGAGCTGCTCATAGACAGCCTTCGCGGTCGCCAGCGAGTGATTTCCGTCTCCCACGGCGAAGAGAAGCGTCGAGGTGACGCCGTCGCCGTAGCGCGCCTTCATCGCCTCGGGCGTCGCAAGAGAAGCAAGCGCTTCCAACACGGCGTTTTGCTCCGCCTCGGTCATCAGATGTGCGCGGACGTGTCCGCCGCCCAGCATCAGATCAAAGTCATAGATCGGTTCTCTTGCTTCGCAGGAAGCCACGGTCGGCTCGATGACGGTGCGGTCGGGATCGTCGATCAAAAGCATGATATGCGGCATTTCCAGCGCGGCGTCGCGGCGGATCTCCACACGCGGCGGAATACGTTCCAGCACCGTTCCCTCGGTCGCACGCGTGAGCGAGGTCGCGCCTTTGTTGTAGTCGTAGCACTCCAGGTCGACTGCGCCGATGATGCCGCGACGGATCTTGCCGTCGGACTGCGTGCGGGAGAGGCAGATCATGGCGTTCGGATACGAACGGAGCACCGTGGAGAGATAGACCTCCATTTGACGGTTGATCGCGCCGATGCGAGACTTCGCTTCGGAAAGATAGACCTCGGGGAGGATCATTCGCAGGGTGGAGGGGGCGTCGCCGACGGTCTCCTCCGCCTGTTTCCAATACTGCGGCTCGCTGGTATATTGATCGCATGCAACCGCAGCCCAGCGTGTGCCGTCGGTCACTTCAAAATCCGGCAGAAGGATCTCCGCCGCGCAAAATCCGATTTCGTTTTTCTTCATGGTTGGTTCCTCGTTTATTCTTTCTTGAAAATTTTGATTCCAAAATCGCTCAAAGCTCGATGCGTTTTACGTTTTTCGTTTTGTTTCCGTCGACCTCGAAGATCACGCCCTGAAGCCCGATCTCGCCGTCGGCAACGTGAAAGGCGGTCGGCATCATGGTGCGGAATTTTTCAATCACGTCTGCCGTTGCCGTTCCCAAGATCCCGTTTTTCGGGCCACACATGCCGAGGTCGGTGACGTATCCCGTGCCGCCCGGCAGGATCTGCGCGTCGGCGGTCGGTACGTGGGTGTGCGTACCGAAGATGACGGCGATCTTACCGTCAAAATACCGCGCCAACGCCAGCTTTTCGCTGGTCGCCTCGGCGTGAATATCCATCACGGCAAAATCGTAACGCCCCTCTTCACGCGAAAGGATTTTCTCGACGGTGTCAAAGGGATCGGCAAGCGGCTCCATATACACCCTTCCGCAGACGTTGATGCAAAGCACGCGCCAGCCGTCAACGTTGACGATGGCGTAGCCGTTTCCGGGGGCTGTGGGGGGATAGTTCGCGGGACGAACGATGCCCTCGCCTCTTTCCAGAACGGGATAAATATCCCGCTTTCCGAAACTGTGATTCCCGAGCGTGATCAGATCGACTCCCGCATCCGAGAGTGCCGCGGCGTCGGCGGCGCAAATGCCGCGGATCTCCGAGACGTTTTCTCCGTTTGCGATCACAAAATCGATCTTTTCGCGGCGGCGCAGATCCCACAGACGTGTGCGCAAACAGCCGACCGTTTTCGTTCCGACGATGTCTCCCAGCGCCAAAATTCGCATAATTTTCTTATCCTCTGTTTCTATCTTGAAATCTCTTTTTTCAGTTCCGATCGCCCTTGACGATCGACTCGCAAAGCGCGCGGTAGGAGATCCCCGCGGCAGCCGCCGCCATGGGAAGCAGGCTGGTCGGCGTCATGCCGGGAAGCGAGTTTGCCTCCAGGCACCAGAGCCTCTCCTCGGCATCAAGCAAAAAGTCGAAGCGGGCGTACTCGCCCAGATGCAGGGCGTCAAAACCCAGCCTTGTCAGCCGTGCCGCCTCTTTGGCGACAGACTCGGAGATCTGTGCGGGGCAGACCTCCTCGGTCGTCCCCTGATATTTGTTTCTGTAGTCGTAAAATCCTTCTTTGGGAATGATCTCGACGGCGGGGAGCGTCTCACCGTGCAAAATGCCCACGGTCAGCTCGCGCCCGACGATCTTTTTTTCGACGATGACGCGGTCGCACCAGCGTGCCGCCTCGTCCAAAGCAGATGCAAGCTCTTCGGCGGTCTCGACGATCGAAACGCCGACGCTCGATCCGCAGTCACACGGCTTGACCACGCAAGGAAGTCCGATCGCGTCGGGAATCTCCCGTTCGCCGCTCCGCACCTTCAGCGTCACCCACGTCGGCGTGGGAACACCCGCGGCAACGAAAAGCTGCTTGGAGATCTCCTTGTCCATGGCAAGCAGACTGCCGACGTATCCCGATCCGGTATAGGAAATGCCGTGCGTGTCGAGCGTTGCCTGGAGCTGTCCGTTCTCACCCATCGAGCCGTGCAGGGCGATGAAAACTCTGTCGGCGGCGGCGCAGAGCGCGAGCACGTTGGCACCGATCAGCGCGTCTCCGTTTCCGCTTGCCGTCCGGATCGCGTCAAGATCGGGAACGCGATCCGAAACACGGTGTACGGGAATGGGCTTGGAACAAAACAGGGAATCTATCTCTTCGGGCAACGCGCGGATGCCCTCGTAAACGTCCAGAAGAAGCACGCGGTGACCGTTTTCGATCAGCGCGTTGGCGATCAGGCTTCCCGAGGTCAGCGAGACCTCGCGTTCGGGTGACAGACCGCCCGCGAGAACGACGATTTTCAAAACACTCATTCCTTTCTTGAAATTTGTAAGGTTTGGAAGTCTATTGCAGATTATGCCGAGCCGCCCCGAGAGGTGCGCCCGAGCATGACCACGCGATCGTTGCCGCCGAAATCGCGGATCACGCGGCAGTCGTCAAACCCTGCCTCCGCGCCGATCCGACGCAGGTCCTCGGCTTGGTCAAATCCGATCTCAAACAGGAAAAATCCGTCCTTTTTGAGCTTTTCTGCCCGGGTTTCAACGATGCGGCGATAAAAGATCAAGCCGTCGTCTCCGCCGTCCAGAGCGACCGTCGGCTCCGAGGCAAGCTCGGGCGCAAGCGTTGCAAGAACTTCCCTTTTGATATAGGGGGGATTCGAGAGGATCGCGTCAAATTGCATGCCGTCGGGCAGACAGCGCTCCCGCAACACGTCGGCACAGATCGGCTCGAACCTTTCGCGCACGCCGTTGCGGACGGCGTTTCGTTCGGCAAGCGCGAGCGTTTTGGGGAATTTTTCCACCGCCGCGGCACGCGTGTCGGGACGCTCGGCGAGAATCGAGATCGCGATGCAACCGCTGCCCGTGCAAAGATCGGCAAAAAGGGCGTTGGGAGGCAGACGTTTGATCGCCTCCTCCACCAGGATCTCGGTGTCGGATCGCGGGATCAGACAGTCGGGCGAGACCTCGTAGGTCTGGCGGTAAAACTGCCATTCGCCCAACAAATATTGCAACGGATAGCGTTCCGCACGTTTTTTCACCGCCGCCGCAAGCTCGGGGGAGTCATACTCCCGCGCGGCATCAAGCGGCACGCGCTCGGCGGACTCGCCGCAAAAACGTTCGATCAGAAGCGCCGCATCCCACGCCGCGCTCTCGATTCCCGCATCGAAAAAAAGAACGCAGATCTCGCGATAAGTCATACGGCACCTCCCCTCTCTTCGTTTTGCTTGACGTACAGTATCATTATCTTAACATAAAACTCTCCAAAAGGAAAGAGCTTTTCAAAAAAAATAAAATTTTTTTGTGATTCCTCTTGAATTTTTTCCGAAACATGGTATACTGTAATTAGGTATCGCCCGCATTGCGGGTTTGAAAGGAGCGAGTTTCCATGGAAAATGAAAATGTCGTTGTTGTGAAAAAGAAGAGCACGTTTTGGACCGTGGTGAAGGTCGTTTTGATCGTCGCCGCGATTGCCCTCGTTGCATATAAGATCTATCAGAAGTTTTTCAAGAAAAAGAAGGCGGCGGTTTCGGCCGATGCCGAGGAGACGGCAGAGGTTTGTGCCGCAGACCAAGCCGACGAGATCGAAAGCGAGACGTTTGAGGCTTCGGCGGAAGCCGTCATCGCAAACGCGGAGGACCTGGCGTCCTTCGAGACCGAAGAGGCGTGACGCTGTTCTGAAAGCGGCTTCCCGTTTTGCGCGGGCAAGCCGTTTTTTGCGCGAAAAACGCCGCCAAACCAACCGACGAAAAGGAGTATCAATCAAGATGGCAAAATACAGAAGAGGCAGGATCAACGACGAGATTCAGAAGGAAATGGCGTCGATTCTCCGCAAGGTAAAGGATCCCCGCGTCAGCGACGCGTTCATCAGCATCACGGCAGCAGATTGCACTGCGGACCTGAAGTATGCAAAGATTTATTATTCCGCCCTGCAGGGCGACGCGAAGGAGATTGCCAAGGGGTTGAAAGCGGCAACCGGATTCATCCGCCGCGAGCTGGCACGCTCGCTCAATCTCCGCATCACGCCCGAGCTGACCTTCATCGCGGATTCCTCGATCTCCTACGGCGCACACATTTCTTCGATTCTGGAGGGCTTGGAGATCAGCGAGGAAGAACTTGAGGAAGAGACACAAGAAGAGGAGACTGCGGAAGACCATGACTGATTTTCGTTCCGTATCCCAAGAGGAGCTCCTCGATCTCATCACTCCTCCCGAAAACACGCTGATTCTGTTTCACCGCGGCCCCGATCCCGACGCGATCGGCTCGGCGTTTGCGCTCAAGCAGATCCTTTCCGCGCTCGGCTCGCGCGTTTGGTGTATCTGCTCGGACGAACTGCCCGATCGGTTGCGCTTCCTTGCGGATGACGAGCAGCAAAGCGTGCTTCCCGCGTCGATCCCCGATGATTTTGAGATCATGCGCATCATCAGCGTTGACACTGCCTCGCCCTCGCAGCTTGGCGATCTTTACGAGATCTGGCGGGGACACGTCGACCTCATGATCGACCATCACGGCAAAGGCGAGGCCTTCGCCGATCATTATATCCGTCCCGACTGTGCCGCGACGGGTGAGATCATCTTTGATCTTGCCAAGCAGCTTGCCGCCGAGGGCCTCCTTGAGATCACCCCCGCGCTTTGCGCCGATCTTTATGCCGCCATCAGCTCGGATACCGGCGGATTCCGCTTCTCCAACGTCACCGAAGGAACGCATCTGCGCGCTGCGGAGCTTGTGGCAAGCGGCATCGATTGCGCCGAGATCAACCACCGTCTGTTCGACTCCAAAAGCGTCGATCAATTGCGCGCGCAAGCCGCCGGGATTTCCAATCTTCAGCTCTTCGAGGACGGCAGGATCGCCGTCATCACCTTCCCGTATGCACTCAAGGCAGCGCTCGGACTTTCGGACGAGCATCTGGAGAATCTCGTGGACGTCGCACGCTCGATCGCGGGCGTCGAGATCGCTGCGGCGATCCGCCAGCCCAAGCCGGAAGGCGTTTTCCGCGCCTCACTCCGCGCCTCTTGTGACTATGACGTTTCGGCCGTCTGTGCCAAATTCGGCGGCGGCGGACACGTCCGTGCGGCGGGATGCACGCTTCAAGCCGCCGACATGGAAGAGGCTGTTCGGCTCATCCTTTCCGAAATAAAAATCTGATTTTTTGAATAAAATCCCTCCCTTGCGGTAATGCTGATAGCATCACACACCGAAAGGGAGGAATTTTTTATGCAAAAAAGACTACTTACCGCAACCCTGGCGCTCTGCGCGATCCTGCTCTTCATCGGGCTGATGCCCGTGAGGGGCGAAGCCGAGATCTATGACACCGTCGTACGTCTGCACGTCCTTGCCAATTCCGACAGCGAGGAGGATCAAGCCCGCAAGCTCCGTGTGCGCGACGCCGTACTTGAGGTCACGGCTCCGATGCTGGAGGGGTGCAAGACCCAAGCCGAGGCGCGTGAGCGCCTTGAAGCCAATCTGACGGCGATCCAAACCGCCGCCGAATCAGTCATCACCGCCGAGGGACGAACCGATGCCATCAGTATCCTGCTTGGCGAGGAGGAGTACCCCGAAAGAGACTATGACAGCTTCTGCTTCCCCGCGGGAACCTATCTCTCACTTCGCGTCTGCATCGGAGAAGCCGAAGGCCAAAATTGGTGGTGCTGTCTCTTCCCACCGCTCTGCCTCGGGACCTCGACCGCCTCCTCGTCCCAAGCCGAAGAGGAGTTCGTCGCCGTAGGACTCACCCCCTCGCAGTATAAGATTATCACAGAAAGCGAAAAGCCCGTCTACAAGGTCCGCTTCAAACTCCTCGAGATCTTTCAAGGTCTTTGGTAATTTTTTGAAGGACGCGATTGTGGGGGTGCTTTTTGAAAAAAGCCACCCCCACACCCCTTTTTTGCCTTCGGCGACCAGAGAAACTTTTTGAAAAAAGTTTCTCTGGACTCTTCAAAAACTTTTATTGCAGGGGTATCAACGTAATTGTTTATCTGTGCGCGTCATCCTTTCAATCGCTCTCGCGGCCATTTTGGGACCACTAACCCAAAATGGCTTTTGTTTTTTGTGGGGGCGCTTTTTGAGAAAAGCTCCCCCACGCCCTTTTTTGCCTTCGGCGACCAGAGAAACTTTTTGAAAAAAGTTTCTCTGGACTCTT
>JAFWYJ010000035.1 GCA_017517745.1 Clostridia bacterium | reverse complement strand
TTCTTTTGTGCGAGCGCACGTTCAAGCAAGCGCTCCGCACTTGCGGGAGTTCTGATTACATATCTACGACAAAATAACAAGAGCCATGCAAAGCATGGCAATTTAGGGCGCGGAGAATCAGAACTCAAACGTGCGCATTGTCTGTGCGGATTTTTCTTTTGTGCGAGCGCACGTTCAAGCAAGCGCTCCGCACTTGCGGGAGTTCTGATTACATATCTACGACAAAATAACAAGAGCCATGCTTTGCATGGCTCTTGTTATTTTGGTGGAGATGAGGAGAATCGAACTCCTGTCCGAAAATCCCTTGATATAACCTTCTTCGTGGGCAGTCTGTTTTTTAGAATTCCCTCTTGAAAGCGCGAACAGACACGCTTTTTCGCAAGGTAGCCCTTTTTTGCATGACCGAGTCAAGAGCGAACCCTCGGTGCATGTTCACCACTCAGATGACGTTCAGTCCAAAGCCGTGGTACTCCTTGGAGGAACGGGCGGTCCGCAGACCGCGGCACTGCTAAGCTTTACGTCTTACGACGCAAAACTTAGGCAGCCATAGCAACAGTATTGTTGTCGTTTATTTTTTAAGTTGGGCAGTTTACGAGTTTACCCGGCTCGCCACGCTTATCATACCTCAGAATCCCCGTCGAAACCATTGCACCCCCATGTCAAGAATAGGCAACGTAACGAGGTCGCAAAGCGCGATCCCTTTCGTTGCCTATTTATTATACCGCAAAAGAGTCCATTTGTCAACAGGATTTTTTCGACAAAGCTTTTTGTGCATGACAAGCCCTCGATTGCCGAGCGGATCCTGGATTGGATCCGCCGCTTGAAGGAAGCCTTCTCTCGCCTTGGCAACAAAGAAGCCCGCGCCGAGCACGCACGCTTGCAGAAAGCCGAAAAGCTTTACCTGAAGGCGGTGGAGGACGCGGGATGGAAGTATGTGAGGGGGAAGATTGGAAAAGCCCAAGAGAATGAAAAAAGTGAAGCAGAGCGTGTCTCGTACTCTATGAAAGAGATTGAAACGATCAATTTGCATGAAAACGCTCGTGCTGTAACACAGATGCATATAATAGCAGAGTTGAGCGGTGAAGAATTTAAAAGTGACGGCAAAACATCGCTTAAAGAGCGAGTTGTTACATTTTTTAATTCTTTCGGCAATGAAGTCTATAATCCTGATATGGGTGATGTTTCTGTCACTACATCCAGTTTCAGAGATGATAAAGGTCATGGTTTAACCTATAACAAAGTCATTTCCTTTTCTGCAATTCCTGATGTTCTATCAAAGGGTAAAATTATCGATATATACCATCCGGAGAATAAACCATATACAAGGATCATTGTTGCGGCACCCATATCGATTGCAGGTGAAAAATACTATATGGGTGTAATGGTTCAAAGAGATAATCAAAGCCAGCGAATGTATCTCCATGATGTAATAACAGAAAAGGCAACCTTGTCGTTCACTACGGAGCCAACCACCCAAAACGGTGAGGGTATCCGCGACAAAGGTCACCTTTTCATCACTAGTATACTACAAAAGGCTTTGAATGTCAAGCCTTTTGAAAAAAATAGTGATGGAAATGTTCGCTACTCCAAAAAATCGTTTTCTCAGCAAGTGGATGAGGTCTTGGATGGGAAGGACGTTTCGAGCACACATCTCAAGATCATGGACACGCCGAGGCTTTTGCAAGAGGCAGGACTTCCGGATCTTCCAATTCTCTTGACGGCAAAGCATTTGAAAACGATCACCGGAAAACAAGCGGGCAAATCGAAAGGGAATTACCACGAATTGGAGATTTCTTTGGTCAAGAATCTTCCCAAGTATCTTTCTGATCCCGTGATGATTGCCGACAGCTTTACGCGCGATGACAGCGTGGTGATTATTACAGAAGCAATCGATTCGCAGAACCGACCTGTGATCGCGGCAATCATGCTGAACGGTGAGGGCCGGTTGGAGAAGAGACACATCAAAGCGAACATATTGACAAGTGCTTATGGCAGAAACAATTTTCAGGCATTTCTTGATCGAATTGCAGATAGCGATTCTGTGATTTATTGGGACGAAAAAAAGAGCCAAGCGTTGTCAGTGAGCCTTGGGGTACAATTCCCCAACGCTATAACGAGTCTTGACTCTAACACTATTATACGCCAAGCAAAGGCATTTGTCAAGGAAAAATCGAAAAAAGTTGACCAAAAATCCGATCGTACCGTGCATTACTCCAAGAAAACGGTCGGAGAAGAGGTCTCGGACAGGATCCGCCGGCACATTGAGCTGCTGTCGGACGACGGCGTGCGCGCCAAGATGGAAGCGAACGCAAACAACAAAAAGGTCTACACCAAGGAGGATTCCTCGAGAGACAAAGGTGGAGTATATGGGCAAAGAGATCCCGCTGAACCTTGCGATTTCTCCTTATATGACCATCAACAAGGATCTTGCCAAGGGCGCACGCGGTGAGCTGTTGATCCGCCCGGTGGAGGCGATAATAATTGATGAATTTTTTCAATATCTCTTGACAAGGCGGCTGTTTCTATGGTAAAATAAACATGTATGAATGAAAGGAAGTGCTGTTTATGAATAATAAAAAAATTGTTTTTATCGCCTTGCTCATTTTCATTGCGATTGTTGTTGTTGCAGTTGCTGTATATTTGATCGATCCTCCGGAAGACAATATTCCGGATAATCTGGAATCTTATGAGTCACCTCGCAAGGAAGAAGAGCAGAGTGAAACTTCCGGCGAATTGCAAGTGGAGCAGGACAAATCCGACGGTAAGTACGGCGAAATGAAAGGCCCGAATTCATTGAATTGAACGTCATCAAAAACGGACAGAGAAAAATCTCTGTCCGTTTTTTGCTAAAAGGAGTTCAATTCGATGCTTGATTTTGAAGAACCAACCAGTTGGAAACGGCTTCGCAGATCAATTTTGCTCTGAATTCCAATTTGTTGTTTTCCGTGCGCTTGGCTTCGGCTTGCTCGCGCGTATATCCGTTTTTCGTCATGAAGGATTGCAGATCCTTCTCCCACTCCTGCGCAAAGGTTGCGTCATCAATTTCAATGCCCTGCTGCTTTGCCAGCGCAAAGACGAGAACGTAGATCTTTACCTGATTCTTGGCGGAGAATTCAAAATCAGCCTCGGTAACACCGTTTGCCGCGAGGAACTTTTCATAATCCATCTTGTAGTAGTCTGCATATTCGCGGTAGGTTTCGCGCATACGCTCGACAAGGAATTGATAGGTTTCTGCGGGGAGCTGGGCGAAGGTCGATGCGGAAATCAGTGCCTCCAAGAAAGCAGGACCGACATAATCGTTTTTGTAGGTTTGCAAAAGCGCGTCGTAGGTGGTATATTGCCCGTTGGTCTTTTGTGAGACGGTCTCATCCGAAAGTTTGAGATCGTAGATCTTGTTCAGCTTCATTTTGAAGACAACGCTTTTTCCTGCCAGATCGGTGCTGCCATAGTTTTCGGGAAACGTGACGGGCACGTCGAATTCCTCCCCGATCTCGTGTCCGGCAATTCCCTCGACAAATCCCGGAATGTATCCGCTGTCGGTAACAATGAAAACTTGTTGGTTGGATGCGGTTCCGCCCTTAAAGGCAACACCGTTGAGATAGCCCGCATAATCAATGTTGACGAAATCTCCTGTTTGCGCAGCACGTCCGGTGATGGTTTGATCGTATGTTTTGACATATTCATCATACAGATTTTTTGCCGCGTGTGCATCGGCGTCGGTGGGATAGGGGAGTGAGGTATAGTCACCGAGGGTGACCCATTGCTCACAATTCATTTTGGCGTAGTCAGGGAAATCGGTTGGCTTTTTGGGGGAAGAAGCACAAGATGCGAGGGGAAGCATGATGATGAGCACGAGCAGGAGATAAAAAATTCGTTTCATAGTGTTTGTGTGTCCTTTTCTGTTTTTTCTCCTATCATTATAACCGATTTTCCGGGCTTTTTCAATATCCAAACAAGATTGTTTACATTTCCGTTTTCCAAAGAGGGATTTGGTGTCAAAATATGGCGAGATGCATAGAATGATAGCGAAGAGAGTTTTCTCTGAATTTTTGGAAAAGGAGATCAACGAAGATGGCGGAAAACAGATTCCCCTGCACGCCGAGCGCAACTCCGCGAGAGACGGTGTGCATTGAAACCAATCGGGTATTAGATTCCTGTCGCGACCGCGATTGCTTTGAGAACGTACGCGTATATCTTTCTTGCTATGGCAACGAGCTTCTCGAGCACACGGGAGCGATTCGCGCGAAATGCGCGAAGATCGTGTGGACCTATATCGGCATCGACCCCATTCAATTCAACCGCGGATTTTATGCGGTTACCATTCGTTTTTATGTCAAGCTCGTATTTGAGGCTTGTGTCGGCGGCGGACGTGCGCAAGAGCTGGAGGGCATTGCCGTGCTGGAAAAGCGCGTCATTCTCTACGGCTGTGAGAGCAACGTCAGCGTCTTCAAGAGCCATGCATGCGGAAGCGATTTCTGCGCGTTGCCCAAGCCCGATTGCGGAATGCGCAACGATCCCACCGCGATTGTTGAAGTTGTTGAGCCTGTGATCCTCGGAACGAAGATCATGGAAAGAGCTTCGGATTGCAACTGCTGTTGCTGTTGTCAGGAGAACGATCTTCCCGACGCGGTCGTTTCGTCCTTGGAATCGCCTTTGATGTTTGATGACGACGGACACGGCAAACGCTATCTGACCGTTTCCCTGGGCATCTTTTCGGTCGTTCGCATCGTTCGTCCCGCACAGCTTGTGATTCAGGCGGGAGAATATTGCATTCCCGAAAAAGAGTGTTGTCCCGTGGAAGAGGACGATCCATGTCATGTGTTCCGTTGCATGCCGTTCCCGACGGGCGAATTTTGTCCGCAGGGAAGCGGCAATCCTTCACAGCACGGAAACGATCGCTCCTCTAAATGCGGTTGCGGCTGTTGAAAATGAATCAGGGTGTCGCGTACGCGACACCCTGATGATTTAATTTGCCTCGGGAAACGCCGGTGTATCCTCCGACGCGGGAAGCTCCCGCAAGAGATGATAGACGCTTTTTCCGGTCCCCTTGATACAATCAGGGGTGATTTCTACCTCTGCCACGTCATGGCGAGAGGGAATCTCGTACATGATGTCTGTCATCGCCGATTCCAGAATCGAGCGCAGACCTCGCGCGCCCGTATTGCGCTCCAGCGCAAGTGTTGCCACGGTTTCCAATGCATCGGGGGAGAAGGTCAGTTTCACGCCGTCCATTGAAAACAGCTTTTCAAATTGCTTGGTCAAAGAATTTTTCGGCTCGGTCAGAATCCGTACCAAAGCCGTTTTGTCCAGATCATCCAACGGAACGATCATGGGAATGCGTCCGACCAGCTCTGGAATCAATCCGAATTTGACGATGTCATGCGGAATGACGTCGCGGAAAATGCCGGTATCCTTGCGTTCCGCCTTTGTTTTGATCTCGCCGCCAAAGCCGATCGTCTGGTTGCCCTTGCGGTTCTCGATCACCTTGTCGAGTCCCTCAAATGCACCGCCGCAAATGAAGAGAATGTTTTTGGTGTTGATCTGAATGAACTCCTGATTCGGATGCTTGCGTCCGCCCTGCGGGGGGACGTTGGCAACCGTACCCTCCAGGATCTTCAGAAGCGCTTGTTGGACACCTTCACCCGAAACGTCACGCGTGATCGAGCGATTTTCGCTCTTTCTGGCGATCTTGTCGATCTCGTCGATATAAATGATGCCGCGTTCGGCAAGCTCGATATCATAGTCTGCCGCTTGAATCAGGCGCAAAAGGATGTTTTCTAC
This sequence comes from Clostridia bacterium, assembly GCA_017517745.1. GTDB lineage: Bacteria > Bacillota > Clostridia > Oscillospirales > CAG-272 > UMGS1865. Next base: position 36,060 of record JAFWYJ010000035.1, on the reverse strand, counting down.
GTCCTCGCCGACGTAACCCGCCTCGGTGAGTGTGGTAGCATCCGCAATGGCAAAGGGAACCTGAAGCGTTTTGGCAAGTGTTTGCGCGAGATAGGTCTTTCCGACGCCCGTGGGACCGATCAGAAGGACGTTGCTCTTTTGCAACTCGACCTCATCGGTTTCCACCTGCGCGAGATCCTTTTTCTTGCGTCCCTTGGGCTTTCTTTCCTCAACCGAAAGGATGCGTTTGTAGTGATTGTAAACGGCAACCGAAAGCGCGATCTTGGCCGCATCCTGTCCGATGACGTATTTGTCAAGTGCTTCCTTGATCTGAATCGGGCGGGGAAGCTCGGAGAGGGAAAGACCTTCCAACGCAGGGGTATCCTGCTCTGCTTCGGAAATGATGTCATTGCATGCCTCGACGCAGAAATCGCAGATATAAGCACCTGTTGGCGCGGGGATCAGAAAATGCACCTGATTTTCGTTCCTTCCGCAGAACGAGCAATGGCGTTGATGCTTGGAGCCGTTGTGAGAATTTGTGTTAGCCATGAATTACTCCCAAATAGGATTTATTAGGGACGCTTGGAAAGCACCTTGTCGACCAGGCCGTATTCCAACGCCTCCTGCGCGGTCATGTAGTTGTCGCGATCGGTATCTTTTTCGATGGTTTTCAGCGGTTTTCCCGTGTTTTCCGCAAGAATGCGATTGAGCATCGCTTTGGTCTTGAGGATCTGCTCAGCCTGGATCTGAATGTCGCTTGCCTGACCGCGCGCGCCGCCGAGAGGCTGGTGGATCATCACCTCGCTGTGAGGAAGCGCGAATCTCTTGCCCTTGGTTCCGGAGGAAAGCAGGAACGCGCCCATGCTTGCCGCCATACCGATGCAGATGGTGGAAACGTCACATTTGATGAACTGCATGGTGTCATAGATCGCCATACCTGCCGTCACCGAGCCGCCGGGCGAGTTGATATAGAAGGAAATGTCCTTGTCGGGATCCTGCGCCTCGAGGAAGAGCATTTGCGCAACTACCAGGGAAGCGGTGACGTCATTTACTTCATCCGAGAGGAAAATAATACGATCGTTGAGCAAGCGCGAAAAAATATCATAGGAACGCTCGCCTCGATTGGTTTGCTCCACAACAACGGGAACCAGAGCATCCTTCGTGTGTTCTCTGTAATCAAACATTTCTGATACCTCTTTTCTTAAGATTTGAACCGGAAGTCGCAAAAGCAAATTCCGGTTCTGTCAGTGGATTTATTTTGCGATGGCTTTCTCTTTGACGAGATCCATTGCCTTTTTCACTTTCATATCCTGAGCGATGGAATCGGTGGGAACGGCAGCGCGAACCTGATCGATCTCCATTTGATAAGCCTCTGCGATACGAGTGAGTTCTGCATTGATGTCTTCCTCGGTTGCTTCGATCTTTTCCAACTCAGCGATCTTCTCGAGCGCCAAACGGAGCTTGACCTGCTTCTCAGCCTGGGGACGGAACTGTTCGCGCAGCGACTCCAGCGTAAGGCCCGTGTATTGGAAGTAGGTTTTGAGGTCGAGTCCCTGCATGCGCAGACGGTTGTCATAGTCGCGGACAAAGTTCTCGGTCTCGGCAACGTACATCTGCTCGGGGATCTCAGCCTCCAACTTTTCGATCAGAGCGTCAAGGATGGCATCTTCAAACTTGCGATCTGCCTCGTCCTCGTGTCTCTTTGCAATTTTTGCCTTGATGTCGGCACGATATTCATCCATCGTGTCAAATTCGGAAACGTCCTTTGCGAAATCGTCGTCAAGAGCGGGAAGCTCAACGTGCTTGATCTTGTGGATGACAGTCTTGAAGACTGCTGCCTTGCCAGCAAGCTCTTTTGCATGATACTCTTCGGGGAAGGTGACGTTGACGTCAAACGCTTCTTCGATCGCGTGTCCTGCAACCTGCTCCTCAAAGCCGGGAATGAAGTTGCCCGAGCCGAGCTTGAGGGGATATGCATCACCCTTGCCGCCTTCAAATGCAACGCCGTCAACAAATCCTTCGTAGTCGATGGTGCAAACGTCTCCCATCTCTGCCTTGGTGTCATCGGTGACGTCGATCTCTCTGGAATTGCGCTCGCGGATCGTGTTGATCTCGTGTTCAACCTCTTCGTCGGTCACTTCCGCAACCGTCTTTTCAGCCTCGATGCCACAGTAGCCTTCGATCTTTACCTCAGGCTTCACAGCAACCTTGGCGGTCAGAACAACACCGTTGTCATCAACAGAAACGATGTCGAACTCAGGCTGACCTACCATATCAAGAGCGGATTCCTTCAGGGCTGCGTCAAACGCATCGGGAAGAACCTCGTTGATTGCATCTTCATAGAAGAATCCCTTGCCGTACATCTTCTCGATGACGGAGCGGGGAGCCTTTCCCTTGCGGAAGCCGGGAACGGTGATTTTACCGACCTGCTTGCGATAGGCGTTGGAAATTGCCTTTGCAAACGTGTCCTTGTCAACCGAAAATTCCAGCGTATATACGCTTTTTTCGGTCTTTTCACATTTGATCAAACTCATTTTTTGTGTCCTCCAAAACGAAATGGTAATGTTTTTTACATACAGATTATATTTTATAATTTTTTTGGCGTTTTGTCAATAGGTTTCTCAAAATTTCAGCCAAAAATTTCAAAAATCGGTGGGATAAATCGGCATTGGAGAAAAATTGAGCGCATCTGCGGCGGTCAGAACAAACTCGATGCCCTCAAACTCAGATGATCGCGGGGTATAATACGCTCCGTGGATATGACCGAAATAGCAGGTGGAGATTTCATATTCGTGCAAGAGATCGACGATCTCACGGCAAACGAAGCCGCCCCAAACCGGCGGAAAGTGCAAGAACACCAAGATCGGCAGATTTCTGCCGTCGGAATCTCTCAGCTTCACGGCCTCATCCAAGCTCAGGCGCAGACGGATGACCTCGCGGTTGACGATTCTCGCGTAGTCGACGTCTCCGACTGTGTGCTGTTGATTTTCCTCAACGAACCAGCCGCGCGTACCGCAGACGATGCAATCCTCCAAAAGGTATGCATTGTTGTAGATCGTCTTGATGGTTTGGAGATTGTTTTCTTCCAGCATTTCATTCATTTTTTTTGCTGTTGACCACCAAAAATCGTGATTACCCTTGCCGATCAGCTTTTTACCCGGCAGCGATTCCAAAAAAAGCAGATCCTCGCGCGCGTCCTCCAGCTTGAGTGCCCATGAAATATCACCCGGGATGATGACCGTGTCGCCGTCGGAAACAACCGCGGACCAGTTGCGCTTGAGCTTATTCATATAATCGGTCCAACGCGAACCGAATTTTTCCATCGACTTGCTTCCGTCGCTGGATAAATGCAGGTCGGCAATGACGAACAAAGACACGGGCTTTTCCTCCTTTGCATAGTATGAAATCAAAATTCGGGGGCAAAATAGCATTGTGAAAGATCGATCTTTCCAAGCTCCGAGCAATAAACTCGGAAATTCGTCACGATGAAAGGAAATGCTGAAGATGGAAGATACCAAAAAGTACGAAACCGATTGCGGTTGCAAGCACATCAAGGGAATCAAGTGCAACGTGAGCAACTGCTATTATCACGACAAAGAAACCTGCTGCACCGCAAACGAGATCTCGGTTGGACCTCACAGCGCAATCTCCTCAGGAGATACGCTTTGTGCGACCTTCAAGCCGAAGGAAGACTGAAAAAAGCGGTTACGGGGAGCGCCTTTGACGGCGCTCCCCGTCTTTTTGTGGGATTTGGGAATCAAGCGTTCAAATATTCCAGAACAGCCGCAACCATCTGATCCTTTTCCACGGTCTTTTCAAAATTGACCTTGCGGGAAGCAAGACCTGCAAGCGGGTAGGGGATCTCGGTGTTGGTGGCAGCGGCGAGCTCATCCAGCGCGTCGAGATCGGTGGTGGCTTCCTTGTCGGTGACGGCGCGGTAGACGTTGTTCGCAAACTTGTAAGGGCTTGCCGTGGAGTCAATGATCATCGGACGGGTGTCATTGCTTTCCTTTACGTATTCCTCGGCGGCGTGGATGGCGACCGCGGTGTGTGTGTCTGCCAGATAGCCGTATTTTTCATAGGTGGTGCGAATGGTTGCCTCGGTGGTCTTCTCATCGGTGAAGTAACCGCTGAAATTCTTGCGGATCTCGGCAAGCACCTCTGCCTCCACCGTGTAGCATCCGTTCTTTTTGAGGGCATCCATATAGGCTGCCGTTTTCTCACTGCCGGCAGTGAAATAGAGCAGACGCTCGAGATTGCTCGAGATGAGAATGTCCATCGAAGGAGACATCGTCAGGTAGAAATCGCGGTTGCGGTCATACGTGCCGGTACGAAGGAAATCGGTGAGGATATTGTTCGTGTTGGATGCGCAGACCATGTGATGGATCGGAAGTCCCATCAGCTTCGCAAGATACGCGGCAAAGATATTGCCGAAATTTCCGGTGGGAACGCAGACATTGAAGCTGTCTCCGAGCTTGCATTTGCCGGCGTTGAGCAGGTCACAGTACGCCGAGACGTAATAGACGATCTGCGGCGCGAGACGTCCCCAGTTGATCGAGTTCGCACTCGAGAAGAAGTATCCCTTTTCGTTCAAAGCGTCTGCCATTGCCTTGTCGCCGAAGATGGCCTTTACGCCGTTTTGCGCGTCGTCAAAGTTGCCGCGGATCGCGCAGACGTTGACGTTCGAGCCGGTCTGCGTCGCCATTTGCAGCTTTTGCACGCGGCTGACGCCGTCGACGGGATAGAAGACCATGATCTTGATGTGAGGAACGTCCTTATAGCCCTCCAGAGCGGCTTTTCCCGTATCTCCGGAGGTGGCGACGAGAATGAGCGCGGTACGCGTCTCACCGGTCTTTATCAATGCGCGAGAGAGCAGACGGGGCATGATTTGAAGTGCCATATCCTTGAAAGCCGCCGTCGGGCCGTGCCAAAGCTCAAGAGATTCGAATTGATCGTGAATATTGACCAGAGGAGCGGCGCCGCCCACAAAGGATTTTTCATCGTATGCCGCGCGGCAATCCTCCAAAAGCTCCTCAAAGGTGTAGTCACCCAGGAATTTGGCAAGAACGGTAGCGGCGCGCGTGGGGTAATCCATCTTGCAAAGCGCCTCGATCTCGCCTTGCGAGAGCGTGGGGATTGTGTCGGGGACGAAGAGTCCGCCGTCCTCGGCAAGTCCTTGCTTGATGACTTCTGCGGCCGTTTTTACGGCTTTTTGGTTGCTTCTTGTGCTTTTGTAAAACATGATATTTTCTATCCTTCCTGTTTGGATTTGCTGACAATGTTAGTTCAGATACTTTTTTGCGAATTCGGAGGCGTTTTCAAAAAAGATTTTTCGAACCAGCCCTTCCGAATAGCCGTGTTGCAACAACAATTCGGCAAGCTTTGGAAGTGCTGCGAGATCGGGAAGATCCGATGGCAGGTCGCCGCCGTCCATATCACAGCCGAGCGCGAGCGCGTTTTGGGCGCCGACTTCCAAAAAATATTCTATATGAGGGAGAAGATCTTGAATTTTTACGTGCGCGCCGCATCCGATAAAAGGTGCGTGAAGATTGAGGCCGATCAAACCGCCACATGACACGATCGCCGCGATTTGCTCGCGTTTCAGATTGCGGGAAACGAGGCAGACCTCAAACGCATTGGAATGCGATGCAATGACGGGGCGGGAATGCGCGGCACCGATGGCAAAGATCTCGTTTGCAGATCGCTCCGATGCATGGGAAATATCCAAAATCATTCCAAGCTCCGCGGCGCGGTGCAAAGCGGCTTTCCCGAAAGGGGTTAAACCTTCTTCCGTATCGTGAGCGCCGCCGATGCAGGTGTGTCCCTTCCAAAGCGGCGTGAGAAAGCGCACGCCGAGAGAATAGAGTCGATCGACACCGTCGACGTTGCCTGCCAGGATGCGCGCATCCTCGATGCTGAGAAAAAGATTTGGAATTGATGTAAGCTCATCAAAGCGCTTCGTGATTCGCGCTTCTTCTTGCAAAACCGATGGATCGTTTTTGAGATTTTCAAGCATGGAAAAGACTTGCCGTTGAGCTTCCTCGTCGCACAAGCAGTTGTGCGGCCAAAGTGCCATGATCTGTGTATAAACCTCGAATTTCTCGGCATTTTCCAGTGAAACCGCAAAAGAATTGCTTCGAAGCGGTTGGTTTTCCGAAAGCATTCTGTGCGCGGTGTCACAGTGCAGATCGAACAAAGAAAGCCTCATGGGTTTCTCTCCTTAATACGCCGCCTTGATGTGATGGATCCGCGCAACCTTCGGACGGTTTCCGTCGTGGCTTCGAATCAGCCAGACCTCGATGACGTCCATGCGAGGTTGTTTTTTGGTCGGATGCTCGAACAGATAGGCACGCGCGGTCTGACGTGTCAGACGTTGCTTGTCGGCGTGAACTGCGGTACGCGGAGGAGGTGCCGAGTCAAGCTCGCTTTGCGAGCGGTAGGTTCGGGTTTTCACTTCCACGAACACCACGTCTCGCAGAGTGGTCGCAATGATGTCGATCTCACCCTTGCCGGCTCTCCAATTGCGTTCCTTAACAGTATATCCATGCCATCGCAGATAGTGAACGGCTTTGGCTTCACCGAAATCTCCGATTTCCTTTGTGGTGTGAAATTGTTTCATTTTTTGTCCAAGAAACGGATGAATTGCTTGCGATGGATCGGAGAAGGGCCGTGTTCTCTCAGCGCATCCATGTGCGCCTTCGTTCCGTAGCCTTTGTGCTTGGCAATGCCGTATTGCGGATAGAGCCTGTCAAGCTCCTCGCATTGGCGGTCACGCGTAACCTTGGCAAGGATTGACGCGGCGGCAATGCTGGGGCTGATGGCGTCTCCGTGAATTACCGCTTTGGCGGGAATTTGAAAATCTCTTGCGACGTTTCCGTCGATCAGAGCAAAATCAGCAGATACCGAAAGCCCGTCAATGGCACGGCGCATGGCAAGCAGAGTCGCTTCCAGAATATTCAGTCGGTCGATCTCCTCAACGCATGCCTCTGCAATGCAGTAGGAGATCGCGTTTTCACGGATCAGGTCAAACAGCGCGTCCCGCTTTTTTGCGGTCAGTTTTTTAGAGTCGTTCAATCCCTCGATCAAAAGCCCCGCGGGCAAAATGCAAGCGGCGGCAACCACGGGACCGCACAAGGGACCGCGTCCGGCTTCATCGACGCCACAGACGGCGGAATAGCCTTGCGCAAAGAGTTCTTGCTCCAATTGATAGTCAAGCACGGGGCAGCTCCTCCTTGGAATAGCGGTCGATGGTGATGCGGCCGATCTTGGCGGCTCTGAATTCGTCGAGCAAAGTGATCGCGGTGCGCTCGGTGTTGACCTCGCCGCCGCTGATCAGAAATCCGCGCTTTTTGCCGATTGTCTCGAAAAGCTCGTAATCGGTGAAGTCCTTGTATGCCGAAAGATCGCCAAGCTTATATCTTGCGGCGAGCAGCTCGGGGTAGAGAAGTCGCAAGCGCTTGCAAAGGATAACGGCGAGAGACTCGACGTCAAGTACACCGTCGCGGATCGCGCCCGTCAGCGCGAGATTTTCTCCCACGCGACGCTCTTCAAATTTGGGCCAGAGGATTCCGGGCATATCCAACAGATCCACGCCGATGTTGGTCGAAACCCATTGCTTGTCAAGTGTCACGCCGGGACGGTCTTCGACCTTGGTCTTTTTGTTGCCGCAGATGCGGTTGATCAGCGAGGATTTTCCCACGTTGGGGATGCCGAGCACCATTGCGCGCACACGGCGACCTGCCATTCCTTTTTCTTCGTATTTTTTCAACTTTTCCGCCAGAATCTGACGAATGGCGGGTGCGAGAGCCTTCAACCCCTCACCCGTGACACAATCGGTCAAGAGACAGACCGTGTGATCGTTTGTATATTGTTGTTTCCAACGCTGATTTTGATCGGCATCGGCAAGAGACGCCTTGTTCAAAAGCAATAACGTCGGTTTGCCCTCGGTCAACCGCGCGATTTCGGGGTTGCGGGAGCTGTATGGGATTCGCGCATCCAGAATTTCGATGACGATATCCACGTTTTTCAGGTTTTCCGCGATCATGCGGCGGGTTTTCGCCATGTGACCGGGGAACCATTGGATGACTTCTGATGGCATATTGTCGAAATCCTTTCTGAAAATTGAGATGACAGATCAGTCAAAAACGGTGAAGGGGGAGAGGCGGAGAACGGCTTTTCCGAGGATGCAACGTTCATCCACAAAACCGACAGTGGTGCTGCGGCTGTCGCGGGAGTTGTTTCGGTTGTCTCCCATGACGAAGACGTATCCCTCCGGAACGGTTGCCGAAAACACCTGCGAGATTTCATCGTAGTGATGATCGGGACGGTGTGCGAAGCTGTAAGTTCCCGTGATCTCATCAAACAGATTTTTGAGTGTGACGTGCGAGTCCTCATAGACCTTGCCGTCAACCGTGATGACTCCCGTTTTGAAGTCGAGCGTGACGGTTTGACCGCCGGTAGCGATCACGCGTTTGACCAAGGTTTTTTCATTGTTGTATTTTGTGTCTGCAAGATGGAAGACGATGATGTCATCCTGCTTTGGGGTGTAGGCGAAACTCGAAAGAAGCAAGCTTTCACCGTCAAACAAGGTGTTTTCCATCGATTCTCCGTCCACACGGCAGAGTCGAAAGGAGAAGGTGAAGATGATCAGCACCGCAAAGACCGACCAAGCAAACATTTCGATCACATCGAAGAGTCCGGATACGAACTTGGAGCCTTGAGATTCAGGCTCGGGGGTCGGTTCCGTGAGATTTGGAAGAAGTTCCTCTTCGGGGAGCAAAGGATCTTGATTCATATAAATCTCTCCTTTTGGGGATTATTTCGGAATTATCGGATGAATTTTTCCATCAGCGTATGACCGCAGGAAACGTAGTTGTTCTTTGCCTCGGCACTCGCTTCACAGAATTCCTCGACGCCGTCATACTTCTTCGCGGAGTCATAGATGAGGAAGGGAACGGGATCGATGGTGTGTGTGCGCAGACGAATGGGCGTGGGATGATCGGGAAGGATCATGATGCGGAATTCCTCTCCGGTGGAGACAAGGTAATCATAAACCGGCTTGAGGATCTTTTGATCGATCAGCTCCACCGAGCGAACCTTGTTTTCCAGCTCGGCGCGATGCCCGCACTCGTCGGGACCTTCCACGTGCACGTAGACGTAATCACTGCCGTCACGGAACGCCTCAATTGCGGCATTTGCCTTGCCCTCGTAGTTGGTGTGGACGTTTCCGGTCGCACCCTCAACGTCGATCGAGCGCATACCGGCGCAAAGACCGATGCCCTTGATGAGGTCAACGGCAGAAATGACCGCGGCGTCGAGTCCCCATTTTTCACGGAAGTTGGGAAGCTGCGGTTTTTTTCCGGGGCTCCAGAGCCATGCGGAGTTTGCGGGCTTGAGTCCGCGCGCGCGGCGCGCCTCGTTGACGGGATGATGGTTGAGGATCTCAAAGCTATCCTTCATCAAGCGATAAAACTCCTCACCGCCGTTTTCCTTTTTGGGAAGATATTCACCGATGCGGCGACCGAGAATATCGTGCGGACGCATGAAATCATATTTGTCATTTCCGTTTTTCCAGATCAAGCAGTGACGGTAGCTGACGCCGGTGTAAAAGCGTCTGTATTCGTTGCCGAGCGCGGCGTCCAATGCCTTGATCAGTTTATCTGCTTCCGCGGTGGTGATCTCATCGGCGCTGTGGTCGAGAATGATCTTGTCATCGTAGTCACCGTCGTCGGTCAGTGTCACCACGTTGCAACGGTACGCCGTTTCGTCCGGCTGCATCTCAAGTCCCATGCTGACCGCCTCAAGAGGGGAGCGCCCTTTGGAATAAATCTTGGGATCAAAGGAGAGAATCGCCATGTTCGCCGTGTCGCTTTCGGGAACCATGCCGTCTGGCACGTTGGAAACCGTTCCGATGATCGCATTTTTTGCGAGCATATTCATCATGGGCTTGTTTGCCGCTTCCATCGGAGTTTTGCCTCCGAGTGCTTCGATTTTTTCATCTGCCATTCCGTCGGGAATCAAAACCAGATATTTCATAGAGACTTTTGTCCTTTCCGTTATGTGATTGACGGGCTTGCGAGACCCTGTTTGGATGTCTGAATAAAATTCATCCTACATTATATCACATTTTTTTAAAAAGTACAAGAGATATTTTCTTTTTTTTGAGTAGATTTTTTGATTGTTTTTTGATTTTTTTGAAAGAAAGTAAAAATATTGTTTCCAAAATCATTTTTTCATTGCAAAATGAGAAAAAATGTGTTAAAATACAAGAGAAGAAGATTGTGGAGGTTTGTGATGTTGCAAACAGAGAACGATGAGATGCTGCCTCGAGAGACAGCGGAAACCGAATGTGAAAAAATCCGCAAAGAATCCAAGAAGGCAGGCCGCCGTTTGTGGATTGTTTTGGGGTGTGTGCTGGGTGCCTTGGTGGTGATGCTCGTGGCGGTCGGGATTTTGGATCGCGTGCTGCGACGTGAAGAACCCATTGGTGTGCCGGACGGGACCTATGAATTTTGCACGACTTATCCGGGCAATATCATGGAATATGACGCGTATCTTCAACTGAATCGACAGGTGAGCTATTGCGACATTCCGTCGGGCTACGGCTTGACGCAATCGATCACCGAGGAAAATCGCAAGGAGTTTGACCAAAAAGTGCTTTTCCTTTACGATTATCTTCAAACCGTGATCGCGGGCGATGCCGAGAAGTACAATACCTACTTCAACGAGACGTTTTTCGAGCACAACGAAAAGAAAACATCCTTTTCGCCGCAGATGCTCTACAACATGAAGATTACTTATTCGGAATTTGAAACCGCAGACAACGGCGACAAGCTGATGACTTACATTTTGGAGTACATGATCTTTCAAAATGACGGAACTTTCCGCAAAGACGTGGGGAGTGACGGCAGCCGCCCGCAATACGTGACCTTGCGAGTGGGGACAGACGGTACGATTTTGATCGAAAAAATCGTCACAAAATACGACCAATTGTCTTGAAATCAAAAACAGGGGGAGCTTCGGCTCCTCTTTTTATTTTTCAAAAGCTTTCTTTTTTGCGAAAATTTGCTGTGTTTTGCAAGGCAAAAAACGAGGCATACTGTTCATGATTTTCGGAAAGGAGCATCTTTGTCATGAAAAGAATTTTACTTTGTTTTTTGTGCTTTTTACAGACTTTTGCCGCGTTTTCGATGACGTGTCACGCGCAACCGGAGGCTTATAATTGGTATTGTGTGCATGCCAAGGATCACGTGCAGCCGCGCGTCTCGGGTGAGCTTGCCTTTGTTGAGGAGATCGGGGGGTACTATATCGATCACAAACACACTGCTGCCGAGGATGCGGAAAAGGTGATCTATCTGACCTTTGACGCGGGGTATGAAAACGGCAACGTCGCAAAAATTTTGGACGTGCTGAACACGGAGGGCGCACCGGCGGCATTTTTCGTTTTGGGACATCTCATTGAAAGCGAGCCTGCATTGATCAAGCGAATGGCGGACGAGGGACATTTGGTGTGCAACCACACGGTGCGGCACAAGGATATGTCGGGATTTGAGGATGCCGACTTTTTAGAGGAGCTGAGAGCGTTGGAGCGACTTTGCGAAGAAAAAACGGGAACGAAAATCTCCCATTATTACCGTCCACCGGAAGGACGGTTCAGCCGAAACAATCTCGTTTGCGCAAAAGAGAACGGCTATCAAACAATCTTTTGGAGCTTTGCCTATCCCGATTGGGACAACGGCAAGCAGCCCGATCTCGCCAAGGCAAAGAAAACGATTTTGGACAACGCACACAATGGAGAGGTCATGCTCTTGCATCCGACGTCGGCAACCAACGCGGCGATTCTCGGAGAAGTGATCCAATCCTTGCGCGCGGAGGGATACCGATTCGGAACACTGGACGAGCTGACGGGGGAGAGATGAGATGGCGCGCAAGAAACAACGGGCGAGCGGCGCACGCTTGGCGACATGGTTGATCTGTGTTTGCCTTGCGATTCGTTGGTGCGCGCTTCCCGTGAGAGCGGTTGAGGTTTGTCACTCGGTCAAAAACGATTCGATGAAGATCGCTCTGACGTTTGATGACGGTCCTCACCCGATTTTGACTCCAAAAATTCTCGATATTCTCGAAAAATACCGCGTTTCTGCCACGTTTTTTATGGTCGGAGTGAACGTGGAAAACTATCCGGACACAGCGCGAGAGGTGCTTCGAAGGGGGCACGAGGTGGGAAATCATACCTATTCTCACCGGCATTTGGAGCGCTTTTCCGTGCAAGGCGTCGAGGAAGAGATCTGGCGTTGCGAGGAGGCGTTGGAGGAGCTTTGCGAGTATCGTCCGCACCTCTTTCGGCCTCCTGAAGGCGCTCTCAATCCTTTCATTGAGCGATGCAGTGAGGAGAACGATTATACTTTGATTCTTTGGAGCTTGGATACCCGTGATTGGGAAACCAAAAACACCGAGCAGATCGTGGAAAGCGTACTTTCGAGAATACAGCCCGGTGATATTATTCTGATGCATGATTATATCGGTTATAACAGCAAAACGCCGCAGGCACTGGAGATTTTACTTCCGAAGCTTTTGGAACGCGGATTTGAGCCGGTTACGGTGAGTGAGTTGCTCGGAGAACGATGAAAGAACGAAAAGATGAAAAAAGGCTGTCTCAAACACAAGTTCGAGACAGCCTCGGTTTTGCTTTATTCGGTTTCTTCGGTGCCATCGGCAAATTCTTCCTCGTCCTCTGCGCCGCGATATGGCTCGATCATGTAGCGGTCGATGATCGGATAAGCTGCATAAGCGGCGGTGAAGGCGTTGACCGACAGATAATAGAAAAAGGGAAGGATCAGGGGGATCGCAAAGCTGAGAGGAGTCATCGCAAAGACCGCGAAGAGTGCGATGTTGATGGCGGTGACCAGCACCATTCCCAGCAGTGCCATGATGTTGCGCTTGAAGCCGAGAATCGTAAAGATCAAGGCGTTTTTCAGGATTTTACGAATCGGAAGCTCGAAGGTAACGAGCATCAAATAGATGTAGAAGCGCATGAAGAAATAGAGAATGACCAGTGCCACAATGGCGAAATATCCTACGTCAAGCCAGAAGGAGCCTCCCATCGAGCTAAAGTACATGAAGTCAAAAAGCAAGAGAAAGATTGCAAGACAGTCGAGAAGTCCCAACAAAAAGCCCTGCTTGAAGTTGCGCTTGATCGCGTAAAAATAGTCCGAAAAGAGAAACACGGGTTCTCCGCGCACCATGCTTCGCAGAATATAGGTCGCGCCGACGTTTTGCCAACCGAAGGTGATGAGCAAAAACGCGATCGCGACGCCGATCAAAACGTAGGTGGTGGTTTGCATATAGACCGGAACTTGAATCTGCGTGCCAAAAACGTCCAAAAGTGACACGGAGCTCGTGGTCGGATCGATCAGATTTGCCCCGTAGAGGGCTGAAAAGAGGGGCGTACCCGCGGTGGGCGTCATGTCCATGCTGAGATAGAAATAGGCTGCAAGCAGGAGCGGCAGGATCATCGGCAGCATCAAAAGATTGAGGGAAACCAATTTCCAGAATTTTCTTCCCAACAATTTGAAATAACGCTTCAGAGTGGGGGTGGTGTCCTCCTCCAGTGCATCGGGACGGTTGCCTCTGTTGAAATCAAACAGACGGAACAACCGATTTTGTTTGTTGTTGTTTATCAAAGCGATACATCCTTTTCTTTTATTACCTAGAATATTGTAGCACAGTTTTTCGTGAATGTCAAGAAGATAGAAAAATTTACAGAATTTAAAGAAAAAATACTTGTTAAAACCCCGTTTTTTGCTTGCAATTCAAAAAGACTTATGATATAATGGTCATGAAGAAATAATCTTTTATGAAGGATGAACACTATGTTAAGAATTGAGCATTACACAAAAGCCTACGGTACCAAAAAAGCGGTGGATGATCTCTCCATCCATATTCTGCCCGGAGAAATCTACGGCTTCATCGGACACAACGGCGCCGGAAAGACAACCACGCTCAAGGCGTGCGCCGGAATTTTGCAGTTTGAGGAAGGCGAGATTTTTGTGGATGGCGTTTCCATTCGCAAGGATCCGATGGCCTGCAAAAAAATCATGGCGTACGTTCCCGATAATCCCGACCTTTATGAGTTTATGAAGGGATGGAAATATTTGAATTTTGTCGCCGACGTTTATGGTGTTTCCACAGCAGATCGCAACGAGCGTTTGCAGCGTTTTGTCACGCTGTTCGGATTGCAGGATGCGATCGGACAGCCGATTTCCTCCTATTCTCACGGAATGAAACAAAAGCTGGCGCTGATTGCCGCATTGGTTCACAAGCCGAAGCTGATCCTTTTGGATGAGCCCTTCGTCGGTCTCGACCCATTAGCATCGCACGAGCTGAAGCAGATCATGCGCAAACACTGCGAGGAAGGCGGCTCCATTTTCTTCTCCACACACGTTCTGGAGGTTGCCGAAAAGCTTTGCAATAAGGTCGCCATCATTCGCGGCGGAAAGCTGGTCGTCAGCGGAACGATGGAAGAGGTGAAGGGGGACAGCTCCCTCGAGGAGGTATTCCTGGAGTTGGAGGACCGTCATGATTAAGATATTGATTCGCGCGCGCTTTGGCGCGATGCTCGCGTCAATGATTCCAAAACGAAAAAACAAGGATTCCGCGAAAAAGAGCGGGAAGGGAACCTTGGTTTTGATGCTGTTGGTTTACCTTTACCTTTTCTTTGTGTTCGGAATGTTGTTTTTCTCGGCATTTCTCGGGCTTTCCATGTTTTATTTGCCCACGGGAAATGCTTGGATGTATTTCTCGATGTTTGTGATCTTGAGCTTTGCCATGATGTTTATCGGTTCTGTTTTCATGGCAAAATCGGAGATCTTCGAGGCGAAGGACAACGAGATGTTGCTTTCCATGCCCATTCGCCCAAGAGATATTCTGGCAAGCCGCATGCTGGGAATCTTGTTGTTGAATTACGTGATGGAAGCGCTTGTTGCCATTCCGTGCGCTGTGGTTTGGATCCTGTTCGGCGGCGGCTCGATTTTGTCGTGGATCGCATTTCTTTTGACGGTTCTCGCATTGCCGTTTTTCGGTTTGGCTGTCACTTGCCTGATCGCATGGGTGATCAGCCTCATCACCTCCCGTCTGCCCAAAAGTCCGCTTCTTCCCGTGGCGCTGTTTTTGATCTTCTTCTTTGGATATTTTTATTTGATTTCCAACATGGAGACCTATTTGGAACGCTTCGCCGCACAAGGCGATCAGATCGCGCACTCCTTGCAATCGATCGCGCCGCTTTATTGGGTTGGCGCGGGAATCGCAAACGCAAACTTGTGGCAGTTGGGACTCTCGTTGTTGATCTATCTGTTGCCCTTTGTTTTGACCTATTACGTGCTTTCCCGAACCTTGATCAAAATTTTGACGACCAAAAGAGGCGTTCATTACAAAAAGACCGACATCTCTGCAAGTGTTGTTGCCGGTGGCATGAAAAACGCGCTTTTGAAACGAGAATTGTCGCGCCTGCTTTCTTCGATAACCTATCTTCTCAATTCGGGCATTTCGGCACTATTTTTGCCGATTGCCGCGATTGCCGCGGTGATCAAACGAGGGGATATTCTGGCGATTTTCAACGAAAGCGGCTTGACCGGAATGGAAAACGTCATCTGTCTTGTCATGGTGGTGGGGCTTACTTTGATTGCTTCGATGGTGCTTTTCACTTCTGCTTCGGTATCCTTGGAAGGAAAACACTTGTGGGTGATTCGCTCCTTGCCGGTGTCAAGTGCTGATATTCTGCGCGCGAAACTCAAGCTACATTACGTCATCATGGTGCCGACCTGCATGATCTTCGGATTGGTGGTCGCGATCGCCTACGCGCCCGCGCTCCCGATTGCGGTGATGCTGGTGACACTTCCTGCGCTCTACTGTGTTTGGTGCGCCAACATCGGGTTGATCTGCAACCTCTGCCATCCCGTGTTGGATTGGATCAACGAGGCGCAAGTGGTCAAGCAGGGAACTGCCGTCATGCTCACCATGCTGTTTTCCACCCTTCCGGTCTTCGTTTTGGCGTTTTTGGGTGGTGTTTTGGCTTTGATCAGCTATTGGCTGTCTTTGATCTTTTTGCTCGGCGTGATGATCCTCGGCATTGTTCTTTCGTACCGCTATCTGATGCACGGCGGTGTCGCGCGTTGGGATTCTCTTGTGAACTGAAGCGCGCTTCTGCCGTAGGTGCTTTTTGACGAGTTTGAAATCATTTTCAAAAAAAAATGAAAAATCACTTGCAAATAGAATAAAACTATGATATAATAACTTTATATTGTGCGCGACGAAGCCGCGCGTTCGGAAAAAGAAGGAAAAAGAAAGGTACATAAATATGAATTTGAGAAAAAAGCTTCCGCTGATCCTGCTGATCGTGGCTT
Source organism: Clostridia bacterium (assembly GCA_017517745.1). Taxonomy (GTDB): domain Bacteria; phylum Bacillota; class Clostridia; order Oscillospirales; family CAG-272; genus UMGS1865. Next base: position 19,684 of record JAFWYJ010000035.1, on the reverse strand, counting down.
GTGTCAGCTTGGTTGGCGCCATTCTGCTGTTTGCTTTGGCAGTTCCGCGCGCCGACGCAACCTATAAGAGAGTGATGGAAGTGATCATCGCATCCCTGATGATCGTTCTGTCGGTGCTCATTTTCTATTATTTGTGGGTGATTCGCGACGCGGAGCCGAACTTCTTCCTCTTCGACCGCGCGAAGAAGAGGAATATTCCACTGGAAAGCCTCACGTTTGCCATTGTGAATGATAAAATGAATTTCTATCTCACCATGGTCTGCGACTCTCCCGAGCAACTGTGGCAGGAAGACATTCTTGAAAGAGAGCGCGTGCTTGGCTATCGCAGAGTTTACCGTCCGCTCTTGGCGTACAAAATGCTTTATGACCTTGCAGACAAGAAGATTGCATCCTATTGGGAACTTCTTCTCAACGCGAAGGAAGAAACCGTTCTTTCGATCTGCAGCGCGTTGATGCAGGCGGGGGAGCAGGAAATGGCAAAGGCGTTCCGCTTCCTGATGGCAAATTACCGCGAAAAGCCCGAGAAAATCAAGGATTTTGTGGAGGGCAACAGTCGCTACATCCGCGGAAAAATGATCGGGTACGTCAAGAAAAATATCGAGTTGTTTTATTGAATGACATACCAAAAGCCGTCCGAGCGCTTGAATGCACGGACGGCTTTGCTTATTCAAATTGCTCCGCCTTGTCGGCGCGGTATTGCCGCGTCCAATGAAGGGTTGCCTGAATTACGCGGTAGAGATTGTAGACCGAAATGACGACGTAGTTGAAGCTCGCAGGATTTTTGACGGTGATCAGGATCCAAAGCGTTAGCGAAATGATACAATTGATCAAACTGAAATATTGTGATTCCACGAAGCGAAAGGCTGAGAGGAAGGTCACGAGGATGCCGAGGGTAAATCCAAGGGTATCGACGATTGGATAGGTGGCATCGGTGAAAAATCTTGCAAGTCCAAAGAAGACACCCGCCCATGTCAAGAAAACGATTCCAAGCGTTGCGAGCACACCCTTCTTGCCGAGCGTCTTGAATTTGACTTTGTTGCCAACAGAATTCTTTTTCCAATGAAAAAATGAGAAAAGCTGGATCGGTCCCGAAATGACAAGCGCGGAGATTGCCGAGAAATAGACTCCGTCGAGCACGTAAGACGCGGCGTACAAAAACGAATTGAATCCACCAAGTAAAAAGGCTTTTCGGTCGGCGCGCACCAGCAGAATTTGAACAATCAGAGAGATGAGCGTGGGAAGCGTTTTGAGAAAGGATTGATGATGAAGGATCGAAACGGCGACGATCATTCCCGCGACTAAAATCAGCAGGAGATATTGCTTGAAAAATTCGGTGAGCCTTGGCTTGAAGGTCATTTGTGTGTCACTCCTTTCAAGGGTGACTCTATTATAAAATAACGTCGGCAGAAATTCAAGAGTATTTCCGAGACCATTTTTTTGAAAAATGTCTCTTTTTCGTATTGCTTTCTTACACAAAATGTATTATAATATGAAAAAAGCGCTTTGAGGAAAGGAGAATCCCGTGAAAGAGCACGTGATCAAAGCCGATTTTTCCGACGTAAGCTTGACGGCAACACTTTATGAACAGTCCTTTTTTATGAATCCCGAAACGGCTCCCATGTGGTCGCTCTCCAAGCTGAAGTCCTTTCATTGGCATTCCAATTATGAAATTTTTTTGGTCAGCAAGGGAAGCTTGTCGGTTGTTACAGACCGAGAACCACTGGAGGTTGAGAGCTCGCTTCTGATCATTTCGCCTTTTTTGGAGCATTATACCGTTCCGAGGGATCTTGAGGGATACGCAATGAATTTTTCCGTAGAGCAAAGCAAAAAAAGCAGCTCTTCGATGTTCGAGTCGCTTGCGAAATGGCTTTCCGACGGTGTTACCGTATTGCCTTTGACGGATGACGAAAGGTTTTATGCCGAGCATATTGCCCGATGCCTTGCGCACGAAGCACCAATGGAGCACGTTGAGTATTTGGTTCCGCTCCTGTTTTCCGAAATTTTTCACCGCGTGAAGCCAGAAAAAAAAGATCAAATGCTTGATATCGGAAAGCATACGAAGTATATTGATGACATTGACATTTATATTTCCCATCATTACAGTGAAACGATTCACCTGTCGGATCTTGCCGACGAGCTTCATCTTTGCACACGACAGATCACCCGCATCATTCGCAAGGAGTATGATTGCTCGCTCTCAGAGTTGGTCGCCCGCCGTCGGCTTTCCACTGCTTGCATGCTTCTCAAGCACACCGAGCTTTCGGTCAACGCCGTGGCGGCAAACGTCGGATACGGGGATCATGAAACCTATTTCCATTCATTATTTAAGAAAAAATACGGCATGACGCCGACGCAATACCGCGCACAAGCCCAACGAGCAGAGTAAACGGCTAAAAAAACAAGATCAACACAAGGTTGATCTTGTTTTTTGTTGTTTGATTAAAGAACCGGAAAGCCGGCGTTGGTGTGAGCCTCGATCAGCTCATCGCAAAGTGCGACGATCTCATCGGTCGAGAGCTGTGCGGCGGTGTGGGGATCCATCATTGCCGCGTGGTAGACCGTCTCGCGGCATCCGGTGTGAGCTGCCTCAACGGTCAGCATCTGCGGATAGACGTTGGTGGAGTTCATTGCCGCCAACTGCAACGGAAGGTCCCCGACGAAGGAGGGGGTGATGCCGTTGGCGTCAACAAGACAGGGAACCTCGACGCACGCGAGATCGGGGAGGTTGGTGATCATACCGTGGTTAATGACGTTGCCGCCGATCTTGTAGGGCATGTTGGTCATGATGGCTTCCATAATGTGAGAAGCATACTCTGCGGAGCGGGTATGCTGCACGTTTCCGCCTGCCATCATCTCTTCCTTCTGCTGTTGCCATTTCGCGATCTGCTTGACACAGCGTCTGGGATATTCGTCCAGCGGAATGTTGAATTTCTCGATCAGATCCTCACGTCCGGGCTTGATGTAGAAGGGGTTGTATTCCGCGTTGTGCTCGCTGCTTTCGGTGCAGTAGTAGCCCAACTTGTCGATGTAGTCAAAGCGAACCATGTCACCGTGCTTCTGCGTCGCGTTCTTTTCCTGTGCACGGCGTTTGATTTCGGGATAGAGGTCGTTTCCGTCCTTGTCGGAGATCTCGAGAAGCCATGCCATGTGGTTGATGCCCGCGATCTTGGCGATATTGTTATCATACCAATCGCGCATATCCAGCTGATACAGCAAATGACGCACGCAGGTTTGCACACTGTGACAGAGTCCTACGGTTTTGACGCCCGTATAGCGTTGCATATATCCGGAGAGGATCGCCATGGGGTTGGTGTAGTTGAGGAACCATGCGTTGGGGCAGACCTCCTCCACGTCGCGCGCGAAGTCCTTTATGACATGAATGGTACGAAGTCCGCGGAAAATACCGCCGATTCCGAGTGTGTCTCCGATGGTCTGGCGGAGACCGTATTTCTTCGGGATCTCAAAGTCGATAACAGTACAAGGATCATAGCCGCCTACCTGAATTGCGTTGACCACAAAATCCGCGTTGCGGAGTGCATCCTTGCGCTGTTCGATGCCAAGATACTTTTTGACGGTGGCGCGGCCCTCGTTGACGCTCTCGTTCATCGCCGAGATCAGGATATAGGATTCCTCCAAACGGTCTGTGTTGATGTCATAAAGTGCGATTTCAACGTCGTGGAACGACTCACACATCATGGTGTCTCCGAGTACATTTTTGGAAAAGACGGTGCTTCCCGCACCAAGGAAAGTAACTTTCATGAGCCTTGTCTCCTTTTTTGAGGGATTTTAAGCAGAAAACTCCAAGCCCAACCTTGATAGTGTTCTTGGGGTTTCCTTTCTGTGAAATATGGATTTGTAAAAACGTGATCAAAGAACCGGGAAGCCCGCGTTGGTGTGTGCCTCGATCAGCTCATCGCAAAGCGCGACGATCTCATCGGTCGAGAGCTGTGCGGCGGTGTGAGGATCCATCATAGCCGCATGATAAACTGTCTCACGGCATCCGGTGTGAGCTGCTTCGATGGTCAGCATTTGTGTGTAAATGTTGGAAGAGTTCATTGCCGCAAGCTGCAGGGGCAGATCACCGACGAAGGTGGGCGTGATGCCGTTTGCATCCACAAGACAGGGAACCTCGACGCAAGCGAGATCGGGGAGGTTGGTAATCATGCCGTGATTGATGACGTTACCGCCGATCTTGTAGGGCTTGTTGGTGACAATCGCCTCCATGATGTGAGAAGCATATTCTGCAGATCTGGTGTGCTGGACGTTTCCGCCTGCCATCAGCTCTTCCTTCTGCTGCTGCCATTCTGCAATCTGCTTGACACAGCGTCTGGGATATTCGTCGAGCGGAATGTTGAATTTCTCGATCAGATCCTCGCGTCCGGGCTTGATGTAGAAGGAATTGTATTCCGCGTTGTGCTCGCTGCTTTCGGTGCAGTAGTAGCCAAGCTTGTCGATATAGTCGAAGCGGACCATGTCGCCGTGCTTCTGCGTTGCGTTCTTTTCCTTTGCGCGGCGTTTGATTTCGGGATAGAGGTCATTTCCGTCCTTGTCGGTGATCTCCAAGAGCCATGCCATGTGGTTGATGCCGGCGATCTTATGGTTCGAGCCCTCCAGACGGTCAAGCATGTCCAACTGCTTCAACAGACCTCTTGCGCAGACCTGCACACTGTGGCAAAGACCGACGGTCTTGACGTTTGTGTAGCGCTGCATATATCCTGTGATCATTGCCATGGGGTTGGTGTAGTTGAGAAACCACGCGTTGGGGCATACCTCTTCCACGTCCTTTGCAAAGTCCTTGATGACGTGAATGGAGCGCAATCCGCGGAAAATACCGCCGATGCCGAGCGTGTCTCCAATGGTCTGACGCAGACCGTACTTTTTCGGAATTTCAAAGTCGATGATGGTGCAAGGATCGTAGCCGCCGATGTGTACCGCGTTTACTACGAAATCCGAGTTGCGAAGCGCCTCCTTGCGCTGTTCCACACCCAGATATTTCTTGACTGTGGCGCGGCCCTCGTTCATGGTCTTGTTCATCGCCGAGATCAGGAGGTAGGATTCCTCCAAGCGGTCGGCGTCGATGTCATAAAGTGCGATTTCAACGTCGTGGAAGGATTCGCACATCATGGTGTCTCCGAGCACGTTTTTGGAAAAAATGGTGCTTCCTGCACCCAAGAAAGTAACCTTCATGGTAGTTTCTCCTTATTGATTTTGGTTCCGGCGGAACCTTTTTTATTGTTATGAGCATATTATAGCATGATTTTTTTCAAAAGTCTATTGCAAAGTGTAACTTAAATATGGTATAATGTAACTATTGAAGGGGGTGACACTCAATGAAAATGGAGTTTGCTTTGCTGAATCGCCATTTTTCAGATCTCAATCCGTTGCTTTGCGGTTGTGAGGACTGCGAACCGGGGCATTCGTTTGGTCCTGCCGTCCGAAAGTACACACTGATCCACTATGTGACGCAAGGATCGGGAATGGTGTATAAAGGAGGGGAGTCCTATCGGGTGAACGCGGGGGAAGCCTTCATCATTTTGCCGGACGAGGTGGTTACCTATACTGCCGATCCGCAAAATCCGTGGAGCTATCAATGGATCGGATTTGACGGCGAGATGTCAAAGAAATTTGCCGAGTTGCCTGTGGTTATTTCATTTCCGTCCGGTGTGATTGATGAGATGATCGCGCTCCGCGATTCTTCCGTTCGGGAATATCTGGTGGCGGGGCTGTTGTTTCGTATGTACGCCGAAATCTTTTACAGCAACGTAAAAAAGTCGAACAATCACTACGTCAGACGTGTGAAGGACTATATCAACACGCTTTATATGTCGCCGTTGCGCGTGGAGGAGATCGCACAAAAGATGAATCTTGACCGTCGCTATCTTTCCAGGCTCTTCAAGGAGCGGACGGGACAAAGCGTTCAAGAATATCTGATCTCGGTGCGCATGGAAGAGGCTCGCCAACGGCTTTCGGAGGGCTTTTCTGTGGACGAGACGGCGCATCTTTGCGGCTATGACGATGCGGGAAATTTTTCCAAAATGTTCAAGCGCCGCTTCGGCGTCAGTCCGGCATATTGGAAGTCCGAAAAATCACGTTCCTGAATTCAACGCCTCCCATCAAAAACGTAACAGTCAAAAGCCACCGACGATTGTCGGTGGCTTTTTCGGTTGATCATATCAAATAGGGAAGAGAACTATGTTGCATAGGTTTGAATAGAAGTGCCGCTCTCAAAAAGTGCCATAATCATATAGAGCCTCGGAATATGGAACGGCCCCTTGAAAATATTGCCCTTCAGGGTTGTGGAAACGGTATTGTCATAATGCAAATAACCATACCATTCTCCATACTTTTCATCAACAAAGTATTTTTTGCAATATTCTTCCGTGTCACGGTAGAGCCACCAATATTTTTCGTCCCCGAACAGTTTATAAGCCAGACGCGCGGCGATCATGGTTTCGCATTGCGGCCACCATAGCTTCATATCCCATTCAAGCTGCATGGGAGGTTGTCCCGAAACATCGGTGAAAGCGATCATTCCGCCGTGTTTTTTGTCCCAACCGAGCGGAATCGTGATGTCGATGATCTTTTTGCCTGCCTCGACTGCCTCTTTGTTATCTACAAGAAGCCCCTCCAGCATGACGAACCATGCCGCCTCCATGGAATGTCCCGGATTGACGATCCTTCCCATGGGTGTATTGACAGCGTTGCCGTCGGCAGAAACATTTTCCAGAAGCGCTCGCTCGGTCAGAAATCCTCCGTGCAAAATTTCGTCAAGGCATTCCGCGGCGATTTTGGCATAGCGATCCTTTTGATCAATGTCTGCCGCTCGCATCGTTTGTGCGGTGGAAAGCATGATCATGACTGGTGAAAGGGCTTTCAGGCAAACGGTTTCTTGGTTGAATTTCGGCTCGTTTTGTCTGACTCCCGTAAAGCATTCATAAGCGACATCGAAATACTTCCTCGCATCAAGTAACGCCTGACGGTTTCCGCTCGCGCGATAATATTCGGCACAACCAATGGCGGCGAAGGTTTCGGAAAAATAATACCGTCTCTTTTGTATTCCTTTCCCCTCTGCCGTAACGGTAAAGTACATTCTGCCATCCGTGTCGGTGCATTTGGCAAGAAATTCATAAATGTTTTTTGCAGCTTTCAAATATCGCGGATCGCGCTCAATCAGGGTATATGCCTTTGAAAAGCTCCATAGCGCACGCCCTTGAAACCAAACACTCTTTTCGGTTCCGTAAATTTTGCCTTTCTCATCAAGGCATGTGAAAATACCGCCGTTTTCCCAATCGATCGCGTTGTCCAACCAAAAGGGCAAAAGGGTATCTGTCAGTTGTGATCTGTAGTACACCGTCTTCTCCTCCTTATGCAAAACTGACGTAGCTTCGCAACGCGACCTCGTTCATCATTGTGCTCAGAGCGTCGTTGCAATCCCAAAGCATCTCGGAAAAAAGCGCGACGGGATACATGATTTTTTCTTCAAACAAGCCGTCCTCAACCAGAGCCAATATACTAAGATCGCCGTTTTTCAAACGAAGCATTTCTCGAGTCATCTCATGTGCCTTGTCTGCATTCACCAGCCAACCCGCTTGAATATAGCGCCAAATCCTTTGTTTCTCCTCCAAATGATTTGCTTTCAGGCGCCTCGTGCTTACGCCAATCGTCTGAGGACCTGTTAAATGCTCGAACTTCAACCAATCAAGATTGACAAGGCCCTTAGTTACGACACCGAAACGGTCATCCGCGCCTCGAAGCCGAGAGATGCGGCGCACGAAATCTTTCGTTCCGTCAAAATCTGCAACGTCGTTCGGCGAATATGCGAAAGGGAAGGCACCGCAATCTTCCCAAACGATGCGGATCCTCGGATCTACCGTTCCGATAACGTCAAGATGGTTTTTCACCGAGGTCGCATGCAAGCCGAATTGGATCTCCATTTCCGGATATTTCTCGTAGAATAAAGCAGCGGTTCGGTTCACAAGATCTGCTGCTGCGCTCGCAATGTTGACTCCTTCAATAGCCTCATCCTTCCACTCGGTAAAGGTTTGAAAATAGATACCGTCTCCGTCGATGCCCGCGTATTCTGTCTCGTATTTCTCAAAAATCTCTCTCGGACAGGCTTCTAAATTTCGAATATCGATCCTCCCACAATTGGTATCCCAAAGCCATGCAAAACCCCAGATCACCTTGATATTGCAGGAATGCGCAAATGCTACAATTTCATTCGCGTTTGTGGGAACAAAGTCGTTCCATATCACAACGCGGTTCATTTTCAGCTTCATCATGTTGTGAAGATATTCTCTGTAATCGTATATGACGTGTCCCCATGTCCACAAACCGCGCTCCTTGACCGCAGGGGCGGATGTGTGCATGAAATTCGGCAGGGTATCTTCCTCCAAAAAATTCGTCCAATAGAGGGGCTTGTCGCGATGCTCGTGCTTTACGATGTATTTGTTGTAAAAATCCAAAGCACCGTATAAAGCACCCGCATCGTCATATCCTTCAATAACGGCTACGTTGTTTTCCACTCTGATCACGTATTCTTCCGCCTTGGAAAGAATATCTTTCGAGTGCGCCCGAATATAAGGATTGCTTGCCTTCGTACCGATATAAATGCATTTATAATCGGACAGTTCTTTCTCATTCTCGTATGCGAAAGAAAGCGGATACTCGCGGGTATATTCGGCGATCATCGCAGAAAGTTCTTCGACGGCTTGTTTTTGGAGATTCGTTTTTTGCTCTCCGAAAACGATGGCAAATTTTTTCATGATGTTTTTCCTTCCTCTTGACAAAATCGAAAATATCATTTATAATTATAATGTATTTTTTTAGGAACTTATATCATTTTTTTGCCAAAAAATATGACTGTATTGACTTGGAGTGACAAATGTTCAGAGATGATTTCAAAAACAGATACACGACGATCCCTTTTGCGATCTATCGCGCATATTACGAACACGAAAGAATCGCGGCAATCTCTCACCAGCACAAGGAGATCGAGTTGATTTCCGTAAAGACGGGAAGTGCTGATTTTTACGTTGATACACAATGCTACAAAATAAAAAAGGGGGATGTTTTACTCATCCCTCCGTATGCGCTTCATCGCGCAAAAACGACAAGCGAAAACACCTCCTATGTCTGTATTTGCTTTGATTTATGCCTTTTGTGCGACGAAGCCTTAAAAACGGGATTGGAAGGGCATACGTTATCAACCAAATGTGCGGTCGATCGTGCATTTCCTTACGCGGAACGGCTCCAAGCGTGCATGGAAAACAGTTGCCGCTCGTGCGAAGAGGGCGCGGAGGGCTGGGAGCTTGAAGCAGTGGGCAATTTGTCGCTTTTTTTCGGGATCTTAAAGAAAAACGGGCATTTTTCTCCCGTTCTGTCCAACAAAGCCGACCTCGGATTCGCAAAAAAAGTATTGGATTACGTTGCCGAACATTATTCGTCCGCCATCACATCAAACTCTGTTTCAAACGCGCTCTATATCAACAACAACTATTTTTGCCGTTTGTTCAAAAAAAACTTCGGGTGTTGTTTTTCAAACTATATTTTGACATATCGGCTTGAGAAAGCAAAGACGCTGCTGTCAAATGGAGCGCCTTCCATCACCGAGGTGGCTTTCCAAACCGGTTTTAACGATTGCAGTTATTTTTGCAAAACTTTCAAGGCATACGTTGGATGCTCGCCGCGTTCTTACCGCAAAAGCGATCCGTGCGAGAAGCCGACCGATGAGAAAAATTAAACAAACCAAGGGGTTGTCTCAAGTTCACGCTCGAGACAACCCCTTTGAATGGGACGGCAACGTCCGATTATTTCAGATTTGCGATCACACGGTCGACCCATGCGAAGATCTCGGTCTTTTCCTCGGGCTTGACAGATCCGCCGAAGATGGGCATGCCGCCCTTGACGTAAAGAACTTCGTCGATGACGTTGGTTCCTGCCTCGGTCAGGGTCTCTTTGAGCTTTGCAGCAACCTTTTCGTCGCCGTCGATCATCAAAGCTACGTTCTGTGCACGTGCCTTGGTCAGCTCGCGGCAGAACAGACGGAGAGAATCGCTGATGTCACCCTTGGCGGATACCGCGAGGATCACGATGCGCTCCTTGTCGCAGGAATATGCGGGGGGGATGACGTCGACGGAATTGAATGCCAGCTCGTACTGAGCCTTGATCAGGTTTGCGATGTTGTTGATTTTCTTTTTGCTCGAAGCATACAGAATACGCATTTTGATAGCCATTTTGAACCTCCAATAGAAATGATCTTGATAGGGATATTATAACATATAAATTTGAAAAAAGGAATAGCTTTTTCGAAAAAAGTATTAAATTTTCTTCTGAGAATCACGTCTTTCTTGAAATCACGGCAAAACACGGGAAATACCGTCTTTTTCACTCCCCTCAATTATACAAAATTTTGATTTTGTATAATTGGGTATGTGTAGCAATCAAGGGGATTCCCTGTGCGCTCCCGAACCGGAAACATCTATAAAATATAGGAATCGCCTTTTTTTATGGATTGACTTTTTCTCCAAATTGTGATATACTTAAATCACTTGAAAACGCAAAAGGAGAACGTATATGGCAAGCAAGGACAATTTTCGGTATAGCACCGAATACCGCAGCTTTGCGGGTGCGCGGTATATAACCGCATCCGAATCTGCTATGGAAGAGCCTGCGACAGGGATTCCGAAGGAAGAAAGCTTTCCTTGCGCAAAATATATTTGGCCCGTGGGACACAGAAGATTTCATGCATCGCGTGTGTTTGTTGTTTCCAAGAAGGTGGAGCGTGCCGAAATGGCATTCTTGTGTGACAATCTTTTGGATATATGGCTCAATGGCAAGCGGGTCGCATGCGATGCAAAGCACCTCCCTCTCACAGATATCACCGACCTTTTGTGTGACGGAGATAACAACCTGCATATAAGAGGCTACCAAAGTGATTCCTATAAGCGCATCAGTGCTGCCATTACCGGTGGCGTGCGCATTTATTATCAGGACGGCGGCATCGAGGAAATCCTCACCGACGAACAGTTCCGCGAGATCCATTTCGTTACTTTCTGGGAAACCGAGGAGCCCGATGGGTTTGAACTCGCCGTTCCCTATACCAAGTATCGCACCACTCCCCTGAACGTGATGGAAAGGCATCCTGCAAAATCCCGCCGTTCGTTCTATTTCAAGAAAACCTTCAACGTGGAGAAGCTTCCCGTAAAGGCGATGCTCTTTTCCTCTGCCCTGGGCTGTTATGAGCCGTATCTCAACGGCGAAAGAGTGACGGATGGCTTTTTTATGCCTTTTTCACAGGTCTATCACAGCGAATATCAACAATTCGATATCCTTCCCCAACTCAAAATCGGAGAAAACACGATCGGTATGATCACCGGAAACGGTTGGTATAACTGTCACTCATGGGGTCAGCTTGAGGCGAAGGTTCCCGCCGTGATCGCTACACTTGAGCTTGAATATAAAAACGGCGAAAAGGAATTTGTTCACACAGGCAAGGACTGGATTGCGGCTCCATCCCCCTTGATCGAAAACGATCTTCAGTACGGTGAGCGCTACGATGCTCGGCTGGAAATCGATAACTGGTGCTCGGCGAACGCTGACGGGTTCAAGCCGGTGGATATTTTGCGCGAAGAATCCCCTACCCTCCTCCTCCAGAGTTATCCTTCTGTAAAAAAGGCAAAGGAGTACAAGCCGCAGCTTTTGAGGATTTTGCCGGACGGCTCACCGCTTTATGACGTCGGTTCTTGCATTGCGGGCAGAATGAGGATCACCTTCCGAGACCTCCCTGCGGGCAAGGATGTGAAAATACGCTACTGTGAGCGACTTGCCGAGGACGGAATTTCTCCGGAAATCGGAGCCTATACCACCGTTTTCTATCAAAACGATTGTGCTCCCGACGGAAGAAGTCCTTACTTTATGAGAAATCTTGACGTATATACCGCAAAAGGCGCCGAGCTTGAAACTTACGAATGCAGATTTTCATACACGGGATATCGGTATCTATGGATAGAGGGACTTGACAGCTTGGAGCAGCTGGTAAAGCTTGTTCCGTTTGAGCTTCGCACCGACCTTGTCGAAACCGGCAGCATCAGCACCCCGCATGCCGCGATCAACAAAATCTTCGACGCTGCCCGCCGCTCCTGGTTCAACAATATCTGCAACGGTCCTACCGATTGCCCTACCAGAGAAAAGAACTTCTGGAACGGCGACGCCGCGGTATTCTCCCATGCCGCCTGCTGGCTGACCGATAACTCCGCCTTTCTCTCTCGTTGGACGGACAACGGAATCAAGATGCATTCCGGCCCCTATGCATGGGAGGATGAAACCTACGAAATTCCCCTTACCCTTTACAAATTTTACGGAGATACGGAGATCCTTCGCAAGCGTTTTCCCGAAATGCTTGCCCTGATCGACAAGCGCACTGAATACGAGGGGATGATCCTGCCCGAAAACGAAGAAACCCATGAATATTGCGATTGGCTTTCTCCAACCGGCGTTTCTCCCTCAAAGCGATTCTTCAAGGGGTGCTGGTATTATCACATGCTTGACAGTGTGGCAAAGGTTGCCGACATAATCGGAGAGACGGAAAAGCACAAGGCGCTCAGAGAAAGAGCCGACAAGGCAAAGGCACTCTTCAATCAGCTTCATCTTTTGGAGAATGAGAACGATTACGATGCCCGCAGCCAATGCGGATTGGTGCTTCCCCTTGCTTTTGGCATATGCCCCGAGGAAACGTGTGCCCGACTTGCACATACGCTCAACGAATACGTAAAGCGTGAAGATTACCACCTTACAACCGGCTTTATCGGAACAAGATATCTCTTTGACGTCCTTGCGGATTACGGATATCTTGAAACGGTTTACCGCCTCATCACGCAGACCACCTTCCCCTCGTGGCTTGATATGCTCAGCGGTGGCGCAACCTCCATAAGCGAAAGCTGGCTCGGTCTTCGAGATCCCGACAAGTCTTTGAGCATGTCACATTTTTCGTTGGGCTCTGTGATCTGCTGGTTCTTCGAATATCTTGGAGGTATCAGAATCAAGGATTCCGAACCGGGGCTGAGCAGAATCACCCTGAAGCCGCATCCCATGAAGGAAATCGGTTCCTTTGCCGTCAAATATATTTCTCAGCACGGCGCAATTTACACCGAATGGCACTACGAGGGCGACAAGCCTGTCTTTGCCTACCGTCTGCCTGACGGAGTTGAAGCGGACGTATTCTTTTGAGCATTCCGTCATCATTTCCAAGTGTCTAAAAAAAATTGATCTCTCCTGCTTTGGACGAAATTGTTTAAAGCAGGAGATTTTTTGTGAATATTCAAAAAAGCCCCAACCTTTTTCCTGTTTTTGTGTCTATATCAGTGAGGCGGTCAACGGTTGATAGAACATTATCAACCAATGGTTGCTTGCATTCCACGGCTGTATATGATAGAATGATAGTGTCAGGCAGATCCGTGAAAACGAGAGCTTCGATAAATTTTCACTTCAAAGGAGAAAAGCGATGAACGACAACAAAAAAATCGTCAATTATTTCAAAAAATGGGACGGTGCGGGACCGCTCGGAATCGGTATGATGGTGGTAGGCTTTCTTGCTCTGTGGTTGGGATGGTCTTACTTCTCTTACATCCTTGCCATTCTGTTGATGCCCGCAGGGCTTGGTGTGTTTCTTTACGGAAACATCGGCAGAGGAACCGAGGATGATCTCAAGGATCTCATCAAAAAGGAATGGGAGAAGATCGGATTCAAGGAACTCGAAGAAGATTCTCAAATGCGCAAGCGCACGCCCAAAAACCCCGAGGAGATGACCTTTGAGTGCTTTGAAATGCGCGATGGCTTGCTCTTTAAAAAGAAGAAGGATGCCACAATTATTTCCTCTGAATACACCTGCATCAAAATGATGGTGCTTGAAGACGCTTTCTATGCAAAAAGAAGTACCTTTTCCCTGCTTTCGGATGAAAGACGAACCGAAACCACCGATATCCTCTTTGACGAAATCAAGGAGATCACCGTGGAGCGCAACGTGTTTATGGTTGGAACAGGCGCAAAGAAACAGCACCGTGTCAGAACCTGCTTTGTGGCGATCTCCTACGGAGACGGTCAAAGATTGCTTTTGCCGAAGAAAGACGATGCCTACGTGGATGATTTCGTCAACGTGCTCAAAAAGAAGTGCGGAAAGTAAATTCAAATAAAAGTTCTCCAAAAAGCCAAAAGCCATCGCGTATTTTCGCGATGGCTTTTGGCATGTCAGCTTTCGAAGAAAATTTTCGAAACCGCTTCCCCAATGTGCGCCACGGTATCCGAGGCAATCATACTGATGGAATTGACCGATTTTTCTGCCAATTCCCCGGCAAATCCCGCAATATATGCGCCGCAAGCGGCGGTCAACGCGTCACAGTCAGCCCAGCCCAGAAGCCCCGCAAGAATCCCCGAAAGCACGTCTCCGCTCCCCGCGGTTGCCATTCCTGCACAGCCGCGATCAACAAGATAGGTGACGGTTCCGTCACTCACCACGGTGGTGGGACCCTTGAGGAGCAGGATCACGCCGTATTCCTTGGCAAACGACCGCGCGCAACCAACGGGATCTGCGGCGATCTCTCGCATCGGACGCTTGCAAAGCCGTTCCATTTCCTTGAGGTGCGGCGTCAGGATCACGCGGCATTTCGTTTCTTTCAAAACAGACAAATTCATTTCAGCAAGCGTGTTTAAGCCGTCCGCATCAATGACAAGCGGAATCTCGTAGTTTTGTAGAACGTGGCAAAGAATTTGCTCATTATACTCCGCTCTTCCCCATCCCATGCCGATGGCAAGGGCTTTTTGATTGGAAAGAATGCGATCAAGCGCAGAAGAATCAAAATTTCCGTCATCCGAAATCGTTGCCAACGTGCTTTCCAAGAGATAAGGCGCGACGCTGTTCACAATGCTTTGGGGAACGATCAACTGGGAAACACCGCATCCCGCGCGCAAAGCCGCGCAGCTCATGTTGGCAAGCTTGACTGCCCCCGAATAGGACTCGCATCCCCCCAGGAGTGATACGTAACCGTAAACCCCTTTGTGAGAGGCCTGTAATCTCGGCTTGAGGACCGAGGCGAAATCCGCTGCTTCGCAAAGATGCGAGCAATCGCCGCACAACGCAATGCCAACGTCCACGTTGACCTTTCGCTTCATCACGTCCTTGGCTTGATTCAAGAAATGCCCGTACTTGAAAAATCCGATCGAGACGGTCAGATCGGATTTGACACACAACGAGGAAAGGCCGTTGTTGTCGTTCAATCCGCTGTTGATGTCCACGGAGATGACTGTTTTCCCGCTTTGATTGATCGCCCTGATCGCGTCTGCCGCGATCCCGTCAGCATCCCCTCGAAAGCCCGTACCGAAGATGCAATCCACAATCTCGGCATAGTCGTCAAAGCTTTCTTCTTGGGAAAAGACTCGGGTTTCAATGCCGGTTTTCTTGCACTTTCCATAATAATAGGCGGCATCCGGAGAAAAATCGTCAAAAAGCAGAAAGAGAGCGCAATCGATATTTGCCTCGTTGAGAAGCAATGCCAAGGCAAACCCGTCGCCTGCATTGTTCCCACTGCCGCATACGATCGCGGTTTTGCCGTGCCAAGGATAGCTTTCAAAAACCCCCTTTGCCGCACGCCACATCAGCTCCTGTCCCGCAACACCTCGTTGAATGGTTTGGGCGTCACTGTTTCGCATGGTTGCCACGTCCAAGATCTTTTGCATCTTCCCTTTTCCCTCCTGCCTTGCATCTTTCTTTGTATAGTATATCACAAAATGATGATCGCGTCAACGGAAATTACCATATTTTTAGGGGTTCCATTTTCACGAAAAATGATTATAATATAATAAGAGACTTTTGCGGTTCCCGACCAAAAGAGCGAAAGGAGTGACTTTTTGTATGGAACTGATCCGCATCAGCGATAAAAAAATAAAGATCATGCTGACTCCGACGGATATGTGTCACTTTGAATTGAACGCAGACAGCTTTGGAGAGGACAACGCGAAAACACACCGCGCGTTTCGGAGACTATTGAATGAAATTCGTCTCAAAACCGGCTTTGAGGCAGACAACGGGCATCTTTCGGTGCAATATTTTCCCTCTCGCGAGGGTGGTTGCGAAATGTTCATCAGCAATCTGCCGGGAGAAGAGGCAGAGTCGGAACTGCACGAAACGGGTTTGTCAGCCGCTTCGTCCTTGCCCGTCGAGGGGATGCAGCTACGCCCCTTCCGAAAGCACGGTGGAAGCTTCAAAAAGGATTGTGCATACCGATTTGGCAAACTGCCGCACCTTCTGCAGGTTTGTAAGCGCCTCTCGGGACTTGGAATCATCGGGGAAAGCACCGCGTATAAAGATGAAAAAAACGCTTATTTCCTATTTTTTTCCGTGCTGAGCATTTCACCGTTTTCCACACCGGAGGAACTTGACTTCATTGTGGAATACGGAAGTATTGAAAACGCTTCCCTCTTGCGACTTTACATACGCGAGCACGCGACGATTCTTTGCCCGACGAGAGCGATCGAGAAGCTTTCGGAGCTGGTATGATTTCTGCGCAGAGAAAATCGAGAGGATTGGATATTCCTCTCGATTTTCTCATTGTATGATACGTTTGACAGCGTCTACAAGCGCGTCCATGTGAGAGAACGTGTTGTAAATCCCCGGACTGACACGAACCGCGCCCCCCGTCGGTGTACCCAAAGTCGCGTGCCCCAATGCCGCGCAGT
This sequence comes from Clostridia bacterium, assembly GCA_017517745.1. GTDB lineage: Bacteria > Bacillota > Clostridia > Oscillospirales > CAG-272 > UMGS1865. The sequence goes on along the minus strand of JAFWYJ010000035.1, from coordinate 2,956 downwards.
GATATCCTGCGCGAACACAGATGCCATTTTCGTTCAATTCATTCCCCACCTGATCCGCAGAAATCCCATTGACGTTGAAAAGCAGAACCGAACCGATGAGGTGCGGTGTATAGACCGTGATTTTCGGCAATGCGAGAAGCCGCTCCTGCAAATAGGCATTGAGAAGCTTCTCGTGTTGGAATATTCGTTCCGTTCCAAGCTTTTTTACCGTCCGAATTCCCTCGCAAAGTCCCGAGATTGCGGGCGTGGGAAGCGTTCCCGCTTCATATCTTTCGGGGGCTTCTTCGGGCATGTTTCCCTCCAAGGATTGATAGCCGCTCCCCCCCTCGAACAGCGTTTCTGCTTTGATACCTTCTCCAAAGAGCAAGATCCCGCTTCCCTGCGGTCCAAAAAGTCCCTTGTGTCCGGGCACACAGAGGGCACTGATTGCCATTTGTTGCATATCGATGCTATGATGTCCCGCAGATTGCGCGGCATCGACAACAAAAAAGAGTCGATTGCGGCGACAAAGCGCTCCGATTTCCTTTAGCGGCAAGCTTGAGGAACAGATATTGGAGGAATGTGCGCAAATCAGCATGCGCGTGCGCGGTGTGATTCTTTTTTCTATCTCGTGGCAGATTATTTCCGCTTTCGCCGCGGTATCAAGCACGTGTGTCGGAAAAATATCGTAGGAAATTTCTCCGTTCTTTGCCAATCGATAGATCGGACGAAAAACGGCATTGTGTTCCATGTCCGACAACAGTACGTGATCTCCACGCCGCAAAAGCCCTTTGATCGCCATGTTGAGCGCGATGGTGGTATTCATGGTGAAAACCGTATTTTCGGGATGGTTTGAGCCGAATAAACTCGCTGCCTCCTCGCGACATTCATATATTTTTTCCGCCGCTCGAAGCGCCAGCTCATGAGAGCCGCGCCCGGGGTTTCCGCAATACTCGCGCATGCAACGCGTCTGCTCGGCAGTCACGGAAGGCGGTTTTGGAAAGCTTGTGGCGGCATTGTCAAGATAGATCATTTTCCGTCACCGTAGGTTGCATGAATGCGGATTCCGGCGCGGGAAAGAATTTGTTTGACATTCTCCGCCAATGCGCAGGAGTAACTCAGCGCATAGGAACAGCCACGCCCATCCTCTCCGGAATCAACTTTGATAATCTGCGCCCGAACGGCAGCCGATTCTAACAGCTTTTTTGCCTGCATCGCCTGCGTCATCGAACCGAGGATGCTATGACACTGCTTGTTTTTTGTTTCGTATTGCATATTTACACCTCCTTCAATTGCAGTATATGAAAAAATTTGTCGAGTCGTGCGATTGGGATGGAGGCGATGCATTTGTGATGTGTCGAAATTCTTTTTATCAATGTGTGATGAAGTTTTTTAAAACTGTTGACTTTTGGAAAACAATCTGCTATAATATATGGGAATTCTACGTTTGTTTCGGGGTGTGGCGCAGTTGGTAGCGCGCGACGTTTGGGACGTCGATGCCGCAGGTTCGAATCCTGTCACTCCGACCAAAATTGGCTTTGGAAAGCAATTTCCGAAGCCTTTTTCTTTGCCTTCTGCGACGCAATTTTTGAGGGCTGACGATTGTTTTCGTCAGCCCTCTGCGTTATCTTTTCTTATAAATCACAAGCTCGGGATTTTCGCCGTTTTCCTCATACGTGCAGACGAGAAGAAAATCCATATTACCGGCAATTCCGAAGCAACGGTTTCCGCCAAACTCACATTCAAGCTGATTTGCAAGGTAGGTGGTGTTATCATCAAGGAATTTTACCTTTTGTCCATTCGGGAGCGAGTATTCCATATTGATATAACCGCCTACAAGGAAATTGAGCGTTTTGACTTCGGGCATTCCTTCGATATGTAAATCGTTAAATTCGCGGATAAGCTGCTCCTTGAATTTCTTGAAATTTTCATCACCGCCAAGCTCCGCATAGCGTTTCCAATAGTTGAGCTTCGGAAGATGCTCATCAAAATACGCTCTCGCCTGATCGGCAGGAAAGTTTTCGTTTGACATATGACCGACCAAAAAATCGGTCAGTTCTTCAATGCTTGTATAGCAGAAGTTGCCGTCGGCATAACACCACTTACAGTATTCCTCGTTAAAAAAGCCGTCGGGTTCTTTGCTGATATTGCTATCCTCAAGAGGCATTCCGCAGCATTGGCAGATCAGATTTTGGGGTGAGCCGAGAAGCGTATTGATCGAAACGTCAAACTCTTTTGAAAGAAGCTTCAGCGTTTCCGTGTTTGGTATCGTTTCGCCGTTCTCCCAACGGGAAACCGCCTGCCTTGTTACAAATATCTTTTCCGCAAGCTCCTCTTGCGAGAGTCCTTTTTTCGTCCTTAATTCGTAAATAATATCTTTCGTTTCCATAAAATCACCACCTTATAAGTTTGTGATTATATTATACCACGGACTGCCGATGTTGACAAGCAACTCGCTGTTGCTGTCTGTTGGAGAATCATTTACATTTACCGAAAACATCGTACATCGTCACAAGTCCCGCGCTGAGCAATGCTCCGCCGATAATATCGGTGATCCAATGCACACCTGAGACAAGTCTGCCTATCACCATAAATGCGGTGAACGCTACGATTGTGATAACAGCGCACCGCCTGAGAACGGTATTTTTGATACGCGCGTTCAGCTGCATCGCTGCCGTCGGCATCACGCACATAACGAGCATCGTTGTTGATGACGGATACGAGGCTTCAAGATAGCCATCAATGAGTGTAGGTCTGTAATTGATGACCACCACCTCAAAGAATATGTACGCTGCCATTACAACGATATAAAACACACCGAGCGCGAGAATGCTATGATCTACCTTCCGCAAACTTTTGCGCTTGATTAACTGCACAAGTCCGAGACAGGCAAATCCAAGTGCCACGGCTATTGGAACAATCCCCAACCAATCGGTTATAGTGTAGAGAAACCAATTCACTCCCGTAAGCTCGTGTA
>JAFWYJ010000034.1 GCA_017517745.1 Clostridia bacterium | reverse complement strand
CTTCACAAAAAAATAAAAAAATTGCAAAAAAACAATTGACAAAATATGAGTGGGGGGTTGGTATAATGTTATAGGAATACTTTTTTCTCTTTTACAACAGGTGCGTTTTTGAAACGCAAAAAACAACGGAGTGGGGGAAGAAGATGCATTGGTTGATAGAGGGCTTGACTTTTCTGTGGGATTTGATTCGGCTTTGGTGGCTTGAAATCATTGTTTGTGCGGTTGTGATTGCTTGTGTTGCGATCGCACTCCCGCTGCTGCACACGGTTTTCTGTCGTGTTGTTTTTGTTCAAAAGCTGAAGAAGATTTGCAAAGAAAAAAACATATCTTATCAAGTGCGTAGATTTCCTTTGCTTTCTCTGTTCTCTAAACACGCTCAAATAGACGTTCTTCTTTCATTGGAACAAAAGGAAACCGCTTTGTGTTTCTTTCCCGGAATTACTCTGAAGAAAAACATTTATATTCAAAACAAAAACTGTGCTTTTTCTACGAAACCACACACGTTGCTTTTTTGGAGAAGTCACTCTTCCGGATTTTCCCCCAGCTTGACTCTTGACGACGAAAGTCTTAAAAAAACGATTTCTATGGATATTCCCCAAATTGAACAACGTGAAAGTGTTTTGATCATACACCCGACGCCGATCAAGCTCTACACCTATCAAGGGAACGGTTATAGAGTGAGCGGCAGCGGAGATCGTGTGGACTCTCTAACAATTTATGAAGGCGCTGATTATATCAAATTTTTATCAAGGACATTTTAAGAAAGGAAACGTATTATGAGATTTGGAATCATTTGGTTTTTGCATTTGGATAAATTATTGCAGAGCTTCAAATTTTTCATCATTCCTTTCTTTATTCTTGGGTTTGTGACCACGGTTGGCAGTCCGATATTCTTGGCATCGTGGGCTCTTTTTGGGATCTGCGGTTTGCTGGCACTTTTCACGCTTTTCATTCGCCCGCCGTCCAGTGCGAGAATGGAAGCGTTTATTACCAAATATGAGACGGAAATAAAAGAGAAGCGAGCAAATGAGTTTCGCAAATACAGCCAAGTAGAAGTGCAAACGCTGACCTGCTTTTCCAATGCCAACAACATAAAACTCACCCACGCTTTGGGAAGAAACGTGGTGCACACTCGCCTGGTCATGCTTGCATTTGTGCGCACCAAGGACGAACTGTGGTTGGTTGTTGATGAAAAATCGCTTTTGAGCAAACGTCCGGCAGAAACAAAGCGCTATCGGATTGAAAACGTCAAAGAGATCAAATTTGATCAAACCCCCGTTGACGAGGATGAAATGAATTTGGTGATTCAAGTTCAAAATGACACGTTGAATTTGTTCGTGAGAAGCGATTATCACATGAGAGAGTTTATCAGTCGTTTTCAGGCTTGAAATATCCGAACGGCAGACCGCATGCGCGGTCTGCTTTTCGTTTTGATGTGCGCTCTTTCCTGCCGTTTCGTGGCGGTGCAAGGGAAAGCGAAAGACAACCAACGGTTGTGCAAAAAACAAATGGGAATTTCTTGATTGACAGATGTGTGTGTGGTATAATATAGAAAAAGGAGGTGCCATGATGTTATTGGGAGAAAAAATTCATAGAATCAGAACGGCGGCACAGCTGACACAAACGCAGTTTTCCGACATATTCGGAGTCTCTCAGCAATCGGTCCAAAAATGGGAAAGCGGACAGGCGACTCCCGATCTTGACAAAATTGTCTTGATCTCAAAATATTTTGACGTTTCTCTGGACGCCTTGATCCTCGGGAACGACAACCGTGTGGTTGAGGAAATGAAACAGACCAAAGCCCTGAAGCCGCAGTATCAAAATATGCACGATTGGGAGTTCTACTCCTCCAATCTCTTGACCGAATATCAGCAATCCTTGGAAGAGGGGTTGGACGTTGAAAAATACAAGGACGTTTTTTCTTCCGTCTCCCGACTTCCCAAGGGGGAGATCAAGAAAAAATTGGGCGACGTATTGTTTGAAATCGTCACGTCCACGGGGCAACGGGAAGGATATCCGTACGTGGAGCCGTCGGAGCCGGAGAGGATTCAGAGCTTGCGAAAGAAAACCGATTGTTTGTCGGAATATTCTTTGGATGCTTTGGAGGATAAGCTCCACGGTGCCTGGATGGGGCGTGTTTGCGGATGCATGCTCGGGAAAACGGTGGAGGGGATCCGAACGAACGAGCTGATTCCGTTCCTGAAGGAGACCGGCAACTATCCGATGCACAGATATATTTATCGAAGCGATTTGACGGATGAGATCATCGAAAAATATAAATTCGGATTTTCCGGAAGATGCTATGCCGACAAGATCGACGGTATGCCCGTGGACGACGATACGAACTACGTCGTGCTTGCGCAAAGGATCATTGAGAAATACGGAAGAGACTTTACTCCTTACGACGTTTCCAAGGCTTGGGTGCGCTATCAAAGCAAGGATGCGTATTGCACCGCCGAGAGAGTCGCTTTTTGCAATTTCGTCAAGGGCTATACCCCACCGGAGTCGGCGGTTTACAAAAACCCGTACCGCGAGTGGATCGGCGCGCAGATCAGGGGCGACTATTTTGGATATATCAATCCGGGTAACCCAGAGCTGGCGGCGGAAATGGCGTGGAGAGACGCCTCGATTTCTCACGTGAAAAACGGTATTTACGGAGAGATGTTTGTGGCTGCGATGCTGGCTGTCGCGGCAACCACCAACGATCTTGAAAAAATTCTTCTGGGCGGCCTTGCGGAAATTCCATACACCTCAAGGTTGTACGAGGGCGTTACGACAATCTGTCATGCGTTCCAAAACGGCGTATCGCAAAAGGACTGCTTTGCAATGATCCACAGCAAGTGGGACGAGCACAGCGAACACGATTGGTGTCATACGATCTCCAACGCCATGATCGTGGCGGCATCCTTGCTGTACGGTCGGGGGGATTTTGGAAAATCGATCTGTATGGCGGTGGAAGCGGGATTTGATACCGATTGCAACGGCGCGACCGTTGGTTCGGTGCTGGGAATGGCAAACGGAATCGAAAGCATTTCGGAATATTGGAGAGAACCGATCAACAACACCCTCCACACCTCGATCTTTGGTGTGGGTACCGTGAAAATCAGTGATTGCGTCAAGCTGACGATGGAGCATATTACAAAAGCTTGAGCTGTCATTTGGATCTTCAAAAGAAAGGAACGGCAGACCGCATGCGCGGTCTGCTTTTCGTTTTGCGGCGTGGAAAAAAGAAAGCGCAAAGGAGCGCGGAAACGGGGGAATCTCTCTTGACACAGCCCGTCGAGGATGGTATAATAAAGACAAATATGGAAGGAAAGGGAAGCGGTATGGAACCAAAGGATTATACGGTGGTAAAAATCGAGGGAGAGTATGCCTACCTTCGCGCGGACGGCGCCGGGGACTCGGAGGATCTGTTCATTGCGATGGCGCTTCTCCCGCCCGGCATTGACGAGGGAAGCAGATTGCATTACGAAATGCTGTCCTATACGCGCATTTCCTAAAAAACATACGAAAATCCACCACGCCTTTGCGGTGTATCTCTTGAAAATATTAGGATGACAGATCGGATTGATTGGAGAAAAAAGTATGAAACAATACACGGAATTGAAGCTTGAGGATCTGACGCTTGCGCAAAAGCTGGGAATGTCCTTTATCATGGAATGTTGGGATGCCGATGGGTATGACAACGATTTTGTCGAGGAGTTGATCCGCAATCATTCGCTCGGCGGCATCTGGATTGCACCGCAGGGAGAAAAGAGCCGCGCGCTTCTGAAACGCTTGAAGGAGGCGGCGGACTATCCGTTGCTGGTTTTCACCGATGCAGAAAAGGGTTGGAGAGGCTATGAGATCGGCTCTCAGAACACGGTTGGAATGAGCGATTCCGAGGAGCTTGCCTATGCCTTTGGCAAGGTGACCGCCATCGGTGCGCTCGAGGAGGGCTATAACGTCATTTGCGGCCCCGTGTTGGATATGTTTGACAGAAGGGCGGTTTGCGGCGGAAACGTCCGCTCGCTTGGAAGCGACAGGGAGAAGGTGGCTCGACTTGCCGCCGCAGAGGCGCGCGGTATGCACGACGGCGGCGTGCTCACGGTTGCGAAGCATTATCCCGGCACTGCCGAAACCGAAGCTGAGATCGATTCTCACATGGGTGAGACCTTTTCCGAACGCACGCCCAAGGAGCTTCTGGACTACAATCTTTATCCCTATCTCGAGCTGATCCGCGAGGAACTTCTGGACGGCGTGATGCTCAGACACAGCCGTTTTCCCAAGATCGATCCCGACTATCCCGCCAGCCTCTCCGCGGAGCATATCAAGCTGATCCGCGCGCGGGGATTTGACGGCTTTGCGATGACGGACGCGCTTTGTATGATGGGCGTGGTGGCGAAATACGGTAGAAAACACAGCGTCGGTCTCGCGGTGGGCAATGCGGGTGCGGTTGCACTCCCCTTCCACAAGAGCGCGCGGGAGATCCTCTCATGGCTACGCGAATGCTATGAGGAGGGGATCATCACCGATGAAAAGCTGGACGCGGTGGTATCCGATGTGCTTCGCGCACAGCACAAGGTTGCGGTCATGCAGCCCAAGTTTGAAGAGATCACCGACGCGGACGCAAAAGCCATCGCGCGCATCAACAACGATTTCATTTTTGCAAAATGCGACGAGGGTGTATCCGTTGCCTTGAACAGAGACGCCGCACATTTCTTCGCAATTCTGACCGAGTCCGAGGTCGGCGTCGATGCATCTGACCGCGTGGCGGTTGACACGATGGGGACCGATTGGTATCATCCCTATCGCATCGCCGAACGTCTCAAGGAGCTGTTTCCCAACTCGAAAACCGCCTATATTTCCGAATATCCCAAGCCCGGAAGAGTCTCGCAGTTCCTCTCGGAGTCGATGGACTGCGGCGACGTGGTGTTCGTGACCTTTACAAATACCAGATGCTATGCCGGCCGAGAGTGCTTGACACCCCGCATCGTGTCCATGATGGAAGCGATGCAGGTCAGCGGCCGCATCTCGACGTTGGTTCATTTCGGCAACCCCTACGTTGCCGAGGACGCGCCGCACGTCTCGCGCGTCATCATCGGCTCGCCGTCTGCCATGAGCGTTGAGGCGGGGCTTGACGTCCTGGCGGGCGAGAAAAAAACGGGCGGTGTGCTGACGTATGATATTAAGCTGAAATAAGATTAAAAAAGCAGGAGAAAAACAGATGTATCAACAAAAAATCGGAATTTCAATCGGGGACAGCTATTCCATTCCCTTGTCGGAGGTGCTGGCGATCATCAAGCAGGTCGGCTTTGACGCGATCTCTCCCGATTGGACGTCGGGGGAGATCTTGCGCGAGATCGCCGAGATCGCCGGGGAACTGGGGCTTGAGCTCCAATCCTTGCACGCGCCGTTCTCGAAGGTGTCGGCGATGTGGAGCCGTGACGAGGGCGTGGTCGCGCCCGTGAAAAAAGAGCTTTTTGAGGCGATCGACGCTTGCGAGCGGCTTTGGATTCCCGTGATGGTAGCCCACGTGTGGATCGGATTTGATTACCGATTTGACGGGGCGGCGCTTTGCTATGACCATTTTGACGATCTGGTGTCCTATGCCGCGGCGCACAACGTCAAGATCGCGTTTGAAAACACCGAGGGGCTGGAGTATCTGGAAGCCCTGATGGCGCATTTCGAGGGCAACGAAGCCGTGGGATTTTGCTGGGATTCGGGACACGAGATGTGTTATAATTTTTCCGAGGATCTTCTGGGCAGGTGGGGGGATCGCCTTTTGATGACACACGTCAACGACAATCTCGGCATCAGCCGCTTTGACGGAAGGATCTATTGGACGGACGATCTTCATCTGTTGCCCTATGACGGCATTGCCGATTGGGATGCGAACGTCGCGCGTCTGAAGAAGGCGAGACGGTTGCCGATTTTGAATTTCGAGCTGAATATCGAGTCAAAGCCCAACCGCCATGAAAACGACGGTTACGCAGAGATGCCCTTGGTGCAATACTTCACCGAGGCATACAAGCGGGCTTGCAGGATCGCGTACCGCTACGCGAGATAAAAGCGAAAATCCCTTTTTCATTGCGCGCTTTGGATGCCAAGAAAGCGTTTTTTAGCCTGCATTATAAAAGGATCGGGTGGTTAAAATGAACGATTTGAAGAGGTATATACAAAACAATCAAGACCTATTATTCAAAACGCTGAAGGAGCTTTGTCTCATTCCCGCGCCTTCGCACAAAGAAGAAAAGCGCGCGCAATATTGTCGGGCGTGGCTCGAGCGGTACGGTGCGAAGGGCGTATACGTCGACGAAGCCTTGAACGTGGTGTTCCCGATCAACTGTGACGGCAGTCGGGAGATTACGGTGGTGGTCGCGCACACGGACACCGTGTTTCCCGACGTCGAGCCGATGCCGTATCGGGAGGACGGAGAAAAGATTTATTGCCCGGGAGTCGGTGACGATACCGCGAGCCTGACGGTGCTGCTGCTCACGGCGAAATATTTTATGGAAAAGGAGATCCGCCCGCAAAAGGGAATTTTGTTCGTCTGCAATTCCTGTGAAGAGGGACTTGGAAATTTGAAGGGAACGAGGCAAATTTTTCAGGATTACGCGGGCAGGATCGGACAATTTCTTTCCTTTGACAGCACGTTTCATAAAATCGCGGACAGATGCGTGGGCTCGCATCGATTCGAGGTGAAGGTGCAAACGGAAGGCGGACATTCGTATTTGGCGTTTGGCAATCCCAACGCGATCGCCGAGCTTTCCCGGATCGTCTGCGATCTTTACGCGATCGAAATCCCGAAACGCGGGAAGAGTCGGACGAGCTATAACGTGGGTTTGATCGACGGCGGAACCTCGGTGAACACGATCGCGCAGGAGGCGAGTATGCTTTGCGAATACCGCTCGGATGACGTGGAATGTCTTGCGTTGATGGAAAAAGCCTTTGAAGGCGTTTTCGAACGGGCGAAGAGTCGCGGCGTGAATATTGAAGTGAAAAGAATCGGGGAAAGACCTTGCATGGGCGAGGTGGATGTTCAAAAGATCGAGCGCATGGCAAGGGCTTGCGAGGAGATCATACGCGAAACGACGGGCTTTGACGTGATCCGCGAATCCAGCTCGACCGATTGCAACATCCCGTTGTCGCTCGGCATTCCCGCGCTTTGCATCGGCGTTTACGTGGGCGCGGGCTGGCATACGAGAAACGAATGGATCGAAAAGGCTTCCTTGCCCCCGGGCTTAGAGGTCGCCTTGAAAATCGTGATGAAATTGACGGAGGAGAGATAAATGAAATTTACGGCAGTTGGCGACGTGATTATTTCGAGGCGCATCCAAGAGGATTTTGAGGGCTATGAGGATCTTACGGAAATCATCCGTCAGGGTGACGTGCGATTTTTCAACCTGGAAACGACCTTGAACGAAGAGGGCGAATGTTATGCATCCGAGGCGAGCGGCGGCACGTGGCTCAGAACCGACCCGGCAGTGCTGGACGACGTGAAAAAATGGGGCTTTAACATGACCTCGTTCAATAATAACCACGCCATGGATTTTTCCTTCGAGGGACTTTTGAACACGCTGGAAAGCGTGGAAAAAAGCGGACTCGTCCATGCCGGTGTGGGCAGAAATTTGGCAGAGGCGTCCGCACCGAGGTATTTGGAAACCGAACGGGGACGCGTCGCCTTGATCAGCGTCAATACGACGCTGATGGGGCAAATGATCGCGGGTGAGCAAACGGGCAGAATGAAGGGACGGCCCGGCGTCAATCCGTTGCGAGTCAATCAGCACGTGGAGTTGGAAAAAGAAGAGTTTGCCACGTTGCAGGCGATCATCCAAAAGACGGGGATCAACGTGCAAAGAGAGATCGAGAAGCGTGAGGGCTATCATGGCGGCGTTGGCGGAAACAACGTCGAAACGGTCGGCGGAATCCAATTCGTCTGCGGCGAGAACACCCGTTGGGTGAGACGCTGTGACGCGCGCGATCTGGCGCGCGTGAAACAAGCGATCTATGAAGCGAGCCTGCAAGCGGACTATATTATGGTATCCTTGCACTCACACGAGATCGGTGAGGCGGAAAAGGAGGAACCGGCGGATTTCGCAAAGGAATTTGCCAGATTTTGCATCGACAACGGCGCCAATGCCGTGGTCGGTCACGGACCGCATTTGCTCCGCCCGATCGAAATCTATAAAAATGCTCCGATCTTCTATTCCTTGGGAGATTTCGTGTTGCAGCTTTATAACATCGAATATGCGCCCGAGGATTTCTACGAGCAATACGGCTTGGACAGCAAAGCGACTGTACACGAGCTTTTGAAAAAGCGCTCGAAGGATTTTACGATCGGGCTGATGACCGATGAAAGAATGTTTCAATCGGTGATTCCTTTCTGGGAAACCGAAAACGGGGAATTGAGGAGCCTGAGGCTCTATCCCATCACCCTGTCTATGACGGGCAACAAATCAAAGGTGGGATTGCCGCGCTTGGAAAAGGACGCGGAATTCATGTCGGCGTTCGCGAAGCGTTGCGAACGCTACGGCACAAAGCTTTGCAAAAATCCCGACGGCAGCTACGAATGTCGTTGGTAACTTTCCATTTGATTTCACAGAAGACTTTGCATGAGTGTTTCGCCGAATGACGGGCGAGGAGGATTGGAGAAGCGATGGAAAAACGCGTGAACAGATCGGTCAAGCTATATCCGTGGTACGCGGGCTTTACCGGTGACCTTTTATTTTACATAGCGATAGACACCTTGTTTTTGACGATTGTCAAAAATTTTTCGGCGGCGCAGATCGTTTCGATCACGTCGTTTTCACAGTTGATTTGCATCGTGCTCCAATTTCCCGTTTTGTTTTTGATCAAGAAGATCGGAAACACCGCGTCGATCCGTCTGGGCGCGCTTTCGTTGCTGGTGTCGTCGATTCTCATTACGCTGGGACCGAGCTATTCCGTCGTGCTGTTCGGCGTGGTCTTTCGTGAGATCTCCCTGATCCTTTACAACGCCTCGGTTGTGGCAATGGAAAACAATCTGGATATGCTTGACAGACGGGCGGATTTTGTGCGCATCAGGACATCGGCGAACACCGTCTATTCGGTGATCACGTTGCTCATCTCTTTTGTGGCAAGCTATCTGTTCAATTTGAATCATTATCTGCCGATGATCGGTTGCATCACGACCTGCGCGATTGGATTCGTTTTGTCTTGGTTTTTGAAGGATCATTCGGATTATAACAAAATCCCCCGTCAAAGCAAACGCAAAACGGGTGCGAAGCTCCGATACAGCCGTCTGATCCTCCTTGTGATCGTGCTTTACGGAATCGTCTATTCGATTATCAACAACGGTCAGATCGAGGGCAAGCTGTTTCTCCAGCAGCACGCGCTCCTGACCTTTGACGTTGAGCAGACCGCATGGCTGATCGGTGTGACGGTTTGCATCTCTCGCTTGGCGCGCGTGCTGTCAAACCTGATCTTCGCAAGGCTTTATGACAAATATCGCGCGAAGATCGGAATTGCCGTGGCGCTTCTCTTCGTCGCTTCGATCGGCTTTCTGCTGTTCGGCTCGTTTATTCGCGAGGTGGTTGTCAAGCTCGCGGTGATGGCGATCGGATACGTCCTCATTCTGTTCTCGCGAGATCCCTTCAATCTTTACGTGCAAGAGGTCGTGTTTTCCAACACTCCGAAGGAGCAGCATCAGACGTTGCTCACGATTCTGAGTCTTGCCTCGAAGCTCGCGACCGCGGGAACCGGACTTGCCTTTTCTGCCGTTTTGCTTTCCTATCCGATGGTTGTCGTGATGGCGCTGTTGTTTGCGGTGACGGTCGTGGAGGTTTTGTTGAGTTTGAAGCTTTACGGAATGCTTGCAAGCGCAAAGGATGCGGCTGCAAATGAAGATTGACGGAGGGGCTTGACGTGAAAAAAGTGATACTTGTTCCCGATTCATTCAAGGGGACGCTGTCATCGGAGCAGATCTGTGAGATCATGCGCGAGCGGATCGAAGCCCATCATCCCAACGCGGAGATCGTCTCGATCCCCGTCGCCGACGGCGGCGAGGGCAGTGTGGCTTGCTTTCTCGGCGCGATGGGCGGCGAATTGATCAAATGCCGCGCTGTCAATCCTTTTTTTGAGGAGATGGAAGGTTTTTACGGGCTCGTGAGGGGCGGCAAAACCGCGGTCATCGAAATGGCGGCGTGCGCGGGATTGCCTCTTGTGGAGAATCGCAAGGATCCCATGAAAGCCACGACGTACGGTGTCGGGCTTTTGATCGAAGACGCGTTGTCACAGGGCGTGGAGGAGATCGTTTTGGGGCTTGGCGGTTCGGCGACAAACGATTTCGGTTGCGGCGCGGCTGCCGCGCTGGGCGTTATTTTCCGTGACGCAAACGGAGAAAGCTTCATTCCCACGGGCGGAACGCTGTATGCCGTGGAGCATATCGACGTCTCGGGTGTGCCGTCGCGCTTGAAGGACGTGAAGATCACGCTGATGTGCGACGTGAAAAATCCCGTTTGGGGTGAGAACGGAGCGGCGTTTGTTTACGCGCCCCAAAAGGGTGCAAACGCGGAACAAGTGTTGCTTTTGGACGCGGGACTGCGACATATTTGCGACGTGGTGCGGCGAGCGCTTGGGAAGGATGTTTCTCGGGTGATCGGCGGCGGTGCGGCGGGCGCGATGGCGGGCGGCATGATCGCCTTTTTCGACGCCAAGACTCGCATGGGCATTGACGTCGTGCTGGATACCGTTGGCTTCGACCGCCTTTTGGAGGGTGCCGACATGGTGTTTACGGGCGAAGGGAAGATCGACAGCCAAAGCCTTGAGGGAAAGGTCGTCATCGGTGTCGCAAGGCGCGCCAAGGAAAAGGGCGTGCCCGTCGTCGCGGTGGTCGGCGGTGCGGAGGGGGATCTTTCCGTGGCGTATGACATGGGCGTGACGGCGGTCTTTCCCATCAACCGTCTGCCAGAGGATTTTTCGGTCAGCCGCTACAAGAGCGAGGAAAATTTGCGGCATACGGTGGACAATATTCTCCGGCTGTGTCAATAAAAACAGGAAAAGCAGGTCGAAAGACCTGCTTTTTTCATGCGTCAAACCTGCTTGGCGTCGCGTATGCGTTGGGTGGTTTCGCGGTATTTGGAGGGGGAGAAGCCGTAGCGCTTTTTGAAAAGCTTGGAGAAGTGTGCCGAGTCGTCAAAGCCGACCTTTTCCATAATGGCGTTGATGGGATCGGAGGTCTGCTCCAAGAGATATTTTGCCTCCTCCAGCTTGACGACGCTGGTGTAGTAGATGGGGGAGTAGCCCGTGTGCTCGCGGAATTTCCGAATGAAATAGGTGGGGGTGAAATTGGTGATCTGCGCGAGCTTTTCGACGGTGAATTTTTCGGCGTAATTTTGCTTGATATAGTCGATGACAAAGTCGATCTCATGCTTTTCGACCTTGTTTTCCTTGTAGCTGCAATTTTTGAGATAGTACGACGCGAGCGCGTTGATGCTGTTTGCCAGCGCGATCTTTTCAAAGGGCAGGCGATTCTGCGCGTATTTGAAGACGGTGTTGAAAAGCGAGGTGACGTGGTTTTTGTTTTGCACGCGGATCTTGAGCGGGACCGAATAGACGTCGAAAAATTTTTTCTCGTCCAGAAGCAGATCGAAATGAAACCAAAACAGCTTGGCGTATTTTTTCTCAGTGAGATTGTAGCTGTGCCGCTTGCCCGCCGGAATGAGCGCCAATTCGCCGTCGCGCACGAGTGTGGAGCCCTCCTCGGTGGTGATCTCGATCTCGCCCTCGACGACAAAATAAAACTTGTTGTTGGGAATGATGATGTTTTTGTCCTCCCAGGGCGGGGTCAGGATCATGCGGCTGCCGAGCAGATAGGTCGTGGATATTTGCTCGAAACGATATTCCTTCATCATGCTTGTCTCCGATCGAAGCGTTTTTTTCAGTATAGCATTTTTTCGCGTTTCTGTCAAGGGGGGATATGTATAATAAAAAGATAATTTTATACAACAAACAAGTTAGAATAATCCTATCGTTTTTTGCAAAAGCGTGCTACAATAAAATTGCATGAAACCCAAAAAGCAAAAAACGTAAGGAGAATATTACTATGCAAACTGTAAAAATCGGATTCGTCCCCTCAACCTGGGAATCCTGGGACGGAAGTGCCTACACCGGCAAGCTCGCCGCCAAGATGCGCGCGCGTTGCCTCGAAGTGATGAAGAAGATCCCCGGACTTGAGATCGTCGTTCCCTCCGAGGAGCTGACCGAGTTCGGCTGCGTCGGAACGATCGAGGAGGGCATTCGCACGGCGGAGCTCTTCAAGAAGGAGGACGTCAAGGGCGTCATCATCGGCAACATGAACTTCGGTTTTGAGACGGCGCTCGGCCCGATCCTCTCGACCATCGACAGAGACATGCCCATTCTGCACTTCGCAACCAAGAGCGGCGCGTATTCGCCCGAGGGTAACCGCGCGACCGACACCTGGTGCGGACAATTCATGACCTGCTCGGCACTCAAGCGCAGAGGCTTCAAGTTTGAGCACGTCATCACCTGCGATCCCGAGGACGAGATCTTTGCCGAGAAGGTGGGGATCTTCACCAGAGCCTGCAACGCAATCGCACGCTTCAAGGGCGCGAGAATCCTGCAGATCGGCACGCGTCCGACCGCGTTTGAGTCGGAATTCTTCAGCGAAGAGAATCTGATGAGACAGTTCCGCCAGGTGCTGGTTCCCGTCGATCTTGCTACGGCTTACGAGACGATGGACAGCCTGACCGCAGACGATCCCCGCGTGATCGAGATCGCGAAGGAGATCCGCGGCGGTGCGGACGTCATCATCGAGGAAACGCCCAACAGCATCATCAACCAGGCGCGCTTTGAGCTGACGCTGAAGCTGCTCAAGGAGAAGTTCCACTGCGACGTCATCGCTTCGAGCTGCTGGGAGAGTTTGCAGCACAAGTACAGCATCGCAGCTTGTTCGACCTTCTCGCGTCTGAACAATCAGGGCATCATCACCGCGTGCGAGGTTGACGTGCTGGGTGCTTTGACGATGCTGGTGATGAACGCCTGCGCGTTGGGTGAGATCCCCTCCGACTTCATCGACTGGACCGACCTCCATCCCACGATGGACAACGTCTGGCTCGCATGGCACTGCGGAAACGCGGCTTGCCAGCTTTGCGCCGCAAACAGCCGGACCACGCTGCGCATGAACGAGCGTCTCGGACTCTGGAGCCCCACCTGCTACGGCGCTCTCGAGTTCAGAATGAAGGACGGTCCCGTCACCTGCGCGAGAATGGTGGAATACAACGGTCAATATAACATGTTCTTCGGCAACGGTGAGGCGATCGACGTTGGCCCCATGACCAGAGGAAGCTACGCTTGGATCAAGGTCAACGATATTCGCGATTGGGAGACCAAGATGATCGAGACCGGAGTGGTACATCACGGCGTTCTGATCCACGATGAAAAGGTTGCGGACGCGTTGGAGATGTTCTGCAAGTTCATGAACGTCAACGGCGTAAAAGGCGCTTGATTTATGAGTGTTTTGGGAATCGACGTCGGCACGAGCACCTGTAAGGGGCTCGTGCTGACCGCAGACGGAAGGATCCTTGCGCAAAGGCAATGCGACTATGGCGCAAAGCCGACCGTGACGCAAGAGACGGCGGAGCTTGCGGCGGAGGTCTTTCGTGACGGCGTATTCTCGCTGATCCGCGAGCTTGCCGCCGAGACGAAGGACGTCGATCCGATCCGCGCGATCGCGCTGAGCACGCACGGTGAGACGCTGATCCCCGTCGATGCGGACGGAAACGCGCTCCGCCCCGCGCTTTTGAGCATGGACCGTCGCTGCGCGGCGGAGGCAAAGCTCTTGTCGGAGCAGATCGGAGCCGAAAATTTTTATCGCATTTGCGGCACGCCGATCCACACGCAATATCCCGTGCCGAAGATCATGTGGCTGATGAAGCACGAGCCCGAGACGGTCAAGAGGACCGCGCGCTATTGCACCGCGCAGGACTATCTGCACGGCGCACTCGGCGTGGGTGGATTCGTGGACCATTCGCTGGCGTCACGCTTCGGTGGCTTTGATATCCGTCGCCACGATTGGTCGGACGAGATCTTTGCGGCTGCGGGACTTGACAAATCGCTGTTTTCGAAGCCGATGGCGGCGGGGAATGCCGTGGGAGAGATCCCGCGCGAGATCGCAAGAGAATTGCATCTTGAAGAGGGCGTCAAGCTGGTTCTCGGCGGTCACGATCAGCCCTGCGCCGCGCTGGCGATGGGGGCGAAGGAAGACGCCGTGACGGTGTCCGCGGGCTCCTACGAGTGCGCAACCGTCATGACCGACGCGCCTCTCAACGATGAAAACGGCTATCGCTTCGGTCTCAATTCCTATTGCCATGTGTTGGATCGGAAATACGTTACCCTGGCGTTCTTTACGTCGGGATTGATGGTGAACTGGTTCACGGACAAATTCTGCTCTCTGTGGGGAGAGGATCAAAAAAGCGTGCTGGCAAAGCTCGAGTCGGTCGCACCCAACGCCCCGACGGGCATTTGTTTCACGCCGCACGTTTACGGCTCGATGAACCCCTGCTGGGACGACAACGCGAGGGCAAAGATCCTCGGCTTGACGGCGAGTGCGGGAATCCCCGAGCTCTATCGCGCGCTCCTGGAGGGCGCGGCGTGCGAATTGGAGATCAATCTGTCGGTGTTGGAGGGGCTTTCGGGCAAGAAGCGCGAGATCACCTTCTGCGGTGGCGGAGCAAGCTCGGATCTTTGGATGCAGATCCGAGCCGATCTTCTGGACAGACCGATCAGCCGTCTGAACGACAGAGTGGACGCATCCTGCATGGGCGCGGCGATTTTGGCGGGCGTGGGAAGCGGTACGTTTGCGAGCGCGGAGGACGCCGTGCGGGCGATTCGCTATTCGCGGACGGTGTTTGTGCCGCGGAACGCGAGCGCGTACGAAGAACAAAAGCGCGAATACCGCGCGTTGTATAAAGGAAAGATATGAAAGATTTTATTTTGAACCGTAACAAAGAGTTTTTGAGAAAGCGTCTGGGAAGCATGTCTCAGGTGGCGGGTCTGAAGAGATACCGCTTGAGCGAGGGACGCGCCGACGGCGTGGACGCGGTGGACGTGCGCACGGGAACGGGATTTTCTTACACCGTTTTGCCCGGCAGAGGCATGGACATTGCTTGGACCGAATACAAGGGGGTTCCGATCTCCTATATGTCCTCCACTGGCGTGAGTGCCGCCGCGCATTATGAGGCGGCGGGCATGGAGTGGCTGCGCAATTTCTTTGCCGGCATGCTGACGACCTGCGGCTTTGACAACGTGGGCGGCCCGAGCGAGGAGATGCATCCCGTCATCGGCAAAAGAGACCTCGGCTTGCACGGACGCCTGACCAATCTTCCCGCGAGCGAGGTCTCTGCGACCGAGGAGTGGGAGGGGGAGCGCTACGTGATGCGCGTATCGGGAAAAATGCGCCAGAGCTGTCTGCACGGCGAGAACCTGACTCTGCGCCGCACGGTCACGTCGGTGCTTGGCGAGAGCAAGCTTGCATTGCACGACAAGATCGAGAACGAGAGCAACCGCGAGCTGCCGTTTGCGCTTCTCTATCACATGAACGTCGGCTATCCGATCCTTTCTGAGGATACGCGTCTCTATATTTCGTCAGAGAGCCTTGTCGGCGCGAGCGACTTGGCAAGAAAAGAGATCGAACGGTACGATTCTTTCCATGCCCCCGAGGCGGGCTGTGTGGAGCGTTGCTATTTTCACAAGCTGAAGGCGGACGAGGAGGGCAAGGCGCACGTTGCCGTGGTGAACGAGGCGTTGCAGCTGGCGGTGGTGTTCACCTACCTGCCGTCGCAGCTGCCGGCATTTACCGAGTGGAAGATGCTCAACGAGGGCGAGTACGTTCTGGGAATCGAGCCCGGCACGAACAATCCCGTGGGCAGAGCCGGCATGGCGGAGGCGGGAACGCTGCAACACCTGCGTCCCGGAGAGACGCGCGAGGTGGACGTCACCGTTGAGGTTCTGGACTCCGCAGAAGAGATCGAAGCGATCAAAAATAAGATAAAAGCCATGAGGGAGAACGCATGAAAACAGTAAAATTCGGTGTCATCGGCTGTGGATTGATGGGCAAGGAATTTGCCTCTGCCGCGGCAAGATGGTGTCATTTGACCGAGGAGGTCGCAAGACCCGAGATCGTTGCCGTTTGCGATTTCAACGAAGCCGCGACGGCTTGGTTTGAGAACAACTTTCCAAGCGTCAATTTCGTGACGAAGGACTACAGGGAGTTGCTCGCGCGCGAGGACGTGGAGGCGGTCTATTGCGCGCTTCCGCACAATCTGCACGCCGAGGTTTATGCCGACATCATCAGAGCCGGCAAGCATTTGTTGGGCGAGAAGCCCTTCGGCATCGACCAAAAGGCAAATGAGGAGATCATGCAAGCCATTCGCGAGAACCCGGGTGTGGTTGTCCGTTGCGCGAGCGAATTTCCTTTCTATCCCGCTTGCCAGCAATTGATCAAATGGGTCAAGGAAAACAAGTTCGGACAGATCATCGAGGTCCGCGCAGGCTTCCATCATTCGAGCGACATGGATCTGAACAAGCCGATCAACTGGAAGCGTATGATCGAGATCAACGGCGAATACGGTTGCATCGGAGACCTGGGATTGCACACCCAGCACGTACCCTTCCGCATGGGCTGGAAGCCGAAGAAGGTCTACGCCTCGCTCTCCAACATCGCCAAGGAGCGTCCCGATAAGAACGGCAATCCGGTGCCTTGCCTGACCTGGGACAACGCGACGATGATGATCGAAGCCGAGGAGGCGAACGGAAACACCTTCCCCATGATCCTGGAGACCAAGCGAATGGCACCCGGCGCGACCAACGACTGGTTCCTGGAGGTCTACGGTCTGGAATGTTCGGCAAAGTTCAATTCGAACGAGCCCGACGTCTTCTGCTACACCAACTCCTGGGGCAAGGAGCAGGCGTGGTGCAAGATCAACGTCGGCTACAAGCCGATGATCCCCACGATCACGGGTGGCATTTTTGAGTTTGGATTCACCGACGCGATCCTGCAGATGTGGGCGACCTTCCTGCAGGAGATCGAGGGCAAGGAGGTCTTCTTCGGCTGTTGTACGCCCGAGGAAACCGTCCTATCACACAAGCTGAACACGGCGGCACTGCTTTCCAACAAGGAAAACCGCGTCGTCCAAATCGATTGAATGGGAGATATGATGATGAGAAAATTGGTATTGAAAGAGCCTTACAAATTGGAAATGACCACCGCCGAGATTCCCGAGCCTGCGGAAAATCAGGTGCGTATCCACGTCAAGAAGATCGGCATTTGCGGCTCCGACCCCACGATCTACAAGGGCTTGCACCCCTATGTTTCCTATCCGCTCGTGATGGGACACGAGCTGTCGGGCGTGATCGAGAAGGTCGGTAAGAACGTCTCTCCAGACCGTGTCGGTGAGCGCGTGGCGGTCATTCCGCACATCGTTTGCCACGAGTGCGACGCTTGCAAAAAGGGGATCTATAACTTCTGCGAAACCCTCAAATGCACGGGCGCGGAGGCGGACGGCGCGCACTGCGACTATTTCTGCATCGAGGCAGAGATGGCAGTGAAGATCCCCGACGAGATGTCTCTGGAAGAGGCTGCGATGGTCGAGCCCGCGTGCGTGGCATACCACGGTGCCAAAAGAGGCCACATCGAGCCGGGTGAGACGGTTCTGGTCGTTGGCGCGGGTCCGATTGGGCTGTTCTGCATGCAGAGCTGTTTCGCGCTTGGCGCGGGAAAGGTCTTTGTTGCCGACATGGACAAAAACCGTTTGGAGCTGGCAAAGAAGCTCGGCGCGACGGGTACGATCGCGGTTGGCGAGGAGAACCTGAAGGAAGGGCTCACGCGCTATCTGGGCAGCGAAAAGAAGGTTGACGTGTTCTATGATTGCGTTGGCGAAAAGGGAATCGTATTTAACAACATTCTCGAGATCGCACGCCGCGGCACGCGCATCGTGGTCATCGGCGTGTTGCAGAACGCCTACAACGTCCCGTTGCTTCCCGATTTCGTACAGCATGAGCTGAGCGTTTCGGGCACGACGATGTACGTCCCTCAGGACTACGTCGAGATGATCGACCTGATGGGCAAGAAACAGATCCGCACCGAGGGCATGGTCTCTCAGCACATCACGCTGGAGGAGATCCCGCAGATGTTGGAGGACATTGTCAACCGCAGAGTTCAGACCTACAAGGTCATCGTGGACGTCAATGAATGAGATTGAAAAGCTGCAAGACTTAAAGGAAAAGGCTGCCGAGTTGCGTCGGGTGATCGTCAAAACGGTCTACGAGGCGCAATCGGGACACATCGGCGGATCGCTTTCCTCGGCGGAGATCCTGACGGCACTCTATTTCTCCGAGATGAAGCTCGATCCCGCGCAACCCCGCATGGAGGAGCGCGATCGGTTCGTGCTCTCAAAGGGACACGTCACGCCGGCATACTACGGCGCGCTTGCCATGAAGGGATTTTTCCCGCTTGAGGATCTGAAGGGCTTTCGCAAGCTGGAATCCTACTTGCAGGGACATCCCGACAGAAACAAGGTCGCAGGAGTGGATATGAGCTCGGGATCGCTTGGACAGGGCGTGTCTGCTGCGGTCGGAATCGCGCTTGCGGGCAAGCTCAAGGGTGCGGATTGGCGCACCTACACGCTGTTGGGCGATGGCGAGATCCAGGAGGGACAGGTTTGGGAGGCGTTCATGTTTGCCGCCCAGCACAAGCTTGACAATTTGTGTGTCATCATTGACAACAACGGATTGCAGGCGGACGGCTCGATCGACGCGATCGCCTCTCCCAATCCGATTGACGAAAAGCTCAGAGCCTTTGGTTTTTCGGTTTGCGTGATCGACGGACACGATTTCAAAGAGATCCTGAATGCCTTCCGGCAGGCGCGCAACACCCGTGGGATGCCGACGGCGATCATTGCCAAAACGGTGAAAGGGAAGGGCGTTTCCTTTATGGAAAACCAATCTTCGTGGCACGGAAAAGCACCGAATGCCGAGCAATTCGCGCAGGCTTGGCGAGAGCTGGAGGTGGCGAGATGAGTGATCGGAGGAAGATTGCGACAAGAGAAAGCTATGGCAGAGTGCTGGAGAAGCTGGGGGCGGAATATCCGAACCTGACGGTGCTGGATGCCGATCTCGTGGGCGCGACCAAGACGGCTTATTTCCAAAAAAGCTATCCCGAAAGACACTTTGACTGCGGCATTGCCGAGGCAAATATGATGGGTGTCGCGGCAGGGCTTGCGACCGAGGGCTTTATTCCCGTGGTCAGTACCTTCGCGATGTTCGCGGCAGGACGCGCCTTTGAGCAGGTGCGCAATTCGATCGGATATCCCGCGCTCAACGTCAAGATCGTCGCCTCGCACGGCGGCATATCGGTCGGAGAGGACGGCGCGACACACCAATGCAACGAGGATCTTGCCTTGATGCGCTCGATCCCCGGCATGACGGTGGTTTGCCCTGCGGACGGTGTGGAAACCGAGGCGGCGATCCGTGCGATTCTCGCGTATGATGGCCCCGCTTACGTGCGCTTGGGAAGATCCGACGTCCCCATGTTCCATGATGAGGAACACTACCGTTTCGAGCTTGGCAAGGGCGTTACCCTGCGAGAGGGCAGGGACGTGACGCTGTTCGCCACGGGCTTGTGTGTGTATGAGTCGCTTCGCGCGGCAGAGATTTTGTCCGCCAACGGCATTGACGCCGAGGTCATCAATCTTCACACGGTCAAGCCGATCGACGAGGCGCTTGTGATCCGCTCGGCGAAAAAAACGGGCAGGGTTGTCACGGTTGAGGAACACTCCACCGTCGGCGGCTTGGGTAGCGCGGTTTGCGACGTTTTGTGCGAGAAGGCACCCACGCTGACGCTCAAGATCGGCATTCCCGACGTCTTTGGCAGATCGGGTTCGGCGCAAAAGTTGCTCGATCACTTCGGCTTGACCGGTGAAAAGATCGCGCAAAAAGTGCTGGATTGGATGAAGGATCCGGCATGATCCTTTTTGATAAAGAACGTTGTCAACGTCGGCAGAGAGAAGCTTTCTCTGCCGATTTTGTTTTGCAAGAGACGGAATCCCTCTTGCAATCCGTTTGATTTTATGATAAAATGATAAAAAGCAGTTTTTTGATAACACTTGTTTTGATTGTGTGGTAAAATAGAATGGAACCAACATTCTGTGAGAGGAGATTTCAAATGCTGATCACCAACAGACTCACATTGCAAACCTACACCGCGGAGCATCGGCTTTGGCAGGGGATTCCCGGCATTGAGGTGACGAAAAAAGGACGCATTTTTTCCACCTTCTATTCGGGAGGTACCAACGAGGGCCCGCAGAACTTTGTCGTGCTGGAGATTTCCGACGATGACGGAAAAAGCTTTTCCGATCCGATCGCGGCGGCATTCAAAAAAGAGGGCAGATGCTATGATCCCGTGCTGTGGATCGATCCCGATGGACGGCTGTGGTTTACTTGGGCGTATGCTTCCGAGAAGGAAGAGAGCGGTGTTTTTGGTGTGATCTGTGAGGATCCCGACGCCGAGACGCTTTCCTGGAGCGAGGAATTCTTCATCGGAAAATACGTGATGATGAACAAGCCCACGGTGCTTTCGACCGGCGAATGGCTGTTTCCGCTCGCGGTTTGGGATCCGAAGATCAAAATGTTCGGACTCCCCCCCGAGGACTATGGTCACAAGGAAGAGGAGACCGGCGCGTTCGTCTATAAATCGATCGATCATCAAGGGACTTTCAAGCGCTTGGGCGGCGTTGTCGCTCCGAGACGCACCTTTGACGAGCACATGGTGATCGAATTGCGGGACGGCGGCTTGATGATGCTGATTCGAACGGAATACGGCATCGGCGTTTCCCATTCCTATGACGGCGGAAACACCTGGACGCCTGCCGAGAAGACCAAGCTCGGAGGGCCCAACTCACGTTTCTTCATTCGTCGCCTGCGTTCGGGAAGAATGTTGCTCATCAATCACTATATGCACCGAGACCGCGATCATCTGACGGCACTTCTGTCGGAGGACGACGGAAAGACCTGGAGTCATTCGCTTCTCTTGGACGAGCGCGCGAACGTATCCTATCCCGATGCCGTCGAGGCTGAGAACGGCTCGATCTACGTTACCTATGACCGCGAGCGCGGCGCGGCGAGAAGGAATTTGGAAGCTTGTCAAAATGACGCGCGCGAGATCCTCTTTGCGAAGATCACCGAGGAAGACGTTCTCGCGGGCAAGCTCGTCTCTCCCGACAGCCGCTTGCGGTGTGTCATTTCGAAGCTGGGCGACTACGTCGATGACGAGAATCCCTATCGCGAGCTTGGCAGATTCTCCGAGATCGAGCTGGCGGAGGCGCTTTGCAAGGAAAACGCGGACAAGGCGGCTTACCGTGCCGCGATCTTTGACTGTTATCCCATCGCTTGTGAGAATATGTGCCGTTTGGATACGAAAAAGCTGGACGAGCTGTTTGCCAAGATCGAGAATCGCACCGAGGACAAGTTTCCGATCATGCTCGAAATCGTTCGTCTGATCCGTTCGGTTTCGGTTGACGGCAAGGATCGGATGCCGATTGTCGAAAGCGTCAAAAAGATTCTTTGCGACGGCATCAGAGAAAATCTTTCGGTCTCGCAGGTCGCAGAACGGCTGGGCATCAGTGAATATTATTTGATGCATGCCTTCAAAAAGCAGACGGGGCTGACCGTGGGAGAATACAAATCGGTTTTGCGGATCTCTCAAGCCAAGCTGCTGCTCATTGGTACGGAGAAGAGCATGGCAGAAATTGCCGATCTTTGCGGATTTGAAAGCTTGCAGTATTTCTCCCGGGCCTTCAAAGCGACGGAAGGGGTTTCGCCCTCGGCTTACCGAACGCTTGCCACCTCCTCGAAGTTTTTTGGTGGGGAAATTTTTTGAGAAAAGCTCCCCCACACCCCTTTTTTGCCTTCGGCGTTTTTTGTGGGGGCGCTTTTTGAAAAAAGCCGCCCCCACACCCCCCGCAAAAACTTTTATCGCATGGGTGTAAACGTAGTTGTTTATCCGTGCGCGTCACCCTTTCAATCGCTCTCGCGGCCATTTTGGGACCACCACCCAAAATGGCTTTTATATTTGTTTTGCCACGGAAGGGTGCGCAAAATTGGGATTTATCGGTGTCTCCCCCTCTCAGTCACCTTACGGTGACAGCTCCCCCAAAGTGGGAGCCCAATGATAGCCTCTCCCTCTGGGAGAGGTGGCAGGCGTAAGCCTGACGGAGAGGGCAATCTCCCCGACAAATCAAAATTT
>JAFWYJ010000007.1 GCA_017517745.1 Clostridia bacterium | reverse complement strand
GATAGAGAAAGCAAATGCAATCTCTGTCCTTTTTTCTTGACAAGCACTGCATTTGTAGACACAAATGCTTCTATGTAGACTAATTCACAATTTTATGATATAATTTTATAAACCAATGCACCCAAATTCAAAAATGCCACACTATATGGATGAAAGGAGGCGAGAAAATGCAAGAAACGAACGAAATGCGTGATCGGCTTATCAATGAATTTGCCGAAAACTATATGGAGAAGCTGTTTTATTTCTGTTTGAAAAAGACGGGAAGCCATATCGAAGCTGAAGATCTGACGCAAGATATAGCGCTTCAAATTATCACAGCTTTGAACAAAGGCACTATACCAACAAGCTTTTCAGCATGGATTTGGCAGATCGCGCGCAACCGTTATTCCGTATGGGCAAAAGAAAAGCATAATCGAAACGAATCGGTAACCGGTTCCGATATCGGCGACTATGAAATTGAAGACGAAAGCGAAAATATCCTTGATGAAATGGTACATACAGAGCAAATGGCTCTGCTTCGGCGGGAGCTGGCGTTCATCAAAAGAGATTATCGTAACATCATTGTTGCTTATTACATCGAAAACAAAAATGTTCGTGAAATTGCAGAATCGCTCTCGCTTACAACAAACACGGTAAAGTCTCGACTTCTCCGTGCAAGACAAATTTTGAAAGAAGGTATGGATATGGCAAGAGAATTTGGAAAACGCAGTTATAATCCCGAAGAAATCGTATATTCAAATATTTGCACTGCTCCCGGTGAGCTCGGTCAGCCGTGGACTTTGATGGATCCCAAGCTGAACCAGAATATTTTCCTTGCGTGTTACGACAATCCTATGACGGTGGAGGAACTTGCTATAGAGGTGGGAGTTGCTTTGCCATACATGGAAGATGCGGTAAAGCATTTGACAGCACAAACGTTGCTTGTCAAAAGCGGTGACAAATATGAAACGAACTTCCCAATCATATGTCGCGAGGCACAGCAAAAAATCCATTTTTACTATGAAGGCATATTACCGCAGTTGATTGCGCTAATAACAGAAGATATCGACAGATTGATGGCTCAATACGAAGAAGCAGGTCTTTGTTATTACGGTGAGTATCAGAGCTATGAGGAAGCCAAATGGATGTTGCTGATGGATTTTTATAAAGGCGTGTATTCGCTTTGCAACAATTCTCCCAAGGAAAAGCTTGGCAACACCCCAAGAAAGAATAGAGGCGCTTGGGACGTTGTTGGCTTTGAAAAGTGCGATTTTTGTCCGGATTCAGTTGGTTTCCATTGTCAATACGATGGCTTTGTTCATTACCGTTTTGGGTATTGTGGAATTCAAAACAAAACCCCCGCAAATCTTTCCGAGATTGAAGCGCACGAATTGCGTCGTATGGTCGAGAGGAAGAAATCAGAAAACACTTCTGTGGCTGAAAAGCTCGTTGAATATGGGTATGCTTATAAAAGAGCAAATGAGTATATTCCCAATGTGGTAGTGATAAAGCAAAGTACCAATCAAAAGTTCTTGGAATTTTGCGAACGAAAGAATTTTAGTGCAGAATTTATCGTGCATGCCGATGCACGCGGACAACTGCACAATAATATTTTGAACACGATTGAAAAAATCAATTGTACCGTTCGTGAAATTTTGTACTCGGATCTGCCTGAGTGCGTCCGCACTAACGCCCAAATGGTTGACGCATTGCTTGAATCGATATGCACAACAAGTCATACTCTTGGCTACATCGTGAAATATGTCCTCGCAAGCGGATGGCTAAAATATGATGAAAATACATCTCCTGCTATTGGCGCATATTTCTATCTGCCATAAGGAGCCTGCTGTGGAATATATCATTGAAACAAGGCTATTACAAATGTCCTTTCAGCACCATATGGTGCTGAAAGGAATCGATCTTACTATAAACCAAGGAGAGATATTTGGTCTTATAGGACCATCGGGAGTTGGAAAAACCACTCTAATCAACATTCTTACAGGTCAGTTGTTACCTACAAGCGGCGAAGTCTTTGTATTTGGTCGTGACACGAAACAACTTGGTGACACAGAATATTCTCAAATGGGAATGGTTTTCGATGTTCCCGGACTTTTTGAACGTTTGAGTTGCGAGCAAAATCTTTCTATCTTTGCTGACATCTATGGAATTGATAAAAAGCGTATATCTCATGTACTTGAAACGGTAAATTTGGCGGCAAGTGCCAAAACCAAAGTTTCAAGACTTTCAAAAGGAATGCGTCAGCGTTTGATTATCGCAAGAGCCATACTTCATTCACCAAAGCTGTTATTTTTGGATGAACCGACAAGCGGACTTGATCCGCTTAACACATCAGATATTCATAAGCTCATTTTATCGTTGAAGGAATCCGGAACGACAATTTTCTTGACGACACATAAGATGGATGAAGCGATGAGCCTTTGCGACCGTGTTGCTTTACTTAGTGAGGGTGTGTTGATTGAAAATGACGCTCCCGATGAGATCTGTCGAAAATATAATTTGGAAAATTCGCTTCACATACTGCTAAAAAATGGTGAAAGGGTTATTTTACCAAACACAGCGGACTCGAAAGAAACAATTTCAGAATATATGAAAAACGAGCAAATAGTCTCAATTCACTCCTCTGAACCTAACCTTGAAGATGTTTTTTTATCCGTCATGAAGGGAGGTAAGAAGTAATGAAATTAAGACGTATCTTTGCAATATTCAAAAAGCAAATACTTGACACATCGCAAAACACAGGGGTAATATTCAGTTTTGTTGTTTTTCCACTTATGACACTGATGTTCGTATTACTTAACTCTAATAGTTCGGAAATATATCGAATGCACCTTGTGATGAGTATGAGTACATTATTTATCGGTATGACACCGTTTACCACTATAAATGGAATTATACGGGAAGATAAGTTCTCAAATGTTACGAGGATGTTGATTCTATCGACAGTGAAACCGCTGGAATATTTGCTCGGAGTCACATTGTATATTATGGCGATATCATCAGTAATTGCAATTGTATTCGGGGTAATCGGCGGATTCACTGGGATATCCTTGCTTTGGTATGTTCTTGCAATTATGCTTGGTACGTTCACAAGCCTTGTATTTGGTAGTATGTTAACTATTCAAACTAAGAACCCGAGCGGAGCAGCCGCTGTCGTATCGCTGATAGCAATATTTAACGGTATTATTCCTACATTTGCTTCAAGCAGTCCGGCACTTATGAAGGTCGCAAGATTTTGGTATACAACACAGATCAAAGATTTAATAGGTGATATGTTCGATTGTTATTACGGTAATATTCCTTATCGGCTTTTAATAATAGGAACGAACCTTGCGGTTTTCATTGTACTGTTTACCGTGCTTTTCAAAAAGAATAGAATTATTGTAAAATGATAATTGCCGCCGAGAGCAACCGTTTGGTCGCTCTCGGCGGTCTCTTTTTATTTCGCACAACCACTTCCGGTGGTGAGTAAGTGCGCACTTGCAGGCAAACAATAAGCCGCACTTTACACAAGGGAGCCTCTGTCGGTAACTGCTATCTCGCTGCTATCCTATAGAGTTAAAACTGTCCTTTAGAACCCGACGCATATTTGCTGTGCTTTTCGTAATTTTTCCTTGTATGATCAAAACCGCAGTTGAAAAAAATAAAAGTAATTCGACGTGTCGGAAAGGAATTGCTGGGATGCTGGAATTGTGTGAGGATTATCGCGAGAACGTGCGGCGAGTGGACGCGGCGTTGCGTGTGGATCGGAATTATGATATCATCAAAAAGGTGATTTATCTTGGGAAAGATGAGGTCACGCTCTATTATATCGACGGCTTTGTCGACGGCGGCTCGATGAACAAGATGATCATCTATTTTTTGTCGTTGCAGGGCTTGGGAGACGGCTCGCAAGCGGCTGGAGAGGCATCGGCAAGATGGTTTTTGGAGCATCACGTGCCTTACGTCGAGGCGGAGGTCACGGGAGATCCCACGCAAATGATGCAGATGGTGCTGTCGGGCACGTCGCTGATCCTGGGGCAGACCTTTGGGAAATATGCCATCGTTGTCGATTCGCGCACCTATCCCACGCGCTCGGTCGGCGAGCCGGAAAACGATCGCGTGATGCTGGGCTCGCGCGACGGTTTTGTTGAGACGATGGTCTTTAACACCGCGCTCATCCGCCGCCGCGTGCGCGATCCGCGCCTGACGATGAAATATCTGACGGTCGGGACGCGTTCCAAGACCGACATCGTTCTTTGTTATCTGGACGGGCAGGCGGACGAGAAATACGTGCGGCATCTTGAGCAAAAGCTGCAAAGCATCGACACGGGGGCGCTGACGATGGGGCACGAGTCGCTGGCGGAGCTGTTGATCAAGCAGCGGTGGTATAACCCGTTCCCAAAGATCCGCTACACCGAGCGTCCGGACGTCGCGGCGGCGCAGGTGCTGGAGGGAAGCGTGCTGATCGTGATGGACAACTCTCCCGAGGTGATGGTGTTGCCGAGCACGGTGTTCGACTTCATGCAGGAGACCAACGATTATTATTTTCCGCCGCTGACGGGGACGTATATTCGTTTCGTGCGGCACATTGTCTTTTGGGCGACGCTCTTTTTGGTGCCGATCTGGTTCCTCTTGACCAAGCATCCCGAAATCACACCGGGATGGCTGCAGTTTATTCTTCCCGAAAGCACGGGAAAGATCCCGATCTTCGTGCAGTTGATTCTGGTGGAATTTATGATCGACGGCTTGCGCATGGCGTCGATGAACACGCCCGACATGCTTTCCAATTCGCTCTCGGTGGTGGGAGGCTTGATCCTCGGAGACTTCGCGGTGAGCATCGGGTGGCTTATCCCTGAGGTCATCGTCTATATGGCGTTCGTTTCGATCGCGAATTTTTCACAGCGGAGCTATCAGCTGGGATACGCCTTCAAATTCATGCGCATTGCGCTCCTGATCCTGATCGAGCTGTTCGGTTGGATCGGCTTTGCGGCGGGCTCGGTGTTGATCATCGTTCTGCTCGCAACGAATACGACGGTCAACGGAAAACGGTCCTATCTCTACCCGCTCATTCCCTTCAACGGAAAGGCGCTGCTCTCGCTCTTTGTGCGTCAGCGAAAGGATTCGAATCCCGATTCCATCGGGATTCGAAGAGAGAAATGATGGATAGGTTTTTTGCGGGGGAAGGAAAACTTCTTGAAAGAAGATTTTCCGTCCCCCGCACCCCCTTCCTTTCAAGAACTTTTCTTGGAAAAGGGAATAGGCATCATTGTTTATTTGTGTGTCGAAATAACACCCCGATAAATCCCAATTGATAGACCTGTTTTTTCGATGGCAAAACAAAATAAAAGCTGTTTTGGGTTGTGGTCCCAAAACAGCCGCGGGAGCAATTGATTGGATGAGTGCACAGATAATAAACAACCTGATTACCCATGCGATAAAAGTTCTTGGGGGGGTGTGGGGGAGCTTCTTTCAAGAAGTCCCCCACAAAACGCATCCTTTACAATCCCAGCAAAAACTGTCCCAGCTTATCCGCCAAGCGCTCGGCGCCCGCGTTGTTGGGGTGCAGACCGTCGGGGGCGTACGCGTGGCGTTGCACGCGCAGCTGCGGCTGGATTCCCGCGGTTGCGTAAAGGTCAAGCACGGGAATGGAGTAGATCTCGGCGACCTCGCGAATGGTAGCGACGTAGCGCGAAAGCGGCTCTTTTCCGGGCTGCTCCTCCACGGCACGGTGCAGGGGTGTCATGAAGACGATTGTCGCGGTGGGGTAGCGTTCGATCAAGCTGCTCATCAGCTCGTGGCACGCGCCGATGAAGGTGTCCTTGGTACGGTCTTCGGGGGAGCCGAAGGGCGCATCACCGTGACCGAAATCGTTCGTTCCGCCAAACACCACGACGACGTCGGCGTCGGCATCCATCTCGCTCACGCGCGAGCAAAAGTCAAGATCGAAGCGCGGGTTGGACACGTAAGGGGTGTGCTGACGCGCGAATCTCGTGCCGCTGATGCCGTAATTGCGCACGACGGCCGGCTCGAATTTTCTCGCAAATACGTTCACGTATTTATATTCCGACGCGCTCACGCCAACGCCTTCGGTGATGCTGTCTCCCAAAAAATTGATCTTTTTGTTTTTGATTTCCATGATATTTCTCCCATGTTCAAAGGTGATGAGGATATTATATAAGATTTTTCGCCTTCTGTCAAGCCAAAAACTCCATATTTTTGCTCTTTTTTGCTGCGGGACTTGAAAAAAACATTGGCATCGGGTATAATATAGATACTATGCGAAAAGGAGACGAAACGATGGAATTACAGCAGGGCAGACCGCAGTGTTGCGAGGGCAGAGAGGCGCGGGAGTCGCGCACGTATGATTTTTTGGACAAGCTGGGGATCTCTTATGACCGTGTGGATCATCCGCGTGCCGAAACCATGGAGGATTGCCGACGGATCGAGGAGGTTTTGAAAGCTCCCATTTGCAAAAATCTGTTGCTGTGCAACCGACAGGGAACGGTGTTTTATCTGCTTTTGATGCCCGGCGACAAGCCCTTTCGCACCAAGGAGCTCTCTGCCCAGATCCAATCGGCGCGCCTTTCCTTTGCGAGTGCCGAGCGAATGGTGGAATTTCTCGACATTCACCCCGGGGCGCTCAGCGTGATGGGACTCATGAATGACACCGAGCATCAGGTGCAGCTGCTCATCGACGAGGACGTGCTGGCAAACGAGTGGTTTGGATGCCACCCCTGCGTCAACACCTCGACGTTGCGCATGAAGACCGAGGACGTGACGAAGGTCTTTCTTCCCGCAGTCAAGCACGATTGGCGCGTGGTGCATCTGGTTGGGGAAGAACCGTCATGACCGAGCGGCACACCATCACGCCGATCTACGATCAAAACAGCCGTATTCTGATTCTCGGAAGCTTTCCGTCGGTGCGCTCGCGCGAGGTCGGATTTTATTACGGGCATCCGCAAAACCGATTTTGGCGGACGCTTGCGCACGTATTCGACGCGGAGATCCCGCGCTCGACGGATGAAAAAAAGGCGTTTTTGCTCTCTCACGGGATCGCGCTTTGGGACGTGATCGCCGCGTGTGAGATCGAGGGCTCGTCGGATGCGTCGATTCGCGGCGCGATCCCGAACGACATTGCCAAAATTTTGCGAGAGGCACCGATCGAGGCGATTTTTACCAACGGCGCGACGGCGCACAAGCTTTACCGAAAGCTTGTGGAGAAGCAACTTGGGCGTTCGGCGATCCTTTTGCCGTCCACCAGCCCCGCAAATGCCGCCCGAACACAGGAAAACCTTGACGCGGCGTGGTCGGTTATTGCAAAAAGTGGATCGCGGTGAAACAAAAATCAAAAAAGCTGTTGCTTTTTCGGGGGATTTCGTTTATAATATGGATAAGTACCTGCGCAAGCGCGCACGTAAAGGAGGACGTTTTTGATGGCGATTTTTGAGAAAAGCAAATGGATCTGGAAGGCTGTGGAGGCGGTTGGCGACGAATACGTCAAATTTGCGCTCCCGATCGCCTTTGACGGCAAGAAAACGGTATTGCGTCTTTGCGCCGACAGTGATTTCAACGTGTTGGTGAACGGCAAGCTGGTTGCCTTCGGACAGTATCAGAACTATGAGGAGAATTCCTATTATGAGGAAGCCGATCTCACCCCCTATCTGCACGAGGGAGAGAACGACGTGGAGATCCTCGCGTGGTATATCGGCGCGCCCGGACTGCTGGTTTACAGCCCCGGCAAGGCGGGCTTGATCTTTGAGGTGCTGATGGACGGCAAGGTTGCGCTCGCGAGTGACGAGAAGATCCTTTCGGCATATCACCCCTGCTACAAGAGAGGCTATCGGAAGTTCATCACCGAGCAGGTCGGCTACAGTTTCCTGTATGATGCGCAAAAAGAGAGTGAGCCCGTCGAGTACGCGCCCTCCGTTGCCGTGGACAAGCCTCTGCCGCGCCGCCCGCGTCCGGTCAAGAATCTGAGATTGGATGCGCCCAGCGTCGGAAAGCTGCATGAAAACCGGGAAAACAAGAAATACATCTTTGATTTCGGCATGGAAACGGTCGGCTTTTTGAGCTTCCGCGTCAAGGCCGAGAAACCCTTGCTTCTGACCTTTACTTATACCGAATATCTCTCTCACGGTGTTGTCAACCGCTACGTGGGAGACCGTGACTACAGCATGGAGTACATCTGCCGGCCCGGTGTGAACGAGTTTTATCATGCCTTCCGCCGCATCGCGGGACGCTACGTGGCGGTCGAGGCGGACGAGCCTTTTGAGGTCGAGCGGTTGGAGATCCTTCCCACGAACTATCCCGTGGTGGAGAAACCCTGCCGTCTGACCGATCCGCTGCGTCAGAGCATTTACGAGATGTGCGTGCGCACGCTCAAGCTTTGCATGCACGAACACTATGAGGACTGCCCCGGCAGAGAGCAGGCGCTTTATGCCTATGACAGCCGCAATCAGATGCTGTGCGGCTACTACGCGTTTGACAACGACGACTTTGCCAAGCAGAACATCCGTTTGTTTGCCGAGGCGCGTGAGAAGGGCAATATGCTTCCCATGTGTCCCACCGGAGATTGGCCGAGAACCATTCCGTCGTTTACGCTGCATTACTACACCACGGTCAGAGAATATTGGCAGCACACGGGGGACGCCGATTTCGTTGCCGAGATCTATCCGCGTTTGGTCGAAATGCTGGACGCCTTCCGCGTCAGAGCCGACGAGGAGGGTGTGCTCAGAGACTTTGAGCTTGGCGACTGCTGGAACTTTTACGATTGGCAGCTGAGCATTAAGAGGATCCTGGAGCCTACGCCCAACCTGCTTCTCAATCTGCTCTTTGTCCGCGCGTTGCAGGAGTTGTCAACGCTTGCCAAGGCGATCGGCAAGGAGGACGTCTTCCATGACGAGGCAGAGGCCTTCAAGGCGCGCATCGTCAAGCGCTTCTATGACGAAAAGCTGGGACTCTTCATTCTCAAGCCCGAGACGCCCTTCGTCACCGAGTTTGGCAACTGCTTCGCGATCCTGACCGAGACCTGCCCGCCCGAGGAGGCCCCTGCGCTGATGGAGCGTCTGTTGGCGTATGAGGATCGCGTGCCGCTGACGCTGAGCATGAGCAGCTTCCGCTACGACGCGATGCTGAAGGTCGACCGCGAGAAATACAAGTCCGCGGTGCTCGCCGACATCGACACGCGTTGGAAGAGAATGCTCGACGAGGGTTCGACCACCTGTTGGGAGACCGAGGATCGCATCATTCACGATCTGCACTGTCTGCCGCACGAGTGCTCGGGATACAGCCTTTGCCACGGCTGGAGCTCGATTCCGGTTTATTATTACAATCAACTGCTCGGAGAGGGCGAAATCAGTCGTCTTTGATGAGCCACCAAAAAGGGAAGGCACTTGCGAATTTTCGCAAGTGCCTTTTCGTGGTATAAGCGCGATCATGCTTTGCATGGCTTTCAAAAACAGCGCGGGGATTCAGAACCCAAACGTGCGCGTTTCTTTGTGCAAGGCGTTTCCTTTGCGAGGCGCACGTGTGGCGTAATTGCCTTGCGGCAATTCGCGAGGGGTTCTGAATGAAACGATCCGACAAAACAGGAAGAGCCATGAAAAACATAGCTCTTCCTGTTTTGCGAAAGAACGACTAAAAGGTGCGTAAAGTAGGGTAAGAACGACTAAAAGTACACCACTGTGTGTACGACAAATTGGAATTTACCTTTCAGTATCTATCAACACCGCTCTGCACGGTGAACCATCTGCACCCGCCAAATTCAGCGGAGCAGCATTTAAGAAATAGAT
>JAFWYJ010000033.1 GCA_017517745.1 Clostridia bacterium | reverse complement strand
CTTCGATAACCCTCCGTAGGGTATCTTTAGCGAAATGCTCCGGAATTTGGAGAGAATTTCGCGAGAGAACTATGAAATTTTTGTAATTAAGAAAATGCCGAAAACCCTTGATATGACAAGGATTTTGAGGGAACAAAAGGAACCGTTACGCGCGGGTTTTCAAGACCGCCTCGTTATGACCACTTCGATACCTCTCCGTATATATGTTCAAGCTCAAAAAAGCTCAACATTCAATATTAAAGTTTCTCGGCTCCGCCTCGTTATGTCCTGTTGCGGTGCCCGAAATTTTTTGCTCGCTCTCGCTCACAAAATTTCGACCGCTGCCACTCCTTATGCCTCGCTTCTTCTGCCACTGGCAGCGCTCGGCAACGTCCCCACTTCGATACCCCACCCGAAGCTCGAAAAGCTCGCTTTTCAGGCGCAGGGTGTGGGTATTTTCGCCGTGGGCGAAATAACCCGAAGAGATGCAACTGTACGATTTGATTTCGCTTGAAATCTTGCCATCTATTTTACCACATTTCCATGAAAAAGTCAAGGGCTTTTGGAAAAAGTCTTGGCTTTTTTTGCGCCGCGGCAGACACTTTTTGGCGACGTCGATCCCATATCAATAAAAGGAAGAAAATCGCCTTTTCGTCCTTTTCAACAAGAATGTCGATTTTTGACCAAAAAAGGTCAAAACACAAGATATTGATAATTTTTTTGAAAAAAATCACAAGATATTGTGTTTTGGGTATTGACAAGCGTCGAAAAGTATGATATACTGTATGAGCATCGAAAGTAGAGGTCTGAATCAATGAACGTACAAGGCTACCAAAAAATGACGCTTTTGGATTTTCCGGGAAGGGTCGCTTGCACGGTTTTCACCGGCGGGTGCAATCTGCGCTGTCCCTTCTGCCACAACGCCGACCTGGTTCGTCACCCGTTGAAGGGCGCGAGCATGGAGACGGAGGTGTTGGAATATCTTGCAAAACGCAGAGGTCTGATCGACGGTGTTTGCGTGACGGGCGGGGAACCCCTTCTGCAGCCCGATCTCGTTGCCTTTTTGCAAAAGCTGAAGGATATGGGATACCTTGTCAAACTGGATACCAACGGCATGCTGCCACAGCGGCTTTCCGAGGTTCTTCGTTCGGGACTTCTCGACTACGTGGCGATGGACGTCAAAAGCTCACCCGACGGCTATGCAAAGGCAGTGGGCTGTGACGTGGACGTTGCAGTGTTTGAGAAGAGTATTCGCTTGATTCAGGAGAGCGGCATTGCACACGAGTTCCGCACCACGGCGGTGAAGGGGATCCACACGGTGGATGACTTTTCCGCGATCGGTCGGTGGCTTGGACGGGATGAGCTCTATTTTATCCAAGGCTTTCAAGATTCCGGCAACCTGCTCGCAAGTGGTTGTCAGGCGTTTTCCCATGCCGAGACCGAGGAAATCCTTGCCGCGGCAAAACAATATCTCCCCCGCGCTGCGGTGCGCGGATCGGACTGAAAAGGTCCAAAGACGAAATTTGATTATGATTATGACGAAAAAAAGAAAAGGAGAAAATTTA
The DNA here is from genome assembly GCA_017517745.1 of Clostridia bacterium. Lineage (GTDB taxonomy): Bacteria > Bacillota > Clostridia > Oscillospirales > CAG-272 > UMGS1865. Next base: position 49,283 of record JAFWYJ010000033.1, on the reverse strand, counting down.
TGTATCGCGTAAACAAACGAGACGGCAAGGTCGCGGAATTTGACATTTCCAAGATTTCTCAGGCCATTCAAAAGGCGTTCGAAGCATGCGACCGCCAATTCAATATGAACATCATTGATTTCCTCGCCCTCAAGGTCACCTCGGATTTTGAGCCGAAGGTCAAGGACGGACTGATTGCCGTCGAGGACATTCAGGACAGCGTCGAGACCGTTCTGGTTCAGGCGGGCTACGCCGACGTCGCGAAGGCGTACATTCTGTACCGCCGTCAGCGCGAGAAGCTGCGTAACATGAAGTCCACCATTCTGGACTACAAGGATACCGTTGACCAATACGTCAAGAATCTCGACTGGCGTGTCAAGGAGAACTCGACCGTGACCTATTCGGTTGGTGGTCTGATCCTTTCCAACTCGGGCGCGATTACCGCGAACTATTGGCTCTCCGAGATCTACGATGACGAGATCGCAACCGCGCACAAGAACGCGGACATCCATCTGCACGATCTGTCGATGCTGACCGGTTACTGCGCGGGTTGGTCGCTCAAGCAGCTGATCGAGGAGGGACTCGGCGGCGTTGGCGGAAAGATCACCTCCGCACCCGCAAAGCATCTGGCAACTCTTTGCAACCAGATGGTCAACTTCCTCGGCATCATGCAGAACGAGTGGGCAGGCGCGCAGGCGTTCTCCTCCTTTGATACCTACCTCGCACCTTTTGTCAAGACCGACAATCTTTCCTACGACGCGGTCAAGAAGTGCATCGAGTCCTTCGTTTACGGCGTCAACACCCCCAGCCGTTGGGGTACGCAGGCACCCTTCTCGAACATCACGCTCGACTGGACGGTTCCTCACGACCTCGAGGATGAGTACGCGATCGTCGGCGGTAAGAGGATGGACTTCAAGTACGGTGACTGCAAGAAGGAAATGGACATGATCAACCGCGCCTTCATCGAGACGATGATCGACGGTGACGCCCACGGAAGAGGCTTCCAATATCCCATTCCCACCTATTCGATCACCCGTGACTTCGACTGGTCCGAGACTGAGAACAACAAGCTGCTCTTCGAGATGACCTCGAAGTACGGTACGCCCTATTTCTCCAACTACGTCAACAGTGACATGGAGCCCTCCGACGTGCGCAGTATGTGCTGCCGTCTGCGTCTGGACCTGCGTGAGTTGCGCAAGAAGTCCGGCGGCTTCTTCGGAAGCGGCGAGAGCACCGGTTCGATCGGTGTCGTTACCATCAATATGCCCCGTATCGCGTATCTTGCAGAGAACAAGGAAGACTTCTTCAAGCGCCTCGACCACATGATGGACATCTCGGCGCGCTCGCTCAAGATCAAGCGTACCATCATCACCAAGCTCCTTGACGAGGGTCTGTATCCCTACACGAAGAGATACCTCGGCACCTTCGCAAACCACTTCTCGACGATCGGTCTTGTCGGCATGAACGAAGCCGGACTCAACGCCGATTGGCTCAAGAAGGACATGACGCACAAGGAAACCCAGGAGTTCACCAAGGAAGTGCTCAACCACATGCGCGAGCGCCTCTCCGACTATCAGGAGATGTACGGAGACCTGTATAACCTCGAGGCAACGCCCGCAGAGTCGACCTCTTACCGTCTTGCCAAGCATGACCGCAAGCGTTATCCCGACATCATCTGCGCGTCCGAGGGTGACACGCCTTACTACACCAACTCCTCTCACCTGCCCGTCGGCTACACCGAGGATATCTTCTCGGCACTCGACGTACAGGACGGTCTGCAGACGCTCTACACATCGGGAACCGTCTTCCACTCCTATCTCGGAGAGAAGCTTCCCGATTGGAAGGCAGCAGCCACCATCGTTCGCAAGATCGCGGAGAACTACCGCCTGCCGTACTACTCGATCTCTCCCACTTACTCGGTTTGCCGCGACCACGGCTATCTTGCGGGTGAGCATTTCACCTGCCCCAAGTGCGGAAAGGAAGCAGAGGTTTACAGCCGTATCACCGGCTACTACCGTCCCGTCAAGAACTGGAACGCGGGCAAGTCTCAGGAATACAAGGAGCGCAAGGTCTACAACATCGAGACCTCGGTGCTCACGCACAACGGCCCCATGAGCGAGGACGCGTGCGTTTGTGAGGAACAGAACGCAGCCGCTCTTTCCGACGGTGTCTATCTGTTCGCGTCGGCAACCTGCCCCAACTGCAAGATCGCGGAGGCTCTGCTCGGAAAAGCCGGCATCGCCTACACCAAGATCCTGGCAGAGGAGAACGTCGCGCTGGCTGAGTCTCTCAAGATCAAGCAGGCTCCCACGCTGGTCAGCGTGGTGAACGGCGAGGCTGAGAAGTTCGTGTCCGTTCCCAACATCAAAAAGTTCATTCAGGCTGCGGTTGCAGTTCAGTAATACACCAAGCAACCGCACGGCGGGGGAGACGTCTTTGAAAAAAGGTGACTCCCCCGCGCGTCCCCAAAAGAGTTGAGGCGACCATCATTTTGAAGCGTAAAAGGAGTAATCTATGTACGACATTATCATCATCGGCGGCGGTCCCGCGGGACTTTGCGCGGCGATTTATGCAAGACGCGCGAACAAGAGCGTGCTGATTCTGGAGAAGAACGCGTTTGGCGGACAGATCGTGTTTTCCCCGAAGGTCGAAAACTATCCCGGCTTTGAGAGCATCAGCGGCAGCGAGCTTGCCGACAAGCTGGTCAGCCAGGTGTTGGCACAGGGAGCTGACGTCGAGATCGAGACCGTGACCTCGATTCGTTGCGAGGGCAACCGACGTTTTGTCGAGACCGAGGAGGGCAATACCTACCAGGGAAGCACCGTCATCATCGCCAACGGCGCGCGCCACCGTCATCTCGGACTCCCCAACGAGGAACGCTTTATCGGAGACGGCATTTCGTTTTGCGCGGTTTGCGACGGCGCGTTCTACAAGAACAAGACCGTGGCACTCATCGGCGGCGGAAACTCGGCACTGCAGGAGGCAATTTTGCTTTCCGAGAGCTGCAAAAAGGTCTACGTCATTCAAAACCTCGATTTTCTGACGGGCGAGAAGCGCTTGCAGGAGATCCTGCAGAAGAGAGGCAACGTCGAGATCATCACGGGAACGGTCGTTTCCGCGATCGCAGACACCCCCGAGTTTTCGGGAATCACCGTGGAGCGTGTGGCGGACGGTACCAAAACCGAGCTGGCGCTTGACGGTATGTTCGTTGCCATTGGTCTGGTACCCGAAAACGAGGCGTTTGCCGACCTTGCCAAGCTCAACGGCGCGGGATATTTTGACACCGACGAGAGATGCCTGACCGACACACCCGGCGTTTTCGTCGCCGGCGACTGCCGCTCCAAGGCGATCCGCCAGGTTTCGACCGCCACCGCAGACGGAGCCGTTGCAGCCCTTGCCGCGTGCAGATATATTGATGAATTGTAAGAAACATCACCGTTATCATCGCGAAACGGTGGTTCAAGCAAAGAAAACACAAAGGACACCCGAGGGTGTCCTTTGCTTATGTTTGGATAAAAAAGAAACCTTATTCTTTTTCAACGATTTCTAAATCTTGATAAAGATTTAAGTAAAAATCAAGCATTTTGTTGATCGTTTTTTCTCTTTCCAAAACAATTTCGCGGATTGCTGTTTTGTCAATAAGAAAAAGGGATTTTTGCGAAAATCCCTTAATTCTTTCATTTTATTTATTCATTGCTTTCATATTTCCCGCAATACCAACCAATAACCCCATTTTTCTTTACAATACAACCTTTTGAATATTTTGAAAGCAAAGATAGCTTATCTCCTTTTTTTACCGGCAGTATATAGTCGGTATAGTCGGAGCATTCTGCATCTTTTTGGATATATGTGTTGGGGATGTGTAGTTTTCGACCGCTTTGCAGATGCTCAACGTAAGAAAACTCTTCTCCTTTTTCAAGTATTTTGATTTCTCGATTGATCCAAGAGATGAACAGGGGGCTTTCGCTGCCTTTTTGATCGTCAAGTGCGCGGATCGTCGGTATGGAGTCGTAGCTCAAATAGGAGATTTCATCCACCGAACACCGGATGTCGGGAATGATTAGAAGATTTAATTGTGCTTCTTTTTTTAAGCCGCAACCACCGTCGATCGAAATGATTTTTTTATCGCGGTTGATAATCGGGTTTAATTGTTGAATAGAAGTATTGTATAGGGCGACAGGCCAGTGCCCGACAGTCACGTACTTGTCGAAAACATGAGGCGTTTTAGCCATGAAAGCATCAAATTTCGTCAGTTCAAAAAGCCCTTTGCGCTCATTTGCAAGAACCTCTTTTTCGCGCAAGCCGCCGTGGACAAAAATGTAATTTTGTGTTTCTACAACGGTTGGAAGATTGGCGAGAAATTGAAATTCATTTTGAAAGTGAGCGATCACGTCTTGCTTTGCCAATAAAATATCTTCGGGTGAATTGATGGCGTACCCACACTCTGCTGCAAGCTCTTCATAAAAGCTTGAACCGATCCATTTGCGCAAACGCAAAATATAATTGTAAAAATCGGTTGCATTTTCTTCGGACAAACCGTCAATCAATTGCAAACGATATGCGTCCACATTCCCGATGAGAGGGACTACGTTCCCTTGGCGACAAAGCTCCATAACGTAACGCAAGGTTCCCAAATTATCGGGACCTTTTTCGATCATATCTCCAACAATGAACAAAACATCATTTTCTGAAAAAGAGGCTTTTTCTAAAATGTTTTTGAAATAAGACAGATATCCGTGAATATCACTTGTGACAAGAATCCTTTTTCCCGATTCAATCTCCATCTTTTGGATTTTTGTGGTTATTTGTATCATTGCCGTGTTTCCTTCACTGAGCCGAGTCTCTTTTTTATATTTTAAAATTGTTTTTTTATCTTCCGGTGCCTTTGGCGGTGTTGATTGAGGCGATCAACATTCTTCTGATGGATCCGCAATCGTGTAAAAAAGATTTTGAAATTTCATCGGAGACTAAGTCCGCTTTTTGTGCGATTTCGATCCAATATTCTGTTTCATAACATTCTTTGAGTGCTATTTGCAACTTTGCAACAAAATCTGCTTTGCTATGTGCATAATTTGCCTCTCGTATATTTGCACCGAAGCTCGTACCGCTTCTTTCGAGTTGATTGGAGAGAGAATAGTGCCCTTTGATACTGTCGGTTAACTTTAAAATGTTTATTGCAAATTCGGTTGATAAAGATGCAAGTTTGTTTTCTGTCATTGTTATCACCTCTTCGTTCATTATAGCATAAATTGAAAGATATGTCAATGAAATCGTGCTGTGCACGGTGAAATCCTCACTTTGTTCGGATGAAATCTTCAGCCTTTGGCTTCAGATGAAATAAAATCCGCCGTTTTTAATCTGCCGAAAGGCAGATTTCATCGCGAAGCGATTTCATCCACCGGAGGTGGATTTCTTCTGCCAACGGCGGATTTCATTGAAAAAAGCCATTTGCAATCGCAAATGGCTTTTTTCGTGGCGCGGCGTAAGGGACTCGAACCCCTGACCTTTTGGTTCGTAGCCAAACACTCTATCCAGCTGAGCTAACGCCGCAAGGGTACGTTTTTTTCGTACTCGCTTATTATACTACTTTTATTTCCGTTTGTCAAGTCTTTTTTGAAAAAATAAAAAAGTTTTTCGAAAAAGTTTTTCGGATTTTTCTTTCTGTTTTTTAATAAAAGCACTTGACAATCGGCGGTGGATATGATAAAATAACACTTGAACAACTGTTCAAGTGTTGGAAGGAAGGGGGATTGGAATGGAAGGAATGGTACCGCGATGCGGGGAAGAGCGGTTGCATCCTGCGCGCTTGGCACGTGCGACAGAGCGTCTTCCGCGGGAAGAGGAGCTTTTTGACCTTGCGGAGCTTTACAAAATCTTTGGTGACGCCACGCGCGTTCGGATTTTATATCTTCTCTTGGACACCGAGCTTTGCGTCTGTGACATCGCACATCTGCTCGGCATGACCGTCTCCGCGATCTCGCATCAGCTGCGCGTCCTCAAGCAGGCGAGGTTGGTCAAATTCCGACGCGAGGGAAAAACGGTCTATTATACACTGGCGGACGCTCACATTCACTCGATTCTGGCACAGGGAATGGAGCATATCCGCGAGTAAAAAGACGTTATGCGCGTACTCCTGCGAACAATATCACAGAAAGAGGTATCTGCTATGAAAAAAACGTTTTCGATGGACAATCTGGACTGCGCGAACTGCGCGGCAAAAATGGAAAAGGCGATCCTGAAGATCGACGGCGTCAAAAGTGCGACGGTCAGCTTTTTTGCGCAAAAGCTGGTGCTGGAGGCGGATGACGACAAGTGGGATGCCGCGCTGAAGGCGGCTTGCGAGGCGGTTCGCAAGGTGGACGCCGATTGCTCGATCGTGATCAAATAAAAGCGAGGCGAGTCAAGATGCTTCTGACAAAAAAACAGAAAAGGGTCCTTTGGCGGATTTTTTGCGCGGGAGCGCTGTTGCTTCTGCTTGGAGGGCTGTCGCTTGGCGGTGTTTTGCCCGAGGTGTGGTATGTTCGCCTGCCGCTGTTTCTGATCCCTTATTTTCTCGTTGGCTGGGACGTATTGCGCCGCGCGCTCCTGAACGTGGCACACGGACAGCTGTTGGATGAGAATTTTTTGATGGCGATCGCCACGGTCGGCGCGTTGGTGCTGGGAGAATATGCCGAGGCGGTCTTTGTGATGCTGTTCTATCAGGTGGGAGAGCTTTTTCAGGGCATTGCCGTTGGCAAGAGCCGTCGCTCGATCGCGGCACTGATGGATATTCGTCCCGACGTGGCACGCGTTTTGCGAGAGGGCGAGGAGCTGACGGTCGCCCCAGAGGATGTTGCCGTCGGTGAGACCCTTGTGGTCCGTCCCGGGGAAAAGATCCCGCTGGATGGCATTGTGACCGAGGGGCAGAGCGAATTGAACACCGTCTCTCTCACGGGAGAGTCGCTTCCGCGAGCAGTCGCAGTCGGAGACGCGGTGGTCAGCGGTTGCGTGAACGTCAGCGGGCTGCTGCATCTGCGTGTGACACGCGTGTTTGGTGAATCGACGGTGTCTAAAATCTTAGAGCTTGTCGAAAGCTCTTCGTTGGTCAAATCCAAAGCGGAAAATGCCGTGACGAAATTTGCGCACTGGTATACGCCCGCCGTGGTTGTGGGAGCGTTTTTGCTGGCGTTGATCCCCTCGCTTGTGACGGGGGATTGGATGCGATGGTTGAAAACGGCACTCATTTTTCTGGTGGTATCCTGCCCCTGCGCACTGGTCATTTCGGTTCCGCTCTCCTATTTCAGCGGCATCGGTGCCGCATCCCGTCTGGGAGTTCTGGTCAAGGGCGGCAATCGCTTGGAGATGCTTGCCAACACCGACACGGTGGTTTTTGATAAGACGGGTACCCTGACCGAGGGAAGCTTCCGCGTGACGGCGGTGCATCCCGCGAGCGGTGTGGAGAGAGAAAGACTTCTGCGGCTTTGCTATGCCGCGGAGGAAAACTCCAACCATCCCATCGCGCAATCGCTGCGCGATGCTTGTGATGCCGAGGGGATCGCTCCGTTGCATGCCGATTCGGTGACCGAGCTTGCGGGCTTTGGCATTCGCGCCGGCATTGACGGCAAAATCATATTGGTTGGAAATGCTGCCTTGATGCAAAAAGAGGAAGTTTCCTTCACCTCTCCCGAGGAGGTCGGAAGCATCGTTTACGTTGCCGAGGACGGTCGCTTTTTGGGTAGTATCGTGATCTCCGATGCCGTCAAAGAGGACGTCCGGCAGGCAATCATGGGATTGCGCGACTCCGGTGTGCGGCGCATCGTGATGCTGACGGGAGACCGTCGGGAGGTTGCCGCGGCGGTGGCAGAATGCCTGCCGCTGGATGAATTTCACGCGGAGCTTTTGCCCGCCGACAAGGTTTCCTGTCTGGAGAAGCTTTTGAAAGAAAAACGAGGATCGTTGGTCTTTGTGGGAGACGGTGTCAACGATGCCCCCGTGTTGGCGCGCGCCGACGTGGGAATCGCCATGGGAGCGCTTGGTTCGGATGCCGCCATTGAGGCAGCCGACGTGGTACTGATGGATGATTGTCTGCCGAAAATGACGGCGGTGATCCGCATTTCTCGCTTTACCAGACGGACGGTGCATCAAAATATCGTCTTTGCGCTTGGAGTCAAAGCGGCGTTTCTGATCCTCGGGATCTTTGGCATGACCAATATGTGGGCGGCGACCTTTGCCGACGTCGGCGTTGCCGTGATCGCGATTCTCAACGCGATGCGGACGTTGAAATGCAAATAAATAATATTGAAATATCGACAATAGATAAAAAGGAGATGTCAAAATGAAGATCGAACAAAATTTTGAATTTCGCAAGCGTTATTCCACCGCACATGCGCGGATCTCGGGTCACAAGGATCGCACCCCCGCCGCCGACGAGCTGGTTCTGACGAGCCCCGTGCGCATTTTTTGTGCCTGTGACGGTGTGGTGGCACAGACCGCCGCGAAAGATCTGATTTCCTATTTCAAAACCGCGTTCGGTATGGACGCAGAGATCACCCGAGACGCGTCGGAAGCCGCCGTCAGGATCGCGCTTGATGCCGATCGCGTGAGCGGTTATATGGCGCGCCGCATCGAGGTCTCGGAGCAATTCGTCTCGATCACGGCATCCGACGAGCGCGGTGTTGCTCAGGCGCTCTACGCGCTTGAGGATCGCATGAATCTCGCTCGCGTGCCTTTCTTGAAGCAGGGCGTGAGTGAGGAAAAGCCGATCTTCTCGCCTCGTATGGTACACTCGGGCTACGGCATGGACGTTTTCCCGGACGGCTATCTCTCGGTTTGCGCGCATTACGGTTATGACGCTGTGCTTTCCTTTGTGCGCAACAAGGAGGATCGCGCCGAGCTTGCCGATCTGGTCAAGCGCGCGGCAAAATACGGCATCGACGTCTACGCCTACTGTGCGATCAAGAATTTCAGCCACCCCGAGGACGAGGGGGCAAAGGAGCTTTACGCCGATCTCTACGGCGGCATCTTCCGTGACGCGCCCGGGCTCAAGGGCATCGTCTTTGTCGGAGAGTCGGTCGAGTTTGCCAGCCGTGACGAGCACGTCGAGTGCCGTCCCTACAACAAAGCGCCCGCCGACGGAATTCCCACGGGCAAGCCCACGCCGGGCTGGTGGCCGTGCTACGACTACGTCGATTGGATCAAGCTTGTCCGCGACAGCATCCGTGCCGAGTCTCCCGAGGCTGATATCGTATTTTGGACCTACAACTGGGGAAGCGCGCCCGCAGAGTACCGTCTGGCGCTTGTCAATACGCTTCCCACCGACGTCACGCTTTTGGTCACCTTTGAGATGTTCCAAAAGCTGCATTTGGAGTACAGTGTGACCGACGTGCGCGACTACACCATCTCCTTCGCGGGCCCCGGTGACTATTTCGTGAGCGAGGCAGAGGTCGCAAAGCGTCGCGGAATTCGCCTCTACACGCAGTGTAACACGGCGGGCAAGACCTGGGACTTTGGCGTTGTTCCTTACGAGCCGTTCCCCAAAAGATGGAACGATCGCAACCAAAAGCTGCTCGAGGCGCATGAAAAATACGGGCTTTGCGGCTTGATGGAGTCGCATACCTACGGTATGAACCCCTCGTTCATTTCCTCGCTCGCCAACGGTACGTTTACCGAGGGACGCGCCGACTTTGAGACGCGTTTGAAGGAAGAAGCGAAGCGCCTCTCCGCGGAGGAATACGAGCTGGTGCTCGATGCGTGGCAGGCTTTGGACGAATCGCACCGTCACTACATCGCCAGCAGCGAGAACCAATACGGACCTTACCGCATCGGTCCCGCGTTCCCGTTCTGCCTGACGACGCAAATGAAACAGCCCAACAGACCCGACGCGCTCTACGGAAACGGCATTTACAGAACCCTTCCGGTCAACCGTGACCGCGTGGGAACCTCTCCCTATAGTCTGAGGGTGCGCGACGAATTGAAGCAGCATAAGCAGGCGCTCGTGTATGCGAAGCAGGCCTTGGCAAAGCTGAAAAAGATCAAAAACAAGAGCACCGCACTCAAGCGCTTTGTGAATATGGTAGAGTTTATCGTGCGTTGTCATATCACCGCGCTCAATCAGAAGGAATTTTACGTCCTGCGCACCAAGCTCTTGGCGGCGCAAACGCGTGAGGAGATCGTCAAATGCGCCGACAAGATCGAAAAGATCGTCCTTCGCGAAATTGAGAACGCCAAGGCGGCAATTCCGCTGGTTCAGCGCGATTCTTCGATCGGCTACGAGCCCTCCATGGGATACCAGTGTGATGAGGAAGGCATCCGCTGGAAGCTCAAGCATATGGATTATCTTTTGAACGTCGAGCTGAAGCCCTACAAAATTTGAAAAAACGATCCAACGTACATACGGAAAGGAGCAGTAACAGATGAATTTCCAAGAAAAAATGGACAAGATCGAAGCGCTCGGCTTTGAAAGAATGCGCATGCCCGATCCTTGCTACACCCCCACCGTCCGCGTGATGACCTCCAACGCCCTGCACACGGGCGACGGAAAATCCAGGCAGGAAAGAGACGCGGGGAACGTGTTCCAAAAGCGCATGGAGACGCTTGCGGCGGTCTATCTCAGCTTCATGCCCGATTTTCTCGGCGTGCAGGAGCTGTCCTACACGATGATGCCCGAGCTGATGGCGAGGATCGGCTCGGTATATGCCATTCCCGAGGCACAGCTGGGCGACGTGGCGACCTATGAATATCACGGGCATTTCCATCAGCCCAACCATTTTCCGGTGCTCTATAACAAGCACAAATACGAGGTGCTGGAGACTCGCTTCCATCCCTTTGCCGTGGGAGGGATCTGGGGCTATCATTGGGCGCTCTACCGCTCCAAGGACAATCCCTCGCATCGATTCATTCACATGAATCTGCATTTTTACTATCAATCCGACGAGCGTCAGTTTCCCGGAGTGGACGAGACGCATCGCGAGTTGGTGCATCTTCGCAGAATGTACGAAAACGTGCCGATCTTCGTGACGGGGGACTACAACATGAGAAGATCGCACAAGCACTTTGATCAGCTTTTTGAAGGGCTTTCCATGGAGAGTGCCATGATGATCGCCGAGGACGGAGAGAAGAGCGAGCTTCACATCGACCATATCTCGGTGACCACCGACAGGATGACGCCGATCTTCCACCGCAAGTTGGATCTGAGCGCGTTGCCCTTGGCCAGCGACCACGCGCCGCAGTTTGCCGACTTTGTGATGAATGAGGGAGGAGACAAAGCATGAATTTCTACGAATTGATCGAGCATTTCAGAAAGAGTCCGATGGGTGACGTCAAAAAAACGGACGATTCCCTTGTCCGCGTCATGTCCTCCAATCTGCTCCACACCTCCGACCGCAGATCTCTTGATCCGGAGGCGATCCCGTATGAAGATCGCATGGAGATCCTTTGCGCATTTTATCTTGCATATCAGCCGGATTTCCTTGGCGTTCAGGAGGTCAGCAATCTGACCGAGCCGCTGATCCAACAGCACTTGGATTCGGTCTACGCGACGCCCAAGGCAAACATGGGGGACTATATTTATCATCGGATCGACTATCAGCAGAACGCCACCCCGATCTTCTACAACAAGCACAAGTTCGAGCTGATCGACACGCGCTTCCATTTGTTCAACGTGAAGGGAATGTGGAGCTATCAGTGGGCGCTTTACGCCTCCAAGAAGAGACCGGGAAAGAAGTATATTCACATGAATTTGCACTTTTATCCCGAGGCGGACGAGCGTCAGCTTCCGGGTGTGGAGGACGCGCACTACGAGCTGATCCATCTGCGGAGAATGTATCCGAACGTGCCGATCTTTGTCACGGGCGACTACAATATGCTCCATACGGGGAAATATTTTGAATATCTCTTTGAGGGCTTGAACATGACCAGCGGTATGCTCGCGGCAGAAAAGAGTGACGGCATTCTGTGTTGGAATCACGACCTGAACAACACTGCCCGCATCAAAAACATGACCGCCATCGACCACGCGTCGGTGACCACCGATCTGGTGGACGTCAAGCTGCACCGCATTCTTCTTGACGAGGAGCTCTGCAAGACAAGTGACCACTGTCCCATGTTCATCGACGTCAAGGAAAAGTAAAACACAATCCTCAGCGCAAAACATAGCAAAAGGAGTGCGAGCATTTTTGCTCGCACTCCTTTTCTGTTCGATTGTCACTGCTTTTTCGCGAATTTTTCGTTGTAGGAATCGATTGCCTCGCGGATGATCCGCTCGGCTTCCTCGCGTCCGCCCAGGGTTTTGACAGCCGTCTGCTTGTTTTCCAGCTGCTTGTAGACGCTGAAAAAGTGCATGATCTCGTCAAAAATGTGCGCCGGCAGCTCGTCGATCGACGTAATGCCGAGGTAGGTGGGGTCGGAGAAGGGAATGGCGATGATCTTGTCATCCATCTTGCCGCTGTCGATCATGCGCATCACCCCGATCGGGTAGACGCGGATCAGCGTCAGAGGATAGATCGGCTCGGAGCAAAGCACCAGCACGTCCAGCGGGTCCTCGTCGTCGGTATAGGTGCGGGGAATGAAGCCGTAGTTGGCGGGGTAGTGCGTGGAGGTGTAGAGAATACGGTCCAGCTTCAAAAGTCCCGTATATTTGTCAAGCTCGTATTTGCATTTGCTTCCCTTGGGAATTTCGATGACGGCGTTGAAGTCGGTCGGCTTGATCGCCGCGGGATCCATATCGTGCCAGATGTTCATATTCGGGTATCCTTTCTTTTTTTATGATTTATTTCACGTAATCAAATTCAAATCCGTAGATCGACACCGTGTGTCCGTCTCGGCAGCCTTTGGCTTCCAATGCGGCAAACACACCGCTGTTTTGCAGCACGCGCTGGAAGAAATTGAGCGATTCGTAGTCGTCGAAGTTGATCTGTCCCATCAGATTCTTCAGCCACTCACCCTCAACGTGGAAGGTGTTGTTCTCGCGGCGGATCGTGGTTTCCTTGCCACCGTCCACGTAGGCGTCCTCGGGCAGATATTCGCGCTCGTAGACCTTCATCGGCGGCAGGTCCTTGAGGCGGTCGGCAACCAGACGAACCAGCTCCTCCACTCCCTCGCCGGTGACGGCGGAAATGTAGCGCAGCTCGACGCCCATCGACTTGACGTAAGTCTCAAACGCATCGACGTCAACCACCTCGCGGTCGAGCGAATCGACCTTGTTGGCAACGATGATCTGCGGACGCTCGGCAAGCGCGGGGCTGTATCGTTCCAACTCATAGTTGATCTTTTGAATGTCCTCAACGGGATCGCGACTCTCGAAGCAGGAAATGTCCACCACGTGCAAGAGCAATCGGCAGCGATCCACGTGTCGCAAAAACGCGTGACCGAGTCCCGCACCGTCGGCAGCACCCTCGATCAATCCCGGAATATCCGCCGCCACGAAGCCGCTCTCACCGCCCGTGCGGACCACACCGAGGTTGGGGGAGAGGGTGGTGAAGTGATAGTCGGCGATCTTGGGCTTGGCGGCGCTGATGCGCGCCAGGATCGAGGATTTTCCCACGCTGGGGTAGCCGATCAGTCCCACGTCGGCAAGCATTTTCAATTCAAGGATCACCTCACGCTCTTCGCCTTCGGTACCGTTCTTGGCGAACATCGGCACCTGACGCGTGGGTGTTGCGAAATGGCGGTTGCCCCAGCCGCCGCGTCCGCCCTTGCAGGCGATGAAATCGGCGCCGTCATCCTCCGACATGTCGTGAATGACCTTGCCGGTCTCGGCGTCGCGGATCAGCGTTCCGGGGGGAACCTGAATGATCAGATCGTCGGCAGTCGCGCCGTGGAACTTGGAACCCTTGCCGTCACCGCCGCGCGCGGCGATGAATTTGTGCTTGTAACGGAATGCCAGGAGGGTATTCGTCCCCTCGTCGACGCGAAAGACGACGTTTCCGCCGTGTCCGCCGTCACCGCCGTCGGGACCGCCCGCGGCGACGTATTTTTCACGTCGGAAGGAAACGGCTCCGTTGCCGCCGTCTCCCGCCTTGATATAGATTTTTACGTTGTCTACAAACATGGTCAAACGTTCCTTTTTTCAAAATGAGTTTAGTTCGCGTCCTCGCCCTTCATGCGGATGATCAGCTTGATCGGCGTGCCGTGGAATCCAAAGGTCTCGCGCAGGCAGTTTTCGATGAAGCGCTGATAGGAGAAATGGAAGAGCTGAATATTGTTGCAGAAGATGACGAAGGTGGGGGGCGCTGTCGAGATCTGGGTCATGTAATAGATCTTGAGTCTGCGCCCCTTGTCGGAGGGCGGCTGTACGCGGATCATCGCGTCGCCGAGCACGTCGTTGAGCATGCCCGTGGTCACGCGCATGACGGATTGACCGTAAACGTAATTGATGCGCTCGAACAGGCTTTCCACGCGCTGTCCGGTCTGCGCAGAGATATAGACGATGGGGGCGTAGGGCATATAGGCAAGGGCTACGCGGATCTTGTCATTGAATTCATTGACCGTGTGATTGTCCTTTTCGATCAGATCCCACTTGTTGACGACGATGATGACCGCCTTTCCCGCCTCGTGCGCGATGCCCGCGATCTTCTCGTCCTGCTCGGTGATTCCCGTGGAGGCGTCGATCATCAACAGACAGACGTTGGCGCGTTCGACTGCCATGTGGGCGCGAAGCACGCTGTAATGCTCGATCTTGTCATTGATCTTTGCCTGACGGCGGATGCCGGCGGTGTCGATGAAGGTGAATTTGCCGTATTGATTTTCAACCTGTGTGTCCACGGCGTCTCGCGTTGTACCCGCGACGTTCGAAACGATGAGACGGTTTTGTCCGATGAGCTTGTTGATGACCGAGGATTTGCCGGCGTTCGGCTTTCCGATCACGGCAACGTGGATGCCCGCATCCTCCTCGCCGTCATCCTGCCAATCGCCCAGAGCATCCATGCAGGCGTCAAGCAGATCTCCCGATCCGCTGCCGTGCAGGCTGGAGACGCTGATGGGATCCTGCTCGAAGCCGAGCTCGTAGAACTCGTAAAATTCCATCGGCGGCTGACCGATGCGGTCACATTTGTTGATGCAAGGCACGATGGGCTTGCCGCTCTTTTTGAGCATGACTGCGATGTCGCGGTCATCGGCGGTCAGTCCTGTGCGCACGTCGCACATGAAGATGATGACGTCGGCGGTTTCGACGGCGATCTCGGCTTGCAGACGCATCTGCTTGAGAATGACGTCGTCGGTCTTGGGTTCGATACCGCCCGTGTCGATGACAACCAGCTTCTTTCCGCGCCATTCGGTCTCGCCGTAGATGCGGTCGCGTGTGACACCGGGGGTGTCCTCGACGATCGAGCGACGCTCGCCGATCAATTTATTGAATAACGTACTTTTGCCAACGTTGGGGCGTCCCACGATGGCGATGATAGGTTTTGACATATCGGTTCCTTTCTCTCAATGAACGCCCAGCACGGCTTTGAGAAATTCCGCGCCGTCGCTTTTGGTTGCGCGCACGGGGATCTTTCCAAGCCGATCGGACAGCTCGTCGGGGGTCATATCGTCCAAGAATACGTCGCCGTCGGCGCGGAGCATGACGGCAGGGAAGAGAAGCTCGTCGCCAAGCGTCAAGCCCGAAAGCTGCTCGGCAACGTCCTTGCCCGTCAAAAGTCCTGCCACGGTCACCGATTCACCGAAAAAGTGATTGACGATCTTGTGGACTTGTATCGTCAAACCGTCCACACGGGATTCGATGGCACGGCAGAGCGAGGTAATGTGGTCATAGGCCGCAGCACCCGTAGCGATTGAAACGACACGCGGCGCGCGGAAATCGGGAAGATAATCCTCAAGATAATCCAATTCAAACTCAAACTCGGATCGCATCGAGGTCAGCATGCCGACGCCGTTTTCGATCTGAGAATAGTCCTCGTAGTAATCCTCGGTCGGCATCGGCAGTCCCGCGCGGACGTAGAATTCGTCGGAGCAATAGAAGAGCCGTGTGCCGTATGTTTTCAGACACGCGTCGCCGAACGCCGTGACCTGACGGATCACTTCGGCGCATTCCTCGGGGGAGAACAGCTCGAGCGGATAAAGCCCCTCGCGGTGCTTGGTGAGTCCCACGGGAACGATGGCGCAGGAGCGCAGGGCGGGGTAATACGCCGCCAGATCGTGCATCGAGCGTTCCAGCTCGGCACCGTCATTGAGTCCCTTGCAGAGCACGATCTGCGTACAGAGCGCGATGCCCGCGTCGGCAAGACGGCGAAGATAGGACAGCACCTCTCCCGCGCGGCGGTTTTTCATCATTTTCACGCGAAGCTCGGGGTTGGTGGTGTGAACCGAAATGTTGACGGGCGAGATGTGCATGGTGATCAGTCGCTCGACGTCGGCGTCCTTGAGGTTGGTCAGGGTGACGTAGTTGCCGTGCAGAAAGGAAAGTCTGTCGTCGTCGTCCTTGAAATAGAGGCTCTCACGCATACCTTTTGGCATCTGATCGATGAAGCAAAAGACACAGCGGTTTGCGCAGGTATGCTTTTTGTCCATCAGAGGCGTCTCAAATTCCAGCCCGACGTCATCATATTCGCCCTTGGTAAAGCGCACGGCGTAGTTTTCACCATCTCGGCAAAGCGCAAGACGGACCGTGGTATCGGTCAGATAAAACCGATAGTCCAGCACGTCGTTGATCTCGTGTCCGTTGATCGACAAAAGAAGATCTCCGTCACGGACGCCCGCATGCGCGGCGCTTCCGCCGGGAATGACTGCTTTGATTTTGACCACGGTTTCATCTCCTCTCTCATTAAAATTGCCTTTAACATCTTATTTTATCACATTTTTCATCAAATGTCAACCGATTTGACCGAAAAGGCGGACAATGAGATGCGGAAAAGCGTTTTTCGATCGGTCATCGGTGCGCCGGGGGCTGAATTTGCGGAAGGTGGCAATGTGTTTTCGCTTTTTTGCACGTTCTTTTTCCGAGGATATAAAAAATTTTGAAAAAACGAGCTTTTTTCCTGTTTTTTTGGTGTTTTCTCTATTTACAAGCTCGAGGTTTTGTGATACAATATAGGCGCAGAAAGGAGATTGGCTATGGATCCTATTTTGGCTTACTCGTTGGTTACCGTTGCGGTAATCATGTTCGGACTTCAATTTTTCTTCAATTCGGGGTATCAGAAGGAAAGCGGAAATGACATGATCGCGTCGATGATGTTCACGCTGCTGTCCTCGATCACGGGTGTCATTTGTCTGGGCATCATCAACGGCTTTGATTTTTACTGCACGTGGTTTACCCTCCTGATGGCGGCGCTGACGGCACTCAATTCCTTCCTGTTCACGGTCTGCTCGCTCAAGTCACTTGCGAAGATCAATCTTTCCTTGTATTCTCTGTTTTCCATGCTCGGCGGCATGATGCTTCCGTTCGTGGCGGGACTTCTGTTCTTTGACGAATCTATGACGCTCGGAAAGGGGCTTTGCCTTGTTTTCGTCATCGCGGCGCTTGCTCTGACGGTCAACAAGGGAACGAACAAGGGGGGCATCTTGTATTACTGCGGCATCTTTGTTCTCAACGGAATGTCGGGCGTGTTGTCTACCATCTATCAAAGATCGGCTTATGAAAAAGCTACCGCGGCGGGCTACTCGCTGTGGAGTGCGATCGTCAGCGTTGCGGTTGCAGCCGTTTGTCTCGGCTTTATGTGGCGCAAGGTACGCCGCCCGAGCTGGAAGGCCGTGGCGTTTTCGGTTGGCGGAGGAACCTTGAGTCGCGTTGCGAACTACGTTCTGTTGTTGTCCTTGGCGGTGCTTCCCGCATCCATCCAATATCCCTTCATCACGGGCGGTGTGATGATCGTTTCCACGGTGATCGCGGCGATCGCGGGGCAAAAGCCCTCCAAAAAGGAGATCCTTTCGGTGGCGCTTGCCTTCGTCGGCGTTCTGGTGCTGGTCTTGGTTCCGGTTTGAGCGGCTTTTTATCCAACGTGGCTACGTCATGAAAATCAAACAAGGGGCTGTCTCCGATCGGAGACAGCCCCAAAGTTTGATTCGTGAGGTGTGCGATTATTTCGCAGCCTTGACACCGGCAGCGGTGCCGAAGTAGATCATTGCGCCGGACTTCTTGACGACCCAGTCGGATTCGTTCTTCGCGTTTTCCTTTGCATACTTCTCAATTTTTTCCCATGCGTCGTTTGCGGCGGCTTTGTCCTCAAAATAGACGACGGTGATGTGCTCGGTGCCTTCCTCGGTGACCTTCGTGCCGCTGACAACGGTTTCAACCTTTTGCACGTTCATCGCGTTAAAGGTGAGCGGGAGAATGACTTTGTCTTCTGCTGCGATGTAATCGTTTTTCTTGAGTGCTGCGAGCGCGTCTGCGGGATCCTTAGCGGGGCCGCCGCAGGATGCAAATGCTGCAACCAACGTAACCAGAACGATCGAAAGAGCGAGAATGCGAAGTGTTTTTTTCATGATGGTGTCTCCTTTTTCAAGTGTTTTTTTTGGTTTGTCATCCGATGGCGGATCACATTGAATATTATAACAAGTTTCTTCCTTTTTGTCAAGACTTTCTGGCAAATCTTTGCCAAAAAACGCAAGGTGTTAGGGTCGTACCCTAAAGGACAGTTTTCCAAGAATACGGTGTACCCCGAAAGAGGTATGCCGTATTTTTTGCATTTGTGGTCACAAATGCAGTGCTTGTCAGGAAAATTGACAAGCCATAGATGAACATAAAGAAAAGGCTCCCTTGTGTAAAGGGAGCTGACGCCGAAGGCGGCTGAGGGATTGTTTTGATTTTGCAACTTGCTTTTACAATCCCTCCGTCACGCTACCGCGTGCCACCTCCCTTTACACAAGGGAGGCTTTTTTCTATCTCCCAGAAGGTGATTCGATAAATTTTCGCTAAACCTATTTACAAAACGCAAAAATCGTGATATAATAAAGATGCTACACAAACTGAATATCTGAATTAGCGGTATTTTTGTCTTTATAGGGATATTATACCCTTTTTTCGCCATAATCATTTTTGAACTTGGTAAAAGCGCAAGCTTCACTAAATGATTATGGTAATACCCTAATTCTATTTTAGTTTGTGTAGCAGCAATCGGAGTTTGCGCTTTTCAGAGCGTTGACTACGGTTGACGCTCTTTTTATTTTATATCTATCTTTTGGAGGAGAAGAAAATGGCAACACTAAGTGAAAAAATCAATGCTATTACAGAATTGATGAACAAAGGAATTATTTCTGCTGACGAATTATCTAAAATCATTCAAGTTTTGAGTGCAGGAGCTACCGAAAGTGGCACTCAAACCGAGAAAAAACCTATGGAGCTTAAGTATGAATCATTTATGAGAGAGACTGTGGCAAAAGCGTTTAAGAGCCCCTCGTCTATTAAGTTTCCTCCTATGGATTCTTCTATGATCAAAGAGGGCGAACTGAAAATATCTGCAGGTCTTGGTTCAAAAACGTACAACCTCCGCTATATACATACATATGTTGATGCTCCTAATGCTTATGGAACAATGTTGAGAGAAGAAATAGCACTTGTCATAGATGATAATTTTAATTTCACCATGGTTTTACAAGCTCTTAAGAATCCCTTTTCCGGGAAGAGCCTCGGTCAATGGATGAAAATGCCCGGGGTTGAGATATAATGGATAACTCGAATAGAGCCTGCCCTAACTGCGGTCACTCATTAGAGGGTAATTCAAGCAGTTTGATTTGCATGAACTGTGGACACTCTATTACACCCGAAAAGAAATATGATAATATAGACGCACAAAAAATAGGTGAGAAGGACGAAAATGCGACAAACGTATTTGTTTCTTTGGGAGCTTTATGGTGGGTGCTCTTAATAGTCGGAGGTATAATATCGTCCATTGTATCTATTGTTTTATTATTGGATTTGCTATAATCAATAATCTCAACAAAAAATGAATGTATGTGTTAGCGCATACATTCATTTTTTATTACGACTCCCGCCTTGTCAGCGGAGTATATATCTACATTCCGTCAGGCAAGCAAAGAGTGCAGAGAATGTAAAATATTCTCTGCACTCCTGTCGGTAGATAGCATGTTCAAAAACTGTCCTTAAGAGTACATGCCATTTGATCCGCCCTTTTTCTTTGCGTTCCGCAAAAAAGAAAATCCGAAAAAGCACTTGACAAAGCTTTTGGAATGTGCTATAATGACAGAAACCGATGAGGAAGAGTGAGTAGATGCTCCCCCTGTCTCCCCAGAGAGCCGCAGGTGCTGTGATTGCGGCGGGACACAGAGCGTTGAATGGACTTCCGAGGGCGAGCGGAAACGCGTGGCACCGTCACGCGGAGTATGTAAGACGGAGCGGACACTCCGTGATCAAACGTCGGCATATCAACGGAAGTTCCTTCCGCGTATGTGAAAGTGGGCGCGAGAGCGCCAAGCAGGGTGGCACCGCAGGAATTCAATCCTGTCCCGGCAAATCACAAGCCAGGGGCAGGTTTTTTATATTTTGTCCCACAAAACGCAAGGGGAGTCGGAATTTCCCCGACCATCAGAAAGGAGACAGAATCATGTCGAACAAGCAAATTCCTTACAAAATCTATCTCGAAGAATCCGAGATGCCTCGCGCATGGTACAACCTTCGCGCGGATATGAAAAACAAACCCGCACCTCTCTTGGATCCCGTCACGCACAAACCGATGACGGCAAAGGACCTCTCAGGCGTTTTTTGCGAGGATCTGATCAAGCAGGAGCTGGATGACACCACGGCATATTTTGAAATTCCCGAGGTCATTCGCGATTTCTACAAGATGTACCGTCCCGCGCCTCTGGTGCGCGCCTACTGCCTGGAGGAAAAACTGCAGACCCCCGCAAAGATCTACTATAAATTCGAGGGTAACAACACCAGCGGAAGCCACAAGCTCAACTCCGCCATCGCGCAGGCGTATTACGCCAAGCAGCAGGGACTCATCGGCGTCACCACCGAGACGGGTGCAGGTCAGTGGGGAACCGCGCTTTCGATGGCGTGCTCGTATTTCGGATTGGACTGCAAGGTATATATGGTCAAATGCTCCTATGAGCAAAAGCCCTTCCGCCGCGAGGTGATGCGCACCTACGGCGCGTCGGTCACACCCTCTCCCTCGATGGAGACCGAGGTCGGCAAGAAGATCCTTGCCGAGCATCCCGGCACCACGGGAAGCCTTGGCTGCGCGATCTCCGAGGCGGTCGAGAAGGCGACGAATACCCCCGGCTATCGCTACGTGCTGGGCAGCGTGCTCAATCAGGTCATGCTGCATCAGTCGATCATCGGTCTCGAAACGAGAGCCGCGATGAAACAATATGACATTCAGCCCGACATCATCATCGGTTGCGCCGGCGGCGGATCGAACCTCGGCGGCTTGATCGCTCCCTTTATGGGTGAGAAGATCCGCGGCGAGGCGGATTACCGCTTCATCGCAGTCGAGCCCGCGTCCTGCCCCAGCTTCACGCGCGGCGTGTATGCCTACGACTATTGCGACACCGGCATGGTCTGCCCGCTTTCCAAGATGTACACGCTGGGCAGCGGCTTCATTCCCTCTGCAAATCATTCGGGCGGCTTGCGCTACCACGGCATGAACTCCACGCTGTCGCAGCTCTATGCCGACGGCTTGATGGAGGCAAGAACCGTCAAGCAGACCGAGGTCTTTGAGGCGGCAGAGCAGTTCGCTCGCGTCGAGGGTATCCTTCCCGCACCCGAAAGCTCTCACGCCATCCGCGTGGCGATCGACGAGGCGATGAAGTGCCGCGAGACCGGCGAGGAAAAGACCATTCTGTTCGGCCTGACCGGAACCGGTTACTTCGATATGCTTGCATACGAGAAATTCCACAACGGTCAAATGACCGACTATATTCCCACCGACGAGGAAATCTCCGCCAACTTCGCAAAGCTGCCGAAGGTGGATTGATTAGAAGATAGGATTTGCGGGGGAAGGAAAACTTCTTTGAGGAAGAAGTTTTCCTTCCCCCGCACCCCCATCCTTTCAAGAACCTTTTTGAAAAAAGGGGAAAGAGAGAAAGCATCACCTGTTCGTTCGGGTGATGCTTTTTGTTATGAAATGACGATTGTTTGAAAGTGCTTCTTCTTTTCACACATCGGCGAGATTGATGGTGGGTTTTTGTTTTTTGAGTGCGTGCAGATAAGATTGGTAGGCACCGCCGCGTTCATGCAGGACATAGGCGATCACAAGGTCTGCTTTCTCGACCATCCAGCGGTTGCGATATAAGATTGCAAATTTTGTCGGAACATGCTCCAATTCCGGATAGATGATGGCATCGTATTCTTTCTTTTCGGTGTTCAGGTGATTTTTTTGATACGCCGGTGTCAGGTAGGGCGTGACCAAAATCAGCTTGGTGCGCGGGTGTACGGTTTGATATGTTTTTCCGCATCGGCGAGCGAAGCGGTCGAAGCCCCCGTAACCGCCGAGATAGAGGTCGGCACGATCGTCGCCGACATGTGTTCCCAAAATCGACAGAATGGCTTTCTCGTCCTCCTTGGATGCTCTGTAATCGGCATGTCCGCAAAAAGTGATGATCATATCAGTTCCTCAAAAATAAAAAGTGCGCAGCCGAAGCCACGCACCGAAAAACGCAAACTCCGATTGCTGCGAAACAAACTTAAATAGATCAAGTATAAACTGTAATACTACTTAATGGAATTTGCATTTTTGCCAAATTCAAAAATAGTATTACAGAAAAAAGGTATAGTATCCCTATATCAGAGAAAATACCCGATCCATAAATATTAAGTTTGTTTCGCATCTGTTATTATAGCATGTTTCATGAGGAATGTCAATTCAATTTGCAAAAAAATCTGAAAAGCCAAGACACAACTAACTAAAAAGCCGTTTTGGGTGGTGGTACCAAAACGGCCGCGGGAGCTATTGAAAGGATGAGCGTAGGGATAAACGATTACATAGATACCCATGCGATAAAAGTTCTTGGGGGTGTGGGGGCTTCTTTCAAGAAGCCCCCACAAAAAAGCGCGTCCCCCACGAAACCGCGTCTTCCATACAAACCGTGTCTCCACAAAAAATCATTTCACAAGCTCCAACGCATCAAAGTCAACCGAATAGAGCACCTTTTCGGCTGCGGGGATGGTGATCGGCAGGGATGCGGAGAGGGGGAGGGAGGCACCGACGGGAAGCTCGTCGAGGATCCACTCACTGCCACCGCCGAGGATCTTGTTGTCGGCAGAGAGGTACTGGTAGTGCAGAATGACCGAGCGGAGCGGTGTGTCGTAGGCATTTGTCAGCGTTCCGAGCAGCTTGATGCCGTCCTCGGTGTGCGAGACGTTCGGGTTTGTGAGCGTCAGATGCTTCATGATGGGCGTGGAAAGCTTGAGGTGCGAGGAGGCTTTTGCCGAGGCGGCAAGGCTCGCAACCGCCGCACCGCGCACCTTTTTGAGTACGCCGAAATGATAGACCGCCGAGGGATCGAGCGATTGCAGTTGATCTTTGATGACGGTGATGACGTTTCCGTCGCGGTCTTTCAGAGTAACGTCAATTTCAATGTCGCGTGCCATACGGTCGGGATTGGGATTTTCGACATCCACGCCAAGAGAGAGGAGATAGCCGTCCTTGTCGCGCTTTCCCGCCGTGCCGCCCATGGCACGGATTTTGAGGGGGAGGGGAGCGGCGTCGGAATCTGTTGCAAGAGCATCCAGCATACGGCGGAAGGACTCGTAATAGCACCACGTGTAGGTTTTTTTCGGGTTGCGATTCTCCATATAGGCGAATTCCATCAGACAAACCGTGAACAGACGAAGATATTGAAGCACGGTGTCAACGCGGTCGGCATCAATGCCCAGCGCGAGACAGGTCGACCAATACGAACCGTCGGAAAGCGTGAAGCGATTGCCGTATTTTTGGGAAAGCGCGCGGAATTTCTCTCCCTTTGGCTCGCGGAAAGCGGCAAGGATTTCGGTGATGAGCGCATCGTCCGCAATTCCCGTCACGGCGTGGCGGTAAAAGCTTTCGGCGGCGTCCGACTCCCAGCCCTGCTCCCGCGCTTCGGAGAGGAGCGCGAAGGAAAACTGCCAATGCATATTCAATTCGGGAAGCAGTCTGCAGAGGTCAAGACCGCGGTCGGGGTTGACCGCGCAAGGACGCGTGAGAAATTCGCGGATGTCTCGGACAACCTCGCCCAATCCCTTGCCGACGGCGTTTTGAAATTCTGTTTCCATCGTATTTACCAAACCTTTCCTAAAAAATTCTCGAAAAAAAGCGACTTTGTCTATTGCAATATCAAGAAAAATGCTGTATAATATACTTTATATATTTGATATTATACACCCCTTTGCCGCATTTGGCAAGTGAATTTTCGGATTTTGTCGATCTTTTCGTCAAAATCTTGTCGGGAAGAAAGGTTGGAGCAAACATGTACCGCATTTTGGAAAAAAGAAGATTGAACCCCACGGTGACGCTGATGAGAATCGACGCGCCCGCAGTTGCGAAAAAAGCAAGAGCGGGGCAGTTTATCATTCTGCGCACCGACGCGGAGGGCGAGCGGATTCCTCTGACGGTTGCGGATTACGATCGGAACGAGGGCAGCGTGACGGTGATCTTTCAGGTCGTGGGCGCCACCACCGAGAAGCTGAATCACATGGAGGAGGGAGACTGCTTGCAGGATTTTGTCGGTCCTCTCGGACGTGCCACCGACGTCAAAGGCAAGCGAAAGGTCGCCGTGGTTGGCGGTGGCGTTGGATGCGCAATTGCATATCCTGTTGCAAAGGCACTTTTTGAGGAAGGCAGTGAGGTACACGTCGTTGCGGGCTTCCGAAACCGCGACCTGGTGATCCTTGAGGAGGAGTTTGAAACGGTATCTTCACGGTTTGTCAAGATGTCCGATGACGGCACGTGGGGAGAAAAAGGACTCGTGACCGACGCGCTTCGCGCCCTGATCGAGAGCGGAGAGCAATATGACGAGGTCATCACCATCGGACCGCTCCCCATGATGAAGTTCGTATGTAAGCTGACAAAGGAATTCGGCGTCAAGACCGTTGCCTCCATGAATCCCATCATGATCGACGGCACGGGCATGTGCGGCGGTTGCCGCCTGACCGTGGGAGGAGAGACCAAGTTCGCCTGCGTCGACGGCCCCGAATTTGACGGGCATCTGATCGATTTTGACGAGGCGATCGCGCGTTCGTCCATGTATCGCCCGTTTGAGAGAGCGGCACATGAGGCGACCTGCAATCTGTTTGCGAAGGAGGTTGAATAAATGGCAGTCAATATGTCACCCAAGAAAAACCCCATGCCTTCGCAGGATGCAAAGGTGCGGGCAAGAAATTTTGACGAGGTCGCGCTGGGTTACACCCAAGAGATGGCGATCGACGAAGCGGCACGCTGTCTGAATTGCAAAAAGCCGCTGTGTGTGGAGGGATGCCCGGTTGGGATCTCGATCCCGAACTTCATTCAGAAGGTCAAGGTCGGCGAATTTGAGGAGGCGTATCGCATCATCACCGAATCCAGCTCGCTTCCCGCCGTTTGCGGACGCGTCTGCCCGCAGGAAAATCAGTGCGAGGGCAAATGTGTACGCGGCGTCAAGGGAGAGCCCGTGGCGATCGGACGCTTGGAGCGTTTCGTTGCCGACTATCACAATGAGCACGCGACGGCTCCTGCGCCAAAACCGACACCGAACGGACACCGCGTGGCGGTGGTCGGATCGGGTCCCGCAGGACTTACCTGCGCGGGAGAGCTTGCCAAGAAGGGCTATGACGTGACCGTGTTTGAGGCGCTTCATACCGCAGGCGGCGTTTTGGTTTACGGTATCCCCGAATTTCGTCTGCCGAAGTCGATCGTGGAGAAGGAGATCCAAACGCTTGAGGAGCTGGGTGTCAAGATCGCGGTCAACACCGTGGTCGGAAAAACCGTTTCGGTCGAGGAATTGATGAAGGACGAGGGCTTTGAGGCGGTGTTCATCGCGTCGGGCGCGGGACTTCCGCGGTTTATGAAAATCCCCGGTGAAAATCTGAAGGGCGTCTATTCGGCAAACGAATTTTTGACGCGTGTCAACCTCATGAAGGCATATCGCCAAGACAGTACCACCCCGATCCAGCACGCCCGCCGTGTGGTCGTGGTCGGTGGCGGAAACGTCGCGATGGACGCGGCAAGAAGTGCATTGCGTCTTGGAGCGGAGAAGGTCTATATCGTCTACCGCCGTTCGCTCGAGGAACTTCCCGCAAGGCGTGAGGAGGTCGAGCACGCAATGGAGGAGGGCGTGGAGTTCAAGCTTTTGAACAATCCCGTGGAGATCCTCGGCGACGAGAACGGCTTTGTGCGCGGCATCAAATGCCTGAAAATGGAGCTTGGCGAACCGGATGCTTCGGGCAGACGCAGCCCCGTGGAGATTGCGGGATCCGAGTTTGAGCTTGCATGCGACAGCGTGATCATTTCGATCGGAACCTCGCCCAATCCCTTGATCAAATCGATGACCGAGGGGCTGGAGGTCAACCGCCGTGGGGGAATCGTGGTCGAGGAGGCAACCGGAAAGACTTCTTTGGACGGCGTTTACGCCGGAGGAGACGCGGTGACGGGTGCCGCCACGGTCATTCTCGCGATGGGTGCGGGAAAAACTGCCGCAAAAGCCATCGACGAGAGCCTGGAAGGTTGATTTCTCGCATGCGTGCGCGATCAAAAAAATTTGAGTCTGACAGCATTTTTTGATTGAAAACTGTTGACAAATTGCAGATTTTGTATTATAATAATTCCGTTTTATAGGCGTGATTTGCATCAATACCGCCCCAAAGCGCATTTTTTTGAAATTTTTTAGAAACGGCTTGCAAAATGCACGCCGATTTCAGAAGGAGTATATTTATGAGCATCAAGAACGAATATCTTGCAAAGGTTCTTGCCGACGTTGTCAAGCGCAACCCCGGTGAGCCTGAATTCCATCAGACCGTCAGCGAGGTGCTGGAGTCTCTCGAGCCCGTCGTTGAAAAGAGTCCCGAGTTCATCGAGAAGGGTATTATCGACATGATCGTCGAGCCCGAAAGAATCATCAAGTTCCGCGTTCCGTGGGTGGATGATCAAGGGAAGGTGCAGGTCAACCGCGGCTACCGTGTGCAGTTCAACAGCGCGATCGGTCCCTACAAGGGCGGTCTCCGCTTCCATCCCTCCGTCAACGAGAGCATCATCAAGTTTCTCGGCTTTGAGCAGACCTTCAAGAACTCGCTCACCTCGCTTCCCATGGGCGGCGGTAAGGGCGGCTCCGACTTCGATCCTCAGGGCAAGTCCGACGCAGAGGTGATGCGTTTCTGCCAGAGCTTCATGACCGAGCTTTCCAAGTACATCGGTGCCAACACCGACGTTCCCGCAGGCGACATCGGCGTCGGTGCGCGTGAGATCGGCTATCTGTTCGGACAGTACAAGAGACTGCGCAATGAGTTCACCGGTGTGCTGACCGGAAAGGGACTGCCTTACGGCGGTTCTCTCATCCGTCCCGAGGCAACCGGCTTTGGCGCCGTTTACTATACCGTTGAGATGCTGAAGCATTTCAAGGATGACATCAAGGGCAAGACCTTCGCGGTTTCCGGCTTCGGCAACGTGGCTTGGGGTACCGTACAGAAGATCAATGAACTGGGCGGAAAGGTCGTTACCATTTCGGGTCCCGACGGCTACGTTTACGATCCCGACGGCGTTGCTACCAAGGAAAAGATCGACTATATGCTTGAGATGCGCGCGTCTTGCCGCAATCGCGTACAGGACTACGCAGACAAGTTTGGCGTGCAGTTCTTCCCGAAGGAAAAGCCTTGGGGCGTGAAGGTTGACATCATCATGCCCTGCGCAACCCAGAACGAGGTTGGCATGGAAGAGGCGAAGAAGATCGTTGCCAACGGCGTGAAATATTACGTCGAGGTTTCCAACATGCCCACCACCAACGAGGCGGTTGCATATCTGAAGGCAAACGGTGTCATCGTTGCTCCCTCCAAGGCAGTCAACGCAGGCGGCGTAGCGGTTTCCGGACTTGAGATGTCTCAGAACTCCATGCGCTACAGCTGGACCGCAGAAGAGGTCGATGCGAAGCTGAAGACCATCATGGCAAACATCTTTAAGGCTTCTGTCGATGCTGCAAATCAGTACGGTCTGGGTGATGACCTGGTCGCAGGCGCAAACATTGCGGGCTTCCTCAAGGTTGCAAAGGCAATGATGGCTTACGGTGTGGTTTGATTGCACGATATATACTTTTTTTACAAGGCGTTGCGCGATTTTCGCGCAACGCCTTTGACTTTTGGCCAAAGATTGTTGACGGATCCGCAGAAACAACTTGATTTTCACGTGCGGATATGCTATAATAGAATGAAAGAAGGCGATCGCTACGCCTTGAGAAAGAAAGGGTGATTGATCCATGAAGCACGTGTTTGTCATCAATCCCGCGTCGGGAAAGGAAAATTCGTTTGAGAAGATCAAGACCGCATTGAAGGATTTACGTACCGACGCGGATTATGAGCTTTACGTCACCGAGGGCAGAGGAGACGCGACGGCATATATTCGTGACTATTGTCGCCGTTATCAAGAACCGGTGCGCTTTTATGCTTGCGGCGGTGACGGAACGCTGAACGAGGTGGTCAACGGTGCTGTGGGATTTTCTCACGCGAGTGTGGGCTGTTATCCTTGCGGATCGGGAAATGATTTCGTCAAATATTACGGCGGAAAAGACGCTTTTCTGGACGTTGCTTCGCTTTTGGATGCCGAGGAGGAGCTGATCGATCTGATCCGCGTGGGCGATCAGTATGCCATCAACGCGACGCATTTCGGCTTTGATTCCTGCGTGGCAAAGACCATGATGAACGTGCGTCGCAAAAAGCTGATCGGCGGAAAGAACGCCTACACCACGGGCGTTATCGTCGGACTTTTGAAGGCGATGAAAAACAAGTGCCGTGTGTCTGTTGACGGCGAGCAGCTCAATCCCAAGGGGACCATTCTGCTCTGTACGGTTGCAAACGGTCAGTACGTCGGCGGATCCTTCCGATGCGCGCCGCGCTCTCTTGACAATGACGGGCTTCTGGAGGTCTGCTTGGTACATCCCGTATCCCACTTCACGTTTGTCAAGCTGGTGGGGGCATATACGAAGGGGGAGCATCTTGACAGCCCCAAATTTAAGAAACACATCGAGTACAGACGCGGTACGAGCGTCACGGTGGAAGCGCCCGAGGGCTTCATTTATTCGCTGGACGGTGAGCTGATCGCGCAAAACAAATTCACGGCAGAGGTGGTGCACGGCGCGCTCCGTTTTGCCGTTCCCAAGCAGGCAAAGCCGATTGCCGAGGCACACGTTGCGAAAAAGACGGACGTCGAGGCGAAAGAAAAGGCGATCGAGGAGGCATTGGTCTGAGACATGTCGAAAAAGACGGAACAAAAGCAACCGTTTGAATATTTGAAGGACGGAATTGAGGAACGCACGGTTGCGCAGTGGGCGGAGCGGCTGAAGATCTCCCCCGCGCAGGTTTTGCGGCAGTGCGAGGAGACGATCTCTCTTGCCGATACGTCCGAATGCGAGGAGAAGCTGACGGAGTCTCGCGAGAGGCTTTTGGAGATGATGGAAAGCTTTTCGCAAACGCTTTCTCAGCAGGTGGCGCGCATTCCGAAACCGAGTGGAATTTTTTTGAGCGCCGAGGAACGCGCGCCGGCGTATCGTGTGATCTGCCGTGTGCTCGGTGAGATCGAGACGTTTCAAAGAGCCTTGGGCGCGGCGATTATGGAAATGCTGGCAATCGACAGTCTTCTGGCAAGATGTGCGCGTGCGCGGAACGAAGCGACGCGCGTTTTGGCTGACGTGGGTGCCGCCACCAGACGTGTGACGGTCGGAGATGCATTTTTTTCCAAGCACGGCATCCTGCGGGATCGGCTGACGCGGGAAGGCGAGCGCGCCCTTCGTGTGAGCGAACGCGCGCAGCTTTTGCAGGCGCGGGTCAAGACGTTTCACGAAACGTCACTCTCTGCCTTTTGCTCGCGGGTGGAGGTGTCTGCCGATATGGCGCATGACGGCGAGAGCTGCAACCCGATCGCGCTGATACGGATGTGCGGAGAGCTTGGTGAGGTGACACAATCCCTGATCAGACAGATCCGCGGTATCGTGATTTAAGATTTCTTGGGGAGGATGACTATGGCAAAATATTTGCTCGCTTTTGATCAAGGTACCACAAGCTCCCGTTGCATCATATTTGACCGACAGGGGCAGATTTGCTCCAAGGTACAAAGAGAATTTGCGCAGATCTTTCCGCATGACGGTTGGGTGGAGCACGATGCCACCGAGATCTGGGCGTCTCAGATGGGTGTTGCCGTGGAGGCAATGCTTGCCATCGGCGCGACCGCGGCGGATATTGCCGCGATTGGCATCACCAATCAGCGTGAGACGGTGGTGGTTTGGGACAAGGAGAGTGGAAATCCGATCTGCAACGCCATTGTCTGGCAGTGCAGACGAACCGCCGAGGCGTGTGAGCGTCTCAAGCGGGAGGGGGTAGAGAAGGAGATCCGTGAGCGCACGGGGCTTTTGCCGGATCCCTATTTTTCCGCGACCAAGCTCAAGTGGATTCTCGATCACGTTGAGGGGGCAAGAGCACGCGCGGAAAGAGGCGAGCTGTTGTTTGGAACGATTGATTCGTGGCTGATCTATCGCCTCACGGGCGGTCGGGTTCATGCCACCGATCCGTCAAACGCTTCGCGCACCATGCTGTTCAACATTCACACGATGGAGTGGGACGAGGAGCTTTTGCGCTTGTTTGATATTCCGGCACGTATGTTGCCGACGGTGCTTCCGTCATCGGGCTTGTTCGGCTACACCGACAAGCGTTTGTTTGGCGGAGAGATCCCGATCGCGGGTGTCGCGGGCGACCAGCAGGCGGCACTCTTCGGTCAGTGTTGTTTTGCGGCGGGAGATGCGAAAAACACCTACGGTACGGGCGGATTTCTTTTGATGAATACCGGAAACACGGCGATTCTGCCCAATCAAGGCTTGCTTTCCAGCGTCGGATGGCAGATCGGACGCGAGGTCAGCTACGTTCTGGAGGGCTCTGTTTTCGTCTGCGGAGCGGTGGTGCAATGGCTCAGGGACGGCTTGGGATTGATCCAAAATGCCGCAGACACCGAAAAAATGGCACTCTCCGTTTCCGACAGTGCGGGGGTATATCTCGTGCCTGCCTTTGTCGGACTCGGAGCGCCTTATTGGGACGCGTATGCGCGTGGCGGGATCCAGGGCCTCACACGTGCCACCAATCGCAATCATATTGTGCGCGCCGCGCTTGAGAGCATGGCGTATCAGACCGCTGACGTGCTGACTGCCATGCAGCGTGAGACCGGAATGCCGCTTTCCGCGCTTCGCGTGGACGGTGGAGCCTCCGCGAACAACTTTTTGATGCAGTTTCAGGCAGACGTTTTGGGTACGCGCCTGATCCGCCCGTCCTGCGTGGAAACCACCGCATGGGGTGCC
The DNA here is from genome assembly GCA_017517745.1 of Clostridia bacterium. Classification (GTDB taxonomy): domain Bacteria; phylum Bacillota; class Clostridia; order Oscillospirales; family CAG-272; genus UMGS1865. The sequence continues at coordinate 17,936 of JAFWYJ010000033.1, read as the reverse complement.
GCAAGTCTGGCGGGGCTGGGTGTGGCACTTTACGGGACGGTCGAGGAGTTGAATCGCGCGCACAGCATCGACCGCGTGTTTGAGGCACAGATGTCGGAGGAGACGCGCGAGCGGTTGCTTTGCGGCTGGAGCCGCGCGGTCGAGCGCACGCTGGCGTGGGCGAAGTAAGAAAAATAGGTAGAAAAACAGATCGTCAAACCGATTTTTTCACGCGTGTCGGCATGGGAAAATCGGTTTTTTCTTTGTGCCGCCGATCTTGTAAAAGAGAGTGAAAACAGAGTGCCGCAGGCGTGTCTTTTCGGTGCGCTCGCTTTCTGCCGAGCATGACCGATTTTCTTTGTTTTTTGCGGTATTTTCCATAAAAAAGTCGGAATAAAATCAAAAAAAATATGAAATACTTATTGATTATATGAAAAAAATGTGGTACAATATTACTATATAACCGAATTTTCAGAAAAAAGTCTGCATTTGGCTTGATTGCAGATGGAAAAATCGGTGGAACGGAGGGCAAAGCCTTGCATTTTTCATTATTTATTTCTTCGAACTTGAGCGCGGCATTCACCGGAAACGGATTTCTGGTTGCCATCGCGGTGCTTGCTTGTGTTTTGGGCGCCGAGATTGCCGGCATTTGCATTTTGGTCAGCAAAATGTTGCGTGCACGCTCGCAAAAAATGAAGCAACACAAAAAGGATGAGGGGGAAGATATTTCCTCCATTTACCGTGATTACGGTATTTCCGCCGTGCTTCTGCTCGGTGCAATTCCGCAGGCATCCTACATCGCTCTGACCGTGCTTGCCGCACTCGCGGCTCTGGCAGCGGTGGTTTTCGTTGTGCTGTTGCTGATCTTCCGTTCGAATGGATATGATTTTGCATCCTCTGCAACGCTGCGCGATCAAATGTCCGAAAGCGCGCCCGAAGAGGTGAAGACGCCCGAAGAGGAAACGGTCGAGGTTTCCGAGGAGGATTATTGGAACGGCGACGGCGAGGAGCAGAGACAAGAGGCATACGCAGAGGAGACAGATTCCGCGCAAGAGGAAGAAGAACCCTTTGCGATGTTTGCCGAGGACTCCGAGTCGATTTATGATGACCTCGATGCAGAGGAGATCGACGAAGAAGAGATCATTGAGGAAGAGGAGACGATGACCGATGCCGAATCCGAAGATGCGGTTGAATCCGAACCCTCCGAGGGGGAACCCGTCGAGATCGTTCCCGTTGCCCCCGCTTCCCAAACGACAACCGTAACCACGGTCTGCGAGGAGCCTGCGCTTGCCGACGGTTCCCAGCCCTATAAGGTCGTGGAAAAGACCGTGACCGAAACCGTCAAGGAGGTATATACCGAAACCCCGGCACCCCAGCCGACAACATCCTCGACCAACGATGCTGTTCTGGAAAAGCTGGTGGATCTTTTGGAATATGAGATCCGCGGACGTCACGAGCAGGAAAACAAAGAAAAAGAGGCTCGGAAGGAAGCCGAAAAGGAGGACAGCGTTCCCACGTTCGCAAATGACGAAGAGGCGCCTTATGACGATGACGACGAGGATGAGGATGACGAGGACGTAAGCGAAAACGGCCGTTCCGCAGATGATGATGACGTCGATGACGAGGAAAATGACACCGAGGGTGAGCACTTCACCGGAAACGAGCGCATCATCGGCTTCGATGAGACGACCGGATGCTATATCGTCGCGCGTTACCGTAAGAGCTTTGAAGCCAAATTGATTCAGGCGCGTCCCAACATCAAGCAATATTACAGCGATTTGAAAAACGCGCTTCTTTCCTACAAGGGCACCAAGAGCCGCGTCAGTTGGACGGCAGACAGCTTCCACAACGGACGCGAGCAGATCGCCAAGATCAACGTCAAAACCAAGATCCTGGAGCTTTATCTTGCCATTGATCCCGCATCGTTGGAGGGAACCGTGTACCGCGGACGCGACGTCGGAAACAAAAAGAAATATGCCGATACGCCGTTCCAATATAAGATTCGCACGCCTCGCAAGTTCAAGTGGGCGATGGAGCTGGTACAGCGCGTGAGTGAAGAGCATGGACTGGCGCCGATCGACATCGAACACGTCAACTACGAGGAGCAATATCCCTTCGATTCGACCGAGAATCTGGTTGAGCGCAAGCTGATCAAGGAATATATTCGCCAGGAAAAGCCCGCCACCACCTTTGAGCTGGATCCCGATCACGTTCCCGTTGTTCCCAACGAGGATGAGAGCGTTATTCCCGCCAATGCAAACTTCTCTTGGGAGTTTGACAACGAGCGGATGCCCGAGCCCGAGCCGGAACCCGAGATCGAGGAAACGCCCGTTGCAGAGCCCGAACCGATCGAGCAGACGCCTGCCGCAGAGCCTGAGCCCGTTGCCGCAGAGCCTGCTCCCGCACCGACGTCGCAAGCCACGGTCACGAGAGAGACCGTCAAGGTGACCGAGGTGAGATATACCGAGCGCTACTACAAGGATGCGGAGCCGACCTACGAGCAGGTCATCACGACCACCGAGCCGATCGAGGCGATCGCCGAGCCTGTTGCGGCAACCGATGCCCAAGAGTTGCCGATCGTGGATGCGGACGTTGTGGCGGAAGAGGTTGCAAAGCCAACCGATGCGGAAGAGCGTTGGAATCTGCCCGAGATTTTTGATGACATGATTGCCGAGGACAATACGGAGGATGCGGAGGCACTCGAGGAAGAGCGATTTTTTGAGGATGCTGCCGAGGAGACCGAGGAAACGGCAGAGGACGATTTGGAAGAGTCCGAGGATGCATTGGATTGGGAGGAGAATGAGGAAACCTTCCAAGAAGAGGCTTCCGAGGAGGATGGAGAGACTTTGGAAGAGCGTGCCGAGGAGGATTACGGCGAGGCTGACGTTGCCGATGACGAGCTGTTCTATGCTGTCCCGGAAGAAGAAACCTACGCCGAGCCCGAGGAAGAGGAGATCGTGGAAACGCCGATCGCAAAGGCGGACAAGCCTGCGGTCAATCTCAATCCCTCGGTTGCCGTGGTTGACATTTGTTCTCTGGAATCGCTGTTCCCGTCGGGCGCGCTCATCAATCTGGAAACGCTCAAATCTCACGATTTGGTGATTTCGTCGGCGACCGTACTCAAGATCTATGCAAGCGGAACGCTTTCCAAGGCATTTACCGTAGAGGCAAATCATTTTACCCTTGACGCCATCAAAGCCATCGGTGGTGCGGATGGGGATACCGTGATGGTGCTGTAAGGAGGATCGAATTTATGATGAAAAAAATATATTGTAAGCTTGCAATCACGGTGTTGCTCGTGCTGGCTGACCTTGGTTGCAATGCTTGGCACCGTCATTCAGGCTGCTCCCTCGGATTATTACGTGCTGAAGATCGACTATGACGCGGAGCGTTGCAACGTCACGGTGTTGCTTGACGACAAGGATGTTCCGAGTATTTCAAGTGAGGGCAACACGAGAGAATATCATATCAACTATCCGTTCGGCAAGCTTTATGTGAAGGTCGAGCCGGAAGGGGGCTATCAAGTTTCGCTTTCGACGGATCAGGGGACGGATAGCGGCTTGCCGCCTTTCGCAATTGAGGGTGACGTTCGTACGTATAAGCTTGCAATGATCGAGGATATGCACTGTTACGTGAACTGCACGCCGAAAACCTATACGGTTGTGGAGCTTGCCGCTACGCCGGGCGCGGACTATGATAGCGCGTTTGGCGAGATGACGTACGAATACGGATCCAAGGAAGAGATCTTTCTTCCCAACCCCACGCTTCCTTTCTATAAGTTCTGCGGATGGGATATCACGGACATGAACGGAAACATGGTGGCTCAGCTTGGCAATGGAATTGACACAGGCAAAGTGGTGTTTCCCACCAACATTTTCCCCAAAGTGGGCAATACGTTGTATGCTTACCCGCGTTGGGAAGGCTTGGATCAGACCGTAACCCGCTATGACCGCGAATACGGAACGGAAGATCCGGTCAATTACTTCCACAATCCCGACTTGGAAACCACCACCGTATGGAAGGAGAAAACCGGAACCGAAGACGTTACCGGCTTGGGTGGCAACAAGATCGATGCCGATCGGAACGCTGCTCTTGACAGCGGCGGCTACAAGATGTACGTCGGCTATTATCCCTTCGCGGATTATGAAGATCCCACCCCCTATTATACGTTGCTTCCCAACGTTTCGGGAAACGAAGCGGCAAACCTGGTTGTTCGTTATTATACCCCGATCACCTATGAGGTGTCTTACGAAGGCTTTGAGGCAGATGATCGGTATCCCACGTCGCATTGCTATAACGAAGTACACTCGTTGAAGGAGCTTAAGCCCGAGAGAGTCGGCTACACCTTTGCCGGCTTCAAGGTTTACATTATGCAAAACGGCGAAAAGATCGACGTGACCGGCTCCTTGCGGAACAATCCCGATTCCCATGCGACAGTCGAGAATCTGACGCTGGAGAAGCATGAGTTTTGCCTTGCCGACGGCAACACCGACGAGAAGATCGTGATTGAGGCAACCTGGACGCCCAATACCTATGACGTTGTGCTGGACTACAATCACAGCGATCTTCCCACGGAGATGCTGGAGAACGCCTATAATTACGAAACTGGCGTGACTCTCCCCAATCCCGAGAGAACAGGATATGAGTTTGTCGGATGGGAATTGCCCGACGGAACAGTGCTGACACCCACCCCGGATGCGGGAACCACCGTCATCCCCGCAATGACCTTTGTCGACACGATCAATCTGGTCGCAACATGGACACCGAAGACCTTCACCGTCACATTGGACGGCAACGGAGCCGACAGCACCGATCACACCGCGAGTTTGGGCGTGACGTTTGACGCGGCACTGATTCTTCCCGATGATTTCAAACTGCCCATGCGGATCGGACACACCTTCGTGGGATATTATCTGACCGACGCGGACGGAAAAACCTTCTTCATCACCGTCACGGAAAACGGTGACGGCACGTTGAGCGCGAAGAGCGAGATCACACAGTGGAAGATCGACGGCGACACGACGCTGGTTGCCGAGTGGAGCGTCAACTCCTATCTGGTCGAGGTTGACGTCGACCTTGAAAATGCCGAATTTGTCATCTCGGATGAGGACGGAAACGGCAGATATGATTATAACGAATGGATTACCGTCACCGTGACGGCGCTCAACAACCACAAGCTGGTTCAATGGTGCGGTACCGCAATCGAGCATCAAACGTCCTTCACTTGGAGATTCCAATTGGGCGCACAGGATACGCTTTTGACGGGTATCGTGCTTCCCATGATTACGGTTCCCGCCTTTGAGGTCGATTATCTCAAGGAAGTCATCACCGCCGATTTTTCCACGATTCCCGACGGACGCTATCAGATCGTCTGTGAAGGAGAAGAGCCGTTGACTCTGGTGGTTCGTAACGGCAAGGTCTCGGTGAACGGCGGCAACGCGCAGGACGTCTTCAAAATTCCCGAAACCTTCTATGGCAAAACGATTCAAATTCTCACCTGCGGTGTGCCGGAGATCTCGGCGGACAGCGATTGGTATTCTTTGACCGTCAATCCGAGACCTGCAATGCCTGAGGCAAACAAGCCCAGCGCGGAGATTGGCAGCGTTTATCAGCAGGATGACACCAAAATGGTGATCACAATGACCGACCTCAATCAGCTGGACCGTTTCGAGTTTGCTTGCTCCGAGAACGGCGACGGTACGGATCTGACCTGGTGGAACGTGCAGAATCTTGACGAACGTCATTTCGTTCTTGCCAAAGATAAAGAGGGAAATGTGATCGGCGTCATGTTTGTCAACCTGAAGCCGGGTACGTTTTACCACGTTTACGTTCGTGTGAAAGCGGCAGAAAATGAGCATGCACACGGCGTTTCGAACCGATTTGAAAAGGAAACCTACTCCGACAGCACGCTTGATGCCAAGAAAAACGCGCTTTTGCAGTTGATCCGGGATGATGACGGAGAGATGGTCAGAATCCTGATCGAACAAGCCATCAAGGATGCGGATTCGCTGGTCAGTCCTTCTCCCACCTTCTACAGCGAGCTTGAAGCGATCTATGCACGCGTGCTTGCGGGAATTGAATTTGCAAGAGTGCAGGATGCCAAGATCGCCGAGCTGAAGGCTTTGCAGGCAAAATTGATCGCAAGCGGAGAATTCAGCAACAATAACGTGAATTTGATCAACAATATTTGCGAGGTTGCCGTGCAAACCATCAAGAGCGCGACTGCGATTGACGCTGTGCTGGTTGCCTACGAGAGCGGAATGCTGCAAATGAAGGCAGTTCCCGTAACGAATCTGATCTGCGGCGACATGGAGTTGATCGCAAAGGACGGACTCGATCAGGGAACCGTACTATCGCAGGATCGCCTGATGAACATCGATGACGTGATGAACGCGGTGAATACGGCAATTCAAACCGGAAAGTTTGTTTACGGCGGAACCGCGATGACACAGGCGCAGGTTGCCGAGGCGTTGAAGTCTCTTGACGTGATGGCGGCATATCAGATGCGTTTGACCGATGCCGCAAACGTGACGCTCACCCCGAACGGTTCGTTTGAGATTCGGTTGCTGTTGCCCGAGAATCTGAGGAACATCTCGGGATTGCAGGTTGCCTTCTACAACGAAAAGACGGGTGAGATCGAAGTTCTCGACACCGTGAAGGATGGAAATTGCTTGATCTTCTATGCGACACACACCGGAGATTTCGTCCTTTTGGGCGATCCCACGATGAACCTGACCGGCTTCATCATCGCGTTTGGACTGATTCTTGCTTGTCAGCTGGTCGGTGTGATCCTGCTTTTGGTGCGCCGCGCGAAATATGCCAAGAACGTGCGCCGCTATAGCGCGATCCTTCCCACCGTGATGCTCACCATCCGCTTCCTGCCGAGCAACGGTGTGACGATTTTGGCAATTCTGGGTGCATTGGTCGTGATCTTCCAGATCATTCTGATCTATCTGCTCCTTTCCTCCGAGGTGGTTTACCGCCAAAAGAGAAGAGCGACCATCGAGGAGCAGACGACGCCTGCCGAGGACGTGGAGATTCCCGTTGTGGCGCAGGTTGAGGATGCTGACGAGGAAGCCTATGCCGAGGAGGCTTATGAGGACGATTACGAGGCTGATCGGGCGTCTGAGGAAGAAGCCTACGGAGACGAGGCGGCGAAAGTCTTTGCCGCGGTGAACGAGGCCTCTTATGAGGACGATTTCATCGAGCCTGCGGCAAATCCGCGCTACTCGTTGCCCGCTGAGGATGCATTCGACATTTTTGCCAAGAATGAGGACGTTGCTCTCGAAGAGGATTCCGATTCCGAGGTCGACGAGAATGCTGCCACGTGGGAATATGGCGACGAGGAGACCGAAAATCTCAACGAGGAAGAATCCGAGTGGAGTGAGGAAAATGCCCGCTGGCAATATGATGACGAGCTGACCGAGGATGAAGAAATCGATGCCGAGCAGGCGTTTGAAACCGAGTCCTATGATACCGAGACCTACGCCGAGACCGAATATGAGGAAGGCGAAGAAGTCTTTGTCGACGAGGACGGATACGTTGCGCTTGAAGATGTCGACGCGGCATTGCTTGAGGTCGAAACCCCTGAGGACGGCGAAGAAATTTTCGAGGATGAAATCTTCGAGGACGAAGCCCTCGAGAACGAGGTCTACGAGGATGCAGACGAGAGCGAGGCGCTTTCCGAGGAGGATGCCGAGGAACTCTTCTATGCGCCGCCCACCACCAAGGATGAGGAGTAACCTCCAAACAATCAAAAACTTTTGTAGGAGAGCCGCTGGGCTCTCCTACTTTTTCTTTTGTTGCAGTCGTTTTTCTCGGTCAAAAATGTTGTGATGTGCTTGATTTTTTGGAGTGCTTGTGATATAATGTTGCGCGAGGTGATGAACGTGAAGCAAAATGCATTGACACAAGGATCGATTTTCAAATCGCTTTTGATCTTTTCGATTCCCATGATCGTTACCAACACCGTCACGATTCTCTTTCACGCCGCCGACGTGGCGGTGCTCGCGTTTTTTGCGGATGGGCCGGCAGTTGCGGCGGTCGGCGCGTGCGGATCGCTGATCTCGCTGTTGGTGTCGCTTTTTATGGGCTTTGCCACCGGCGCGAACGTGCTGATTTCCAAAAGAATCGGAGCACGGGATGAAGAGGGAACAAAGCGGGCTGTCGGCACCTCGTTGGCAGTCGGCTTGTTTTCGGGCGTTTTGCTGATGGCAGTCGCTCTGATTTTTGCAAGGCAATTTTTGGTGCTGATGAATTGCCAGCCGGACGTGCTGGATATGGCGACGCTTTATCTGCGGATCTATTTTCTCGGCATGCCGATTCTGATGCTGAACAGCTTCGCGACCGCCGTTTTGAGTGCTTCCGGGGACAGCGTGCGCCCGATGATCTATCAGATGATCTCGGGGGTGTTAAACGTCGTTGCAAATCTTTTCTTCGTGACGGTATGCCGCATGACGGTCGAGGGCGTTGCGGTCGCAACGGTGCTTTCTTCCGCCGTTACGCTGACGCTGGTTCTGATCCGTCTCTTCCGCTCCCGTGGGATCTGCCGCGTGCGGGTGAAATATTTGCGGATCGGAAAGGCGGAGCTTGCGGAGATCGTTCGCGTCGGTATTCCCACCTGTCTTTGCAGTTTGTTTTTCTATGCGGCAAACGTCATTCTTTCGTCGGCGGTCAATTCCATGAGCACCGAAGCCATGACGGCAAACGCGATCTCGAGCCAATTTGATGCGATCATTTATACCGTCGGTGCCGCGATCGCGAGCGCGACATCTGTGATGGTGAGCCAAAATTTCGGTGCAGGGCAAATTGACCGCATTCGAAAGATCTTTTGGATCGGCGTGATCTACGTGACCGCGGTGAGCCTTTGCCTGGGAGTGGGCTTTGTTGTGTTCTGTGAGCCCATGTTGGGGATCCTTTCGGACGATCCCAACGTGATCGCCATCGCAAAGGACCGTATGACGCTGCTGTGCCTGACTTATTTCGTGACCAGCATCATGGAGGTTTTTTCCTTCTCGCTGCGCGCCCTGCGGCGGCAAAAAAGTACCATGGTGGTCGGCGGGATCTGCGGCTTTGGGATCCGTTGCCTGTGGCGATGGCTCGTGTGGCCGCTGCACCCCACGCTTTCGACGCTGTTCGCTTGCTACGCGGTCAGCGCGCTCGTGGCGATCATCATTTATCTTTTTGTTTACCGAAGCGCGATGAAATCCTTTTCTTCGCCAAAACCAAGCTTTGTATAAAAAGATCGGACACGTCAAAAGGGAGATCCCCGATGATGTGTCCGATTTTTTTATTTTGTTTGTAGGGGCGTGCATTGCACGTCCGCGGACGACCAAACACCGCACAGAGCGCGGCGGTCGCCCTTACGGAACGCTCAAAAAGCCTTACGCCGCAAGGATTATTTGCTTGCCTCTTCGATAGCAACCGCTACGCACAGTTGAACGGTTATTTGGATTTTTTCTTGCGTAAAGAGGTTATCAAACGTTTTATCGTAATCACATCTTCCTCGTCAAGCCCTGAAAGATCTACGTATTCGCCGTTTTTTTCAAGCCCTAAAAGGAAATCCGTGGAAGTATGAAATATAGATGATAATTTGATCAGCATCTCCGGAGAAGGATGGCGCTCACGAAGCTCATAATAACTAATCACAGATTTGGTTACTCTAAGCCTATCCGCCAATTGCTGTTGAGACAATCCTTCTTGCTGTCTTAATTTTTTTAATCTGTCCCCAAAATCAACCATAATCACACCTCCTGCTTGAATTTAGTTTACCACAATGACATATCAAATTGGTTGATTTTGTGTATTAAAATGGTTGACAAAATCAAAAAAAGGTGATATAATAAAGATAAACAATCGAGGTTTGCGTTTTTCGGTGCGCGGACTTCGGTTGGCACAGTTTTTATTTTTGGAGGTTGTTATGGACGAAAAAATTTTAATTAAAAGTGAGCAGGACAGAAAGGTAGCAAGAATTCTTCTTATATGGGCGGGAGCGTTCTTTCTCATATCTATAATTTTAATGAGTTCACTACTTGTTGAAACAGAAGAAACAAATTCCTTTTATATGTACGGTGTTAAATTAGAAAACACCGAAATGGTAAATGGCTTTGAGAGAGCGTTTGATGATGCATATGTTGATGATGGATCAGCGCTGGCATCTGTTGTCATATTTTTTCTTTGTTTGGTGTTGGGATGTATTTTTTTAATTGTTTTTTTTACGCTTTATAAATGTGAAATTTCTGTCACTGATAAAAATGTTAGAGGAAAAACTTTTTTTGGTAAAGAGGTGGTTCTTCCCATAAATATGATTTCTGCCTATTCCACAGGATCTTTTATGTCAACAATTGCAGTTGCAACTTCATCTGGCTTAACAAAATTTGCTCTTATCGGCAATTATGAGGAAATTGGAAATGTTCTTTCGAGAATGATTAATGAACGTCAAGACAATACAGCAAAAATTGAAAGCGATTCCCAAACAACTAACCATGGCATGGATGATCTTGTTAAACTGAAGAACCTTTTAGATCAGGGGATTATTACCCAAGAAGAGTTTGATGCGAAGAAAAAGCAGTTGCTTGGTCTTTGATTACATAATCGTCCGTAGACCGAAATATCGGATGACGGAACACCGCCGCACCGATCGGTGCGGCGGTATTCATTTTTTGCCTTTGATCCTCTCCTGTATCACCGCGCGAAGCGCGCACGCCCCCGAGGACGACGGTGTTGAGCCGTTGTTCTTGGGGCGTGTCTGTTTGGAAAGGTTCTTGCGGGGAGAGGGTTGGAGAGGGGGGCTTCTTGCAAGAACCCCCCCTCTCCAAGGTCTTTTACCTTGTCAAAGAATTTTCAATTACTTGCTTGCCTCTTCAATCGCAACTGCAACCGCAACGGTCATACCCAACCATGGGGGGCTGTGTTGTGAAATTTTAATTTGGTTGAACTTTTATTGAATTTTCACCGACTTTAGGGTTTACAGTTGTTAGTTTTTGTGATATAATGGTGTTCAATAAAGTTATTGCGGACTTTTGTCCGGATCGTTTTTTTGTCGGAGATGAGAAAGTGATTAAAATTCAAAACTTAAACAAAATTTATGGTTCTACCAAGAGCAAAAAATGTCACGCTTTAAAGAATATTAACCTGGATTTGCCGGATAGAGGTTTGGTTTTTATTTGTGGAAAAAGCGGGAGTGGAAAATCTACATTTTTGAATCTAATCGGTGGACTCGATTGTCTTACAAGCGGTGAAATCAATGTGGATGGAAAGCGTTTGTCCCAAATAAAGGAGCGCGATTTTTGCGATTATAGAAGTGCGCACATCGGCTTTGTTTTTCAGGATTGCTATTTAATTGATGAGATGACGGTTTCCGAAAACATTGCATTATCTCTGGATTTATGCAAAACAAAATATTCGGATAAAATTGAACGAGCTCTTGAGAAGGTTGGACTTACGGGCTTTGAAGATCGATATCCTCGTGAGCTTTCCGGCGGTGAGCGGCAACGCGTATCCATTGCACGTGCTCTTGTAAAGAATCCGAAGCTCATTTTAGCCGATGAGCCTACCGGGAATCTGGATTCTGAACTTGGGCGTTCCATCTTTGATTTGTTCAAGGCCCTTTCCAAAGAATGTTTGGTGTTGGTTGTATCTCATGATTTGGAAAATGCTGCTTATTTTGCGGATCGCATCATTGAACTTTCAGAGGGAGAGATCGTTTCGGATCGCTCTAAAAACCCGTCATTTCCCGAGACATTGGAATTTGTGGATGATCATTTGATCTATCCTGAAGGAATGGCGTTGAATGATGGTGATATTGATTTTCTAAATTCTCACCGAACAAAGAAAATTATAAAAAAGAACGGTCGATATATTGATACCAAAATTGATATTGGAATCATAGAAAAAGAACGCGAATTTGAAAATAGTGGTTTGTCTTTTGGTCGGCTGATGCGCCTGTCCTGGATTTTTTTGAAGCGGAAGATGGTTGGCATTGTGGCATCTATTTTTATGGTTGCAGCCATTATGTTGATTATGCTCTTTTCACAAACAGTCGTTAGCTTTGATGCAAACAATGTGATTCAAGATGAAATCAATCAAAAGAACCACTCTTCTCTTGTGCTTTCAAAGTATCCCCTCAAAGAGGTTTCGTTTGATTCGGATTTTCGGGGCGTTGTGACGGGGGACGATATTGCAGCTTTTGAACAAACTGGATTTAATGGAACGATCTATCCCATCTACAACCCAACGGTGGCTGTTACATCGGGACATAATGCACTTGGAAGAGTTTACCCATATTTCCAACAATCGATTTATATCACGGAAACGCTTGGCACCATGATCGTGGATGAAGGATATTTGCAAAGAAAATTCGGAGAAGAGATAACCTATCTTGCCAAGGCAGATGAAGAAAATCCGATCGGAGTTTTGATTACTGATTATGTTGCGGATTCTATCATTGCCACGTGTTATGATTCGAATATTACATATGAGGATTTGTTGGGGGCACATATGTTTGGTGTGCCTTATAAAACGGTTCGGACATATATTAACGGAATTATCTACACGGGCTATAAAGAAGAATATGGAGAGCTTTTTGATCGTGCCTTGTTCTATTCCGGGACGGATTTTGCCAAACTGATGCGAAAGTCACAATTTGAAGATTTCGTTTTTGATGTGTACGATAAATTAGGATATTCCTATACATTCAATCCCAATTACGTTTATGATTATGAGAATAGCGATGACGTAGATATTGTTTGGACCTTCCGTACGTATGTCAATGGAGATCGAAAATATTCTGCGACGAACGGACACTATGGTATTAAGGATCTTCACAATCAATTTGGGCTTGGACCGGCAGAGGTTGTGTTGAGTTTGGAGGCTTACAACGCTTATTTTGAAACTGATTATACTCGAACTGATTGTGACACCTTCGTTCCTCATGATATGGAAATTGCGGTTTACAGAATGTATGATCTTTTAAAAGAACACTGTCTGTTTTCATCCACGGTTCACATAAAGGCTATATCTGCGGATATTGCAGGAGCAATGGTTCTTTCCGAAGATTTGTATTCGAAATATGCCGAGCACGCGGTTACGGTTCAAGGATTGTATTTCGATGATTTGAGTGGAGTGTTTGGAATTTTCGATCTGGCAAGTGAAATGGGATTTGTTGGTCAATCACAAAACCTGGAGGGCATTTACACGATGACGAAAGTGGTGGACGCTTTTATCCCGATTTTTCGCTGGGTATCCATTTTTCTTTGTATTGGGATCGTTTTGATTTTGATGCGTTTTTTAACACAAACGATTAAAAGCAAGTTGTATGAGATCGGTATTTTGAAGGCCTTGGGGATGAAAAACATGATGGTTGGTTGGATTTTTGGACTTCAAACTATAATGATTGCCGTGTTCACAAGTTTATTGGCAACGATTGGATATTACTTTTTTATTGATTGGGCCAATGTCGTATTGATTGGATCAATAGAGAAAATTGTTGGATCGCATATTATAATTGATTTTGATCTTTTAAGTTATCAGCCCAATGTGGTGCTTGTGAATTGCTTGGCGGTGTTTTTGTTGGCACTGCTTTCATTGATTGTGCCTATGGTGAAGATCAAAATGATCAAACCAATGAGCATTATTAAGGCTAAAGAATGATACCCACCCAACAAAATACTTTTGCTAAAACTTTTATTTTGCTTCAAATGCTTTCAAATATAATATACAAAATCTTTTCCAAGATTCATATCGACCAACGGGAGATGTGAATTTTGGGGATATAGCCCCCAAGAGTGGGGGCGGTACTTGCGAAGCGTAAGCGAAACAAGTAATATTCTTTGGGGATGATAGGTTAAGATATCGTGAATATATACTGCCTTCACGCAGATTTCGCACTCTGCAATTGTCAAGATATTTCTCAAAAGCCTTCTCAAAAGTCATCGAATCAGCTACATCCATCGTCATCTTTTTCATCATTTCCACCTCGCAAAATCAGCATAAAAAATTAGACACATCATGCTGGGTTTTCCCAAAATGATGTGTCTAATCTTTATTTACTTGTTTTTACAAGTTTCAGATGCTACAAGAATTTGAAAAAGTCTTGTGGCGTCTGACTTATTTGCTTGCCTCTTCGATCGCAATAGCAACGGCAACGGTCATACCAACCATGGGGTTGTTACCTGCGCCGATGAGTCCCATCATTTCTGTGCAGCCGGTGCATAGGGAAGAGCAGACTCTTTTTCGACATTTTCCAAAAAGTCTTGCAATGTAAGACCTTTTTGTCATATAAGCTTTGCAAAATCCTGTTCGCTGAACACATCGTTTTAGAGTTTGCTGAATGCATTATATCGTGTTTTGCGGCTTTTGTACATAGGCTTGTGGATAAATTCAAAAGTTGTTTGCAATTTTTTACTACGAAACTTAATATGCTTTGACCATTAATATAAAATCAAATTGTTTAATAGTATATCTATTACAAAAATAAATTAAACAAGCGCGAGCATCTATATTCACTTAAAGTAAATGGGAAGTCTTCTCCGAAATAATTCGACATTTTGATAATTGGACTGTTTCGACCGAAATCCATCTTTCCAATCATATAACAGTATGCAATGCAAGTGATTTCTGCTTTTGTTTCTCCAAGATTATGCGCTATTTCCTCTGCTTCCTCAATTTTTTGATTGATGATTAGTACCTGCCTCATATTTCGCCTGCTTACTTATAGTTTCGTTTGTTTATTGAGCATATCCCTCGGTAAAGGTAATTCTTCCTTGCGGCTGTGCATATTCCTCACCAATGGTGCCGCCGAGGTGATCCACAATGTAGTTTTCAAGAAGCTCGATGTCAAGCGTTCCCTCGGCTTGGGTGAGTTTGGCATCCTTGAACATTGCCATTCCGTCGCCTTGCGAGAGCAAATGATAGTTGAAGCCTGCGAGAACGTATTTCTTGTTAAGATCAAGATCACGGTATTCGCCGCTTTCCTTGTCAAGCACTTTGACACCGTACACACGGTAGTCACCGTCCACGCCCGTGAAGAAGCCGTTTTCATCGGTCTTGACGGATGTGGGGATCGCCGTATTCAGCGAGAAGGTCACGCCCGACATACTTGGGAATGAGCCGTTTTCTTCGGGGTAATTCATCACGCCCATCTCTAACATATCGAGAAGCATTTGCCCTGTGATCTCAACCGTTACGACTTGATTGTTATACGGGAACACCGAGAAAATATCGTTGAAGGTGACATCACCTGCTTCGATTGGTGCACGCAAGCCGCCGCCGTTGACAAATGACACGTCAGCTCCCGTCATCACACGAAGTGCATCCGAGCAAAGATTGCCGAGGGCGGTTTCACTATTTCTGACAAGTCGAGTATCGCCGTCGTAGTCGTTCAGCGTGACAGTGCTTTGACCGATCACACGGTTGCCAAGCTCTGCGTAGCTCTCATTGATTTCGGCAAGGTACGCATCCACGGTCGCATCGTTCTTTTCGTATGTAGCGGTTTCTACAAGCTCGGTATGGGGTCCGTCCTCGGTGATGGTGAGCTTGCCGATGTACTCAAATTTCGTTCCCGTAGAGGAAAGCAGAACGTCGTCGCCACTCTTGTCTTTGATGGTTTTGTTTTCGATGACAAGATGCGCGTGTGCATCGAGAACTACATCAAATCCGTCGGTATTTTCGATGATATCGGTGATATCAAACAACTCATCTGACTCGTCATAGCCAACGTGCGAGAGCGCGATCACGTAATCCGCGCCTGCTTTCTCGGCAGCATCAATGTTTGCTTGAACGAGGCTATACATATCTGCTTCGTTGAATGTGTATATAATCTCGCCGTCCTCGTTTTTGAACTGTGCGGGATTTGACGAGCTGATGGTAGAGGGTGTGGTGATGCCGATGTAGGCAATCTCCACGTCACCGTAGGATACGATGGTATAGGAATCAAAGTACGCCTTATCCTCGCCAATTTTTGCAAAGTTACAGGAGAGAAACTTGGTGTTTGAGAGGTTGTTCAGCTCCACAAGACGCGCAAGCTGATAGTCAAATTCGTGGTTGCCGAGCGCGATGGCATCATAGCCCACCTTGTTCATAAGGTTTATGATGTACTCACCCTTGGAAACAGCACCCAAAGTGCCACCCTGCACAAAGTCACCCGAGGAAACAACGCCCACGTGGTCATAGACCCCTTTCAGCTCGGCTTTCATCGCCGCAAGCTTGGAATACCCCTCCACGGCACAATGCACGTCGTTTTCATAGAGGATCGCAATAGACGCGGCTTTATCCGCAGGGGGATTTGTTCCCGAGCCATCGGTAGGATTGTTTTTATCCGAGCAGGATGCAAGTGTCAGAAGCGACAGAAGCATCGAAAGACACAAAACGATACTTAAAAATTTTCTTTTCATAATACTCCTTTTACACATTGATCGGCGTATTGTTTCTAAAGTCGCCCATCGTGCGTACAACCTTTTCGTAATAACCTTTTTTGAAGAACAGGCATTTGGAAAGATCCACGCCCATTTTGTCGCCCGTCAGAGTCAGAGCAACCGCACGGCATCCGGAGGCGCAATACTTGAAATAGGGGCAATTTCTGCATTCTTCATTGACCTCGGCAAGCTCACCAACCGTGGCACAGACCTCCGCGAGATACTTGCCCATCTGAAGTAGCGGTTGAAGTCCATACTCCTTGACATTGCCGAGAATATCATTCCTTGCCTCGTAATAAATTATTAATTTTGCATTTTGCACTTTGCATTCTGCATTTGTTTATACACCGCAAAGTGCAAAAGGTTAGATTCAAGATTTTTTATTGCAAGTTTTTCTTGATTGCGAGGATATTCTGTCCGTCCTTGTATTCGTAAGTGATATCGTCCATTGACTTCTTCACCATATAAATACCTAAGCCACCGATCTCTCTTTCTTCTGCGGAAAGCGTTGTGTCGGGATCGGCTTTTGCAAGGGGATCATAAGGTACACCGTTATCAATAAAGGTGATTACCACGGCAAGAGGATCTTCGGTAACCTCCACGCGAACGGTCGCTTCTCCTACATCGGGATTGTATGCGTAGTGTGCGATATTGCCGAAAAGCTCGTCGATGGCAATGTCGATCTGCATCTGCGCTTTCATCGGGCAATCAAGAGCTTCAAGCTGCTCGTTCACAAAGTTCGTTACTGCTTCAATGTTTGTGGTCTTCGCTTCTACCGTCAATTCTTTCACTGTGCATCCTCCTGTCCGTTGTATTTCAGAGCAAGCATTGTAATATCATCAAACTGCGGTGCTTCTCCAACAAAGGCATCTACATCACGCTTGACCTCATCACAAATTACCTGCGGTGCTGCATTCTTATATTTTTCAAGAACGGTATGCAGGCGATCTTCTCCGTAAAGCTCTGTGTTCAGATCGGTCGCTTCGGTAACACCGTCGGTGTAGAGATAAATCGCATCACCGGGTGCAAGCTCCAACTCATTCCCCCTGTAGCGAACACCCTCCATACCTGCAAGCACAAAGCCTGCACGGGTTTTGAGGTATTCGTATGTACCGTCTGCGTGCTTTACAAGGGGAGGATTGTGACCTGCGTTGGCAAAGAGTACCTTGCCGGTCTTTACGTTCAGAATACCCATCCAAGCGGTAACGAACATACCTGCATCGTTACCTTCGCAGAGCTTTTCATTTGCAACGGTGAACACCTGCTCAACGCTCATGCCCGACTCGGCACAGCTCTTTATGATGGTCTTGGATTGCATCATAAACATTGCCGCAGGGATACCCTTGCCGGATACGTCTGCCATCAAGAATGCAAGGTTGTCATCGTCAATGAAATAGAAATCGTAGAAGTCGCCGCCGACCTCTTTTGCCGTGTGCATCGTGGCGTAGATTTCAAATTCTTTTCTATTGGGATAAGGGGGGAAAACGCTCGGCAATGCGGAATGCTGAATCGCTTTTGCAAAGGCAAGCTCTGCATCCATGCGTT
>JAFWYJ010000032.1 GCA_017517745.1 Clostridia bacterium | reverse complement strand
GGGATTGTAAAAGGTTAGATTGTTGTTCAAAACAATCCCTCAGCCGCCTTCGGCGTCAGCTCCCTTTACACAAGGGAGCCTTTGGTTTGTGCTCCCCGAAAGTCCATCTACTTTTCCTGACAAGCACTGCTTTTTTGTCCACAAAAGCGAAGCCCCGCGCGAGGCGGGGCAAGTAATTACTCGGACGCTTTCTTGCGAATTTTGGCAATGAAGTCGCTTTCATTACCGTCAAAAAGCGCATCCAGCATTTTAATTATTTTGTCCTTATAATGAGTGTCATTTTCGGTTTCAGAAAGCGCAGTCAAATGATAGGACAGAAGCCAAGTCAACGGTTCTATTGCCGATTTCGCCACTTCCTTTTTTTGTACATCGTCCTTTAAAATGTGAACAAGCGCGGTTTCTCTTGTCTTATAAAGATTCGGTAATTTGGTAGCGTATTCTACCGCCTTTTGATAATCTCCGTATCTGTAATATGCATCGGAAAGATTACAAAGCGCGGCACCTCTGATTTCTGAATCGTCACAGTATTTTAGAATCTGCTCGTGAAGCATAATAGATTCTTTTAAATACTCCTTTTTCTCCTTTTCGGTACCATCAAGTCGTTCAAGTGAACATGACAATTGCATCAGCAACAACGCATGATTGGGGTAGGTTTTCAATGCGTTTCGCATGAGTTCGACGTTTTCTTTGTGGGCTCCCTTTGCTCTATTTTCTTGCCATTTCTGATTGATATCATCAAGTCTTTGGGCGGAAGATATTTCATCCATGCCAATCAACTCGTCAACAGACACCTCAAAATAATTTGCAAGTGTGGGGAGCATAGTGATGTCCGGATATCCGTCGCCTCTTTCCCATTTGCTGATAGCTTGATAGGAAATACCAATATGAGCCGCAACCTCTTCCTGAGTCAAATCTCTGCTTCGGCGCAGCTTTTTCAGCTTTTCACCAATCATAAGTCCCATAGTATTAACCTCCAAATTCAAGTTGTTTCGACGCGTCTGAATACATTATACAGTATTTTAACTTATAAATCAATAACCGCAACATAGACCTAATTCTACCAATCGTAGTATTTTTCTATTCAAAAAAAGACATAGCCTAAAAATAAGCTATGTCTTTTGATTTGTACCTGCTTTATCGCAGGTACGCCAAGGGGTGTCCCTTTTCTATTGGTGCGGGTAACAGGGGTCGAAACGCTGCACAAACGCCGCGTGATATTTGATGGGATTTGTTATTAGAACCGGCGGCGTTGAGACGTTTTCTTGCGGTCTTAACGACCGCATTTTGCAAGCAAAACCGCAAACGTCGGTGCAGCTTCTCGTTCCAATTACCAGAGTCAACCAAAAGAGCAGATATCTTGCGACATCTGCTCTTTTGTTTGGTGCGGGTAACAGGGGTCGAACCTGCACGAATGAACACAAGATCCTAAATCTTGCGCGTCTGCCAATTCCGCCATACCCGCATAAGTAGTGAAGAGTGAAGAGTGAAGAGTGAAAAGGTGATTTTTTCACCCGTCAAAAACCATTTGATATTATACTATTTTTTTTCATGTTTGTCAAGACGTTGGCGGTTGAAATTTATCTTTTGAATTTTTCGGGCTTTTGAATAAAAAAATCAAAAAAAGCAAAAGTTTTCATTTACAAAACTGACTTCCCGTGTTATAATGAAGATAATAATATTTTATTTGTAGCCCGGAAGAGGAGAAACGGAGTCTGTTATGAAGTATGATGTGTGCAATTTGATTGGTGCTTTGGTGGAATATGCGGTTGAGCGCGAGCTGATCGATCCCTTGGATCGCGTGTTTTATCGGAACCGCCTGATGGAAGAGCTGCAGGTGTCGGCGTTTGAGTCTGTGGGCGAATTGCCGAAGCTTTCCCTTGAGGAGCTTTTGGGCGCGCTTTGCGATTATGCCGTCGAAAACGAGATCATTCCCGATTGCGGTGTGACTGGCAGAGATCTGTTTGACACCCGTCTGATGGGACTCCTCACCCCCCGTCCGAGCGAGGTCGTCAAAAAATTCCGTGCGCTTTACGCCGAGTCTCCCGAGCGCGCGACCGATTATTATTACCGTCTGAGCTGTGACTCCGACTACATCCGCACCTATCGCATCAAGCGCGATCTGAAGTGGATCTATCGCGGAAAATACGGCGATCTTGACATCACCGTCAATCTCTCCAAGCCCGAAAAGGATCCCAAGGCGATCGCCGCGGCAAAGACGCAGAAGCAGACGGGTTATCCCAAGTGTGCCATCTGCCGCGAGAACGAGGGCTATGCCGGCAGCATGACACAGGCGGCAAGACAGTCGCACCGCCTTATTCCGATCACGATGGCGGGACAAGATTGGTTTTTGCAATATTCACCCTACGTCTACTATAACGAGCATTGCATCGCGCTCTCGGCGTCTCATACCCCGATGAAGATCGACCGTGCCGCCTTTGTCAAGTTGTTGGATTTTGTGACGCTGTTTCCTCACTATTTCCTCGGATCAAACGCCGATCTGCCGATCGTCGGAGGCTCGATCCTGACGCACGATCACATGCAAGGCGGACACTACACCTTTGCGATGGAGCGTGCCGAAATTGAAAAGGAACTGCACTTTGCGGGCTTTGATAACGTCCGTGCGGGCATCGTGCGCTGGCCGATGTCGGTCATCCGTCTGACCTCTGCTGACCGCGAGGCTCTGACCGAGCTTGCCGACCGCATTCTCGGCGCATGGCGTGCCTATTCCGATCCCGAGGCGTTTGTGTTTGCCGAAACCGACGGCACGCCCCACAACACGATCACGCCCATCGCGCGTCGCCGCGGAAATGACTACGAATTGGATCTGGTGTTGCGCAACAACAAGACCACCGAGGAGCATCCTTTGGGTGTCTTCCATCCGCACGCGGACAAGCATAACATCAAAAAAGAGAATATCGGCTTGATCGAGGTCATGGGCTTGGCGGTGCTGCCGTCTCGCTTGAAGTCTGAGATCGAGGCTTTGGGAGCCGCTTTGGCAGAGGGCAGAGATCTTTCTGCCGACGAGACGCTTTCCAAGCACGCCGCGTGGGTTGCCGCGTTTGCCAATCGCTATCAATTCACCAAGGAAAACGTGGATGAGATTCTGCGCGAGGAGATCGGAAGAACCTTTGAGGCGGTTTTGGAGGATGCAGGCGTTTACAAATGCACCGAGGAGGGCAGGGCGGCGTTCCTGCGCTTCATTGGCACGGTGTGACAAGGAATTGATGAAAGAAAGGAATTGGGAAAGAAGATGAAAAAGAATCTGAAGGGCTTGATCGAGCAGCTTCCCGTCGGGGAGGCACTGACCTTCATTGATATGAATGAATACGATATGATCGAGAGTTGGGGAATGACGCCCGATCTGGTACATAAAAAGAGCGCACATATGACAGCGGCATGGCACTTTGCGGAGAAAAGCCGCATCGTGATCCCCCTGGGAGTGAGAGATCTGTCCGCTCACCGTTATTTGACCTTTTCGGTCTTTGCCGTGAACGGTAAGGGCGGATCCTTCTCGATGATGTTCGATTCGGACGCGAAGGGCGCCGGCAAAAACGGCTACGAGCGCACGCTCTCGATCACGAAGGACGGATGGAATGATTATCGCATCGAGCTGCCGTTCCTGCGGACGGTCGGAAACGCGTCCGGCTGGGACCGCGTCGGAAGCCTTTGCCTTGATTGTGTGGTTGGAGGACAGGCAAACCGCGAGGACACGGTGCTGTATTTTGACAATCTCTTCCTGTGGGACGGCATTGCGCCGCCTGCTTACGCTACGATGCCCGAGTTGAAGGGCGCGGCAGTCTTTTCCAAGAGCGGATCGTTTGCGATCGTGGACCGCAAGCGAATCGCCAATGCGATCGACGGCTGTGATGCCAAGCCATTTGAAAGCGACGGCATTCTGTGGCTTCCCATGGCACCCGTTGCCGCAGGGATCGCGCATTCGGCCGTGGTGGATAACCTTGCGAATACGCTTACGTTTTCTTATCGCAGAAAGAAATACGCCTTTTCCGCAGACTCCGACGAGATGACGGTGGAGGGTTTGCGCGTAAAGATCGGCTTCCGTCCGCGAGTCTTGGGAGGTGTACTCTTCTTCCCGATGGAATTTGTGAAGAACTTTTTCCATTTGCGCCAATGCTTTGTAGATCCCGCAATGGGACTCGTGGTGCTTTCCAACCGCCGCAATGTTTTTGAGAGTGCAAGAGACGCGGAGGTGATCTGGCAGCTGGTTGCCGACACGACCTTCCGCCGTCCGAGCGTGGATACGCTTTGGGAGGACCTGCATCGCCGTTTCCCGAACCCGATGAGAGGCAGATTGCTCGCCTCTTTTGATGATCTGATGCAGCTGCGCCGCAATGTCAAGACCGATTCCGCGCTCAAGGAATACGTCAATGCGCTGAAGGTGCAATACGGCACGAAATCGGAGGCGTTTGCGGCTTCCTTGCCGACGGCTCCGATGGATGCAGCGGCTTGCCGCGATGCGAGTGAGCGTCTGATCGCATTCTCGATGCTTTACCGCGTGACGGGCGACAAGGTGTATGCCGAACGAGCCGCCGCTGAATGTGAGGCACTTTCGACGATGGAGGAGGACGGCTTCGGTGCGCTTGCAAGCGTTGCCGTGCTTGCCATGGGTGTGGCGATCGCCTATGACTGGTGTCATCACGTTTGGAGTGAAGGCCGCAAGGCGACCGTTGAGCGCACCGTGCTTCGTTGCATGATGCGCCCGGGACTTGAGTCTTATGACGGGAAACGCAGCATGTGGCGTGCGGGGAGTGCCGACGGTGCTGTGATCAATGCGGGAATGCTTGCCGTTTCCTTTGCTTTCTCGGATATTTATCCGCAAACCGCGAAGAAGCTGTTCGACCGCATTTTGCGCAATCTGGAACCCTGCTTTGCGGCGTATGCGCCCGACGGAGGTTATCCCGAAAGCGTTGCCGCTTGGGAAAAGAGCACGCGTGCGCTTGCGCTGACGGTTGCCATGCTGCAAAAGGCTTGCGGAGACGATTACGGTCTCGCTTCGGCGCCGGGATTTGCCGCCACCGCGTATTTCCCGATCGGCTTGGAGACCAAAAACGGCTGTTGGAATTACCACGGTTGTGCCGCCGCGCCGATCGATACCGCGACCGCGTTCTTCTTTGCCGGATTGAGCGGAAACACTCTGCCCGCATGGGTCAGACGTCAGCAGATTCTTGCAGGAAAGAAAAACGTCCACGCGTTTGACGTTTTGTTTTATCTTCCGATCAACGATGGCGAGACACCTTCGTTGCCTTTGGATGCCGTTTATCGCAAGGCGGGACTTGCCGTGATGCGCTCGGATTGGAGCGACGAGGCGGTCTTTGCAGGTCTGCACGGCGGACGAAATTGCGAGATCGGTGGCGACCTTGATGCAGGAAGCCTGCTTTTGGAAATGGGGGGCGAGCGCTTCTTCATCGAGCTTGGCGAGGAGGACGGTCTGCCACTCTTGCTCAGAAAGCGTGCCGAGGGCCAGAATACGCTCACGGTTGATCCCAATCCCGCTCCCGCGCCCGATCAGAATCCCGACGCGATTGCGCCGATCCTTGAGATGCGCTCCTCGCCTGCGCGTGCTTATGCGGTGGTCGATATGAGCGGCATCAGTGATGCGGTTCTGCGCGCCAAGCGCGGCCTGCTTTTGACTGAGAACAGACGCGTTGCGGTGGTTCAGGACGAGCTGACGCTTGCGGAACCGGCGGAAATCGTTTGGACGGTATGGACACGTGCCGAGGTAACCGTCGCGAAAAGCGGCAAAACGGCAACCTTGGCGCAAAACGGAAAAACCTTGGTCTGCAAGCTTTGCGGCGCACCGACGGCGGCGCGCTTTGAGGCGAAGCACTTGGTGGGAAGCGATCTTGTACGCTTGATCGTGCGCGTCACGGGCAAGGACAAGCTTCGCATGGCGGTTGCTTGTCGCTTGGAAGAGAACTCCGAGCTGACCTATGACGTTGTTCCCATGAGCCGTTGGAACGAGTTTGAGGCTTGAGCCGCTTCGCTCAAAAAATAAAAATAAAAGAATAAAAAAAACGCTGTTGCAGATACTATTTGCGCGGCGTTTTTTTGCGCTGAAAAAACAAAGGAGGTGAGAACATGACGGAAACCGTACAACAAAACAAGAAAAAGACTGCAGAAATTCTGCAGGGAATCTATAAAAACGTCAAAATGGCATCGGACTCGATCTTGAATTTGATGCCCAAGGTCAAGGATTCCAAGCTGAAGAGTGATTTGACCGTGGAGCTGAGCGCGTTTGACGCGTTTGCTTCGCGCACGGCAAAGCTTCTGGCTGAGGAGGGGATCAAGCCCGAAGAAGAGGGCATTGTCAGCAAGACGATGGCGAAATGGGGCGTGATGATGGATACCATGCGCGACTCGACCTCAACCCACTTGGCGGAAATGATGGTGGAGGGCGCGACAATGGGCGTGAACGATATGCTTCGCATTTTGCGCGAGGCAGAGAACAGTAACGCGTCCGAAAGCACCATTCGCCTGGCGCGTGACGTGTGTGAATTTGAAGAAAAAGTGGTGGAGGATATGAAGGCGTATCTTCGCTGAACCGCCGCCGAGAAAGGATGATAACATGGCACAGATTACCACAAAAGAGCTTTCGGCAATTTCGGATCTGTTATCGGCAGAGCAAAACCTGATTGCCAAATATCAATGCTATGCCAAAGAGGCAACCGACAGCACCTTGAAAACCAAGTACGAGCAGATCGCACAGCGTCATCAACGCCACTTTGATGAGCTGTACGCCAACCTGAAGTGAGGAGAAATACGATGGACGCATATCAATGTCAAATGAGTGAGCAGGAGAAGATGACCGATCTGCTTTCCACCCAAAAGTTTATGGCTGCCACCTATAACGCCTATTGCTGTGAGTCGGCGACCACCTCGGTCAGAAGCAGCCTTTGCTCGATTTTGCAGGACGAACTGCGCATTCAGGAGGAGATCTTCGCGGAAATGAATACCCGCGGATATTATCCTCTCCAGAATGCCGAAGAAACCAAAGTCAACGCCGAAAAACAAAAATTTGCCCCCAAAGCAACGGTTTGAACGCGAAAAAGCAGAATTTTTGGAGTGACTTTTGAAAAAGGACGAGATCGTGGGGGACGCGGTTTGTGGGGGGCTTTTGAAAAAGCCCCCACAAAAAAGCCGTTGGCACGGAGTGCCTTTGGTGTGTACCAAAACGGTAGCGGGAGCTATTGAATGAGCGAGCGCACAGATAAAATTTTATATGGATACCCCAGCGATAAAAGTTTTTGAAGAGTCCAGAGAAACTTTTTTCAAAAAGTTTCTCTGGTCGCCGAAGGCAAAAAAGGGGTGTGGGGGAACTTTTTGAGAAAAGTTCCCCCACAAATCGCGTCTCTCGCAACAATCTATCTTATAAATATTTCTCGCAAATTTCGCCGAGAGAATCGACGACGGCGAGAGGACGAAGCGATTCGAGGACGGTGCGAGGCTGATGTCCTGTGGTGACGAGGATGCAGTCGGCGCCCATGGCGGCGGCGACCTGCGCGTCGTGATCGGTGTCACCGACAAAGAGCAGACGCGCGTTTGGATGGGCGTCCCGCCAGATCACTCCAAGCTCGCGTTTGCTGTATGCATGGATGTTGTCAAGTCCCAGCACCTCGTCGAGATAGGGAAGGATGCCGAGCGATTCGATTTGCTTTTCCAGCATGCTTTTTTCGGTTGCCGAGAGGATCAGTTGAGAGATGCCTTTTGCTCGGACGGTGCGCAAGGTATCGGTCACGTCGGGATAGAGTACAGCAGTGGCACTTTGCTCCAGATAGTAGGCAACCCACTCCACGGCGAGGTCGGCGTATGGCGTTTTTTCAAAATCAAAGCCGAGTCGGCGATAGTAGTCGATGATGGGAAATCCAAAAGCGGCGCGGTAGTCCTCAACCGAGGAGAGCAGGGGCAGTCCGTGACGCTCCAAGAGACGGTTGGCACTTTTGATACAGGCTTTCACGTCATTGAAAAGCGTTCCGTTAAAATCCCAGACAACGTGGGTATAGTGTTCCATATCTTCCCGATATTTCCTTTCTTTCTAATAAAATGGTAATGAAACGAGAGTTTTTTTCGGCTTTTTTGAAAAACGCGAGACAGATATTTTCCAAAAGTACCGAATTGCGGAGAGCAAGGAAAATCCTTGCGGAAGAGCCAAAATGTGTGGGTTGATTTTTCTTCCTTTTCCTGTTACAATAGTAGCGTCACCGAGGTACGTCACCGTGGAAAAAAACAAAAGGAGGGAAGAAATGAAATTCCAAACCAAACGAAGAGACCGACTCCGAAGGAGTTTGGTCATGCTGATGGCATGTGTGCTGCTTTGCGGTTGTTTGACGGTTGCGGCTTCGGCATCCGGCGTTACGTTTCCTTCAAACGCCACTCCCACCAGAGTCTATCTGGACGGCGAGGAGGTGCTTGACGGTGAGTGTGTGATCATCGATTCGATCACATACGTGCCGCTGCGAAATTTTTGCAATCTGCTTGATTCTTGCAAATTTACGTGGAACGGCAAAACCGGAACGGCAACGGTTAAGACCGATGACCTGACCTTGACGGTACAAAACAACTCCATGTACATCATTGCCAATGGGCATTATCTTTATACGGTGGGAGAGGTCATGAACCTGAACGGACATATGTACGTTCCCATCCGTCCCCTGGCGCGCGCATTTGAAGAGGATCTGACATGGAATGCGAGTGCGCGTTGTGTGGAACTGAAAACGGTGGGAGAGACACGCGCGATTGTACCTGCATCCTATAACAGCAATGACGTCTATTGGCTCTCGCGTATCATTTCCGCCGAGTCCAAGGGCGAACCGCTGCGGGGACAGATTGCGGTTGGCAACGTGGTGCTTAACCGTGTGCGCAGCAGATCCTATCCCAACACGATCTACGGCGTGATCTTTGACCGCAAGCACGGAACGCAGTTTTCACCCGTTTCGTTCGGCACGATCTACAATCCGCCGAGTGAGAGCGCGGTGATCGCGGCCAAGATCTGTCTGGAGGGCTATACGCTTTCGGATGAGATTCTCTTTTTCATGAATCCGAGAATTTCCACCAACAATTGGATCTCGAAAAACCGCCCGTATGCATTCACCATTGGCAATCACGACTTTTATACGTGAATTTTTTAAGGGGGATCACAGGATCCTCCTTTTTTGTAAGTATATTATAAAACAAGCTCTTTCATTTGTCAAGACATATTGCGATGATAAAAACAAGACACTTGACAAACGTGCGCGCATTTGATATAATACCTTTTGAAAATCACTTTTGTGAGGAGAGGCTATGTTTACGAAAAATGACATCATCCGGCAGTTGGAAAACATGAACGCGCCGCGAAACAGCATCGTCATGGTGCACACTTCAATGCGTACGGTCGGTGCGGTGGAGGGCGGCGCTGAAGGGCTTCTGGAAGCTTTTTTGGAATATTTTACGGCAGAGGACGGGCTGCTTTGTGTGCCGGTTCATACGTGGAGAAACTTCGGAAAGAGCGACCGTATCACGCTGGATCTGACGACGTCCGAGAACAGTCTTGGTGTGTTTTCCACGGTTGCGGCAGCGGATCCCCGCTGTGTACGCTCCGAAAACCCCACCCACTCGGTGGCGGTGTTCGGGGATCGCGCGAGGGCGGAGGCGTTTGTTCGCGACGATGCCGAAATTGTCACACCCACCGCACCTGAAAGCTGCTACGGAAAGCTTTACAGCGAAGGGGGACACGTTCTTCTCGTCGGTGTGCCACAGACACAGAATACCTATCTTCACTGTGTTGGAGAAATTCTGAATCTGCCCAACCGTATGGCACGGGAAGCCATGCCCGTTACCGTGCGCCGCCCGTCAGGCGAGATCGTTCACCGCGAATTGAGGCTTTATTATACCGACTATATGAGCAATATTTCGTCGAGATTTATGAAATATGATACCGCCTTCCGTTACCACGGATGCATCACAGACGGCTTTATCGGCAACGCGCCGACACAGCTTTGTGACGCGGTCAAAATGAAAGAGACTGTCGAGTTGGTCTACCAAAACGCCGGGGGTGTCGATCCTCTTGCCACCGAACGTTGTTTTCCGCCTCAGTGGTTTTGTCCGAAGTAATATCAATCGCATGGAAACATGCGTTTTGTGGGGGAGCGGGGGACGCGTTTTTGTGGGGGCTTCTTGAAAGAAGCCCCCACACCCCCTTTTTTGCCTTCGGCGACCAGAGAAACTTTTTTCAAAAAGTTTCTCTGGACTCTTCAAAAACTTTTATCGCATGGGTGGAAACGTAATTGTTTATCTGTACGCTCGACCAATCAATCGCTCCCGCTGCCGGCGGCGACCTGCGATAGCAGGCACGCCGAACGATGTTTGCCTTCG
>JAFWYJ010000031.1 GCA_017517745.1 Clostridia bacterium | reverse complement strand
TTCGCTATTTGGTATATACTATAATCAGAAACAGCGCTGTTTACTTTTTACAAACACAAGGAGATTTTATGAAACTAAATCTTTCTGAGAATTTAAAGAGATTAAGAAAAGATCGAGGGATCACACAAGAGGAGTTGGCGGGATTTATAGGCGTTTCATATCAAGCAATTTCAAAATGGGAACGAGATGAAGGATATCCCGATATTACTCTTTTGCCCTCTATCGCAAGTTTTTTCAACGTAACACTTGATGAGCTTGTCGGTATGAATGAAATTCAGAATAAAGAAAAAAGAGACAATTTTTTGCTAACCGCAAGAAAGTTCAGCTCCGAAGGTAAGCTTGGTGATTGTATTTTCACATTAAGAGAAGGCTTACACAGTTTCCCAAATGATTTTCAAATTATGTTAGAGCTTGCGGTTTTTCTTGACGGATTTGGATCTACGGCAGAGGAACGCAAAAAGAACCGAAACGAATCGGTAAAGTTGTGTGAACGCATTTTGGAATTTTGCACGGATAATCAAATAAGAAATAAAGCGCAGTCCTGTATGTGTTATTCTCTTTGGCGAAATGGTGAAAAAGAAACTGCCATAAAAATAGCGAGAGAGCTCCCTACTCTGTATAGTACGGAAGAAACAACACTTCCTAAATTTTTAAACGGTCAGGAAAAAATCGAATTTTGTCAAAGCACGATTCAAAAACTGCATTGGCATTTTTGGTGGCTGATCACTTGTATGATTGACGGCGATTATTATACAAACACGGAAAAAATCGAGCTTTTGAAAAAGTCAATTGCTTTTTATGAGATCGTATATGAAAAAGAGGATTATGCTTTTTCACATATCCGAATTGGAGACGCATATGAAGATATTGCTGTGTTGCTATTAAAGAACGGAAAGATAGAAGAGGGGCTCGAAAATCTTGAAAAGTGCGTTGATCATTGTGTTGCGTTTGATACTATGCCCAACAGTTTAAAGCTTGAGTCATTGCTTGTAAACGCTTTGGAATATAAAAAAGAGCAGACATCTAAACCTACTCAAAATAACAGTTGCCGAAATGTACTCAACAGCATTTTGCATGATTTGAAAGATGAAAATGGAATTTACCATAAGTGTGAGCAAAATGATAAATTCAAACAAATCATAAAAAGGCTTGAAGGAACGGCAACCTAATCGAAAGCAAGATATCATCTATTTCGGTCGTCAACCACAAAAAATCCAACTCGTAAGAGTTGGATTTTTTCATTTGTGCCGACAGGCACAACATCATTTGACCGAAGGTCAACATCATTTTGAGCGAAGCGAAAACATCATTGCCGCCCACGGCACAAATGAACGAGGTTGAGGCTTTGCCTCAAATGATGTTGCAACAAGTTGCAAATGATGTGATGCTTCGCATCAATGATGTTCGCTTCGCGAACGATGTGTGCCTGACGGCACATTGGGCAAACATCGCATCATTGCGACCAACGGGAGCAACATCATTTTGAGCGAAGTGAAAAACATCATATCGCCGCAGGCGATGCTTCACTTGACAAACAAGCGATTTTTTGATATAATCATAACGATAATAGGAGGTATAGCTGTGAAAGAAAATAAAACCAATTTGATTCTATCCATTTGGAATACGATAGGAATCGTTATTATAGCAGGATTTTTTCTCTTCGGTTTTATCATAGGTGGTACCGCCGCCCTTGGGTATTGCGAGGCAAACACATATTTTGTCGGGAATCATGGCGAATACACACAGGTCTCGGAAACCATTTACCGTATTAGCTCTGTGTGGGAAATTCTGTTTTGGGTTTTTATCCCACTTAACCCGCTTGGTTGTTTTTTGATTTCACATATCCAAGGAAAAATAGAACAAAAGAGAAAACGATTGGAGTAGAGCACGCACCTTTTTTGCGTTTTTACCTAACTTCGCGCACCGATTGCACGTTTCTTCGCAAATAAAAACAAACTTTTGTCTACCGGATAAAAGTTCGTTATTTGTTGACATTGGCCTATATCTGTGATATAATCAAATCCAAATATACTTTTTAATTCGATATGAGCGGCATATATGGATCGAAAAAAGGAGATTAAAATGACACATGTAACAACAAAAAAAGAATTGCAACAAGCAATTAAACGAAAAGACTCGGAGATTATGGTTAGCGGTAAGTTAGCCAAAAAGATGAAAGGCTTTGCAAAATTGAAAAAACTCTCCAAGAAGAAATTAGCCGCTCTGCTTACCTTTGCAACGGGAAGCGGAGCTGTTGCTGTCGCAGCGATTACGGCAGCGGCCCCTACCGGTGGTGTGTCTGTTGCGGGAGCCACCGTTTCGTTCATTCTTGCGGCACCGGCAGCAGGGGTGTCTACCGGATCTGCGATCGTTTTAATCGCCTTGTTAGGTGCGATTGGGTTATCTGTGATTGCTTTACTCAAAGATTACGATTTTGAGGTGAAAGCAGGTGATAATCTCTATTTTAAGGCTAAAAAATCAACAAGCAAAGATGAGTAAATGGTAGCAATAATAAGCACAGTTATGAGATTGAATTGATCGATCAATAATCTCCACGCACTTTTTTGCGCTTTTACCTGCACTTACGCACCGTTTGCGCGGTTCTTCGCAAAAAATCCAAGTCGAAAGACTTGGATTTTTTCATTTGTGTCCGCAGGACACAACGTCATTTGCGTGCAATGCACGCAACATCATTTGACCGAAGGTCAACGTCATTCCGCCGTAAGGCGGACACAAATGAACGAGGTTGCGCCGTTGGCGCAAATGATGTGCTTCGCAATGATGTGGGCTTGCGCCCAATGATGTTGCGCTTCGCGCAAACGGACACGCCTTCGGCGTGAAGGGGACGCGAAATTGCGAAAAAACCTTGAATTGCTTTGTAAACCATGATATAATAAAAGCAGTTCATGCGCGATCCCGCCGCGGGCGGCGCGCATTCTAAGGAAGCTTTTATTGAATCATAAGCCCTGCGGGCACACCAAGCGCTGCTTGGTTTTATGATATAATGTAAGCAGAAATACTTTCGGTTGAGACAGGAGGTGTCCAATGGTGAGGTCATGGATCGTAAAACACAAGCATCTGCTTGTGCCAAGCCTTGTTCTGGGCGTTTTGTCGGTCTATTTTTTCTATATTTGCTACCTGAATTTTTCGCTCACGTCGAACTTTTATTGCACCGATATGTATTCCGACGTGCTGTATGCCGTGCGCGCGTGGGAGACCAAGTCCATCTTTCCGGACGGCTGGGTGTTCGGTAACCAATACTACGTCATCGCCACCCCCGTTCTGTCGGCGCTTGTTTACGGCATCACCGGACATCCCGCGCTCTCGATGGCGATCGCCTCCGTTCTGATGACGCTTGGTATCGCGGTTTCCTTCCTTTGGATGTTAAAGCCCGTGTTTGTTCGTTTGGAGGAACGCTTGATCGCTCTTTTGGGCTTTGTTGCGCTCACCGCTTGCTGCGGAAGCGCGATTTATGCACTCAACGGCTGGCAGCTGTTTTTTACGATGTGTTCCTATTATGCTTGTTATCTGATCACAGCCTTTTTGTGCTTTGGATGCTTTTTAAGACGCCGTGACGCGCTGACCAAGCCTCGCGTCGCCATGCTGGTGGTGTCCGCGTTGCTCGCTTTTGGCGCGGGTATGCAGAGCTTGCGACAAACGGCGATCATGCTCCCTCCGATGCTGGCTTTGGAGGCGTTTGCACAAGCCAATGCCTTGATCGAGCAAAAAAAGCTTCAATGGAAGCCGTTGACGGTCACACTCGCGCTGTGCGCCGCCAATTTGCTGGGAGCTTTGCTGATCCGTCTTTTGCATATCCCCCGGCACGAGATCTTTTCCTCGGCAATTTTTCTTGGAACGCAGGAGCTTTCCGCATCGCTCGAGAGCACTCGGCGGCACTTGACAACGCTTTTGACAAATCATGAAAGCTTCGGCGTGTTTCTTCTGTTGGCTGTGCTTTTTGTCGTTGCCATTGGATATTTTCAATCCAAAAGGCAAAAGGAAGAGGATTTCACGCCTTGGAACACGCTGATTGCATTGCTTGGCTTGAGTGTGCTGGGCATTGCGGTGATCGACGTTTTCACCACAATGTCGGTGCGAAGCATCTATTACTTTATGCTTTTCCCACTCCTTGCAATCCTTCCCGCCTACGTCTACCGCCATTGGAGATTTGGCAAGCCTGCGGTGTTTGCTTTGCTTGCCGTATTGGTCGTCCTTTCCCTCCGCACCTCCGTTCTTCCTTCCGCAAAGCAGGTTGACAACGCGCGGGATCGTGTCAACCGTGAGATCAGCGAGCTGTTGGTTGAAAAGGGATACACCACCATTTATTCGGGTTGGAATCAATGTGAGGGCATTGTGATTGCCTCGGGTGGAAAACTGACGGCGGGATTTTGGGATCGCTCCAAGGAGGACGTCTTCCGTCCGGTCAAATATTTGTGCGACCCGTCGGTATATCGGGTCGAAAGCGACAAATGCGTATATTATCTGCGAAGCGACAACCGTGAGATCGCACTGGAAACCGCGCAACGGCGCGGCGTGGACATGAAACTTGTCGCAAAGTATCCCGAGTGGGGAATCTTTCTGTATGAGGCGTCGGAGAATTTGATGGCGGCAGACGGGCAACCGTGACGCTCCGTTGCGGCTTGGATTGGAATCCTCCGAGGCTCTAATTTTTGGCGTGATTTGGACGCGAAACGGTTGAAATCTTCATGGATTTGCGCGATCATGGCGCAAAGAAAGGCGGTGGTACAATGAAGAATCTTATTGTCAATACTCGGTGTATCTTTTTTCTTCTCGTTTTTATGATGCTCATCGCCTTTGGCGTATGGACGATGGATGAAGCAATTGCAATCTCCGTTTTCATGATCGTTGTCGGATGCTTCTTGTTTTTGGGATATGCGATCGTTTTTCCTCTTTGCTGCGTGATCAATTCACAAGGAGTTGCTGTATATTACGTGTTTGGCTTTGTCAAGAAAAGAGCCGGTTGGAACGAGCTAAAGTACGTAGAAGATCATCACGCCGAAGGCGGAGTGTTGCCTTGGTCTGGGGAATACCAAATTGCTTATTTCCAAACAAGATTTCCTCTGTGGGAAAAAGCGTGTGTTCCCAAAACCAAGAAAACGGCTAAATTGATTGAAAAGTATTACAGAGGGACGATCGAGAAATACGGTTAATCACAGACACCTTTTATGATATCCAAAAACGTCACGAAAAAGGAAAAATCCATGAAGCTTTACGCGCCAACGTACTACAAACAATTCAAATGCATCGCGGACAAGTGCGAGCACAGCTGTTGCATCGGCTGGGAGATCGACGTCGACGGGGAGACGCTTGCAAAATACAACGCGCTGAAGGACGGCTACGGCGCCGTCATCGCCGACAGCATTTCCATGGAAGACACGCCGCACTTTCGGCTTTGCGCAGGGGACCGATGCCCGCATCTCGACGACCGCGGGCTTTGCAAGATCATTCTCCGGGTGGGCGAGGACTATCTTTGCGACATCTGCCGCGAGCATCCCCGATTTTATAACTTCACAAGCGTCGCAGAGGTGGGGCTTGGAATGTCCTGTCCCGAGGCTGCAAGGCTGATCCTGTCGTCGCCCGACTTTTCCTCGACAGAGGAGATCGGCGAGGTCGATGCCGAGGATGACGGCGTGGAATTTGACGGACGCGCCGCGCGCGGCAACATATATACAATCTTACAGGACACGGCGTGTGGCTATGCAAGCGCGCTTGAAAAAATTCGCAGTGATTATTCCATCGATTTTGGGGATGACAAAAGATACCTGGAAATCCTCGATTCCATGGAATATCTTGACGCCGATCACAAGGCGTTGCTTTTGAAATATTCCTCCAAGCGTCGTCCCGAGGGCGCGGAGCAGAACGCATATTTGAAGCGCTTTTTGGCATATCTGATTTACCGTCACTGCACCGAAGCCCTCGACGCGGACGATTTTGGCATCCGATTGGCGTTTTGCCTGTTTTGCGAAGGACTTCTGGCTTCGCTGATCTGCTCCGAGGATGCAAAAACGCTCGGGGAGGTCGCCGCCCTGGCGAGCATCGTTTCCGAGGAGATTGAATATTCCGATGACAACACCACAGCACTCATGCAAGCGGGGGAATGACGTTTCCGGTTTGAGAGATTCGACCGCAATCTCCCGATTTCTGTCGTTTTTGCTTGACAAAGGTGAAAATGTGTGATACAATAAGCGGGTATCTCAATCTGTTTTATACGAGGAACAACAATGGCAACCTTCACAGCAACGTTGACGCCGATGCTGATGCTCTTCATCTGCATCGCGATCGGATTCGTCACCACCAAATGCAAAATTCTTCCCGAAAACGCCGGCAAGGTCATGGCAGTTCTTGAGACATGGGTCTTCTGCCCCGCGCTCAGCTTTATGACCATGGTGCGCTTTTGCACCGTCGAAACGATCGGTAAGCATCTGACCAATATCGTCCTTGCCTCGATCGGCGTGGTCCTTGCCGTGGTGATCGCAAGCATTTTGTCGCGCATATTCGTCAAGGAAAAATCCCTTGAGCGAGGGGTGTATGCCTACGGCTTGGCGTTTGCCAACGGCGGATATATGGGCGACCCGATCGTGCTTGCGCTGTTTGGCGAGGTGGCGCTTTCTTATTATAAGCTTGCCTATCTGCCGCTTTCCCTGATGATCTATACCTGGGGAATCACCATTCTGACCCCGAACACGGGAGGGAAGGGCGGTGTTTGGAAACGCCTTCTCAATGCCCCCACGATCGCCATGTTCATCGGCATCGCGCTTGGCTTGAGCGGTCTTGGCAAATATCTTCCCGCTTTTTTGACCGATTCCTTGGACTCGCTCAAGGTTTGCATGGGGCCCGTCGCAATGCTGATCGCGGGCGCGACGATCGCGAGATACGATTTTTCCTCGATGCTGAAGAAAGGAAAGGTCTACGTGGCAACGGCGTTGCGGCTTGTGGTGCTTCCCGTGGTGATCGTGGCGTTTTTGTTCGGTGTGAAAACCCTGGCAAACACCCTGTTCGGGCTTTCGATCGGCAACGACATTCTCTTCCTGACCTTCTTTGCGACCGCGACGCCGCTCGGACTGAACACGGTGGTCTTCCCCGAGGCATACGGCGGCAATCCCGAGACCGGGGCAAGTATGGCAATGATCTCGCACACCCTCTGCGTGATCTCGATCCCCTTGATGTACGCCCTGATGGTCGCCGTCTTCGGCACACCGTTTCAGTGAGACGCAATCAAAAAGAAGCTTGCGAGTGCAAGCTTCTTTTTCTCTTATTGTTTCGTTCTCTTCCGATAGAAGATCGCGCCGATCGCCATGATGACGATGAAGACGATGAGATAGAAGAGGACGGGGAAGGAGAACTCGCCGTTTGCCGCCGCGGTTTGGTAGGGGCGAATGCCGTGCGCGTAGAACGCGACGAAGAGCATAAAGGCAGATGCCAGCGTCGCGAGGATCGGCATGACGATATTTTTGAAGGGGTTCTTTTTCCCCTCTTTTTTGATGAATGCGAGGAACATGGGAATATAAAACGCGTAGATCGTGATGATCGGAAGCTCGGACGAATCAAAGCTGAACGTACCGAAGATCGGCGCGGTGAGATTTGCGCCGTAGAAATAGAAATACCACGCCGCGCAGATCAGAAGTGCCAGAACGCCCGCGTTTGCAGGCATGTTGGTCTCGGGATCGACCGATGCAAACGCCTTGGGTTTGGGACCCTTGCCGCGCATGGCGAGCGAATAGAAGGAGCGAGGGCAGGCGATCATGAGTCCGTTGAGCGTGCCGAGGCAGGAGACCACGACGAAGGCGTTGAGAATGGTGCCGCCGACGTTTCCGAAGAGGTTTCTGATCGCCGTGGTCGCGCCCTCCTTCATCAGCACCTCCACCGACGCGCCGCCGGTGAGTCCGATGAAATAGAGGATATAGACCGCCACGATGATGACCGTGCCGATCAGCAGTGCGCGGGGGAGATCCTTTTTCGGGTTTTTCAATTCGGAATTGATCGACGTCGCGACGATCCAGCCCTCATAGGCAAAAGATGCCGCCGCGATGCCCGAAAACACGCTGGAGAAATCACCACTTCCGCTTTGAACCGACGCGGCGAATGCCTCGGTGGTGTTTCCGTTGATCAGACCGCAGACCGTTCCGCCCACGATGATTGTTCCAAGCGGGATCAGCTTGATCACCGTCGCGCTGACCTCCAATTTTCCCGCGATCTTGGGAGAGAGCATGTTGATGGCATAGATCAGGCACATATAAAACGCGCCGAGCGCCATGCAAAGCCCGCCCGTGATGTCGGCGGCGGGATTGAAGAGCAGTAGCGTGTATCTCGCCGACACCCACGCGAGCACCGACGTCATCGCGGGGAAATAGGTGGTGGAAACGAACCACCCGATCATATAGGCGTATTTTTCACCGACGATCGATTCCGCATAGTCCACCACGCCGTTGACCTTGACGTATTGGGTTGCGAAGTTCGCGAAGTTGAAGGCGCAGATGATCATGACGATGCCGCCGATTGCCCATGCAAGAATGCCGAGGAGCAGATTGCCGCCCGTGTAATTGAGAATGTCTTGTGCCTTGAAGAACACGCCCGAACCGATGACGATGCCGACGACCATGCAGATCGCGGTAAACAGTCCGTAGCGCTTGTGAAGCTGATTGTTTTCCAAAATCGTCTTCCTCTCTTTTTTGTGAAGCATATTGACGTTGACTTTACGGAATTTATTATACCACAAACGCCGCTCAATTGCAATCATTTTTTGCATTGAGGGTTGACTTTTTCCTGGGGGTATGCTATAATGCAACAAATATCGCCCACAAGGCAGGCTTCAGATTTCAAAAAACGAGGTGTTCATGATGAGAACCTTCCGCAATCCCATCTCCCCCTTCAGTGCACCCGATCCCTTCATGACCTTTGATCCCGTTACGGGATATTATTACGCATTGTTTACCCGCTCCACCGTGCTTGTGCTCTTCCGTAGCCGCCACGCGGAGAACGTGATCACGGACAACGACGTTCGCATCATTTATACGCCAAACGGTGAGCGCGACGGCATTTTCGGTTCCATCTGGGCACCCGAGATGCACCGTGCGCCAAACGGCAGATGGTACATCTACACCAGCGGGCAGATCTCCGCCGAGAAACAAAACAAGCGCATCTTCGTCATGGAGGGACCCGCGGATGATCCCTTTGAGGGAGAATGGCGTTTTTGCGGAATGCCCTTTCCGGACGTATATTCAATCGATCCCACCGTCTACACCGCGCCCGACGGTGTGCAATATCTCTGCTCCTCGCGCGTCGATCCGAAATACGGCCAGGTTCTTGACCTTTGCGCACTGTCGAACCCCTACACCCCCGCAAGCACGCCGATCACGATTGCGCGCGCCGAGCTGGATTGGGAGCTGATCTCGCCCTACGTTGGTAGAAAAGCAATTGTCGAGGGTGCTTTTTTCGTGGAGCGAAACGGCAGACTTTTCATCATCTATTCGGCAAACGGCTGTTGGTCGGATCGTTACTGTTTGGGCGTGCTTGAGCACGTGGGCGGCGCGCTTTGCGATGCCGCACATTGGAAAAAGCACGAAAAGCCGCTCTTGGTGCACGGAAACGGCGTCTTTGGTCCCGGACACGCCTCTTTTTTCCTCTCGCCCGATCAAAGCGAGATGTGGTGTGCCTATCACGGCATGAAGGAGCATAACGAGACCGTCACCGCCACCGCGCGTTATTTCAATATCCAACGGATCGACTTTGACGCGAGCGGATATCCCGTGATGGGACTTCCCGTAGGATATGAGGTCGAGCTCACCCCACCGGCGGGAGAAGGATGACAGTCATAACCACCGGCCGTGCCGGTGGCTTGCACAAGCCCCCGTGGGGCATGTCACAAGCTGAGCCTTAAGGCTCGTCGAATAATCCGCCACTTGCGGAAGCCGCCCCACTGCCACAGATGTGGCAACTATCCTCAGCCTCCCTTGTGCAAAGGGAGGTGGCACGGCGAGCCGTGACGGAGGGATTGTTTTTTCTGATTTTCTACGAGTACAACCCCTCAGTCAGCTTCGCTGACAGCTCCCCTTACACAGGGGAGCCTTCCGCTGCGGCGGGTTTTCCGCAAAGCTAAAGCTTTTTGGAACCACCAGCACTGCTGGTGGTTTTCGTTATACAAAAAAGCCGCGGCGCCCCCTGAAACGTCTTTTTTTGGGAATTTTGCCCGACAATCCGAGAAAACCTCTTTACAAAACCCCAAAACCGTGTTATAATAAGAATGCCAAATCAATCAAATAAATGCAAAACAGGTGTATTTTTTCAAGGGATAACTGCCCCCTTTTTGCGTATGCAGGAAAGTTGAATTTGATAAAATGCAAATTCCGGCTTTCTTGTATAACGCAAGGGGTTTCCCTGTTTTGCAAAAAAGATTGGTTTGGCGACTATCGGGGTTTGCGTTTTTGTGCGTCTGCTTCGGTGGGCGCACTTTTTATTTTTCGGAGGGGGCTTATGAGAAGGGTTGACAAGCTTGGAAGGATCGTGATCCCGATGGAGCTGCGAAAAAAATACGGCTTGACCGAGGGGGCGAGGATCGAATTTCTCGACGTCGGCGAGGGGATCACCGTCAGGCCTTCCGAGCCCGTTTGCAGGATCTGCCGCGCGAGGATCGCCGAGGATGCTGCGCTCCCCCTGTGCGAAAACTGCATCGCGGAAGTGTTGAAGAGCCAACGTGATTAAAACAAAGACGATTTTCGCAACCAAAAAGGACTGAACGTGAAAAGGTTGCCGTTCTTCACGGAGAATTTGATAATCTCGTTAAGTGCGAGCATCGCAGTTGAGCGGTCAAACGTATTATGGGCTAAGCCCAAACCCATATTACAAGCAGAAAGAGCAAGAGTAAAAGGAAACAAAGCCTTCTATTCTTGCTCTCATTTTTTCTGTCGATATGTCAACTTCGTTGACTCGATATGTTCTCGCTACGCTCGAACTCGATATATTGCCGCTACGCGTCAATTCGATATGAGATAAATCCCCTCGTTTGCGAAGCAAACATATCGAGCCGCAGGCATATCGAGTTGCGTCAGCAACATATCGAAAATCCCACAAGGGATTTATCTCGATGCGTGATACTCCGCTAAGAGTATTACGCTAAATGTTCAGTCCTTTTTGACGTCATTTGGAAGGTGCAGTCGCTCAAAGACCTTGATCAGAACCGTCCCGATCACGATGCCGGCAAGCCCTTGAGCGGCGTTTGCGGGTACGTTGACGAGCGACGGACCAAAGCCGTACAAAAAACCTTCAAACACGAAATATCCCGCCACCATCGCGATCTCAGCCAACACGCCGCCGATGATCTGCGCGACAAGCTTGCCAAGCCGTTGGTTCAGCAGCTTGAAGCAGGCAAAGGCGATCAACGCCATCGCGCCCTTGATGAGAAATGTCGCGGGGACGTACACCGCATAGCCCGAGAACAGATCGGCCAAAGCCGAACCGAGTCCCGCCGCGAGAAAGCCGTAGCCGGGCGGGAGGATCCAACCCGCCGCGAGAACGATGCAGTCGCCGAGGTTCAGATAGCCCTTCATGGGAGACGGGATCTTCACGATCATGGTCGCCACGCAGACGAGAGCCGTCATGAGAGCCGCAATTACAATTTTTTTGATTTTGGAATGCATTTTGCATCCACCTCGCTTTCCAAACACAGAGTGCACGGATTTTTTACGGATTTCATTATAGCATAAAACAGTCCCAAAAACAATATTTTTTTCAAAACCGATAAAAATAGATAATTTTCAACAAAAAAACACAAATTGGAATTGACTTTGATAGGAGAATGTGCTATAATGGAAGACGTAAAAAAAGAAGGCGAAAACGCCTTCCAAAAAACAAAGGAGAAGAAAATGGCTAAAAATCTTGTTTACGACATCAAAGACAGACCCCCTTTTAGCAAGCTGATCATTTTTGCGATCCAACAATTGTTGGCAATCATGGCAGCGACCATCGCGGTTCCCGCAATCGTCGGACACGGCATGTCCGCGTCTGCCGCTCTGTTTGGCGCAGGTATCGGTACGATTGTTTATCAGCTCTTCACCAAATTCCGCAGCCCCGTTTTCCTCGGTTCTTCCTTTGCATTCATCGGTTCCATGTCGGCAGCCTTCGCGGGCGCCGCTTCCATGAGCCTCGGCTATCTCGGACTTCTGGCAGGCGCGATCTTTGCCGGCCTCGTTTACGTGGTCATCGCGCTCGTGGTCAAATTCGTCGGCGTTGGCTGGATCAACAAGCTCATGCCCGCCGCAGTCATTGGCCCCACGGTCGCTCTCATCGGTCTTTCTCTGGCTTCCGCCGCAATCAACGACGTCTTCTCCTACGGTCCGAAGGACGCCAACGGTGCCTTTGTGATGAGCATCGGTCTTTGGGTCTCCTTCGTTTGCGGGATCGTCACCTTTGTCGTGGTCACGCTTTGCTCGACCTACGGTAAGAAAATGACCAAGCTCATTCCATTCATCATCGGTATTCTCGCGGGCTATGCCGTCGCGATGGTGTTCACCGTCATCGGTTACGCCGCAGAGATCGACGCGCTGAAGGTCATCGACTTCGCTCCTTTCAAGGCTCTGGTCGACGGCGGCGTCGGTGTCAAGACCTTTGTGTCTCTTCCCGACTTTACCTTTGCGGAAGCTTTCAAGGGCGTGAAGGATTTTGAATGGAGCTATCTTGCCACCGTTGCCGTGGCATATATTCCCGTTGCCTTCGTGGTGTTCGCGGAGCATATCGCAGACCACAAGAACCTCTCCTCGATCATCGACGAGGATCTGCTCGAGAATCCCGGTCTGCACCGCACTCTGCTGGGTGACGGCGTCGGCTCGATCGCAGGCGCGTTCTTCGGCGGATGCCCCAACACCACCTACGGTGAGTCGGTCGGCTGTGTCGCGA
The DNA here is from genome assembly GCA_017517745.1 of Clostridia bacterium. GTDB lineage: Bacteria > Bacillota > Clostridia > Oscillospirales > CAG-272 > UMGS1865. The sequence continues at coordinate 1,469 of JAFWYJ010000031.1, read as the reverse complement.
TCACGAGAAACGCGTCGGTCGCAACCATCACCACCACCGCGATCATGGCGGTCCTCGTCTCCTTCGTCTCTCCCTTCGTTGCCTTCCTCGATTCGATCCCCGGATGCGTGATGGGCGGCGTTTGCATCACCCTTTACGGCTTCATCGCAGTGTCCGGTTTGAAGATGATCCAGAAGGTCGACCTCGAGGATCACGCAAACCTCTTCACCGTGTCCGTGATCCTGATCTCGGGTATCGGCGGTATGGCAATGTCGATCGGCAAGGTGACCATCACCGCGATCGCTTGCGCATTGATTCTCGGTATCATTACGAACGTGATTTTGCACAGAAAAAAGAAAAACTAAAAAACAAAAACGAAAAGGTACTCGAATCATGAAAGATTACAAAAACGTCATTATTTTCGATCATCCGCTGATCCGTCACAAGATCGCGATCCTTCGCAACGAACGTACCAGCATGAAGGAATTTCGCGAGCTCGTCGAGGAGATCACCACGCTGATGACCTACGAAAGCCTCAAGGACGGCGTTCCCACCACCGAGATCGAGGTGAAAACGCCGCTGGAGGTCTGCACACAGAGAGTGGTTGCCGACAACTCGATCGTCATCGTGCCGATCCTGCGCGCAGGGCTTGGCATGGTGAACGGCGTGCACGTGCTCTTCCCCTCGGCAAAGGTCGGTCACATCGGTATGTACCGCAACGAGGAAACGCTGACGCCCGAAACCTACTACTGCAAGCTGCCAAAAGGCATCGAGGACAAGCTCGTTTTGTTGGTTGACCCCATGCTGGCAACCGGCGGAAGCGCTTGCGACGCGATCCGGCTCCTGAAGGACAAGGGCTGCAAACACATCAAGTTTATGGCGATCATCGGCGCGCCCGAGGGCATTTCCAAGGTCGCGGAGACACATCCCGACGTCGATATCTACGTCTCCACCGTCGACAGATGCCTCAACGAGCATGGCTATATCCTTCCCGGCCTCGGTGACGCCGGCGACAGATTGTTCGGTACAAAATGATTTCATTGAATCTCCCAAGGAGAGCTTCTTCCAAGAGGCTCTCCTTTTTTGTCGGGGACGCGTTTTGTGGGGGAGCGGGGGACGCGTTTTTGTGAGGACGCGTTTTTTGTGGGGGTGCTTTTGAAAAAGGACGCGATCGTGGGGGCTTCTTGAAAGAAGCCCCCACACCCCCAAGAACTTTTCGGACAGAGGGAAAAAGAAAACCCTTTATCTCTGCGCTCGACCAATCATTAGCTCCCGCGGCCGGCGGCGACCTGCGATAGCAGGCACGCCGAACGATGTTTGCCGTCGGCAAGAGATGTTGGCTTCGCCAAATGATGACGGCTTCGCCGAACGAGGCGCGGCTTCGCCACAGTTTGAAGGCAAACATCACATCATTTACGAGCAAGGCGAGTAACATCATTTTTTGCGTGAGCAAAAAACATCACTTCTCCACCCAAAATGGCAAGAAAAGT
>JAFWYJ010000030.1 GCA_017517745.1 Clostridia bacterium | reverse complement strand
TAAACAATTACATTGATACCCATGCAATAAAAGTTTTTGAAGAGTCCAGAGAAACTTTTTTCAAAAAGTTTCTCTGGTCGCCGAAGGCAAAAAAGGGGCGTGGGGGTGGCTTTTTTCAAAAAGCCCCCCCACAAAAGAAAAAAGCCATTTTGGGTTAGTGGTCCCCAAATGGCCGAGGGAGCAATTGAAAAGGGGACGCGCACAGATAAACAATTACATTGATACCCATGCGATAAAAGTTTTTGAAGAGTCCAGAGAAACTTTTTTCAAAAAGTTTCTCTGGTCGCCGAAGGCAAAAAAGGGGCGTGGGGGGGCTTTTTTCAAAAAGCCCCCCACAAAACGCGTCTCCAAATTGTTTTCTCGCAAATTTTTTACAAACGTCTCACAGCAATCTTTTTTTGAGATCAAAGAGGAAGGACATGCATTCAAAGGGCGAGAGGGTATTGAGGTCGACCGCTTTCAATTCGGCGATGACCTGCTCGTGGATGCAATCGTCAAAGGAGATCAGCGTGTCGTCCTTTTCGTCGGGTTTTTTCTTGCGTCCGATGCCGCCCTCCACGCTGTCGGAAATCGCCCGAGAGGTCTCCTCTACCGACGCGAGAATTTCTCTGGCACGCTTGATGACCTCGTTCGGAAGTCCCGCCAGCTTCGCGACCTCGATGCCGTAGCTGTCATCGGTGGAGCCGCGCACGATCTTGCGCAAAAACGTGATGCTGTCTCCGCGCTTTTTGGCGGCGATGTTATAGTTCACCACGCCCTCAAACTCGTCCTCCATCGAGGTCAGCTCGTGGTAGTGCGTCGCGAACAGCGTTTTTGCGCCGATCTTGCGGCTGTTGGTATATTCAACGATGGCGCGCGCGATGCTCATGCCGTCAAAGGTCGACGTACCGCGTCCGACTTCGTCGTAAATGATCAGACTCTTGCGCGTGGCGTTTTTGAGAATATACGACACCTCGTTCATCTCCAGCATGAAGGTCGATTGTCCCGACGCCAGATCGTCCGATGCGCCCACGCGGGTGAAGACCTTGTCGACCACGCCGATCCGCGCCTCCGCGGCGGGGACGAACGAGCCGATCTGCGCCATCACGGTGATCAGAGCGACCTGTCTCATATAGGTCGATTTTCCCGCCATATTCGGGCCTGTGATCAACATCAGGCGGTTGGTTGCGGTGTCGAGATGCACGTCATTGGGGACGAAATAGGTATCTTTGACAAACTGCTCGACCACGGGGTGTCTGCCGTCTTTGATGTCGATGACGTCGCTTTCGTCGACCTCGGGGCGAACGTATTTGTTTTTTGCCGCCACTGTCGCGAGAGAAAGGTAGGAATCGAGGGTGGCAAGCAGGGCGGCGGTTTTTTGAATGCGCGTGCTCTGCTCGGAGACGTAGTTGCGGATCTGCTGGAACAGCTCGTATTCCAGGGCGCAGATCTTGTCCGATGCGCCGAGGATCGTGCCTTCCAGATCCTTCAGCTCTTGCGTAATATATCGCTCGCAGTTGGAAAGTGTCTGCTTTCGGATATAGCGTTCGGGAACCTGTCCGATCAGAGATTTGGTGACCTCGATGTAATATCCGAATACTTTGTTATAGTTGATCTTGAGCGTCTTGATGCCGGTTGCTTCGCGTTCTTCTTCGGCAAGCCGATCAAGCCAGCCCTTGCCGTCCTTCATGACCGAGCGCAGATAGTCCACGTCTTTGTCATAGCCGTTGGCGATGATGCCGCCTTCGCGCAAAGAGAAGGGGGGCTCTTCGATGATCGCCTCGTTCACCGTTTTGCAAACGTCCGCGAGCGCGTCAAGCTCTTCACAGATGCGGCGAAGCTCCTCGCTATGACAATCCGCCAGCAGTTGTTTGATCTCGGGTAGAACCGCCGCGGTGTTGCTGACCGCGCGCAGATCTCTGCCGTTTGCGCTGCCGTAAACGATGCGCGTGATCAGACGCTCGAGATCCAACACGTGAGACAGTGCTTCCCCAAGCTCTTCGCGCAGCATAAAGTTCTCGCAAAGCTCTTCGACAGCCCCCTGACGCTTGGCGATCGCGGCGGTCGAAAGCAGGGGATGCTCCACCCATTTGCGCAACATACGCGCGCCGGGGGCGGTTTTGGTCTTGTCCAAAACCCAAAGCAACGAGCCTTTTTTCTCCTTGGTTCGCATCGACTCGGTCAGTTCGAGATTGCGGCGGGAGTTGACGTCCATCTCCAAAAATTGTCCGTCGGAATAAATATTCAATTCCTTGATGTAAGAAAGATCGCTCTTTTCGGTGTCGATGAGATAGGACAGCACCGCACCGACCGCCATGATCAGAGCCTTGTTTTCCAAAACCTCGGCACGGATCACGTTGCCGAACTGCTCCTTGACCATTCCGCGGCAGACGATCTCGTCAAAGCGCGCGCCCTGACCGTCGTTGAGCATCATATCCTTCTGGGAGGTGAGAAAATCTCCGATCTCGCCCATGTTCGCCTTCTTGAGATTGCAAAGGATCTCACGGGGCGCATAAGTCGCCAGCTCGTTGCGCAGACGCGCTTCCATGTTGTTGCCGTCGAAGGTGGTGGCGTAGACCTGTGCCGTGGAAATGTCGGCAAAGCAAACGCCAAATTCAAATTCGCCCATATAGAGCGCGCAAAGATAGTTGTTCTTCTGCTCGGAGAGAAGGTTGGTCTCGATCAAAGTACCCGGCGTGATGACGCGAATGACCTCTCGCTTGACCAGTCCCTTTGCCAGGGCGGGATCCTCGGTCTGCTCGCAGATCGCCACCTTGTAGCCCTTTTCGATGAGCTTGCCGATGTACGGCTCGCAGGAATGGAAGGGAACTCCGCACATCGGCGCGCGCTCCGCCTCGCCGCAATCTCTGCCGGTCAGCGTCAGCTCCAGCTCGCGAGATGCCAAAATGGCGTCGTCAAAGAACATCTCGTAGAAATCTCCGAGACGGTAAAACAAGAGAAAATCCTTGTATTGTTCCTTGATCTGAAAATATTGCTCCATCATTGGCGTCATGGCAGAGTCTCCTTTGTATGATCTCTTTTTGTTCGTTTTTTGGCTTACGTTGTTTGATATTTTTCAAGCAGCTGTGAAAGTCTGCTCTCGATTTCGGCTTGGTGACGCTTCGATCGCTCGGTCTTCTGCTCCAGCTCGCTCAGAATTCCCGCTACGTTCAAAGAGAGGTTGGGAACGTCCGGAATCATGCAATCGGCGTTTGGGGTGTTGTTATAGCAGCGTATGAGCGCCCGTTGAATCCTCGTTTGGAGACTGTCGGGATCAACGCAATACTCATTCTGAAAGCTCACGTTCTTGGAAAGCAGCTCCATAAAACGCGTTGTTTGAATCAAAGCAACCTGCTTTCTTGCCTCAACCTCACGGTATCTCTCTTGCCTGGTAAAAACGGATCCGTGTTGAGATTCGTAGTACATTTCCTCCAGTGCTTCATCCACCGATACAATGCTTTTGTTCAATTGCTTGCCGGCTTCTGTGATTCGGGCGAAGCAGGCTTGATGTTGCTTCTGCTCGTCAAGCTCCTTTTGCAGGCGCGCCATGGTGATCGCGTCCTCCTCGGAAAGCAGCGGGCTGATCGCTTCGAGCTTCGCTTGCAGATCCTTGGCGAACAGCTCGTAATCGCGCTCCGCCCGTTTCAGCTCGCGCAACTCAAACTCGATGCGCCTGATGCGCGCGTTTACCGTCTCCAGCTCCTTCTGTGTGCTCTGATATTGCCGTTCGGCAGCCTCTGCCTCGTCCTCTTCTTTCCGCAGACGCTCCTCTTTTTTGCCAATCGCCGCATAAAACAGGGATTTCAACGTGTTGTTCTCCATGTCCTGTACGTCGGTTCTTTCATATTCCAGATTGATCTTTTCCCGTTGCAGCCGTTCCTCCAGCGCGCTTTTTTGGGAGAACAGCGCCTCACGCTCGGCTTCCAGGGGAGCACGTTCCGCAAGCCTTTCCCGCAACTCTTGCAAAGTCAAAGCCGCGTCCTCCGCATCAATGACAGCCGCCGCAGGTGCTGCAGTTGTGCGTGCAGCCGCTCGGCTCCTCTCCCGTGATCTGCGTCATAATGGTCTGATTGACACTGTTCATCAGCGCGTTGACCTCCGCCTGTGCGCGGTTCAGCTCCGCGAACACGGGATTTTCGGTGATCTCCTTATAAAGCGCGTCGATGCGAGCCTGGATCACCTCGATGAAATGCAGATCTCTCTCGGGCTTTGCCACCTCTCTCTGCATCGCCTTTTGCTGAACGTCGTATTCCAGCATCGACTTTTGCAACGCGGGATCTGCCTCGTATGCCTTTTTTGCTTCCTCCAGCGCGACCAGGCGCGCGTCATCCTTCAGTTTTTTGCCGAGTTCTGCGGCAAGCTCAAAAATTTCCATGTTCATTATCCTTTCTTTTTTGCCGTTACACCTTGCGACCGTACAAAGCAAACGCGTCTGCACGTTCGACCAAGAAGTCAACGTATTTGCCCGTATCCTCGGGCGTGCCCTCGAAGAAGGCGATCTTGTTTCCCTCGGTGCGCCCCGAATAGAGCGCGTTGTTGGTCTTGCTCACACCGTCACACAGCACGCGAAGCCGTTTTCCCACCAGCGGTTGGTTTTTCTCGAGCGCGATCGCGTTCTGCGTCGCCAAAAGCCGCTCAAAGCGCGCGCTTTTGACCTCGGGCGGAATTTGATCCTCCCGCGCGGCGGCAGGCGTTCCCTTTCGCGGCGAGTAGATGAAGGAATACAGCATGTCAAACCGCACCTTCTCCAGCATCGCGAGCGTATCCGAGAATTCCTCCTCGGTCTCTCCGGGAAAGCCGACGATGATGTCCGAGGTCAGCGTGACGTCGGGCATTTTTTCGCGCATATAGGCGACGGTCTCGGTATATTTCGCGGTATCGTAGTGTCGGTTCATTTCGCGAAGCACTTTGTCATTGCCCGACTGCATCGGCAGATGGAACTGACGGGCGATATGCCGTGACGATGCCATCACGTCGATCAGTTTTCGGCTCGCGTCCTTCGGATGGCTGGTCATAAACCGCAACAGAAAATCTCCCTCAATGCGATCCAAACGTGCCAACAGATCGGCAAAATCACAGCCGTCGGCAAGGTCCTTGCCGTAGGAATTGACGTTCTGCCCGAGCAAGGTGATGTCGCGGTAGCCCTTTGCCACCAGATCCTCGACCTCGCGCACGATCGCCTCGGGCGCACGACTGCGCTCGCGTCCGCGCACGTAGGGGACGATGCAATAGGAGCAGAAATTGTTGCAGCCGTACATCACGGACACCCACGCGCGGTAGTCGCTCGCGCGGTGGATCGGCAAGCCCTCCGCCACGGTATATGCGGTCTCCTCCGGACAAAACAGACGCTTTCCCTTGGCAATTTTTTCGCAAAGCAACTGCGGCAGACGGTGGAGCGACGCCGTTCCAAACACGAGATCGACATAGGGATAGCTTCGCTTGAGCTCGTTCTTGCGATGCTCCTGCGAGACCATGCAACCGCAAACGGCGATCACCATGGAAGGCTTTTTCGCCTTCAGATGCTTGTACTGTCCCACGATCGAAAGCGCTTTTTTCTCGGCGTGTTCGCGAATGGCGCAGGTGTTGACCAGGATCAGGTCGGCTTCCTCGGGCGCGTCTGTCAGGACGTATCCCATGGCTTTTGCCATGCCTGCCAGCTTTTCGCTGTCCGCTTCGTTCTGCTGACAGCCAAAGGTCAGGACAAACGCGTGCCGCGTCTCTCCCGTCCCGGCGGTATGCGCTTCGTTTTCGGCGCGCATCCGCGCGATATATGCCTCTTGCGCCTCCGTGTCGGCGCGCGGCAGATCCTTTCTCTCGTTCATATCCTCAGACCTTTCGATCAACAAATCTTACTTCATCTTTATATTATACAACATTCCGCAAAAAAAGTCAAGTTTTTTTGCCTTTCGCGCTCAAAGAAACTTTTTGAAAAAAGTCATTTACGGGAGAACTTTTCGAGGAAAGTTCTCCCGTAAAAAACGTATTTATTGAAACAACGCGCGGAAATTGTCGAACACCGCCGCGCCGGATGCCAGCACGTGGACGTTCCACTTGGAAAGATCAAGCTCGCCGTCGATGCCGCTCACCACGCCGCCCGCCTCGCGGACGATGCAAAGCCCCGCGGCATAGTCCCACGGCTTGAGGTAGCGTCCCAAAAAGACGTCGGCTTGCCCCGATGCGATATAGGCAAGCTCGGCGGCGGCAGAGCCGAACGTGCGGAAATCCTGACAGTGCAAATAGATGCGTTTGGCGTGCTCCAGAGCCGCGTCGGCATCGTTTTTGAAATAGGCGTTCAGCTCGAGAAGCCCCACGCAATCCGAAAGCCTTGTGTGGCGGCTGCAGGAGATTCTTTCACCGTTGAGATAGGCTCCCTCGCCTTTTTGCGCCCAAAAGAGCTGATTGGTGTAGGGGAGATAGATCACACCCGCGATCACGTCACCGCCCGAATAAAGCCCGAGCGAAATCGCGCAACATCCGAGCCCGTGCATGAAATTCGTGGTGCCGTCGATCGGATCGAGAATCCAATAGTCGCGCCCCGCCTCCATCGCGGTGTTGCCCTCCTCGGAAAGAAAATCTACGCCGGGAAACTTCTCCGACAGGCGGCGGTGGAGATATTCCGAGATCTCACAGTCGGCGCGCGTGACAAAATCCGCGTCGCCTTTTTTTCTGACGTCCGCGCGCAAACGCTCGTCAAAGAAGATCGCGTCGGTCTCCCGGATGACCTTCAAAAGCAGGTCCATGTTCATAGCGGTTCTCTCCTTGCCTTCTCAGAAGATGCGCTCAAACACGGGCTGAAGCGCTTGGAAGAAGCGATAGAAGCCGAGATCGTTGGGATGCGTGCCCTCCAGCGTGCAGGAATCGTATTCGTCGCCCGCGAAGATCGACGCGCCGTCGATAAAATAGACGTTCTTGTCGCCCTCTGCCCATGCCTTCTGATAGGTCTGCATGATGACGGAACGGCATGGCTCGTCCAGCACGCGTCTCCAGAAATCGGGACGGGAAATGATGATGTAAGGCACGTCGGGGTGCTTCGCTCTCACTGCGCGATAGAGTTTTTCGTGTGTTTCGAGCAGTCTCTCGGGTGTGTTGGCGTTGTGATCGTAGTCCGACACAAACACCGACATTTCCAGAGACGCGAGATAGTCGATGATCTCGTCCTCGCCGACGGCACTGCCCGAAAAGCCGAGGTTGACGTAGTCAACGTCAAATCTGCGCGAGAGATAGTTCTGATAGCAAATGCCCGGGCGCGAGGCGCATCCGCCCTGCGTGATTGAGGAGCCGTAGTAAACCACGGGCAGCTCGTTCGAATATTTCATCGCCTCCTCAAAAAGGCTTCCTTCCTTGACACCCACCAACACGCGGGTGACGGGATTGTAGAGAGGGAAGTTCAAGAGGTAATCGGTCATATATCCTTTGACGTTGACGATCGATTCGTAGCCCTTCTCGCAGTCAAAGGGCGGGATGATGGTGTGAAGGAACTTCTGACGCGCGGTTTTTGTGCACACCTCGTATAAGTCAAATCCTGCCGTGGCGACAAGCGACATGCCGGCATTGCGGCATTGGGACTCCCATTCCACTCGGATCGCCACGAAGGGCGAATCGGTGCGAAAACGCGCGCGAACCCCCGCGGTGTGATGATTGAGCACGCGCACGTTCTCGCTCACGGTTGCGGCGACCTCGTCGGGCATTCTCAGATAGGGATTTGCCTGCACCGCGCCGTAAAGATCAAACGGCTTCTCGGAGACGTCGTACCAAACCACGTCGTCTCTCTCCACCTTGCCGGGCAGAGCAAAATTCTTGTCGATCTTTGCAATATCCATTTCGGTGTTATCCTCTTTTCTTTGCGTCAGGTTTCGTCCTTGATGCAGATCAGCTCGTTTGCATAGGGAAGCGAGCGGATCCAATCGCAGAAGACGTGCCACTCGGCAAGCTTGTGTGTCTTTCTCGCGTAATACATGTTGATCAGATTTTCATAGTTCATGGTCACGGTGCGCATCTGATTGTAGGATGACGGCAAAAGCTGGATCATGTTGTGCCATGGCTGGCGATCATCCTTCTTTTCCACAAACTTCAGTCTCTCGCTCTCCAGATAGGCAATGATCGCGTCGAGCGCGGCGAGTCCGCCCTCGTCGAGTCTGTCGTGCGAGAAATCGTCACGCTCAAAGGATTTTGCGTGGATCTTGTGCATCGTCGAGGTCGAGTTTGCCACCGTTCCGACCTTGTAGGTGTCAAATTCCTTCCACCAATACAGAGGGGCGGTAATGTCCACCGACACGAAGATCTGACGAAGGAATTTGCGGTGATCGGTACCCGCAATTGCCAGCCGATGTCCGAAATCAAGATCTATCGGACCCAAAACAAATTTGCCGTTCTCATCATAATAGCTATCGGATTTTGCCCAGCTGTTCATGGGGTTGCGCGCGCCGCGGATGGCGTTGTCAAGGTTCATCACTTGATCGCGTTCGATTTTTAACATGTTCTTCGTCCTCTCATTCCAATCATTTTTTCAATCATATCCAAAAGCTCTGCCGGCGTGTCTGCGATCGCCTCGGCGCCGTTCTCGAGCAAAAACTTCCTGTCACGGAATCCCCACGATACGCCGACGTGTGCCATGCCCGCCGCGCGTGCGGTCTTGACGTCGACGTCACTGTCGCCCACCATCACACACTCGGAGGGGGAAACGCCCAACTTCTCCGCGACCAGATCACTCAGAAAGCGGTTGGGCTTGGTCGGCTTGCCTGCGATGACACCCTGCGCCACGTCACAAACACCCGCGGGCAAGAGCTGCTCGCAAAGCCGCTTGACAAAGACGTCCTGCTTGTTGGAAAGCACGGCGATGCCAAGTCCGCGCGCGTGCAGGGCGGCAATGACCTCGGGGATGCCGTCATAGGTGCGATCGGTGTGGTAATAGGTCTCGGCGTAGAGCCTGTCATAGTCGGCAAGCACGCGCGAGACGGTCTCCTCGTCTCCCCGCAGTTCCTCTGGCATCGCGCGGCGGACAAGCTCACGCGCACCGTTGTTGATGAAGGTCAGCACCTCGGCATCGGTATGCTCGGGGTAGCCGTATAATTTCATTGTCAGATTCAAGCCCTCGCGGATCGCGGGAATGGTGTTTGCCAGCGTTCCGTCCAGGTCAAAGATTACCGCGCGTATCATCTTAACGCCTCCCAAAAATTCTACCTTTTAAGTATAACATAACCCCACCGAAAAGTCAAGAGGGTGCCGTCATCCGCCGTTTCATTTTCGGGCTGAAAATCAAGATTTTTTTGAAAAAATCAAAATTATGCTTTACTTTCTCGGCGTATCATGTTAAAATATAAATCAGAACCCATCAAAACGAAAGAGAGAGAATTTTATGACGAATCAAGAACGCTTCATGCAAATCTTCCGTGAAAAGATCACGCGCGAGGGAGCCGACAAGCTTTTGGATTTCCTGGTCAAGAGCGACTTCTTCACCGCACCCGCAAGCACGCGCTATCACCTCGCCTGCGAGGGAGGATTGCTCCAGCACAGCCTCAACGTCTACGACTGTCTGGTCGACATTCTCAACCGCCCGCGCATGAAGGAGCTTTACGGCATCGAATACAGTGACGAAAGCATCGCCATCGCGGCACTTCTGCACGATCTTTGCAAGGTCAATTTTTATAAGACCAGCTTCCGCAACGTCAAGGATGAAACCGGCAAATGGGTCAGCGCTCCTTATTATACCATCGAGGATACCCTCCCTTACGGTCACGGCGAAAAATCGGTCTACATCATTTCGGGATTTATGCGCCTGACGCGCGACGAGGCGTTTGCCATTCGCTATCACATGGGCTTTTCGGGCACCGAGGAGACAAACAACGTCGGCCGTGCGCTTGAAATGTTTCCCCTCGCTTTTGCCGTCTGTTGCGCCGACATGGAGGCCGCCTTCCTCATGGAGGGCAAGCCCGCGGGAGCATCGAACGCATGATGCAGTCATCTTCGCGCCTTTGGCGCACATTCATTCGCGTGACCTATCTTTTGCCCGCCCTCTTCGGGTTGATCATGCTGATCTGCTTTTTCGTTCCGCACGTGTTTTTTCTGTATAACGGCAAGCCGCAGGCTACCTGCAGCCCCTTTGAATTGATGTGCAACACGTGGGACGCGACAATCCCCGCGCTGAGTTCCGAGGCAACAAGCTCCGGAACCGTCTATTTCTTTGCCTTGACCATGGTGATTGTCACGGTGATCTCATGGATTTGTGTGTTTACTTACGCCTCCATGGCGATCTCGTCGGCGATCTGCAGTACCGTGGCGTTCTTTTGCGTGCCGAGCGATCGCCTCGCCAACCGCGCCAAGCGTTGGATGCACTTCTTTTGCCCAAACCGTGTCATGTACGTCATTTCCAACCTGCTCCTGCTGCTCCCCGCAGCCTTTCCTTATCTTCTGGGACATTTTTACCGTTCGCAACTTGGGTATGATATGAGGGCGTATTTCATCGGCGCGTCGGATCTGATCCTTGCCGTGATCTTCGTCATTCTCAGCGTGTCAGCCTTTCTCGCGCTTCTGCCCATGCAAGCACGCGAGGAAATGGATATGTACCGACTCAACAAATCGAAAAAGAACGAAGAAAAATAAAAAGCCCATCATACGATGAGCTTTTTTGTGGAGCTGGTGATGTGACTCGAACACACGACCTGCTGATTACGAATCAGCTGCACTACCGACTGTGCTACACCAGCATATTGAATTTTTGATCACAGCGTATTATATTATATCCGAAAAAAGAAGTTTTGTCAATATCCTTTTCAAAAAAACTTCTGTTTTTCCAAAAATCTTTTCAAAAAATCCGTCCTATCCGTCTTGGGAGGACAGAAAACGATCCATCTCAAAGGAGTTTCCCTTATGAATTTATGCGACATCAAAACCGTGCGTCAGATCATGGCAATGTTTCATCTCACCTTTCACAAGGAGTTCGGACAGAACTTTCTGACCGACCGCCTCGTTGTGGAGGATATTGCCGATGAATGCTGTGCAGACGAGCAAAGCACGATCCTTGAAATCGGCCCCGGCATCGGTACGTTGACCTATGAGCTCGCGCTCCGCCGCCGTCAGGTGATCTCGCTTGAGATCGACCGCGGTCTGATCCCGGTTCTGCAATACACACTCGGCGAATTTGATAACGTGCGCGTCATCAACGAGGACGTGATGAAAACCGACCTCGATGCGCTTCTCGCTCCCTATTTTGCCGAGGGTCCCGTTTCGGTTTGCGCCAATTTGCCCTACTATATCACCACACCGATCCTGATGAAGCTGCTGGAAAGCCGCCTGCCGTTTGATTATATCACGATCATGATCCAAGCCGAGGTCGCCGATCGCCTCTGTGCCAAGGCGGGAAGCAAGGACTACGGCGCCATCACGGCGGTGCTCGCCTACTACGGTGAAGCGGAAAAGCTCTTCACCGTTCCCGCCGACCGCTTCGTGCCGGCTCCCAAGGTCAATTCTTCGGTCATTCGCATCAAGCTGCACAAGCAAAAGCCGCACGTTCCGAAGGACGAGGCAATGCTCTTCCGCACCATCAAGGCGGCGTTCGGTCAGCGGCGCAAGACGTTGGTCAATGCCCTCGGAGCGGGCTTCTCGGAACTTTCTCGCGAACAGATTACCGCCGCCGTTACCGCATGCGGCCACTCTGCCGACATCCGCGGCGAAAAACTCGACGTCACACAATTCACCGCACTTGCCGACGTGTTGTTGGAGATGATTCGAACATAATTTTTTAGGGGGCTTTTTTAAGCCCCCTAAAAAATGACTTTATGATTGGTCGAGCGCAGGGATAAACAACGATATTGATCCCCATGCGAAAAAAGTTTTTGCGGGGGTGTGGGGGAGCTTTTTTCAAAAAGCTCCCCCACAAAACGCGTCCAACAAAACGCGTCGGATCAATCCTCCGCGCGTTCGCCGAGGATGTTGCGGTATTTCTGATAGAAGCTTTCAAAGTAGCCGCCGTCGAGGGCTTCGCGGATTTTGCGCGTGAGGTTGTTATAGAAATAGAGGTTGTGAACCACCGCGAGGTGCATACCCACGGCTTCCTTTGCTTTGAGCAGATGGCGGACGTAGGAGCGGCTGTAATTGCGGCAGGCAGGGCAACCGCAGTCCTCGTCAAAGGGACGGGGATCGCGCGCGTAGCGCTCGTTGAGCAGATTGATCTTGCCCTTCCAGGTGAAGAGATTTCCGTGGCGCGCGTTGCGGCTGGGCATGACGCAGTCAAAGAAATCCACGCCCATGTGTACGGCTTCCAGGATGTTGCACGGCGTACCGACGCCCATCAGATAGCGCGGCTTGTCGGCGGGCATGTGCGGCTCGACCGCGTCGATGATGCGGTACATTTCCTCGGTCGGCTCACCCACGGCAAGACCGCCGATGGCATAGCCTTCGCAGGGGATCTCGCGGATCATTTGCATGTGTGCGATGCGCAGATCCTCATACGTACCGCCCTGGTTGATGCCAAAAAGCATCTGATGGCGGTTGATGGTTTCGGGCAGCGCGTTGAGACGGTCCATTTCGGCGCGGCAACGCAGAAGCCAGCGATAGGTGCGCTCCATGCTGTCTTTACAGTATTTGTACGGCGCGGGGTTCTCGACGCACTCGTCAAACGCCATGGCGATCGTCGAGGCGAGGTGGGATTGGATCTGCATGCTCTCCTCGGGTCCCATAAAGATCCGCTTTCCGTCGATGTGCGAGGCGAAGCGGACGCCCTCCTCGGTGATCTTGCGGAGCTGAGAGAGCGAGAAGACCTGAAATCCGCCGCTGTCGGTCAAAATCGGGCGATCCCAGTTCATGAATTTGTGGAGTCCGCCCATGTCGTAGATCAAACCGTCCCCCGGACGCAGATGCAGATGGTAGGTGTTGGAAAGCTCGACCTGACAGTCGATCTCTCGCAGCTCCATGGTGTTGACACCGCCCTTGATCGCGGCACAGGTGCCGACGTTCATGAATACCGGCGTTTGGATGTCGCCGTGTACGGTGTGCAGAACGCCGCGACGCGCGCGTCCGTCCTGCGCGATGACTTCAAATTGCTTTTGCTTTGACATGTTTCAAAGTCCTTTCTCGGCAGCAAGAATACAGCTTGCTCCTTGGTTTATTGACGTAGTTGTTGCGGGGGAACTTTTTAGAAAAAAGCTTCCCCCGCACCCCCTCAAAAACTTTTTGGAAGGGGAGATAAATTGTTTTTTATTTGTGCGCTTGTGCCAACAGGCGGTTGGTTTGAGGGAATCAAAGAGTTAATTGGCTGACGATTCCTTGCCCAGCGAATAGCAGACAGAGGTAAATGACAAGTTGGAGCAACCAAAAAATAAAGCGGCGCGGTTTTTCCCATTGCTCGGCAATCGAATGGAGAGCCAAGACTGCGATTCCCGTGATCGGCAACCCCGTAATGAGCCAGATCTCATAGGAGAGGATCGGGATCAGCGAAAAGACCAACCATAACAGGTAGATCGGGGATGCGATAAGAAGTGACAGTCCAAACAAGCCTTTTTGTGTCAGCTTATCGTATTTTTGGAGTTGATTCAGCTTTGCCATAGCAAAGTGACAAGCCGCCATCGCACTTCCGTAAAGAACGAGAAAGCCAAGCGCGAGCAGTGTGGCAAATACACCGATAATTTGCCGATAAACAAAGAAAAGAATAACACACAAAATCGAAAAAAGGATGTGTTCTTTGATAAATCGGCGAAATTCCATGACGGCTCCTTTCATTGAAGTGAAAATTCAAGGAGGATAAACGTATTGAGAAAAGAGTTACAATAACAGACGATCTCTGTCAATCAGTTGCATCCAAACGAACAGATTGTATTTTTATCCCGTCCCTTTTTCAAAAAAGTTCTTGAGAGGAGGGGGTGCGGGGGAGGAGAAGCTTCTTTCAAGAAGTTCTTCTCCCCCGCAATTCTATCCACCTTAAAACCCCGTTCGTTCGAATTGCTTGTCGAGGGTATGGTGAGAAAGCTCGAGTGCCACGGGTCTGCCGTGGGGGCAGAAAGTGATGTTGGGGAGCTCCATGAGCTTTTGAATGATCCATTGAATATGCTCATCGGCATAGGCGCGCCCCGCCTTGACGGCTGCCTTGCAGGCGGCTTGATAGAGTGCTTTTTCAAAGATGATGTCGCGCGTGAGCTTGACGCTTCCGGTGGCGTTCAGAATCCGCGCCGCCATCACGCCCAGCATATCCGCCACCGCGTTGGTTGCGACGTTTGCGGGGATCGCGTCGACCGAGACCGTATTTCTTGCAAAGCGAAGCGAAAATCCGATCTTGTCAAGCTCGTCGGTGTACTCCTTCAACGCCTCAACCTCGGCGCTGGTCATCATCACTTCGACGGGGAGCATCAAAAGGTTGGAAACCACCTTCATTTCGGCAAGCCCCGCCTTCAGGTCCTCAAAGAGGATGCGCTCGTGCGCGGCGTGCTTGTCGACCAAAAGCATCTTGTCCTCGACCTCAACGATGACGTAGGAGAAAAAGACTTCGCCAACGATTCGGTAGTTGGGGATCTTTCGTTTTTCTTCCGCGAGGGGAGTCTCTGACTCTGCCTGCGGTTGTGATGCGGTGGGTTGCTCCGAGGGAAGCGGAGGCATCTGCCGACGCACTGCCGGGGTGTCCTGCGGCGCGGGGGATTCGGGCTTGGCTTCTTCCGCCGCCGCCGTTACGGGCTTTTCTGGTGTCGCGGGATGCTGCGCGGGCGAGGGGGAAGGGGTGACGGTGGGAATATTTCCGCGCACACCCGTCTCAAAGGAGGGCGTGCTTTTGATCGGCGTAGGTGCGGTCGGCTTTTTGGGATCTCCAGCGCCGTATTTCGTTCGGTATTCCTCCGCGGTCATTCGCATTTGCGGTTGCGGCTGCATGGTTTGTTGCAGATCGTAGGACAATTGACGGCGTTCCAACGATTCGGGCTTTCCGTCGCGAACGGGAACCGAGCTGTCCGAGAGTTTGCCGGCAAAGGGATTCCGTTTGGAGCGTCCCGTAATATTCAGCTGCATCGAGGGGCGTGAGGCGTTGCTCTCAAGCGCGGTGCGGACGGTATAATAGATCGCTTCAAAGACCGGCTTTTCGTTTGAGAATTTGACCTCCAGCTTGGCGGGATGGACGTTGACGTCCACACGCGCGGGATGGATGGTGAGGAACAGCACACAACACGGAAATTTTTCGGGTGGGATGTAGGACGTGTACGCCTGCTCGAGTGCCGCCATTGCGGTCTTGCTCTTGACGTAGCGTCCGTTGATGAAGAAGTTTTGGTGATTGCGGTTCGCCTTGAAGTTGTCGGTTCTGCCAATGAAGCCCTTGACCGCAATGCCGTCCTGCTCGCTCTCGACCTCGATCAGACGGGTGGAAAATTCCTTTCCGAACACGGCGTAGACCGTGTGTTGCAGATTGCCGTCGCCCGCGGTCTCAAGCCGCGTGTTTCCGTCGATGATCAGGCGGAAGGCGATCTCGGGATGCGAAAGCGCGACCTTTTCGACGTTGGCGGTGACTGCCATCGACTCGGTGACGTCCTTTTTGAGAAACTTTCTCCGAGCGGGGACGTTTGCGAAGAGATTCTCCACGATGACGGAGGTACCCGTCGAAGCGCCTTGCTCGGTCAGAGAGACGATCTCTCCGGCATGTGCTTCGAGCACCGTACCGAACGCGGCACTCTCGGTCTTGGAGATGATGCGCATATCCGACACCGACGCGATGGCGGCAAGCGCTTCCCCTCGGAATCCGAGCGTCAGAATGCCGTCGAGATCCTCTGCGGTGCGGATCTTGCTCGTCGCGTGACGGCGGATCGCCGTGGGAATATCCTCGGCATCCATGCCGCAGCCGTTGTCGCTGACGCGCATGAAGGTGACACCGCCGTTCTGGATTTCGACCGTAATGCGAGTGGCACCGGCATCAATGGCGTTTTCCATCAGCTCTTTGATGACCGAGGCGGGTCTGTCCACGACCTCGCCTGCGGCGATCAGGTTGGCTACCGCAAAGGGCAGGACGTTGATCTTTCCCATGGGAGATTCTCCTTTCTTCTTGTTTCTGTGCGCGGCTCGTTTATTTTCTTGCCGCCGTCAGGGTGTTTTTGAGCAGCATGGTGATGGTCATGGGACCGACACCGCCGGGTACGGGGGTGATGGCGGACGCGATCGGCTCGACCGCGGCAAAATCCACGTCGCCGGTCAGCTTTCCGTCTGCGCGGCGGTTCATTCCGACGTCGATGACGACGGCACCCTCCTTGACCATGTCGGCACCCACGAAATCGGCACGACCGATGGCGACCACGAGAATGTCGGCCTCACGGCAGACGGCGGCGAGGTCACGGGTGCGGCTGTGGCAGACCGTCACGGTTCCGTTGGCGTGCAAAAGCAGCATCGCCATGGGCTTGCCGACGATGTTGGAGCGACCGATCACCACGCACTTTTTGCCTGCGGGATCAATGTTGCTTCTCTCGAGCAGAGCCATGACGCCCGCGGGAGTGCAGGGGAGGAAATCATAGTCTCCGATCATGATCTTTCCGACGTTGTAAGGATGGAAAGCATCCACGTCCTTGGCAGGATCGATGCGGAGCAGCACCTCGGTCTCGTCGAGATGCTTGGGGAGGGGGAGTTGCACCAGAATGCCGTGGATCTTGGCGTTTGCATTGAGTGAATCGACGAGCGCGTTGAGCTCCTCTTGCGTGGTGGATGCGGGCAGCTCGTGAACCTCGGAATAGAATCCGACCTCTTCACACGCGCGTTTTTTGTTGCGGACGTAGACCTGCGACGCGGGATCCTCGCCCACGATCACGACTGCGAGTCCGGGCAGGTATCCCTTTTCCTTGAGAAAGGATGCGGTTTCTTCTTTGATCTCTGCGCGAATTTGCGCGGAGATCAGTTTGCCGTCAATCAGTTTTGCCATTTTCATCATTCTCCGTTTCGTTGGTTTCTTGCATTTCGTTGATTTTCTCGGAAGTGTCGATTTCTTCCTCGGAAGAGTCGGTTTCTTCTGCGATGACGTTGGTTTCTTCCTCGGCAGCATCGGTTTCTTCCTTGGAAGTGTCAATTTCTTCCGTGGCGGTTTCGGATTCTTGTACCGTTTCGGCGGTGCCGCTGTCGGAAACAAGCGCGGCGGAAGCCTTTTCGCGACGGTATGTGAGCACGGAAAGCAGGATCAGCAGAGCCGTTCCAATCAGGAAGCAGGCAAAGCCGAGGCACTGCGAGATGCGGAGCGTGGTGCCGGGGATATAAAGGCTGTCGGTGCGGAAGCCCTCGACAAACATTCTGCCGAAGCCGTACCACGTGAAATACATCAACGCGATCTGTCCGTCAAATTTTTTGTGCTTGTAAAAGAGGTTGATCAGCACAAATCCCAAAAGGTTCCAGACACACTCGTAGAGGAAGGTGGGGTGATAGTAATAGTTGCCGTAGACATCCAGCCCCATGCGCATGGTGTGGAAGAAGCTGCCCTCACCGGAGGGGATCGTATATTCGGTGTTGAAGAAGAAGTAACGTGTGGTTTCTCCGATCGGATAGCCGTATGCCTCGCCATTGAAGAAATTTCCCCAACGTCCCACCGCCTGTGCCAACAGCACGCCGGGGCCGATCATGTCAAAGGCTTTTTGCCATTTTTTCTTTTTGAGGATGCAGGCAAGCAGGATGCCGAGGCATCCGCCGATGATGCCGCCGTAAATGGCGAGTCCGCCCTCCCAGATGGCGATGATCTTGTAAAGGGAGGAGTAGTTGTAGTCATCAAGCGTGGTGAGCACGTAGTAGAGTCGCGCGCCGATGATGCCCAGCACCACCGTGAAAAGGCCGACGTCGATCACGTCGTCAGGGGAAAAGTTCTCATTCTTTTTTCCGCGCCAGATCGCGTAGGCAAAAGCGAGCGCGATGCCGAGCGTGACGAAAATGCCGTACCACCGCACCTCGATCGTGCCGAGTGAGAAGGCAACCTTGTTCAGTGAGAAGGCATCCAGCCCAAGCCCGGGGAAGGAAACCGTTGTCATGTCTCTCATGTCAATATCCTTTCTGAAGAAATTTTATTTTTTCTCCTGCGGCGCGATCACAGACATTGCGATGCAATCGTCTCGCCAGATTTGTGCCAGCAGGGATTCAAGCTCGGATTTTGTGATGCTTTGCAAAAGCGAGGGGCAGGAGAACATTTCGATGCCGTCGAGCGCGAAGGAGACCAATCGGTTGGCGATCTCTTCGGTGGAATCGTAGGCACGGATCTCGTCGGCGTACATCACGCGGCGACACCTCTCAAAATCCTCGTCGGGAATGCCGTCGGAGAGCAGCGAGGCAACGTATCCGTTGATGACCGAAAGCACCTCTTCGGGATGATCTGCTTCTCCGGATATACAGAGAAAGCCGAGCGTGTCGGTTGCGGAATAGCCCGACGAGAAGGCGGGCGAGATGATCTGCCGCTCAAACAGATCGTTATAAAGCTTTCCCGCACGGGAAAAGAGAATATCGCAGAGCAGCGAGAGTGCCATTTCGCGGCGAAAACGCGTGGGCGCGTCGAGTCCTGCGACACGGTCCTTGACACCGATCGAGAAAAGAGGCTTCGCGACCGGCATTTTTTGCGTCACGCGGCGTTTTCCCTCGATGCGGTCGGCAAGATCCTCGCAGAGCATGCGGGGCGTTTTGATGCCCCAATGCTGTGGAAGCACCCGATCGGCAACGGCGAGCACCTGCTCGACCGTGACATCGCCGCAGACCGCCAAAACCATGTTTTCGGGCGTGTAAAAGCTTTGATAGCAGCTGTATAAAATCTCGGGGGTGATTTTTTGAATGGAGGCCTCGGTTCCGCAAATGTCGTGGCGCATGGGATGGTTTCGATACGTCAGGCGCAACAGATTGCGGAAGCAACGCTCCCAGGGATTGTCAGCGTACATGCGGATCTCCTCCGCGATGATGCCGCGCTCTTTTCTCACCGATTTCTCGGTAAAATGCGGATGCGTGACGAAATGCAAAAGCTCGGCGAGCGCTTCGTCGAAATGCTCGGAGCAGTTGAAGGTATATGCCGTGCGATCGTAGGAAGTATAGGCGTTGGCATCCGCGCCAAGTGCGGAAAAACGCGCGAAGGAATCGCTTCCGTCCTCGTTTTCAAAGAGCTTATGCTCCAGAAAATGCGCCACGCCGGCGGGACAGTCCCGCGCCGTTCCGTCCTTTTGGGAAAGGGTGCAATCCAGCGATCCGTAGCGCACCGCGAAGATCGCGCAGGCGGTGGTCAGTTTTTTGGGGAACACATAGATCGGAAGTCCGCTGCCGTGTGTCACACAGACGTAGTGTTCCCGCAAAAGCGCGGAGGAAAATTCAGTCGTTTTCATCGCAATCCTCCTCTCCGCCATCGGCAAGCGTACCCTCCAGGAAATAGACGGTGTGAAGCGTCAGCCGCTTTGCCACTGCAATCACCTCGTCTCGGGTGACCGCCTCAATGAGTCGCATCGCCTCGGCGGGTGTTTCCTCACGTCCCGCCAGCGAGCGGCGAAAACAGAAGGATTCTGCCGCGCCGGGATGGTCCTCGGTTTGACGGTAGGCACTGATCAGCGAGCGTTTTGCCGCCAAAAGCTCATCCTCGTCAAAGGTACCGTCGGCAAGCTGGGAGATCTGTGCCATGATCTCCTCCTCGGCGCGCGCGCGGTTGTCACGGTGCAGACCGCAATGCACGGTCAGCGTTCCCTTGAAGGAATTGTAGGATGACGCGCAGTGATAGCAAAGAGACAGCTTTTCTCGCACGTGAACGAAGAGACGCGAAGAGGGAGAAACTCCGAGCATCTCGTTGAGAAGCGAGCAGGCGTAAAAATCCGACGAGGTCATGACGGTGTCGGTGGTAAAGCCCAACAAAAGATGGCTCTGTCCCGCTTCGATTTCCTCATTGTGTGCAGCGTGCGCGATCGGACGGCGTACCGCCTTGACAGCCGCCGCGGTCGGGGGTTCGGTCGTCAGCTCCCGTCTGTCAAGCGCGGCACCAAGCGTGCTTC
Organism: Clostridia bacterium; assembly: GCA_017517745.1. Lineage (GTDB taxonomy): Bacteria > Bacillota > Clostridia > Oscillospirales > CAG-272 > UMGS1865. The sequence goes on along the minus strand of JAFWYJ010000030.1, from coordinate 45,562 downwards.
GAAGTGCTTGCGCGAGTGTTTCGGGATTCTCGGCACCTACGTAGAAGCAAGAGAAGGAAAGCGAGGCGAGCAGCTCGCGCCAAAAACGCGTCAGTTCCTCTGGCGTGATCGCCATGATCTCTTTCTCGGTTCCCAAACTCGACGCGCCGCAAAGATCGTCGCGATAGAGCAGCTCCGAGCAACGCTCCGAGGCATAGGATCGCGGATTGTTTTTGAGCGAGCGGATCGCTTCGCAATGGAATTGTTTTTCGCTTTCGACGTATTTTTCCAAGAGTCTGCCGTTCTCATCCAAAAGCGGATGAAAGAGGATCTGACAGAGCAGATCGAGCACCGTGGTCAGCGACTCCTCCTCTGCCTCCGGCAAAAAAGCCGAGTCGAGCAGCTCGACGGTGAAGCCGAGGATCTGACAGTCGCCACGGTAGAAATTACGGATCGAAAGCTCGGCGCCCCAAAGGTAGTCAAGCCGTCGGTTCAGGGATTCGAGGGTGGGATATTTGACGGTACCGCGGCGCAGAACCGCGAGCAGAAGAGTAATCAGCGGAGCTTTTTTTCGATCGATCGGCAAGATCGCCGAAACCGAAAGAAGCCCCGCCTTGAATTTATCGGTTTCGCAGACGCGCAAAGAGAGCGCGTCTGCATCAAACACAAGCTTTGGATTCATAAAAAATCACTTTCCGGATCAAGATCAATAGAGTTTGGTATAGCCGTCCTCGGGAAGGTTGGGAATGGCATCGCCGCTCTCGGCGCGCGTATCTGCTTCCACGTGCTCCGTGACGGTGATTTCCTCGGTCGCGGCGGCGGTTTCTCCGCTGTTCTTCTCGGTTTCCCCGTCTTCGCAGGAGATCAGCGCGCACAGAACGAGGAGCAGTGCGATGGAGAGCCACAAACGCGTGAGCGTTGGTCTCATACGCCCAATCCTTGCCACTTCTGATCCTTTTCGCTCAGATTGATCGGCGTGCCGTCGACGAGGGTATAGCCCTCGGCCGATGCCGAGCCTTTGTATTCTCCGACCAACTCGGGCCACTCGATGCCGATGGCGGGATCGTTCCAAGCCAGACCGCCCTCGTCGCCGGGGTGGTAGAAGTCGGTGCATTTATAGCAGAATTCCGCGACGTCGCTCAACACGAGGAAGCCGTGAGCGAATCCCTGCGGGATATAGAACTGCTTCTTGTTTTCTTCGCTCAGTCTCACGCCGAACCACTTTCCGAAGGTCTCGCTCTCGGAGCGCATGTCGACGGCAACGTCAAAGACCTCGCCCTTGATCACGCGCACAAGCTTGCCCTGCGGGAATTGTTTCTGGAAGTGGAGGCCGCGCAAAACGCCCTTGACAGACATGCTCTGGTTATCCTGAACAAAGACCATGTCGAGTCCGTTTTCCTGCATGTCGCGCAGGCTGTAAGTCTCCATGAAATAGCCGCGGCTATCGCCGTGAACGGCGGGCTCGATCACGCAAAGGCCTTCGATGCCGCCCGCGTTTTTTTCTACTTTAATCTGTCCCATGAGATCTCCTTATCGGTTTCCGTACATCTTTTCGTAGTAATTCTGATACTCACCCGAGATGATGGTCTCCCACCATTCGCGGTTGTCAAGATACCATTGGATCGTCTTCTTGATGCCGTCCGCGAACATGGTCTCGGGCAGCCAGCCAAGCTCGTTGTGGATCTTGGTGGGGTCGATCGCATAGCGCATATCGTGTCCCTTGCGGTCGGTGACGTAGGTGATCAGGCTCTCGGGCTTGCCGAGCTCCTTGCAAATGATCTTGACGATGTCGATGTTCTTCATCTCGTTGTGGCCGCCGATGTTATAGACCTCGCCCACGCGACCCTTGTGGATGATCAGGTCGATCGCCTTGCAGTGATCCTCGACGTAGAGCCAGTCGCGCACGTTCAGACCTTCGCCGTAAACGGGCAAAGGCTTGTCAGCCAACGCGTTTGCGATCATGAGGGGGATCAGCTTTTCGGGGAAGTGGTAGGGGCCGTAGTTGTTCGAGCAACGGCTGATGGTGACGGGCAGACCGAAGGTGCGGTGATATGCCAGAACCAGAAGGTCGGCACCTGCCTTGGAGGAGGAGTAGGGGGAGCTGGTGTGGATCGGGGTCTCCTCGGTGAAGAAGAGATCGGGGCGATCCAGCGGCAGGTCACCGTAAACCTCGTCGGTGGACACCTGATGGTAGCGCGTGATGCCGTATTTGCGGCAAGCGTCCATCATGACGGCGGTACCCATGATGTTGGTCTCAAGGAAGACACCGGGATTTTCGATCGAGCGGTCGACGTGGCTCTCGGCGGCGAAGTTGACGACGATGTCGGGCTTCTCCTCCTCAAAGAGCTTGTAGACTGCCTCGCGGTCGCAGATGTCAGCCTTCACGAAGCGGAAGTTGGGGTTGTCCATCACCGATGCCAGAGTCGAGAGGTTGCCCGCATAAGTCAGCTTATCCAGACAAACGATGCGGTAGTCGGGATATTTTCCGAGCATATGGAATACAAAGTTTGAGCCGATGAAGCCGGCACCGCCGGTAACGATGATGGTCATGATTATTTCTTCCTTTCGTCGATATATTTTCCGTCCAATACGTCCTTGAGATATTGACCGTATTGGTTCTTTTTCATCACTTCATAAACCGCAAGCACGTCCTCCTTCGAGATCCAGCCGTTGAGGTATGCGATCTCCTCAAGGCACGCGATCTTGCGGTGCTGGTGCGTCTCGACGGTCTTGACGAAGTTGGTCGCGTCGACCAAGCTCTCGTGTGTTCCCGTGTCGAGCCAGGTAAAGCCCTGACCGAGCAGCTCGACGTTGAGGTCACCCGCCTCGAGATAGATGCGGTTGAGGTCGGTGATCTCAAGCTCGCCGCGCGCCGACGGCTTCAGATTCTTGGCGTACTCAATGACACGGTTGTCGTAGAAATAAAGTCCCGTGACACAGTAGTTGCTCTTGGGCTTCTGCGGCTTTTCCTCGATCGAGATCGCCTTGCCCTCGGCATCAAACTCCACGATGCCGAATCTCTCGGGGTCGTCCACGTAGTAGCCGAACACGGTCGCACCCTTGCCGCTTTCGGCGTTTGCCACGGCAGCCTTCAGGCGCTTCTTCAAGCCGTGACCTGCGAAAATATTGTCACCCAGAACCATGGCAACGGGATCGTTGCCGACAAAGTCCGCACCGATGATGAATGCCTGCGCAAGTCCGTCGGGGGAGGGTTGCACGGCATAGGAAAGATTCACACCAAACTGATGTCCGTCGCCCAAAAGATCCTGAAAGCGGGGGGTGTCCTGAGGGGTGGAGATGATCAGAATGTCGCGAATGCCCGCGTTCATGAGAACCGACATGGGATAGTAGATCATCGGTTTGTCATAAATGGGGAGCAACTGCTTGGAGGTCACCTTCGTCAAGGGATAGAGTCGCGTGCCGGAGCCGCCTGCAAGAATAATGCCTTTCATAATGTGCGTTTTCCTTTCTTTATAAAAGCTTTTGCCGTTTTTTGTGGGAAAATACCATTGTTTCATCATATTATATCATATCTTTCGAAAAAATGCAATACTATTGCGCAAAAAAACACGAAAGAGCGCTTTTTACAGCGTTTTTTTATTTTGCAGGGGACGCGTTTTGTGGGGGGTGCTTTTGAAAAAGGACGCGATCGTGGGGGCTTCTTTTTTTGCGGGGGAACTTTTTGAAAAAAGCTTCCCCCGCACCCCCCTCAAAAACTTTTCGGGTAAGAGGGAAAAGGAAAGCCTTTATCTGTAAAATTTTGATTTGTCGCACACTTTGTTCGCACAAGCCTTGTAGGGGGCGATTCACGAATCGCCCCTACGTTGTTTCGTTCATTTGTTCGTTGAAATGAGACACCGATAAATCCCAATTTGCGCACCTTTTCCGTGGGCAAAACAAATATAAAAGCTGTTTTGGGTGGTGGTACCAAAACAGCCGCGGGAGCTATTGAAAGGGTGACGCGCACAGATAAAAAATTACGTTTCCACCCCTGCAATAAAAGTTTTTGCGGGGGTGTGGGGGAGCTTTTCTCAAAAAGCTTCCCCACAAAAAACGCCGAAGGCAAAAAAGGGGTGTGGGGCGGCTTTTTTCAAAAAGCGCCCCCACAAAAAACAGGCGTTATTTTTTTCTTGTGTTCGGCTTGGAGGCATTGCGAGGTGATTTTTTCGCATTGCTTTTCGCGGGTGTCCGCGTGGATTGCTTCTTGCCCGGTGCGGGATGCGCTTGCTTGCCGCTTTTCCCGTGTCCGACGCTCTTTTGCGCGGAGGGCTTTTTGGTGGCGGCGTTCGCGGGACGGACGAGGCATTCGGGGGTAAAGCCGATGAGATCGGTTCTGCCCGCGCGAGTGAGTGCCTCGCGGACCATGTCTGCATTTTGCGGTCGGTTGAATTGAAGCAGCGCACGCTGAAGCTGCTTTTCATGATAGTCGGTCACAACGTGGACAGACTTCATGTTCAAGGGATTGATGCCGGTGTAATACATGACGGTTGACGCCGTACCGGGGGTGGGATAGTAGTCCTGAACCTGCTCGGGGGCGTAGCCGTTCCGCTTGAGGCAGAGCGCCAGCTCGATGGCATCGTTCAAGGTCGATCCCGGGTGGCTGGACATGAGATAGGGTACGAGATATTGCTCCTTGCCGATCTTCTTGGTGACGTCAAAGAACTTCTTGCGGAAGCCCTCGTAGACGCCGAAGCTCGGCTTGCCCATGCAGGCCAGTACCCCGTCGGCACAGTGTTCGGGCGCGACCTTGAGCTGACCGCTGACGTGATCCTTGACCAGCTTGTAAAAGAACGCGTCGTCGGGATCTGCCATGAGATAGTCAAATCGGATGCCGCTTCGAATGAAGACCTTTTTGACCTTGGGAAGGGCTTCGATCTCCGAGAGCAGATGCAGATATTCCTCGTGCGAGACCTTCAGATTTTTGCAGGGCGTGGGCGCGAGACATTTGCGCGTGGCACACACGCCGTCCTTGAGTTGCTTGTCACATGCGGGGTAACGGAAGTTCGCTGTCGGTCCGCCCACATCATGGATGTAGCCTTTGAAATCGGGTAGCGCGGTGATCTTTTTGGCTTCCTCCACCACGCTCTTGACGCTGCGGGAGCGCACGGTCCTTCCTTGATGGAAGGCAAGCGCGCAGAAGTTACAGCCGCCAAAGCAACCTCGGTTGTGCGTGATCGAGAATTTGACCTCCTCGATGCCGGGAACGCCGCCCGCGGCGCGGTAGGAGGGATGGTAGTCGCGCATGTATGGCAGGGAATAGACGTGATCAAGCTCGGCGCGCTCCAGGGGAGGCATCGGCGGGTTCTGCACGAGCAGCTTGTTGTCATATCTCTCACAGATCGCCCGCCCGTTGATCGAATCTTGGTTTTTATATTGCACGCCGAACGCCTCGGCGTAGGCGCGTTTGTTTTCCTTGAGGTCATTGTAGTCAAAGGTCGCGGCGACTTCGTAATGGATCGGATCCTCGGGCTTGGCGAGGTAGACCGTGCCGCGCACGTCACGGATCTTGCGGATCGGCACACCCTTGTCCAACAGCTCCGCGATGCGGCAGAGGATCTTCTCTCCCATACCGTAGGTCAACAGATCGGCACGGCTGTCGACCAAAACCGATCGGCGCACCTTGTTGTCCCAATAGTCGTAGTGTGCGAATCGGCGCAGGGAAGCCTCCAAGCCGCCGATGATGATCGGCACGTCGCCGTAAGCCTCTCGGATGCGGTTGCAGTAAACGATGACGGCGCGGTCGGGACGCTTGCCCATCTCGCCGCCGGCGGTGTAATAATCAAAGCTGCGACGTCTTTTGGCGGCGGTATAGTGCGCGACCATGCTGTCGATGTTGCCGGACGTCACGAGGAAGCCCAGACGCGGTCTGCCAAACTCGCGGAAGGCGTCGCAGGTCTTGTAGTCGGGCTGGGAAAGGATGGCGACACGGTAGCCCGCATCCTCCAGCACGCGCGAAATGATGGCAACGCCAAAAGACGGGTGATCAACGTAAGCGTCGCCCGTCACATATACAAAATCGGGTGCGTCCCACCCACGTGCCTCCATTTCGGCGCGGGTGAGCGGCAGAAAGCCTGTTGTTTGGTTCATAAAAGTCATCCTTTATAGCGGGGGAAGAAAACCTTTGAAAAAGCTTTTTCTTCCCCCGTACCCCTGTTTTTTCAAAGCTTTTTCAAACGTGTTGGTTTAAAATTCAATATCAAAAATCAGCTTGCTGTTTCATTCGCGGCTGCTTTCATTCTCGGTTTTGTTTTTTTCGCTGACCTTTTGTTCTTCCTTTTCGGAACGTTTCATGAGCGCAAATGTTTTTTTCGCGAAGCGTTTTCAAAAGGCTGCGTGAAAAGGAGGTTCTTTATCCTCTTCCTCGTTCCGATATGCCTTTTTGCCCTGCATACCCATCATTTCCTTGAAGCCGTCGATCTCGCCGCGCTGCATGGCACCGAAGATGCGGTAGCGCAGGCCGTCGTGCTTGCGGTCGAGCTGTGTGAGCAGTTGCTTCATTTCCTCGCGCTGGGTGTTTCCGTCGGCGGGGCAGGGAGATTTGATGACGGGCAGGGAGACCTTGGAGGCGAAATAGCGCACGTCCTTTTCGGGCATATAGATCATCGGGCGGATCAGCTTGATGCCGACGCGCGAGAGATGTGTGACGGGTGAGAAGCAACCGATGCGTCCCTCGAAGAAGAGGTTGAGCATGAAGGTCTCCACCGCGTCGTCAAAATGATGACCGAGTGCCACCGTATTGCAACCCAGCTCCTTGGCGGCGTTGTGAAGTGCGCCGCGGCGCATCTTGGCGCAGAGCGAGCAGGGGCTTTTTTCCTTTCTCACGTCGAAGATGATGCGGGAGATCTCGGTGGGAACGACGTGATACGGCACGTTCAGCTCCTCGCAGAGCTTGGCGATGGGAGAGAAGTCGGCGCCCTCAAATCCCATGTCGATCGTAATGGCGATCAGCTCAAAGGGGACGGGATAAAATCGGCGCAGCTCCGCCATCGCGCAGAGCAACGTCAGGGAGTCCTTTCCCGCCGACACGCCCACGGCGATCTTGTCGCCCGCCTCGATCATTTCATAATCGTCCAGCGCGCGACGCGTGAAGCTCAAAATTCGTTTGATATGTTCCATGTTCGGATGCTATACACAAATCAAGGGTGCTGCAAGCGCAACACCCCCGACAGTTTTCCTTTCTTATTCAGCCTCTTCCTCGTCGGCGGCCTCTTCCAGCGAGAGATCGAGATCCTCGGGAAGCTCTTCTGCTTCAATGGTGAGGGACTTGATTGCTTTCAGCTTGCGCATCACGCCGATGGTGAGGACAGTGACAGCTGCGGCGGCGATTCCAACGCCGATGGCGAGTTTCCAATTTTTGTTCATGGTGGTGTCTCCTTTGTGTATGATATTATAGATAACTTTAGATTTGCCTTACTTGATGGGTTTTATGTCAGAAAAAAGAAAAATTGCAGGTGTCATAGATCTGCTGTGCGGCATCGGTCAGAACACGGTTCTTTTCTCCGTCTTTTCGAGGACGGTAGAGCAGGAGCGGTCGGCTGACGTGCAGAGAAGGCGCGCCTCCCTTGACCGCCTCGGTCAGAACCATGCACGGCTCGGCCTCCGCGTCGGCATGAACGAAGGTCATGCGCTTTGGCTCAAGCGTTGCCTCGTGAAGCGCGTACAGAAGATCGGTCAAGCGATCCGGCCGCCACACAGAAACAAAGCGTCCGCCCCAGCGCAAAAGCCGTTTCGCGGCTTGACAAAAGTCCTTGACGTTGCCGAAGACCTCGTGCCTTGCGATATATTTTTCATCGTGTTCATTCCGTTTTCCCGTATCGCATTTCATGTACGGCGGATTGGAAACGACCAGATCAACCTCTCCGCCGAGTTGGGATGCGCAGATCTCGCGCACGTCTGAGGAGATCGCCGAGAGACGGTCGGAAAAGCCGTTGAGCATCGCGTTGCGATCAATCAGATTTACAAAGGACTCCTGGATTTCGATTGCCGTCACCCGCGAGACCTTTTCCCTCGCCAAGAGGAGCAGAGGGATGATCCCCGTGCCGCTGCCGAGATCGACGGCATGCGCACGCGGCTGAGAGCGGACGAAAGCGGCGAGCAGATAGGCATCCGTGCCAAAGGTCAGTCCTTGCTTTTTTTGTATCAGACGAAGAGATTCATTGACGTCGTCAAGCCGTTCGTCGGGAAGCAATTCCGGGATGATGCGCCCAGCGGTGTCCATGGGAATCTCCTTTTCTTGAAAACGAGTAAAAAAAGACAAAACAACGGAGCAGACGGAAACCGTTTGCTCCGCCGTTTGCGGGGGATGTATTACTCCTCTGCGGGAGCGCCAACAGGGCAAGCTTCAGCACAAGCGCCGCAGCTAACACATACATCGGCATTGATTTCGTACTTGCCGTCACCCTCGGTGATTGCTTCGGTGGGGCAAGCCTCCACGCAAGCGCCGCAGGATACGCAATCATCAGAAATTTTGTATGCCATTGGTACGGTACCTCCTGTGAGATTTTTGGGGGCAATCGGGCGCAAATGCGATGCGAATGCATCACACGGCGCGAGGTTGTCCTTCACCTAATATTGTATCACATTTTTTTTGAATTGCAACTGTTTTTCCGCAATTTCTTAAAAAATTTTTATGAACAGTACGGATTTTCGGATTTTCAGTTATTTTTTGCCGATTTCTCCGTGCGGCTTTCGTGGGCTTGGGCGGTCTTTTTCTCTTTGGGGAGGACGGTTACGTCATCGCGCGAATACTGTTTGGGCGGTGTGTCGGTCTGATCCTTGAGAAGGACGCGAACGGTTTTTGCCAAGGGGTTGGAGCCGATGACGGTTCCAATGCCGTCGGGGGTTTGCACGGTCGAATCGTTGGGGGGCGTCTTGCGGATCTCGTCCTGATAGACCTCCTCCTCGTAGCGCAGACAGCACATCAAGCGTCCGCAAAGTCCCGAAATTTTGGAGGAATTGAGCGAAAGGTTCTGATCCTTTGCCATTTTGATCGAGACCTGTGCGAAATCGGGCAGGAAGGTGGCACAGCAGAGTGTGCGGCCGCAGGCTCCGATGCCGCCGAGCAGCTTTGCCTCGTCTCGAATGCCGATCTGGCGCAGTTCGATGCGCGTGCGGAAGACCGATGCGAGATCCTTGACCAGCTCGCGGAAGTCCACGCGTCCGTCTGCCGAAAAATAGAACAGGATCTTGGAGCCGTCGAAGGCGTACTGCACGTCGATCAGCTTCATTTCCAGCTTATGCTCACGGATCTTCTCTTGACAGATCTTGAGTGCCTCGGATTCCTTTTGGCGGTTCTTGAGGTTGGTTTCGACGTCGGTTTGGGTGGCGGGACGGATGACGGGGCGCAGGGGAGAGACGACGGAAGTCGCATTGATCATGGTGTTTCCGAGGCAGACGTCACCGAATTCGGGCCCTCTCGTGGTCTCGACGACGGCAGAGTCGCCCTTCTTGAGCTTGATCTTTTGCGGATCGAAGTAATACATCTTTCCCGCCGAGCGGAAGCGGATTCCGACGACCTCGACCTTTTCGACGTTGTCATCGGCAGCCTCGAGCGCGTCGAGCGCGGGATGCATCGAAAGATCGACCGGTGTTTCCGGCTCGATCGGGGTTGCCTCGGGCTTCTTTTCGGTCGGCGCGCCGTAAACGGTGGGGACGCTGCCGTCCGCCGCTTTCATCACGATCTTCGCGCGCAGCTCGGAAAGCTCGATCTCTTCCTTGCTCGGTGTCTCGTAGGGATCGTAGGGGCGTTTTTCGCCGCCGTGATGTCCTCCGCGCCCGTTTCTGTGCGCGCGATTTTTGGATCCTTGGTTGCCCTTGCCGCGATTGTTTTGCTTGGCGTTTTTGTTTTCGCGAGGTTGCTTGTTCCCCTCGCTCTGAGGTTGTTTTTGCTCGGAGGCGGAGGCGTTTTCACGCTCGGGAGCCTCGGGACGCGGGCGGTTACCGCCTTTGTGATGGTTGCGATGCCTGTTGCGGCGATTGCGGTTGGCGTTGCCGTGGGAGGCGTCGTTATGTTCTTTCTTTTCGGCAGGAGCTGCCGGCTGATTGTGATCTGTCATGAATGTTCAAAATCCTTTCTGTACGTATAGACAAAACAGACGGGGCGAGTCAGAGCAAGCCCGCTTCTGTGAAAAAGTCGGTCAAAGTCAGGCGAATGTTTGCGCTTGCGCGCACGCGGGAAATCGTTTGCGCGATGCCGTCGCACAGCGACAAAAGAACGGGGGTGGTGAAGGTGTATGCCAGGGCGCACGCCTCTTCGCGGTTTCCGAAGAAACAGAGGGGGGCATGCTCGGTCTGCTTGCAAAGCAAAAGATCGCGCAGACAAAGCAGGATCGCGTTGAGATTTTCGACGGTCTCCTCGCGCTTTTGTGCGATCGCGTTCAAAAGTCTTTGCGCTGCGGCATGACTTTGGCGCGACGAACAAAGCTGAACGAAGTCTCTCGCAAGCTCGCGGCGGGCAAGAATCGGCTTTCGGGTTTTTGCATCCAGCAACTCAATCGCTCTGCCGATGCTTCCGTCGCATGCCGAAACGATTTCGGAAAAATCGCGCGCCGAGGTCTTGGCGAGGGCTTCGGCATCGGCGTTGACACGGCGAAGATGGCTTTCGATTTCTTGGGGCGCGATCGCCTCGGTCCGAAGCGTGGGCGCGCGGCTGCGGATGGTGTCCAGAAGCGGCGCGACGCTTTCGCAAAGGAGCAGGAAATGCACGTAGCTCGGAGGTTCCTCCAAGGTCAGCAAGAATGCGTTCTGCGCCTGCGACGTCATCAGATGCGCGTCCTCAATGACGTAGACCTTTGTCTCAACGTCGTTCGGGAGAGTCAGAACGTCCTGCCTGATCTCGCGGACGGTATCCACACCCATCGTCGCGCGATCTCCTCGATTGACGAAGATTACGTCGGGAGAGTTGAGCGAGAGGATTTTGCGGCAGGAAGCACATCGCATGCAGGGAAGCGGCGCGGAGGCATCGGATGCATGCTCGCAGGAAAGGGCGGCGGCAATGCGGAGTGCCAGCATATGCTTTCCGGTGCCGCGTGCGCCTTCGAGAATATAGGCGTGTGAAAGCTTGCCGTTCAGGATCTCGTCGCGCAAGCGGTTTCGCAAGGCGAGATTTCCGACAACGTCACAAAAGGCGGGCTTCAATGCGGGACACTCCTTTCCGCCACGCGCGTGGCTTTGTGAATGATGACAATACACCATTCTTTATTATATCAGTTTCTTTTCGGATTGTCAAGTAAATAGTTCGTGAATTTCAAGCTTCTCAAGCTCTGCAAGGTAGTTTTTTGGACGGTGCGCGTCGATGGGGGAATATTTTCCGTCTTTTCCCACTTCGATCAGATTGCCGACGTGGCAAAATCCGAGTGCGCGCGGCGGTAGATGGGTGACGAGATCGTCAAGGTTGCGGATGATGTAAAAGCGATCCCATCGCAGCGCGACCTCGGGAGGCAGACAGCCGTAGAGCACGCGCGGGCACCCGAATCCGAACCCGTCGAGCGTTGGCTGCAGATCCGGACGATGATACCAAACGAATTCATGGCAGAGGAGCGCGAGTGCGGCACCGTGGCTGTAACCGACCGTGCGAAGCCGCTTGACCGAGGGATCGAGAACGGACGTCTCAAGATGCGGGCGGATACTTCTCCAAACCTTGAGAAACCCGCCGTGGCAGCGCCAGATCGGATCCATTTCGCGATAGGGCGCGGCGGCAAAATCAAGATTGTTGAGCCAATCCATGCTCCCGCGGCTGGATTCGAAGAAAATCGTCAGGCTGTCTCCTTGTCGCTCGGCAGCAAAGCTGCCGCTGTTTTCCACCTCGTTGTAGTTTTGCGAAAGACAGTCTCGGAAGAGATCGAGCAGAATGTTTTTCATCGGCATTCTCCTTTGTTCGTTTGTTCCAGTATATGCCGAATCATAAAAAGAATCGCCTCAAGCGAAGTGCGTTTGAGACGATTCGTTTTTTCATGAGGGGTATTAGTCCTCGATGCTGTCAAAGCTCTCGCGTGCGCGGAAGATGAGCGAGATACACCAAATGCCTGCCAGCGCGATCACCGTATAAATGATGCGGCTGAGCAGAGATGCGGACCCGCCGCAGATCCACGCCACGATGTCGAATTGGAACAGACCGATGCTACCCCAGTTCAGCGCGCCGAGAATGGTCAGAATCAGCGCGATACGATCCATGATCATAGCCATAACTCCTTTCCGATTTCGGATAGTGACCTGCCGCGAGCATGAATCGGCAGGCTTATTTTTTGATTTTTCTCCGGCTTGTTGTTAGTATGCGCCGCGCCGACGTCTTTATTCCGAGGATATTTTTTACAAAAGGGTATTTTTTGGAAATCTGCTTGTCATTTTTTTGGTTGATCGAAGCGTCACTGCAACAGGATGGGATAAAACTCCTGCGACGCGAGGATAAAGGTGAATCTTCCGACGATCGTGTCGATCTCGTCGTCAGAGAGCGAATCGGGATATTTTTGCTTCTTCAAAAAAGCAAACATCACGCGCAGGAGAGAAGAAAAGTCGACGGCATTGCATTCGTCGCAGGTTTTGGCGTAGATCTTCTCGATCTCTTCTTTTGCCGCGCCCGAGAGAGGCAGATCGGTGGGATCGTAGAGCAAATAGATGAAATCGGTCTGTTTGGGCGTCAGCTCGCCCTTCAGCATTCCCGTGGCGATGCCGAGCAGATGGCAGATCATCTGCTTGAGATCAAAATGTTCCGTTTTTTCATTGCCGACGAAAAACTCGACGTTCAGATAGCGTCCGCATTTGCCGGGCATCATTTCGATTCGGAGCGCGTCCGGCATCTGCGCGTTGATGAATTCGTAGAGTTCCCGATAGCTCTTGCTCACCGCCGTCTTTTTTGCGGAATATGGTTCGTGGCATTTCGCCTCGACAAAGACGTAACGCCCGTCGCTCTCATAAAAGCCGTCGAGATTGGCAGTGCCGCCAACCGTTGTGGAAAGCTTTTTTTCGTAGTGAAATTCTTTTTTGTGCTTGGAGAGGCGATGGATCATGCGGCTCGACGATCCGTAGGACGCCATTTTCGGCGGGCGTCCGTTTTTCTCACTCAGCTCATCACCGCCGCCCGCGCCGTATTCCGCCCGCGCGCTCGGCGACATTTCATTACGGAACGCCTCCCATTCCGCGTTTGTCATATAGGCGTCGTATTCTCTGCCGCCCGCGAGATAAGCGCCTTCCGTTGCATTGGTTTCCGCCTGCTTGACGGCGAGGTCGAATTCTTTTACAATGTTCATGATGGTCTCCTTAAAAATTTTTTTCAAAATCAGTATATCGCGTGTCATGTCCTTTTTTGCGGACATGGAGAAGATTATAATCATTATAACATAATCCGTGATCAATTACAACTCCAAAAAATCGGAGACGGGCAGGAGGTTGCCGTTTATCAGCGTGACGGAAAGGGAGAGATGACGTGAAAGATATCATTATACAAGGATTGCGCATCGATTGGGATCAGGTGCCGAAAAAATCATATCTCAGAAAAATCAAATCCATCACAAGCCGTTCGGAGCTGGCGTTCGATTCCAACGTGACGTTTTTCGTCGGCGAGAACGGGACGGGAAAATCAACGCTTCTTGAGGCGATCGCCGTTGCATGGGGATTTAACGCGGAGGGCGGAACGAGGAACTTTCTTTTCAGTACGTATCGGGACGTGTCGTGTCTTGGCAACTCCCTCACCCTGATCAAAGGCTTTCGGCGGCCGAAGTGGGGATATTTTGTCAGAGCCGAGACCTTTTTCAACGTCGCCACGCAAAACGAAGAATACGGAAATGCTTCCAACTACCACATCGGTTCACACGGGGAAAATTTTCTTGCGTTCGTTCGAGGCCGTTCCAAAGAGTATGGCTTATATATCATAGATGAGCCGGAGGCAGCGCTTTCACCGCAAAGGCAATTGGTTCTGCTCAGACATCTATACCAATGCGCCAAGAACGGATCGCAATTTATCATTGCCACCCATTCGCCGATTTTGTTGGGGTGTCCCGAGGCAACGATTCTTTCATTTGACAATGAAAGGATCGAACCGTGTCGATACGAGGATACGGAAAGCTACATTGTGACGCGCAGCTTTCTGGAACGAAAAGAATATATGCTTGCCGAACTATTAAAAGATGAAAGAATCAATGGAGGAGAAGAGCATGGAAATCAAGGACGGAAATCTTTCTCGTGACGTTTGGGCACACGGGGACGTGAGCAACGGCAATCCGACGGCGGTGGAGGCGGCTTGGGCGGTATGGCGGAACCAAAACCTTGCGTTGGAGGAAAAGCACAGACTTTGGACGGAGATTGTTGATACCTTGCCCGATTGCCCGTTTCGGACAAACGGGCTTTACGATGAAGCAAACGTGGACAGCATCCACGCCTTCCTCGGGGCGTATATGAAGCTCGAAAACCGCTTGCTCGAGCAGTTTTACAAACAAGACACGGACGCCGTTTATACCTATCGGTTTTGGTGCGAGGAGGAACGGGATTGGATCGGCTCCGACGGCGCGCTTTACGCCGAATTTGACGGAGCCTTGGAGGAATTTCGGGACGACGCCGATCTGGATCCCACCTTTGCCTTGTTTGCCAAGCGGTATATCGGCAAAGAAGATCGGCGACTCTATCTCCGCATGCGTCCGGACGGTGCCGTTTTGAGCATTGAGGAAGCGAATTTTCTGGATGATGAAGATTACGGGATCTTTTATGACGTTTATTTTGGAATGAGAATCTGCTTTGAGAAAAACGAGGAGGAAGACGGATGACAAAAACAGCACTTTGGAATCGGGCATACGCCAAGATTTTTGAGCGTTACGGAAACGAACCCGACTTGACGATCGTCAATCGCTTTTTGAGCGAAAAACAAGCGTTTGGGCAATTTGATTGCATTACCTATTTTGATATCATCGCAAAGCTGCGGGAGGAAATTCGCGAAAAAGGCGAGATTTTCATTGGCAAAAGCGTTCTCGGATCCTGCTTTACGGCGTATCTCTTGGGAGCGACCGATGAAAACCCGCTGCCGTTGCATACCTATTGCCCCAATTGCAAGAAGGCTGCTTTCGTTGCTTTTTGCACGCAACCCGACGTGACTGAGATGCCCTATGACCTCGTGGGGAAGCCCTGTGAGGAATGTGGGGAAGAAACCTATTATGACGGATTCGACGTTCCGTTTGAAACCTATCTTCCGTATGTGAAAAAGGGCGTGGAGTTTCATCACGGCAATTATCGGGAGCTTTATGACGAGATCCGATCCCACATGACGCCGTCGCTTTGCGAGCTGGCCGAGAAATGCAAGGAGATGGAGCGTCGAACGGGGGTGAGCATGGACAGGATCTATCTTGGCGACAGAGACGTGCTTTCTCATTTCTGCAAGGGGGATTTTGTGGGCTTTCGGTCGGATGAGGCAAAGACGCTCAATCAAATGGCGGCGCTTGCCAAGCCCAAGACCTACGGCGACGTTCTCAAGCTGCTTTGTTTGGGCAATGGAACCCAAACGTGGAAGCGGAACGCGGAGGAACTGTTGACCGCGAGGAAATGCACCCTTGCCGACCTTCCCGCCACACGCGACGAGGTCTATATGGAAATTCGAAACCGTCTGAAATTCAATCGTCAATACGAAACGGGCTTCGCCTATGAGGTCGCCAATCGAGCGCGGCAAGGATATTACTTCGAGCACGGCATGGACGGCTACACCGCAGACACGCTCCGCGGCCTCGGATATGACGAGTGGTACATCGGTTATCTCTTGCGCGTCCGATATTTGTCGCCCAAAGCCCTCTCTGTGGAAGGATTGAAGTACCATATCATCCTTGCATGGTATGGGCTGAACTTTCCCGAGGAATATCGAAGAATGGAAGAACCCCTTGAATAAGGATAAAATGTGTGATATAATGTTATAAAAGGATGAAAGGGAGGCTTGGATATGACAGTGTCACCGAAGATCGATCTCGGAGTTTTCAAGAAGGTCGACGTGAAAGAGTATTTTGCGTTTCGCACGAGAAACGGCGAGTATTCTTTTTGGTTTGGTTGGGGCAATTTTCAAGGGAAACAACGGTGCGAGGCCGTGGTTGAAAAAACAGATCTCAAAACAAAGCAACCGTGTTTTGTCGAGAGTTGCCTGATCGCGAACAAAAAGCAGGAAACGCTGCGCGATCAGCTTGTTGAAATCCCGTGGAGCGACAAGGGGGATGGCGATCTTCCCATTTGCGACCTCTGTACCAATTTGAACGGGAACGACGTGAAATACGCCTTTCCGTGGTGTGGCGAAGAAGAATACAAGCGTTTTGTTGATGCTGTCCTTGCCGCCATTCACGGAAAAAATTGCACGTTCGTGACGGAAGAAATGAAAGATTCGATCAAACGAATGACAACGGTAAAAGCTTTAAAAAAGACGTTGGAAGATTGCATCCAACAGGTGTGTGAGATCGATGCGAACGGCAAAATCCAGCTGAAAAAGGGACTGACGATCGGGGACGTTTTGGAATTCAAGACGGTGGCGTCTGCAATCAACGATATTTTGGTGGTGGTTCAGACGTGTGCGTTTGCGGATCAAATCGGCGTGGCGGGCATCAAGGACAAGATCGCCAACCCCAACGCCAACGGATTTGACGTCAGATACGAAGAGGGAACAGATCGTGTGTTGGCGGAATTGAAGGCAACGGTTCCGTGCAGTGAAAACAAAACCGCACAAAAATACGGAGCCAATCAAGCGAGCTCCATTGCAAAAGATCTGAAAAATTTGCTCGGCATATCCGACAAAGCCGAGAACGCGGAGATTGCGGACGTGACATCTTATCAAAGATATATGGTTTTGATCGATGTCAAGGGACAAGACGAGGCTTTTAAAAATTTGACAAAGCCGGATGGCTACGGATCGATCAAAGTCGTAAAGGTTGCATCGGATACTCCGGTTTCGAAGTACGATGAATACGGGTGGAAATAAGGATATTGCAAATGGTTTACGTAACAGGAACAACGGGGTAGATCGAAAAAATGAAAATCAAAGCAGGGGATGCATGGTGTGAACTTGACGTGGTTCAAACCAAGTGTCGCTATCAATTTTTCGGATGCGGTGCGTACACGTCTCCGATTGGCGGAGAAAAAGAGAACGCGGATTGTGTGGAAGGCTTCGTTCAGTGCCGTTCAACCGAGGACGCCGAGCAGTGTATGGTGTCCATTGCCGCGTTGCTCGAAAACGGGTATGGCGAACACGGCAATCCTCGGTGTTGGTACGTCGCGTTGGATATGAACGATATCGTTACACGAATTTTCAACGGCGAACCGATGCATTTTGCGCATAAAATCTTCGCGTCTTCGTTCGATCTCCCCTCGTTGCGGGAGATGCGAGAGCGCGTCAAAGATTCCGCTTTTGTGTTTTGTTCCTTCACGGTATCGCCCGAAGAAGGATTTGCCGAAGTGGAGACCGCCCTCGGGGAACTCCTGTCCGAATCGGAAGGAACGGAGATTTGGTATCAAATTTCTGTTCCCGGTGACGAGAGCAGGACGTTGGACGTTTGGTACCGATAGAAAAGGGTGCGCAAAGGAAATCTTATGCCTTACAAGTGACCCCGCCTGCCGCAAATTTTGCGGTGGGCGGGGTTTTTTCGTTCTCAAGAAATCCAGTTCCGAAAAGCATCCCATAATTCTCTTTTTCTGCTCGGCAGAGTCAGGAAGAGCACTTGTCTGCCCAGCGCGGCGGTTCTTTGGATGACGTTTTTCAGATCGATCGCTTCGTCCAGACGTTCGAGAAAGTGCGCCACGATCAAGGGCTTTTTGACGCCGTGCAGATCGCGGATCTCCTCAAAGCCATGCCAGAATTCCGCGGCTTGGAGAAAGCACAGATAGTGGAACAGCATGTCCTCGGAGGCACTGAGAGAAACGGGCTGATCGCCGTCGCCTTTGTGCGCGACGGTATATTTGCCGTCGCGTCGCAGGACGATCTCATATTGTTTCCCGTCGCAGATCGGCTCAGGCTTGCGCGAGCCGATAAAAGAGGACAGATATGAGCGGAACGTCCCCAGCTCCGACATTCCGTCGGTTCTTCGCGACAACTCACGCGGCTTGAAATACGCGTCCTCATCGGCATATCGCAAAAAGCGCAACGGAACGGAGGCTTCGTTCCCCTTGAAAACCTCCGCCAGCCCTTCCTCGCGGCTTCTGGTCGTGAGGCGGCGGTATTCGAACGTGACGTCTTCTCGCGCTTCATTGTATGCGCGCATTTGCAACGCGTTTGCCGTCGGATCGGCTTCCATTCGCACCCAAAACCGACCGTCGTCGATGGATACCTCTGCCTCGATCTTTGTTTCCGTCCTCGCCCATGCATGAAGAGGGGGAGGTGCTTCAGAGTTCAGCACCATGCCGAGCGCAGAGGAAAGCTCGGCGGTTTCGCGAATCCCGACGAGGTTGATTCCCTCCCCGAACTCCCGTGAAAACGAATCGATCGTGCCAAAGTCTTGAATGCGGATTTTTTTGACGGACATCATGCCGAGTAAAATCCGATCTGCTTTTTCACGGTTTTTGCGGTTGTGGGGATCACAACGTCCTCTGCGGTGATGGTGGTGATCTCCTCTGTAGTGATCGCGTCAAAATCCTTTTCCAAAAGGCGGGACGCCTGATTCATTTTTGCTTGCTCAAACAGATTGCGCACGTATCTGCCGTTGCCGAAATCGCGTTCTTTTTTGGCGATTTCAAACGCTTTTTCCAGCTTGTCGAGCGCGCTTTTTTCAAACTGCATGCCGTTCTTTTTGCCGATCATCTCGGCGATTTGGCAAAGCTCGCCGCTGTCATAGTCGGCAAAGGGAACGTGAAAGGCAATGCGCGAGCGAAGTCCGGGATTCTTTTGCAAAAACGTTTCCATCTCGTCGGGATAGCCCGCAAAGATCACCACCATGTCGTCGCGATGATTTTCCATTTCCTGCACGATGGCGTTGATCGCCTCGTCACCATAGGAACCGTTGCGGTCGTCCACCAGCGAATAGGCCTCGTCGATGAAAAGCACGCCTCCCGTCGCGGCCTTGAATTTTGCCTGCACCGTGGGGGCAGTCCATCCCACGAATTTGCCCACGAGATCGCCGCGTCCCACTTCCACCAGATGCCCCTTGGAGAGCAATCCGTTCTCGCGCATGATGCGGGCAAAGAGGCGCGCCACCGTGGTTTTTGCCGTGCCGGGATTCCCCGAAAAGACCATGTGCATGGCGGGCGTGCCGGTTTTTACGCCTTTTGCCTCGTAGAGCTTTTGCATTTTGTAGTAGTTGAGTGCTTTTTGGATGACCTGCTTGGCGTCGGCAAGACCGACCATCTCCCGCAGCTCGTCGTATGCCGAGCCCTTCGGCTGTGCCTTGACAACCTCACGGCAGACTGTGGAAAATTGCTGATACTGCGGATAGACCGTGCGCTTGAGCTTGCCGTCGTACCACTCTTCAAAGATTTTTTGAAGCTCCGCGGCAAGGTAGGTGGCGTCGGGCTTGATGTCGGCAAACAGCTTTTTGTCGGTGCGCACGTGTTTTTCCTTGGCAAGAGAGGCGAGGATGCGCTCGGCGGCAGCACCGTCGAGAAAATCCTCGCGCACCTCGATAAAGGTCATGGTGCCGAGCTGCTCGTAGAATTGCTTTTTGATCTTTTTACATTCACGCGGAAAGCAGAAGACGGTGAGGACCTTGTTTCGGTGTAGTCTCGCCGTTTCGCAAAGATGCTCGATGGTATCGCGCTCGCTTGTGGCGAGGTCATCGTTTTCGCACTCTCCCGCAAGATAGCGCACAACCACGGCACCGTTTTCGCAGATGTGGTACAACGCCTCGTACGCCGTGTGGGAATAATTTTCACCGGGGTGAAAATCCAAAAAGGCATATCGGGTGCTCAACAAGCGGCAATTGGCGCGCAGTGCGTTCAGGATGATCTGATAGACCTCTCGACGCGTGTCTCTGTCATCGGTCTCCACGATGTAATGAACGGGATGCCCCGCGGCATACAAATTTTTCGAGCCCTCGTAGATGCGCTCCAACTCGGGGACGAGTGTTTCGTTCATAAAATATTTGTTCGCCTCACGGATCAGATCTTCTCTTTGGGAATCGTCGCACCGAATGAGGTTTTCTCCAAAATCAATTTGGTTGCGATGCCGCCCGAGCACGCGCGACAATTCAAAGCGTCTCAGGATCGGGGTGTCATCTTGGATGAAATCCTCGCGGTCCGCGTCATCCAAGAAAAGTTGCAGATTGTTGAGCGTGATCTCTTCAACCGTTGTATTCTTGATGCCGAATTCGCAAAATGCGGCAAATTTTTCGACAAACTCACACAGATTCGTGAAATGCCTCGTGATGATACAAAACGTGGCAATGCTGCCCTTGATATCGACCAAAAAACAATATTTGGAATCGTTCTCACCGTTAAATTGCTCGGTCTTGATGGCGATTTTTTGCGCGAATGCTCGCTTTGTCACCTTGTCCATTGTCATGGTGTCAACCAGATCTCCCAAGACCTTGTAAAATTGCATATCCTTATCCTCCCAACCTTTCTTTCTGAGAATAGTATAGCAATTGTTATGTCCCGAAAGCAGGACATGAAAAAAGAATCGCAAAAAATGCGATTCTTTTTGAAAAATCAATATTTTTGGATTGCATTCAGCAAGCTTTCTTTGATCCTTGCCCGCAGGCTCTCGGGTTTTGTCACGGTCACATGATTGACGTATTGCAACGCCCAATGCTCCATGGCGTTGGGGCTTGCGATGAGCGAGACCGTCACCTTTTTGTCGTCATCGGGGCAGGAAAAGAAACGAATGTCCTTGCCAAACCAATCGATGATCTGGTCGACGATGCAGGTGTCGGCGACAAACTCGATGCGCTCGGGCTTGTCTGTGTACATATAGGGCATGGTGGAGGAGATCTGCCGAAAATCGATGCCGTTCTCATAGCCTTTTACCCGTGAGATCGGGATTAACGGCTTCTCATAGATGCGCATGTTTGTGATGTGATCAAGACGGTGAAAGACCATGTTCTCCCAATAATCGCTATATCCCATCAAGTAGTATCTTTGGTTGTGCAGGATCAGCTGATAAGGGCTGATGCGCTGGAAGGAGGACTTGTGCAGCTTGGCGTCCACGCCGTATTTGTTGTAGTCATATTCCACCTGCCTGCCGTCCGCGATCGCTTTGCCGATTACGTCGATGTTGTAAAACAGCGCGGGGTTTTCGGTCTTGTTCCACTCGTTGATCGAATAGACGTTTTTGACGTGCGATCGAAAATACTTGTTGGAGAGTCCGCAGAGCCGTTCGATCAGATCCTTGGAATGTTGGGCGGTGACGTGTTTGCTTTGCAGGATGCCGTCAATCAAAAGCTTCAGTTCGGAGTCCTCAAACACACGTTTTTCAATGTAGCTGCCCGCACGCCGCGATTCGATCGGGATTCCGGCATCCCTCAGATCGGCAAGATTTTTGCCAACCGCCTTGCGCTCCATTTGAATCCCGTATTCCGTGTCCAGATGACGGATGATATCCTCCTGCTTCAGAGGGTGGTCATAGTCACTGTGCTTGAGCAGAATCTGCCAGATGCGAATGAGCGCTAATTTTTTCGGTTCCATTGGAGTCCTCCTTTGCCGCTTCATGCGTACAAGTGCCTCCCATGCTTTCGTCATGAAGGGGCGTCAGACGCGATTTTTTCTTTTGACCGCATCGTGTCACGGTGGATCGATCTTATTATATCACACCGTTGTCGAAAAATCAAGAGCTATGTGACATTTTTGGGACATAAAATAGAAGAGACCGATTTTTCAACGCGCTCCTTCTTTTGGCAAAGTACAAAAATTTGTCAGAAGCCTCTTCCAAGGGGGGCGCAAAGCGACGTCGGGAAGATACGTGAGCGCACGGCAAAAGCCCGGCGCACTCGGGAACCGAGCGCGCCGGGGAGACGGAAGCTTGACACAAAAAAGCAGCCTTAAGCCATGCGGCAAAAGACTGCTTTTTGTGTTACCCCTCGAGCTGCCTGCCGAGGAATCCTGCGGCGGTGAGGATGAGCTTGCTCTCCACTTCGCCTCCGGGGATCTCACGGCGTGCCTCCTGTGGGTGATCTGTGACAGACGCCACACAGCCGACGATGTCGCCCTCGCTGATGATGGGCATGGCACAGCTGACGTAGTGGTTGCCTCCCTCGGCAAGGACGGGAACGGGCTCGCTGTCCTCCTTGTGGAAATAGAGCGAGCGGCCCTCAATGATCTGCTCCAGCTCCCCGGAGAGCGCCTTGTCGGTGTAATCTTTGCGGGGAACACCCGAGCAGGCGATGACGGCGTCTCGGTCGCAGATGACGACCGAGAGGGAACACGTCTTGTGCAACGTCTCGGCGTATTGCGCCGCAAAGGACGCCAGCTCGCCGATGGGGGAGTATTTTTTGAAAATGACCTCACCCTCGCGGTCGGTGTAGATCTCCAGCGGGTCACCCTCGCGGATGCGCATGGTTCTTCTGATTTCTTTAGGGATAACGACGCGTCCGAGGTCATCGATTCTTCGAACAATTCCAGTTGCTTTCATATATAAAAATCTCCTTGTTTCTGTGGTTTCGCAAGGGAGCTTCACGAAGTGCTCGTCGGGTGTTCGCAATTGCTCACGGTCGATTCGTGAATCGCCCCTACATAAATTTGTACTGTTAGTATTTGCAAAACAAGGAGATTTATACTTGATATTGGATTTTATATTTCAACGAACGGAACGTTGTTTTCGCGTGCAAACTGTTCGGCACAACTGCCCAAAGGCGCATGAATCGTCAGTTTCACGTTCCATCGGAACGAATCCATGGAAAGCGGCAATTCTTTTGAATGGGTCGTGATCGAAAGTTTTATGTAATGAAAAAACGCATTCCAATCAATTTTGCTGACGTGATCGGGAATCACAACGTCATGCTTCCTGCCATTGTAATGAAACAAAACATTCCCTATGATGACAAAGCCGTCTTTGTCGGTCAATCCATCACAATCTTGAAACGCTGCTTCGCCCAGCTTGGTGTGTTCCGGCACGTTGATGCTTTCCAATTTTGTGCATCCCTCAAAAGCGTGCTTCCCAATGCTCTCAACGTTTGCGGGCAATTTTACAGACGTCAGATTTTTGCAATTGGCAAACAATCCATCGCGAATTGCCGTTAATCCCTCGGGAAGGTTTACGTGCGACAGACGATTACACACCGCAAAAGCATGAGAGCCTATGCGAACGTCGGCACCTAAAAACTCTATTTTTTCAAGTTGTTGGCATCCCTGAAAAGCACATTCACCTATTTCGGTGACACTCTGCGGTATTATAACTGTTTTTATAAATTGATTATGAAATGCGCTCTTTTTTATTTTCGTTACGGTGTCGGGAATGATGATATTGTCACATGTTCCGGTATATTCCGTCAGTACGTTGTTTTTAATGATAAAATCGTTGTTTGACATTTCAAATCTCCCCGCTGTTTTTGTTTTTATTTTTGCTTCTCCAATATCTATTATAACACATTCTCATCATAAAATCAACTTTTTTCGAAGCAAGATATGAGAAGCGGAGAGACTGATCTTGCCTCTCCGCTTGTTTGTCAGATCACTTTTGATTTTCAAATCGCGTCAGCTGCGATTGCGGCGCATGATGATGTCAAAGATGCTGGTCTTTTTCTCGCGCTTTTTCTTGTAAACGATCTTTACGTGCGCGTTCAACTCATCGGCATCGAATTGACGGCACAGACGTTCCAAAAATGCCACGTGAATGGTTTCCGCATCCACCAGCTCGGCATTTTGCAGCTTCTCAGCGGGGGTTTCCTCCACCACTGCCGTCGGAACGGGCATTTGGGGCTCTTCTTCCACCACCGGCTCTTCGACTGCGGGCTCCTCTGCCACGGGTTCTTCCACCACTGGTTCTTCCACCGCGGGTTCCTCGACCACGGGTTCCTCGATTGCCGGCTCTTCCACCACGGGCTCTTCCAAAATGACCGCTGCCGCCAGGGCATCGGGATCATCGGATTCGTCTGCGCGTGCCTCCACCTTTTTGATCAACTCCAGGGAGAGCAGTTCCTCAAAGCTCTTGTAGGGAAGCGCGAATTCTTGCGCTTCGTAGTTTTTGGCGAGCGTCAGATTGTAAAGCTCTGCCATCTTCTCGATCAATTCGATCACGTGGCGCACGCCGCGCTCACTGCGAACCTTGATGCGCATCGGTACCTTTTCATATTTCTTGGTGTCCGAGAAGTCTCGGAAGAAGTATTTCGAATCGACGAAGGAGGCGGGGTCGAGGGCAAGATAGACGTAAAGCGTCTTGGTGGTGATCACCATCTTCGCCAGCTGATCTCTGCCGGCATTGATGGTATCACAGCTCCAGCTGATGCGCGATTTTACCTTTTTGTAGGACAGGAAGGCGTTTTTGATCTCCGTGTAATAAGCGGCGATCTCCCGGGGAGCTTGGTGCAATCTTGCCATGAAGCTCCATCGATACTGTGTGAAGACCTGCGCCTCGTTTTCCTGCATGATCTCGTCTTTTTTGATGATGACGGTGTTTTCCATAATATTCTCCTCGTTTGACAGATAGTGTTGTTCGGACTCGGACAGGGCAAACAGCTTGGCGTCGCTGTCGGTTGCGGGCGGGGCGGGAATTGCGAGCGCATCCTCGGTGAGTACCGCCAATGCACGGTCATTGACCTTGATCAAGCCCTCTTGGATCAGTTCCTCCACCGACTTGAGGGGAAGGGCGTAATCCTGAGGCTCAAAGCTTGCGAGCTCTTGCAGCTCCAGCCGCTGTGCCAGGATCTCGATCAATTCCGCGGCGTGCTTGAAGCCTCGCGCACCGCGGATCTTGAGCCGCAGGGGAACTTGCTCGTATTTTTTCTTTTCGGACGCATCGGTGAAGAAATATTTGGTTTCCTCAAACTCTGCGGGATTCAGTGCCAGATACACCAAAAGGGATTTTTGCCGCATGACAAATTTGACGATCGGAGCCCGTCGGTGACTGATCGTGTCACAGCTCCAGCTGACGCGGGAGCGCACCTTTTTGTAGCGCAGCAATTGGTTCTTCAGTTGGGTGTAATAGTCTGCGATCTCCTGCGGTGCGCGGTGCAGACGGGCCGTGAAGCTCCAGCGATAGCGAACGCCGTTGGCGCCGCTTTCGTCATCGTCGTCCTCATAGACGTTGTCCTCGGGGGCGTCGGGATTGACGTCCGCAAAGGTGAAGGCACCGTCGGGAAGCACACCACTCGCAAGGCGTTTTTCCAAGCGCTTGCGCACGCGTCCCAGCTCGATTTGAGGAATGACGCGCGAGAAGATGAATCCTTGCACCAAGTCAACGTCCATCGCGCGGACGCGTTCCAGCTGCTCGGGGGTTTCCACACCCTCCATCAGCACGGTCACGCCAAGGCTGTGCGCCGCGGTGATGATGCCGTTCAAAAGCGTCACGCCGTCGGGGGTATCCAGCAGGGAAAGCATCGAGCGATCGAGCTTGAGGTGTGTGACGTGATATTCGATCAGATTGCGGAAGGAGGCGTAACCGCTTCCGAAATCGTCCAAGGCAAGGGAGAATCCCGCGTCGCTGAGAAGCTTGGTGTTTTTGCAGGCGTTTCCGCGGTTATAGACGAAGGTGTCCTCGGTGATCTCCAGGATCATGTGATTGCGGTTGAATCGATATTTCGAGGCGATCTCCAAAATTCGCTCATAAAAATCCGAGGTACCCACCGTCAAGCGGTCGAAGTTACACGAAACACAGAAATCGGTCAAGCCTTCGCTCTCCCAACGCTCGAGCTGCTGACAGGAGTGTTCGAACATGTAGTAATCCAGCACGCCGATCACCTTCGCGTGTTGCATCAATCCGATGTAGACACCGGGGGAGAGAAGTCCCTCGCGCGGATGTTCCCAGCGCGAAAGTGCTTCCGCGCCGTAAACGCAGTTCTTTTTCAGGTCGACCACGTATTGCATATAATACAAGATCTGTCCCTTTTTCACTGCCTGCACCGTTTCGCGCTGCAGCTGTTCGCGGCGCTCCACCAGCTTGATGAAGGCGGTGTCGGCAAAGAAGCAATTGACTTCCAGCTCCTCGGCGCGGCGGTATGCCTCGTCTGCGATGCTGCACACGCGGGCGGATGCATCCTTTTGGCGGCGCAACCGATAGCCACCGGCGCGAACGGTGATTTTGTAATCCTCGGTCAGAATGCCGTTGTCCTTGTTCAAGAGGGCGACCAAAGCCTCCAGCCGTTCACGGATCGCTTCCTCGGTTGGCTCCTGATAGAGCACCACAAAGCTGACGTCATCCACGTATGCGGCGATCTCGCGCTCGTCGCAAAATTCGAGGAGGCGGGAGGCGATCCAGATTTCCAGACGGTCGGCATTGTCCTTGCCGTAATATTTGAGCAGATTGCCGTAATCAATCGAGATATGTGCCGCCGCATAGCGCTCACGCAGCTCACCCGGCAGGGTATTGTCGAGAAAGTCTTCGAGATAGCGATGGGTGAAAAGTCCGGTTTTCTCGTGAATTTGGGAGCGAAGCCGTTCACTTTTTTTGCGCTTGCGACGTGCGCGGATCCAAAGCACGGCAAGGATCAGCAACACCGCGACCGCAAGCGCGATCCAATATTGCAGCACGTTGCGCGCGGCGCGCTTTTGCTCCATCACAAAGGAGACGGTCAAGGCGGTCAGGTCTCCCTCGGTCATTTCTTCCAGATAGGCACGGATCTTTTCCCTTGCGGTGACGTCGCAATTTTCGGTAAATCCGATTGCCACCGTATAGTCGACACCCTCGTGGGTGAAGCGCAGCATGGTGCGATCCTCGGGGACGTATGATCCGGGCGCGCTTCCCGCGACGTAGGCGGAAACCATGTCGACCTGCCCGTTTTTGGCGAGATATGCCTGACGGTTTTCGGAGGAAGAATAAATATAGGTAAAATCAATGCCGGTTTCATTGGAAATGCGTTCGTACAGACGCGGAAGCACACCCTCGTAGCATCCCGTTTTCTCGTTGAAATATTCCACGGGGTACAGATCCGGGTTGCCCGCCACGAACACGCTTCGCCCGTTTCCCTGATTATCGGGTGAGCATACCACCGAGGCGGATGCCGTGGGGATACAAGCAAGCAGCAGCGTTCCCAACGCCAACAGCAGGATCATCGGTTTGAAAAGCCTCATTCTCATCATCTACTCCCATTACTTTGAGTTGATTTTCTTTCGTTCGATACGACCCCATTGCAGCTTCTTCTTGCGGTAGCCGATGAAGGCAGTCGCGCGGACGTAGGTGAGCACGGTGTGCATGAAGAACAGTTCCAACAGGCACATCAACGCCGCCTTGAAGACGTCCCGCACGCGCAGCTTGAGGTCGCTGATTTGTGCGCGCGCGAAGAAGGAGGTGAGCGTCAGTGACGCGCCGAACAACGCGTACACCAGGGTAAAGGTCAGGAAAAACTTGAGATTGATCAGTCCCGCCAGCAACGAGATCACGGTGACGATGATGCCGAAGAACTCGATGAAGGGAGACAAAAATTCGTAGATAAAGAAATACATATAGGAAGCAAAGCTGCCGGGGCCGTTGCGCAGGTCGGTTGCCATTGAGCGATGCTTCATCAAGGTTTGGAAGAGTCCCAGATGCCAGCGTTTGCGTTGCTTCATCAGATCTTTGAGCCTCTCGGGGGCTTGTGTCCAGCACACGGCATCGGTGGCGTACTTGATCGCGTAGGGCTTTTTGTTGGCGATGCAATACTTGTGCAGATCGACCACCAGTTCCATATCCTCGCCCATCGTTTTGGTATCATAGCCGCCCACGGCGATGACAGCTTCCTTTTTGAACAGACCGAAAGCACCCGAAATGATCAGAGAGCCGTTGAAGCTGTCAAAGAGCACGCGCGTGCCAAGGAAGGAGCGGTCATATTCAACCACTTGCATGCAGGCAACGAGATTTTTGGGCAGACGGTAATTTTTCACGCGGCCGCCCTCCAATTCGACGTCATTGCAGGGACGGACTACCCCTCCCACAGCCACCACGCCGTCGTCCTCCAGAACGGGACGCGTGATGCGAATGAGTGAGTCAACCTGCAAGACCGAGTCGGCATCCATGCAGATAAAGTAGGGATAGCGCGCGGCGTTGATGCCCATATTCAAGGCATCCGCCTTGCCGCCGTTGATCTTGCGCACCAGCACCAAGGGAACCTTTTCGGTGAAGCATTCGTAGATCGCCTCGGCATCCTTGCAGGGGACCTGCTTGCGCACCGGTCTGCGCACCCGTCGCATGTCGAACGCCTCGCAAAGCACCGCCGACGTGCGGTCCTTGGAGCCGTCGTCCACCACGATGATCTCGTAAGAGTGGTAATCCAGCATCAAAAGGGATTTCACGGTTTCCACCACCGTGACCTCCTCATTGTAGGCAGGGACGACGATGGTGACGGGGATCTGGTATTTGTGATCGGTCACGTTCCGGAAGCGCAGCTTTTTGTTTCGATAGTACAAAATCGACGCGCTGATCACCACCGCAACGAACAGGAAGGTGGAATAAAGCACCAGATACGCGCCGTAGCCCACGGTCATCCAGGTCAAAAAGTCGGATATCCATTTCAGGATCGCGTCTCTCATCTTGGCGACACCTCCTCTTCCAAAGCATACCGCTGGTCAAATTGATATTGCAACATTTCGCGCGCATAGCGGTCTTGACCGTCGAAGATGTCCACCAGATCCTGATATTCCACGCCCAAAACCTCCATGCTTTCGGTGGCGTTGTAGCGCACGTACCAATTGGGATGGTGGATGTAGCGGTAAAGGATCTGCATCGTGCGGTCGGAGGGATAGTTGCGCAGTGCCATCAAGGCGACCACGGCATATTCCACACGGCGGCGGTCGGCACCGTCCGCAAATTCGGCAAGGAGCTCGTAGGCGGGCTCATAGTGATATTTTCCGAAATAACGGATACAGCAGAAACGTACTTCATCATGCGTTTTCTCGTCTGCCAAGATCTTCAGAAGCTCTTCGCAGCAGTCGCCGCTGCGGAAGCGCAGATAATTGAGCAGATTGACCTGCATTTCGGGGGAGAAATGATTCAGATCGGCAAGCAGACGCGTATGCAGATCGGTCGGATTGCCGCCGTAGGAAAGCAGACCGTCGCTGATGATCTTGGGATGGACGAATCTCTCTTGTTTGTCCACCAGCTCGAGGAAATCCGACACCAATGCAGGGTCTCCCACCGTGTAAACGGCAAGCAGGACGCCCTCGCAGGAGGTGCTGTCTCCCGTTTCGATCAGATCCTTGAGGTTTGCGATCAGCTCCGGGGTGCAGACGAAGGAGGGGAACTTGTATTTTTTGAGCAAAAAGACGTAGAAGGAATGCACGATGGTATCTTTCTTGCGATACGAAGCCGTCAGGGAAACGATCTCGGGTGCAACGCCGCGCAGATAGCGGGTGAAATAGTCCTCGGCAAGCTCGCGTCCCAAGGGGCGGATCAGCTCCTTTTTGGGGCGCAGACGAAGGAAAATTTTGGATCGTCCGCGGGATTGCTCCTCGTTGTCGTAGTTTTTCGCGCGGTGGCGGATGTAGATGGTCACGTTTGTGATTTCATCGGGATCGCGGAGCGCGAGCGTTCCGTCTTGCACCTCTGCGAGAATGCTGTCCAAAGCCTTTTCGTAGCGATAAAGCGACACGGGTTGTGTCAGGTCCTCGGACAGGAAGGCGCGGTGACGTTCGGTGATCGCGCGGTTTTGCGAAAGAAGCTCCATTTGATGGATGACGTCGCGCCGCATTTTTCGCACGAGGAATCGCTCGCGCCAGGCACGGATTGCCATCGCGATCAAAAAGCCGATCTGGAAAAAGATCAACAACAGACAGATCACGATGTAAACCCAGATCATGGTTTCGACCATAAGAAGCTCCTTTCTGAAAATTGATATTTCGAAGAGATTGGTTGTATGCGGGGAAGGATATGCCGTTACGGCAGGGAATTCCAGCAGTCCCGAACGATGAAATAGGACTCTTTCAGGCGCGCGTGATAGGTCACGTTCTCCAGCCATCCGCGCAAAGCGACCTCGCCCATGGCGATGCGCTCGCCCTCAAAGCCGATACGCCCGTCTCGCAGACCGACGTACATGCGGTCGATCGAGTGGTAGGTCACACCGTGATTTTCATAATAATCGCTGTGGATCTCCATGCTCGAGGGATTGGAGAAATGGAGCAGCTGCCAAGGGAGGCGGATCTCCACACAGTCCGTTCCCGCCGCAAAATCGGCAAGAGAATCGTAGTCGGGGCTTGCGGGGTTGGCATTTCCGTAGCGCAAACGTCCGGTTTCGTAGCCCGCAAGAGGATTTTCCGGATCCGTGCTGATGGGCAGGCGCCACTCATGGAAGGCGGCGCTGTCCCGATCGGGCAGATTCTGATCGAAGTGAGAGGCGATCTGACCGCTGAGAAAGAGATCGTAGCGCTCCTGCACCAACAGGCGCGAGTTTTCTTTGCCGTTGATCACCAAGAGAAAATCGGCGGCGCGGGCGAACTTCAGGTCGAGTGCGCGGCAATAGTTACTGCCGCTCTCTTGCGTGGTGTCGATGGGAATCAAAAGCGTATCGTTTTCAAAATCCAAGTTGGGCTTTTTGACCATCAAGTAGACGAATTTTTCGTCGTATCGGACGGAGATCGCCGATCCGCCCACCAAAGCGAGTGCAAGATCCTTTTGCGACCACTCCGAGGGATCGCCGTCCACCGTACAGGCGGGCGCGCTCTCACCCGGCTCAAAGGTCAAAAGTCCCATGCCCTGCGGCGCGGATTGGAAGTCGGACCAATACACCAAATGATCGGGATCCGCCTCTCCGCGCGTGGCGGAGGAACGGCCCCAGTCGTCCTGCCAGGCCGCAAGCACACCGCCTGCACAGCCCGACGTGACAATATCGTTCCAAGAGGAGACGATCGCCTCGCCCTGCTCGCGTTCGGTCAAGCTTCCGAAATGTCTTCCCGTGTCCCAATCGAATTTGGCGGGTGCGCGGCTTGACGACGTGCCGAATTCGGCAATCAGCACGGGAACCGTATGATGGTTTTTGAGACAGCGGAGATATGCCGCGTAGTTGTTGCAGCCACCGTTCGCCGTCGCGAAGTCGGCGCGCATCACTCCCAGACGCGCCCACTCGGCATCGTCTGCCGCAGCCAGACGGTCGGTGGAGTAGGGGTACAGTGCATAGGCGGCAAAGCGTCCCGAGAGTACCGCGTCGGTGCAAAGGATGCGCTCGGTGTCGATCGGTGTTTTCAGTGTCAGCTCGGCGTTTGCCTCCGGAGAGATGTTGATCGTGAGCGGATCGGTGGCGTCCGTGCTGAAGAAGCCGAACACGCGCTGTTCCTTGTAGCGTCGGGTTTCGTATGAGATCATCGAATCCCCGACGTATGCCAGCATCGCCTCCACGGGTGTCGCTCCCTCTGCGGTGTGCAGATAGACACCGTTGAAAGAATTGCGGTCGGGATCGGCGGCGTATTTGTCGTTGGCATAGGCTACGGTTTCAGGCTCCCAAGCGGATCCCAGCACCCAGCCCAACACCCACGGAGACACGTCCCGCGTGAAGTCTCCCCAGCCCGCGCTCGGCAGTTCCTCGCGCGAGAGTTTGCGCGTACCGTGGATCACGTCCACAGCCACCAGACACGAGGTGCGGAATTCCTCAACGAAGCGTTCGCTGAAAACGTCGTAGGTCGAGTCCATGACGTACTCGTCGATCGAGATTCCCTGGATGAGGTATAGCGGCTTTTCGCGGCTTTGATTGTATTCGTAAAGCGCCCGATAAAAATCTTCCGACATGATGCTCGGCACGCGCAGCGTGTTTGCGCCGAGGGCATCGATTTCGGCAAACCAGGCAAGATAAGTCTCCCGATCGGTGGTAAAGTCTCCGGCATATACGCCCGGCTCTGCCGCCGTCACCGTCACGCCGCGGATCTGAAGCGGCTGCCAGCCTCCGTTTCCGTCGGGGATGCAGATCGCTCCCCCCTCGGTTTTGGTGACTGCCGTCGGCGCTTCGTTGGGATGCAGGTCGACGTACCAACCCCATCGGTAGTACGCCACGTCCCCCAACAGCACCAGGGCAATGACCGTCAGGATGATCAAAATGTATTTTTTCATAGCTTACTCGTCAAACATTATTTCTTGCGATGTACGATATAGGTTCGCAGCATTGTGATGTTTCGATCCATCCAGTCGATGCGCTCGCGGAGATATCCCTTCAGATCTCCCAACGCTTCCTCGTAGGTGTCCGGGTTGCGCTCTATGGGGATGAGCAGATCGTAGATGAAGGCATCGTCCCAGCGCACAAAGTTGCGGTCGATCGCAGGGCCGAGATACTCCACGGTCGCATCGATGTATTCGATCAGATATTGCTCGTTGAAGTAGGTCTTGCGCAATTCTGCATAGCGTTCGATCACGCGCTCGACGAAAGCCTCGTCCTGCATCAGCATCTCAAACCAGACGCCGCCCGGCAACAGAAAGCCGTTGCGGTCTACGGGAGCCTCCTGATAGTTGTCGCACGCCGAGTTGAAATCCCAGATGCAGAATTTGTATTTTCCGTCGACGTCCTTATAGAGATAGGTCGACACACGCCCCGCATCGTAGTTTGAGGTGAACTCGTTGATCAGGAGATAGTCGACGAAGGAATCCACGTCGATATAGGCGGAATATCCCTTTGTGGGATCGTTGAAATCCGCGGAATAGAGCATCCGCTCAAACTCCGAAAACTCGGCTTGGATCGCCGCCTTGAGTTCGGGGGTGATGTTGTTCGTTCCGGGATAGACCAGGTTGAGGATCATGTTCGTTTTTTCGGTATACATCGAAAAAGTGTCGAGATCCTTGATCTCGTTGCTTCCGCGGTCGAGGCGGACGCAGTAGCCCGTGAAGGTGTTGTTCTTTTTGTTCACCGAAAGGTTGAGGCGCGAGGTCGCGTCTCCTGCGGTGATGCGCTCGACCATCAGATAGAGCCCTTCGTACTTGCCGTTGACGAACATTTCGAAAAAGCGCGCATTGGGGGCGTATTCCATGATCTCACCGCCGATGTTGTACCACATATAGTTGCGGATCAGCGTTTTGTCAAGGATCGGACCGTGGATCACCCAATCGTGATGCGCGTCCATGCCCATCATTTCGGCGGGCGCGTTCTTGGCGTTCTCGTCGACCAGCGTCAGCGAATAGCCGTATTTGATGAAGTGGCGCGAGGATTGACCGCGGATATTCATCTGTGCCGGCGTCTCCAGCGTCGGCGTGTCTGTGAGGTGGTTGTTGCCGCCCTCACGGTCGGTCACCTTGATCGAGACGGTGATGAAATCCTCACCGTTCGGCGCCGTTTCCAAAAGGCGGTTGCCGTCCTCGTCATAATAAGCCCTTCCGGGGATCTTCTGTCCCCCGGTATCCACGTAAAGCAGGGGAAGATGTGAGCAGAAGGTTCCGTCATCATGCTCGCACACCCGCGCCACGTCCTCTTTTCTTTCGAGGTGCTGGTGATAGCGTTCTTCCTTCTCGGGCATCAGCATTCCGGGAAGCAACGCCAGTGCGCAGGTGGCACACAGCGCAAGGACGAGCAGGATGGTTCGTTTGCGAAATCTCATGTCCGTTCAGCCCGAGATCTCATCGTTCTGCATGACGATGTTGACGTATTCCACGTTGCCGAGCTCATAGATCTTATCACACACGCTGTGCTTTCCAAGCTCGGCGCGGCGCAGGACCTCGGAGGAGATCTCAAAGATCATTTCCACCGTCGAGCGCGTCGTATTGCGCACGCGCATGACTGCCTTGCGCTCAAACAGATTGAACACCGCCGCCTGGATCGGCTCCTGGAGATCGCGTTCCGCGCGAATGATCAAGAGCATGCGCTTGTCGTTTTTGATCGAGCCGAAGAGGAGGAGGATCAGAAAAACGATTCCGCTTCCGATCGAGGCGATCAGGAAATCGCTCACACCGCAGCAGATGCCGACGATGATTGCCCAGAAGATATACATCGTGTCACGCGCATCCTTGATCGCGGTACGGAAACGCACGATCGAGAGCGCGCCGACCATACCGAGCGAGAGCGCGAGGTTGTTGCCGATGACCGTCATGACGGTTCCCGTCAGCACCGTGAGCACGATCAGCGAGACGTTGAATTTCTTGCTGTAAATGGTTCCGCGGTGAGAGAGGTAGTAGGAAAAATAGATCAGCACGCCAACCAGCCCCGAAAAGAGGATGTTGATCAGAATTTTCTGCCAGGTGAGGTCGTTTTGTCTGCCGAAGAGTTCGATGATGCTTTGTTTCATGTGTTGTCTCCTTTTTGCCTTATAAGACGTTGTATTTGTATGCCGCTTGCCGCGCAAGCATGTATTTACTGACCGACAGCTCGCTCTTGTCCACGTTTGACAGCAGGTCGCGGATGTAATCGAGCAAAAAGCCGTTGAATTTGACCTCCAGCACCACGAGGAATTTGTCAAACACGGGGTTCGTATTCAGCGTGGGGGAGAACAGATCGAGATCGCTCTCGGTGGCGATGATGTTGTTGTCGAAGGTGATGCGGATCTTGTTCTCTTTGGCGATGAATGCCTGACGGTTGTATTCGACGATGGTCTTGGGGCGGTAGATTTCGCTTTGCATCAGCGCGTAGCACTCGGCGGCGAAATCCTCGCTGTAATGCAAAAGCGGCGTATAGTCGCAGCGAATCAAACGCTCGGCGTCCTCGCGTGTGATGCGGAGCGAACGCTTGAGCTGATAAGGCCCTTGCTTTTGCTTCATTTCCAGCATGGCGAAGTCGGCGGCGGGATCGTAGATGCGCAGGCGGATCTTTCGGCGCAGCTCCAAACCGTCGAGCTTGCCGAAATAGTCGGAATCGTTGATGGTGTCGAAGTAGAGCGAGCGGATGCGGTATCCCATTGCGCCGTTGTGCTCATCCTGCAACAGAAAATGACTGAAGTGATGCGAGAGACGGCGGAAATCCTCGACGTTGATCAAGAACTTCTTTTCTTCGCGATAGACCTTATTCAAATATCATCCCCCCATTCCAAAAAAATAACGACCGATTGCAACACAAAAAAGCCTGTTGCAACCGGTCGAGCATACGAATGAAATTCGCTTAGCCACCTAGCTTTGCGTCTCTGCCTTTCGACAGATTTGCTAAAGGATACACTATATAATATTTTACTATCTAAGTGGTAGTATAGCACAACTTTTTTGATCTGTCAAGCACTTTTGGAAAATAAAGTGCTTTTTTTATAAAAAAACAGCAAAAAACAAACATGGTTGCGACATGGCAAGTGGGCATTGCGTCAAGCAATGCCCACAACGGTGTTTTAATTTTGAGATTCCTTTTGTTTTTTCTTGTGCAGATACATGGCATGGTCGGCGTGGTTTACCACGTCCTCAAAGGTCTGGTCGATGTCGGGATTGTAGATGGCAATGCCACGCGCGATCGAGATCGGAATCTTCACGTCGTTGATTTCGATGTAACGGGTGGCACATTCGGCATCCAGCTTTTCGATCAGCTCGCGATAAATTTCAAAATCGCGATCTCGCAGAATCACCACAAACTCGTCCCCGCCGACGCGGAAGACCGGGCTTTGGCTGAAGATGTCGCACAGCAGACGTGCCGAGCTGATGATGAGCTGGTTGCCCATGTCGTGACCGTAGAGGTCGTTTGCCTGCTTAAGCCCGTTGATGTCTGCCATCAGCACCGCGAATTGCAGGAAGGAGTGATGCATGGTGCGCTCCACGTCGGCGCTTGCCTCGACGTATGCCGAGCGGTTTTTCACACCCGTGAGCGAGTCGCGGTATGCCAAAGCGTTGATGTGGCTCATGTATTCCCGAAGTTTGTCAGAGGTTTCCTTGAAGATGCGGGAGAGCGTACCGATCTCGTCCTTCGAGTTGCAGATCAGCTCGGTTTCTTCGATATTGCCGTCGGCAATATCCACCGCCATCTTCGTCAAGCGCTTCAAAGGATTGACGATGCGGTTGGTGACGAATACCGTGATCAGCGCGAACAGCGCGAACAGAAGCCCCGTGAACAACAGAAGGTTGAAGAGCATCGGGCGGCTTTCACTCTGGATGTCGGCATAGTTGGCGCGAACCACCAGATTCATGCCGTTGATCAGCTCGGTCTTTGCCTCGGTGAAGGGCTGGTCGGTGCTTGCGTGCGAATTGAGCGCACGGGGGGCGCAATAGAGAAAATCATCATTTGTGTCGGTGAGATAGGCATAGCCGTTTTTATAGAGCGTGATCGAATCGATGCGATTGGTCAGCGTGGAGAAATCGGCATCCATGCCCACCACGCCGATCAGCACGCCGTCCACGTAGAAGGGAGCGACGTAGGAGACCATACGCTTGCCGTGGTTACTGACGTGTCCCGCGTCCAGCCAAACGGCACTCTTTGCATTGACGGGCTCGTAATACCAGCCTACGTATTCACGGTCATGCTTTTGATAGAGCGACAGGTCGGTGGCTTCGGTCATGATAAACTCACCCTCGTTCACGCCCTTGAGGAAGCAAAAGCCTGCGCGATAGTCGCCCCACAGCTCGGGAGCGTAGCGGAAATAATAGGTCACCACGCCCTCGGTGTTGAGCGCGATGTCCAAAAACATTTCCTCCATTTTTGCGGTGTATGCCGCGCGAAGTGCCTCATCCTGCAGATCGGCAACGTCGATCAGGGTGGATTCGGCATAACTTTGCATCATGTCCACGGATTTTTTCATGTCGCGGAAGACGCGGTTGACAATGGTTGCCTCCTCGTGGCAACGGGCGCGCAGCATTTCGTCTGCATCGGCATGCATGATTTTGTGCATCGTGATAAAGCTTACCGCCCCCAAGGTGACGGACGTGACCAGCACTGCCACGATGACAACGATCAAAAGCTTTGTTTTGATGGATTTCAAAGGACTGTCCTCCCGGATTTTTTCGTCGGTTTTGGATAAAACCTGCCATTTTATTTATATAACCATAGGATAGCACATTTTACATGATTTGTCAATAGGTCGTTCACAATATTTCAAAAGATCTCAGCCGTGAGCGTATTTTTGCCGTTTTTTGTTGTGATTACATCCGAAGCCAAAAACGAAAACTCTCCCCGCCGGACGGTGTTGCCGTTGGGCGAGGAGAGCCGTTTGATTGGAAAGGGATCGCTTATCTTTGCACGCGCCCCGATGCGTTTCCGTTTGCAAGCGCCTCGACCTCTGCCACGGAAACGAGGTTGAAGTCATGCTCGATCGAATGTTTGAGACAGGAAGCCGCGACCGCGAAATTGATCGCCCTTTGATCGTCATAGTCCGAGAGCAGGGAATAGATCAGACCGCCGCCAAAGCTGTCGCCACCGCCGACACGGTCGACGATATGCACGAGATATTTGGGCGAGAAATATGCCTTGCCGTCGGCATAGAGCATTGCTGCCCACTCGTTGTCGGATGCCGAAATGCTTCCGCGCAGCGTGATCGCGACCTTCTCGAATCCGAAGCGCTCGGTCAGCTGTCTGGCAACGCTGATGTATCCGTCGTGATTGACCTTACCCGCATTGAGATCGGTACCCTCCGCCTCGATGCCGAACACGTCCTTCGCGTCCTCTTCGTTCGCGATGCAGACGTTGACGTAGGGCATCAGCTTGGACATCACGGCTTCCGCCTCATTGCTCGTCCAGAGCTTTTTGCGGTAGTTGAGGTCGCAACTGATCTTGACGCCGCGCTTCTTTGCCTCCTGACATGCCGCCAGGCAGATTTCGGGAAGCTCGCCGCCGAGCGCGGGTGCGATGCCCGTGAAATGGAACCAATCGGCACCCTCAAAGATCTTTTCCCAATCGAAATCCGCGGCGGTTGCCTTTGCGATCGCCGAGCCGGCGCGGTCATAGATCACCTTGGAGGCTCTCTGCGACGCGCCCTTTTCAACAAAATAAATACCGAGTCTGTCGCCGCCGCGCACCATCATGCGCGTGTCCACGCCAAAGCGGCGAAGCGCGTTGACCGCGCACTGACCGATCTCGTGCGCCGGGACCTTGGAAACGAATGCGGCGTCCATGCCGTAGTTTGCGAGCGAGACGGCGACGTTTGCCTCGCCGCCTGCATAGGAGGCTTCAAACCCCTCTGCCTGAAGGAAGCGGAGATAGCCCTCGGGATTGAGGCGCATCATGATCTCTCCAAAGGTAATGATTCTTTTCATGGTTATGTTCCTCTTTCTTTGTCTTTTTTTATGCGTTTTTCATGTTTTCCACGAGCTTGCGAGCTGTCTCGGTAATGCGGTCAAACTCGCCCGCCTCGATCCATTTCCTGTTGGCAAGATTGCCGCCGACGCCAACGCCGACCACTCCTGCGCGCAGGAAATCCGCGACGTTGTCCTCGGTGATGCCACCCACGCCCAAAAACTTGACGTGGCTGATCGGCGCACAGAGTGCCTTGACGTAAGCCGTGCCGAGATTTCCGATCGGGAAGAGCTTGACGAAGTGCGCGCCCGCACGGTGCGCGGTGAGCACCTCGGTCGGGGTGAGCGCACCCGGCATGGAAACCAAACCCAATTCCAGCGTGGTGCGAATGACGTCGGGGTTCGTGTCCGGCGAAATGACGTATTTTGCGCCCGCCTCTGCGGCGATCTTCACCAGCTCCGGTGTGGTGACGGTGCCTGCACCAACCAGCATCTTTCCCTCATATTTTTTCGAGATCAGCTCGATCGCCTTTGCCGTATCTGCAAAGGATGCGGGATTTTTTTGATTGAAGGTGACCTCCATCAAACGGATTCCGCCCGCGTAAAGTGCGTCCGCGACCTTCACACAGGCATCTGCGTCCACGCCTCTGACGATCGCGATGACTTTCTCTTCCAAAACCCTGCGAATAACCTCTTGTTGCATGTACTCCTCCTATGAAGCTTTTTTATGTCATTACATTGTAACATACAAAAATATCAATATAAATAGCAAATTTTGCAAACGATATTGACAATTCTGCATTTTTTGGTATAATGAAAGCGGAAAGGGGGCGAGGAAGTGGAAAAAGGATTTGCAAAGTACGTCCGAGACGAGCAGATGCTTTTTAAGTATGCCAAGGGAAGAAGCGCCCGAAACGGACGCGAGTTTCATGAATATCACGAGATCATCTGGCTGATGGCGGGGGAGGTCGAGTTTTTTTCCGAGGAGATTCGCTCACCTTTGATCTGCGATCAGATCGTGATGATCCCCAAAGAGAGCTATCATCAATTCGTCATTCGGGGAGACGAGGAGAACTATCGCCGATGTATGTTCAATTTTTATGACGTTCCCGCGCTTGCCGCGCCGATCGCGCGCGGGATGCAGGGGGTGAGGATCATGGATCTGACCCCCGAGATCGGGAGTCTGTTCAACCAAGCGATTCGGGCTGCCGAGTCCGATCGGCTTTCGGAAGGAGAAAAGCGGGAGATCCTTCGCTCGGTGCTGACGCTTTTGATCTTTGAGCTGGCAACGCATGCGGACGCCGCGGAAACGGGCTTGAAAAAGGACGGGGATTCGATCGTTTCCCGATGCGTGGAATACATCAACGGACATCTTTCCGAGCCTTTGACGGTTGCGGGGATCGCGAGGGAGCTGAATATTTCGTCATCTTTGCTCAGTCACGTATTCAAGGACGAGATGCACATCGCACCGTATCGCTATATCCTCAAAAAGCGTTTGATCCTGGCGCAAAACAAGATCGCGCAAGGAGAAAGCGCGACCGCTGCGGCGATCGAATGTGGGTTTGGCGATTATTCGGGCTTTTACAAACAATACAAAAAAACCTTCGGTGTGCCACCGTCGCACACCGAAGGAAACTTTGAAGCGTAAATTTTTGAAAGGAGTTTTTTATCAATGAAAGAACCGATGATCTGGAGTTATCTGATCCATTTGAGCCGACACATGTGGGGAGACGGAAGCGAGCCGAGCACGGAGTGGTATTCTACCAAGCAATATACCGAAACCAACAACGTGGATCTTGCCGTTTGGGATGAGGTCGTGCGTGTACTCGGTGAGCGAAAATACAACATGCTCATCATCGACCTGGGCGACGCCGTCAAGTATGAAACGCATCCCGAGATCTCTGCCCCCGACGCGTGGGACAAGGATTTTCTCAAAAAGAAGCTCGACGAGATCCGCGCCCACGGCTTGGAGCCGATCCCGAAGCTCAATTTTTCCTGCGGACACCACACCTGGCTCAAGCAATACAACCGCATGGTCTCGACGCCGATCTATTATCAGGTCTGCGCCGATCTGATCCGAGAGGTCTGCGAGCTGTTTGATTATCCGCGCCTCTTCCACCTCGGCTTTGACGAGGAGGTACCCTATCAGCCTGGGCTTGAGAAGGTGATGATCCGCGGTGAGAAGCTCTGGTGGCACGATCTCTTCTTCATGGCGGCGGAGTGCGAGAAGTACGGCGCGCGTCCGTGGGTGTGGTCGGATTATTATTGGGACTATCCCGAAGTTTTCAAGAAAAATATGCCCAAGTCGATCCTACAATCGAATTGGTATTACTATCCTCTCAAGGATCACCCCGTTGATTCACGGCATTACCATCGCATCAAGACCTACGAATATCTCGACGAGCTTGGCTACGAGCAGGTTCCCACCAGCTCCTCCTGCCACGGCGCGCCGCAGAACAATCATCAGACGGTCGCCTATGCAAAGGACAAGCTCACCCCCGAATTGCTCAAGGGCTTTATGGTGGCTCCCTGGTATATGACCGAGCCCGCGTGCCGTTTTGCCCTGCTCAACGACGCGGATCGCCTCTATTATGCCCGTCGGGCGCTTTACCCCGAAACGCTGAAATAAAGCATGCACGAGCGGTTGCGCCGCAAAAAAAGACCGAGATCAAAACCGATCTCGGTCTTTTTTGGTTTCAGGTGAACAGACGGCGTTCAAGGGCTTCTCTCGCGGGACGGCAGATGGCGAGGAAGATCAGGAGAAGGCCGAGGAGTCCCAGCACGATGAGCGGATAGAGCGCCCAAGCGACGAAGCGGGTGCGGTCGAAGGTCAGATTGATCAAAAATTCCAGCAGAGGCATGAACGCCGCGAGGGCGAGCGTCGCACCGCCGAAGATATAGAGCTTCCCGCGTCCGACGTAGCGCAACAGCGTGATGACGGCGGTTGTCACAAGCCCGAAAAATCCCGTGACGGGGAAGGCGAGTGAGAGAAACCAATTGCCGTCGGTGGCAAAATTGATATAGAGCAGATAGAGTCCGACACAGACGAAATCCACGGGGACGAAAATGACGGGATTGGGTTTGCGGAACCAAAAGGGCAGGATGAAGGTGACGTATCCCACCAACAACGCGCCGATGCCGTAGCCGCACCAGGTGAGGGTTCCGTTTGTTTTGAGGTCGATCGAGAGCATGAGCGACAGAGGGATCAGCATGGCGATCGCAATGACGAGCTGAAGCCCCCACGGCTTCGGATCGGGGGTGGGATAACGCTTGCCGGGATACAGAGGCGTTTTTTCTTTGTTCAAAAAATCGGGATGGCAGACCTCGGTCTGACACAGAGGACACTGCCGCTCGCCGTCGGTCAGCTTGACGCCGCATTGAATACAGTACACGTTAAATCTCCTTTACTGTTCCGAGGAATTGCTTTCCACCTGTGTGTGAATGTCCATATCGCGCAGGACACGGTGGAAGTGGTATTCCAATTCGGATTCACGGATGTTGCGGATGAAATTGATGCGAAGCGTGTCTCCGTATGAGATCACGCCGCAATTGTGCGGTGCGGTTGCCTGGGTGCCGAGAATGAAATCGAAATGCGAGACGTAGGGCTCCATTTCGGTCGGCACGCGTGCAGCCCCGAGATTGGAGAGCGTCAGACAGGATTTGCGTTCTCCCACGGCTTCAAAGACCGCTTTCATGATCAGGTTTTTGACAAACAGAGGCACCAGACGGATTGCCAAAAGACGCTCGCTGTTGATGTTGGTGGCGATCTTCATGCTCATGCGCTTGGGGGTGATCTCCATTCCCATGTGGTGATGGATCTGTCGGCAGATCTCCTCAAAGCTGTATTCCCCCAGCCTCGGCAGAATTTCGGGCGTGGTATAAAGCACGAAATTGCGCAGACTCTTGCTGGGGAACAGACGGCGCAGATTGACGGGGATGAGCACCTTGATCGGCTTGCGCCGATGCACCGAGGGTACCTTCTCGCGTTGTAGGTTTTGAAGCGCCTGCATGAGAACGGCGGCGAGGAAGGCGGTGAGACTGACGTGATGCTCGTGTGCCTTTTGCAGCACCTCTTCGGTGCGGAGCGTGAAGCAGGTCAGGTGCAGAAAGTCCGAGCCGACCGGCGTTCCCGTCGGATGCCAGGCGGTGTTTTCACGGCGGCTGGCGGAAAGATTTCCCGCGTATTTCTGGAAGCTGTCCTCCAGTTCCTCCTCGCTCGGCTCTTCCAGCCGTCCGAGCACACCCTGCTCGGGAGAGACGTGGATGGCGTAGCGTTGCTGAATATATTCGGCGAGCAGGCTTTTGAGAAAGACCATCGCGCCGTTGCCGTCGGTGAGGGAGTGGAAGGTCTCAAGGGCGATCCTTTTGTCATAAACCAACACGCGGAAGGCACATTTTCGCGTTTCCGCGCGCGACATTTTGGTCAGAGGATAGCACTGCTCCTCGCGGATCTCGGGGACGTGAGAGATCTGTTCGAGATAATACCAGAACAAGCCTCTTCGCAGGCGCACGGCGATGGAGGGGAATCGGCGCACGGTGACGTCGAGCGCACGTTGGAGGATCTCGGTGTCAACCGACTCCTTGAGCGTGGCGGACACGCGGAAGATATTGCTCCAATTTTGGCGGCGCGCGGCGGGATATATCTTCGCCGCGTTGTCCAGGGGCATCCAGCGAAGCTTTTGCTCGGGCACCATGGTTTGATTGAGAAAGCGGTTGATGAGCGAGAAATCCTTGTTATCCTCGCGCAATCCGTACAAAAGATAGCCGTGCCAACGCCCGGGCTTGACGTGGATTCTGCTCTCACACCCCGCCTCGATCAGCTTAGCGTGGAGATCCTCGGTGTCGCTGAGCATGATCTCCTCCTTGCCGACGAAGAGAAGCGAGGGGGGAAGTCCCTCAAGCGAGGCAAAGAGGGGAGAGACGAAGGGGTCTGTGCGATCGTCGGTATAGCAATCGGCAAAAAAAGACAGACGTTGTGCCGTCATTGAGGGATCGATGGCGGCGTTTTTTGCATAGGATATTCCGGAGGCGGTCAGATCGGTCCACGGGGAGATCGTGATGATTCCGCAGGGTTGCTCCATGCCCATCTCGCGGAGCTTGAGACAGAGGGCGTAGCAAAGTCCGCCGCCCGCGCTCTCACCGCAGAGCGTGATGTGCGAGGGGGGATAGCCCTTTTCGGTCAGATAGAGATACGCCTCAAGCGCGTCCTCGAGCGCGGCGGGATATCGATGCTCGGGAGCAAGACGGTATGCGGGACAAAAGACACGCGCGCCGCACTGGACGGCAAGCATCGAGCCGAAGCCCAAGGCGTATTCGAGGTCGCCGCAGGTGTAGCCGCCGCCGTGCAGATAGAGGATTACGCCCTGTCTGCGCTCGTCGCGCGGAAGAACCCAGGCGCCCTTGAAGTTTTCAAAGGCATGTTCCTTGGAAATGATCTGCTTGCGATGGCGCGCTTCCATCAGCTCGCCCAACTTGTTTTGCCCCTTGCGCGTCAGCTCCAGCGAGGTGGCGTTGAGCAAGGGGCGGAAGAGCGCGAGTTGTGTTCGAATGGTTTTTGCAGATAATGGCATAGTGCTTTTCCTTGATTTTTATGCGAGCGGTTTTTCTTCCGGCTCTTTTTCGGGGGCGGGGAAGGAGTCGGCAAAGGCGGTTGCCAGACGGTCACAGCGCTCGTTGTAGGGGTGGCCGTCGTGTCCCTTCACCCAAACGAAGGAGACCTTGTGGGTCGTCAAAAGATCAAGCAGCTTTTCCCAAAGATCGGGATTGAGCGCGGGGGATTTGTCGGCTTTTCTCCAGCCCTTGGCGCGCCACCCCTCTGCCCAGCCGAGCGTGACGGCATCGACCAGATATTTGGAATCCGAGGTCAGGGTGACCTCGCACGGCTCGCGCAACGCGGAGAGAGCCTCGATCGCGGCACAGAGCTCCATGCGGTTGTTGGTGGTGAGCGGTTCTCCGCCCGACAGCTCTTTCTCCACACTGCCGTAAACCAGGATCGCCCCCCATCCGCCTCGTCCGGGATTGCCGCGGCAGGCACCGTCGGTGTAAATATCTACGTGTTTCATCAAAAGGTCCTTTCCGCTT
Source organism: Clostridia bacterium (assembly GCA_017517745.1). Classification (GTDB taxonomy): domain Bacteria; phylum Bacillota; class Clostridia; order Oscillospirales; family CAG-272; genus UMGS1865. The sequence goes on along the minus strand of JAFWYJ010000030.1, from coordinate 1,470 downwards.
GTTTTACTATCATTATACTCTGTTTTTACATCTTTTTCAAGAAAAAAACAAAACTTTTTATAAAAAACACTTGACCAATTGTGAACTTTTGTTTATAATATAGGAGAAGAATGTCGAAAAAAGAACGATTTCGGCTCCAAATTCAAAGCAAGAGAGGGTTTTATATGGCAAAGACAAAGGCTACCGAAGAGGCAACCGCAAAGGCTGCCGAACAGGCAACCGAACAGATTCCCGAACAGACTCCCGAATCAACGCCCGAACCGACAACCCCCAAAAAGAAGAAAAGACGCCGCCGTTGGGGAGATCGCTCGGATGGCTACAAGCTCCGCACGATCAATCCGATGAACAAGTTCATGCCCTACATCATGCCGCAAAGAAACGATGCGTGCAATACCTATGCGGATATGTTTGACATTTCCAAAACCGACCGCTTTTGCCGTCAAAAGGTGAAGGAAGGAAAGATGAATTTTGGATTCTTACATATCATTCTCGCGGCGTACGTTCGCATGATTTCGCAACGTCCTGCGATCAACCGTTTTGTCAGCGGACAGAAGGTTTATCACCGAAACGACATCCAGATCGTGATGACCATCAAAAAAGAGATGACCAAGGATGCTCCCGACACTTGCATCAAGGTGCGCTTCGAGCCGGATGACACGGTGGATGAGGTCTATGAGAAATTCAACAAGGCTGTCACAGACGTGACCTCTCAGCCCGATGACAAAAGCTCGTTCGACAAGGTCAACAAGCTGCTGTCCCTGATCCCCGGTCTGCTCTGCCGCTGGACGGTGAAATTCTTGAATTTCCTCGATTATTTCGGTTGGTTACCCAAAAAGCTTTTGTGGATCAGCCCCTTCCACGGTACCATGATCATCACGAGCATGGGCTCGCTCGGCATCCGTCCCGTCTATCATCACATCTACAACTTCGGAAACCTGCCGGTCTTCATGGCATACGGCGGTCGCCGTACGGTGGTCAGCTGTGATGCCGACGGAAACGTCAAAAACAAGAAGTATATCGAATTTAAAGTCGTCACGGATGAGCGTATCTGCGATGGGTATTATTACGCCTCGGCGTTCAAACTCCTCAAAAGATACGTCGAGAATCCCGAACAGCTCGAGCAAAAGCCCGAGCAGGTCTTTGAGGATATCGACTGATAAACGCTTGCGCGAGAGCGGAGGAACTTTTCCCAAAAGTTCCTCCGCTCTCTGTTTCGTGGGAGACGCGTTTTGTGGGGGTGCTTTTGAAAAAGGACGCGATCGTGGGGGCTTCTTGAAAGAAGCCCCCACACCCCCTTTTTTGCCTTCGGCGACCAGAGAAACTTTTTGAAAAAAGTTTCTCTGGACTCTTCAAAAACTTTTATCGCATGGGTGGAAACGTAATTGTTTATCTGTACGCTCGACCAATCAATCGCTCCCGCTGCCGGCGGCGACCTGCGATAGCAGGCACGCCGAACGATGTTTGCCTTCG
>JAFWYJ010000029.1 GCA_017517745.1 Clostridia bacterium | reverse complement strand
TGATTTGTTGGGGAGATTGCCCTCTCCGTCAGGCTTACGCCTGCCACCTCTCCCAGAGGGAGAGGCTATCATTGGGCTCCCACTTTGGGGGAGCTGTCACCGTAAGATGACTGAGAGGGAGAGACACCGATAAATCCCAATTTATCAACCTGTCATACCAACAACAGTCAAGCAGACGGATAAACAACTGCATTTGTCTCCTTTTGCGAGGAAAGTTCTTGAAAGGAAAGGGGAGCGGGGGAAGGAAAAGCTTCTTTCAAGAAGTTTTCCTTCCCCCGCATGGGTTATATTCTAAAAATTATTCGTAGAGCTTGCCCATCTTGAGGAGTCTCTCGTACTTCGCCTTTGCGTTGGCGTCAGCCTTTGCAAAGAGGTCTGCGGCTCTTTCCGGGAAGGATTGAGCGAGACGAGCGTAACGAGTCTCGGTCTTGATGAAGTCGACGTAGTTGGCGGTGGGAGCCTTGCTATCGATGCTGAGCTTGTTGGACTCGAGCGTCGGGTTGTAGCGGAACATCTGCCAGTAGCCTGCCTCGACAGCCTTCTTCATTTCGAGCTGGCAGTTCTGCATGCCGCCCTTCAGACCGTGCATTTCGCAAGGAGCGTAGCCGATGATCAGGGAAGGACCGTTGTAAGCCTCAGCCTCCTTGAGCGCCTTGAGGAGCTGGTTCATATCTGCGCCCATAGCGACCTGAGCGACGTAGACGTAGCCGTAGGACATTGCGATCTCGGCGAGGTTCTTCTTGCCGATTGCCTTACCTGCAGCCGCGAACTGAGCGACCTGACCGATGCTGGAAGCCTTGGAAGCCTGTCCGCCGGTGTTGGAGTAGACCTCGGTGTCGAATACGAAGACGTTGACGTCCTCACCGGAAGCCAGAACGTGGTCCAATCCTCCGAAGCCGATGTCGTATGCCCAACCGTCACCACCGAAGATCCATACGGACTTCTTGGAGAGGTAATCCTTCTCAGCGAGGATTGCGGGAGCGGTGGGACAACCTGCAGCTGCAGCCTTTTCGAGCTCAGCCACGAGAGCCTTGGTAGCGTCTGCGTTCTTCTCGCCGTCTTCCTTGCTTGCAAGGTAAGCTTCTGCGGCAGCCTTGAACTCAGCCGATGCCTTGTCGGAAGCAGCCATTTCCTCAACCTTTGCGATCAAGCGGTTGCGAATGGTCTTCTGACCGAGGGCGATACCCATACCGTGCTCGGCGTTGTCCTCGAACAGGGAGTTGCCCCAAGCGGGACCGAAGCCGGATTCCTTGTTGACGGTGTAGGGAGTTGCAGGAGCGGAGCCACCCCAGATGGAGGAGCATCCGGTTGCGTTGGAGATATACATTCTCTCACCGAAGAGCTGGGTAACCAGACGGGCGTAAGAGGTCTCGGCACATCCTGCGCAGGAGCCGGAGAACTCGAGCAGGGGCTGCTTGAACTGGCTGCCCTTGACGGTGGTGTTGATGAGCTCCTTCTTTTCGGAGACTTTTGCAACGCCGTAGTCAAACACTGCCTGCTGGTCATGCTGGCTTGCCTGAGAGGTCATTGCCAGAGCTGCCTTTTCGGGGTTGCCGTCCTTGAGAGCCTTTACGGTCACGGGGCAAGCCTTGACGCAGAGGGTACAACCCATGCAGTCCAGGGGGCTGACAGCCATGGTGAACTTGTAGTTGGTCTTGATGACCGGCTTCGCGGTGAAGCGAGTTGCGGCGGGAGCGTTTGCTGCCTCCTCCTCGGTCATTGCGAAGGGACGGATTGCGGCGTGAGGACAAACGAACGCACAGGTGTTACACTGAATGCAGTTCTGCTCGTACCAAACGGGAACGTCGACTGCAACGCCGCGCTTTTCGTAAGCGGCAGATCCCTGCGGGAAGGTACCGTCGGCATAAGCCGAGAAAGCGGAAACGGGGAGGGAATCACCGTTCATTGCATTGACGGGACGAACGATGTCGTTGATGAAGTTGACGAGCTTTTCGCGGGTTCCGGTTGCGGGAGCCTCTGCTGCCTCGTCTGCCAGGGTTGCCCAAGCGGCGGGAACGTCGATCTTCACGATCGCGTCAACACCGGCGTCGATTGCCTTGTAGTTCATTTCGACGACAGCCTCACCCTTCTTCAGGTAGGACTTCTTCGCCATGTACTTCATGTGATCAACAGCCTCTTCGATGGGCATGATGTTTGCCAGCTTGAAGAACGCGGACTGGAGAATGGTGTTGGTTCTCTTGCCCATACCGATCTCACGAGCCTTGTCGATCGCGTTGATGATGTAGAAGTTGACGTTGTTCTTTGCGATGTAGCTCTTCACGGAGTTGGGCAGATTTGCCTCGAGCTCCTCGGGAGTCCACTGGCAGTTGAGCAGGAAGGTACCGCCGGGCTTCACGTCCTGAACGATCTTGTAGCCCTTGAGAATGTAAGCGGGAACATGGCAGGCAACGAAGTTTGCCTTGGTGATATAGTAAGGAGACTTGATCGCCTTGTCGCCGAAGCGCAGGTGCGAGATGGTGACGCCGTTGGTCTTCTTGGAGTCGTACTGATAGTACGCCTGGATATACTTGTCGGTGTAGTCACCGATGATCTTGATGGAGTTCTTGTTTGCACCGACGGTACCGTCGCCGCCCAGACCCCAGAACTTGCAAGCAACGGTGCCTGCGGAAGCGGTGTCGGGAGCCTCGGTCTCCTCGAGGGAGTGACCGGTCACGTCATCGACGATTCCGATGGTGAAGCCGTTCTTGGGAGCGTCCTTGTCAAGGTTTGCGAAGACTGCGAAGATCGATGCGGGAGTGGTGTCCTTGGAGCCCAAGCCGTAGCGACCGCCAACGACCTGTGCCTTCACGCCGGTCTCGGCAAGTGCTGCGACAACGTCCATGTAGAGAGGATCGCCGAGAGCGCCGGGCTCCTTGGTTCTGTCGAGAACCGCGATCTTCTTGACGGTTGCGGGAATTGCCTCTGCGAGCTTAGCGGCAACGAAGGGTCTATACAGACGGACCTTCACAAGACCGACCTTCTCGCCGGCAGCCATCATATAGTCGATGACCTCTTCTGCGACGTCGCAGATCGAGCCCATGGCAACGATGATCTTTTCTGCATCGGGAGCGCCGTAGTAGTTGAAGAGCTTGTAGTCGGTGCCGAGCTTGGCGTTGACCTTGCCCATGTAATCCTCAACGATTGCGGGGAATGCATCGTAGTAGGGGTTGCAAGCCTCTCTGTGCTGGAAGAAGATGTCACCGTTCTCGGCGGAGCCGCGGAGTACGGGATGCTCGGGGTTGAGCGCGCGGGAACGGAATGCTGCGATGGAATCCATGTCAACCATCTCTGCCAGATCCTTGTAGTCCCAGGTCTCGATCTTCTGAACCTCGTGAGAGGTACGGAAGCCGTCGAAGAAGTTGAGCACGGGAACGCGGCCCTTGATGGTTGCGAGGTGAGCAACGGCACCGAGGTCCATGATCTCCTGCTGGTTGGATTCAGCCATCATTGCGAAACCGGTCTGACGGCAAGCGTAGACGTCGGAGTGATCGCCAAAGATGTTGAGGGCGTGAGAAGCCACGCAACGAGCGGAGACGTGAATGACGCAGGGAAGGAGCTCGCCTGCGATCTTATACATGTTCGGGATCATCAGAAGAAGTCCCTGAGATGCGGTGTAGGTCGTGGTCAGAGCGCCTGCTGCCAGAGAGCCGTGAACGGCACCTGCGGCACCTGCCTCGGACTGCATTTCCATCACCTTGACGGTGTCGCCCAAAATGTTTCTTGCGGGCTCACCGAAAATGTTCTTGTCGGTTGCAGACCAGGTGTCGGTCACCTCCGCCATGGGAGACGAGGGAGTGATGGGGTAGATGGCAGCGACTTCGGTGAACGCGTAGGATACGTGCGCCGCAGCGGTGTTACCATCCATGGAAATCTTTCTTCTTTCAATAGCCATGTTGAAATGAACCTCCTGTGTTTTAGAGTATTTTTTTTACCACCCTATATCATAACATAAAAAAAGCAAAAAGTAAAGAGATTTTTGAAAAAATCGTGCTTGATTTCGAGTAAATTTGTTATAAATTTATCAATTTACGGAATTTTAAGCGATTTTCGGAAGAAAAACGCCGCGAAAGCTTGGCTTTGCGGCGGTTATATCTGCATCTGTCCGAAATCGGGAGTATAGTCCGCGGTGGCGGAGTCGCGCTCCTGAAAATATCCGTCAAATCCGAGTTGACGAGCGACGGTTGCAACCGATTCGTATTCAAAGGTCGTCACGCGGCGACAGAGGGAGGGGTAGGCGCGATCTGCGAATTGCGGGGTATATTGGCTCATCAGCGACAAGAGAAAACGATCGGTTCCGAATTTTTTTGCCAACGCTTTGAGCAATGCGATCGAATCGGCGCGGCAGCCCGGAAGCACCAGGTGTCGCACGATCACACCGCGCGAGAGCATCCCGTCGGTGTCAAATTGCGGATTTCCCGCTTGGCGGAGCATCTCATCGAGTGCCGTTTCGGCGACCGTGTAATAGTCCTCGGCGGCGGAATAGCGAAGCGAGAGAGCGGGGGAATGATACTTCACGTCGGGCAGCCAGACGTCCACCAGCCCCTCCAGCGCGCGCAGGGTGTCGACGCTCTCATAGCCGCCGCAGTTATAGACCACGGGGATCCCGAGTGTGGGCTTGATCTTCTCAAGGACGGGGATCAGCTGCAAGGCGTAGGGTGTGGGCGTGACGAGATTGATGTTGTGCGCGCCCTTGTCCCGCAGAGAAAGCATGACGGCGGCAAGCGCGTCCGCGTCGAGCTTTTTGCCGCGGATCTCGCGGCTGATCTCGCGGTTCTGGCAAAAGACACAGCGCAGATTACAGCCCGAGAAAAAGACGGTTCCCGAGCCGCGCGTACCGCTGATCGGCGGCTCCTCCCAAGGATGGAGCGCCGCGCGCGCCACCCGAAATTCCCACGGTGCGCCGCAAAAGCCGACCGCTTGCGCGCGGTCGATTCCACATTGTCGGGGGCATTGGGTGCAGACGCTTTCCATCTCGGTTTTCTCCTTTTTGCTCTTTATACTGTTTATATTATAATGCAGATCGACGAAAAAAGCAAGAGGAAATTTGAGCATGATGAAATTTGTGAATGAACTGTAAAAAAAAGAAAAAACCTTTGCTTTCTGTGAAATATATGCTATAATGAACGTATCAAAACAAATTCAAAAAAGGAGAGAAAAAATGGAAAAATTCAAACAGATTCTCGACGGCTTGTTGGATGATGCGGCCAATCTCGGCAAACGTCTGCTCGTTGCGCTCGTGGTGTTTATCATCGGCAAAATCCTCATCAAGTGGGTGATCAAGCTGTTGACCAAAGGAAAATTCGCGCAGAAAAACGAAAAGACCGTTGTCACGGTTCTGTCACATTTCATTTCCGTCGGGCTTTATCTTGTGCTTGCGATTACGATCGTGGGGATCCTCGGTGTCAACACGGCGTCGATCATCACGGTCCTGGCATCGGCGGGCGTTGCGATCGGTCTGGCACTTCAGGGAGCGCTCAGCAACATCGCGGGCGGTATTATGATCCTGATCCTGCGCCCTTTCCGTGTTGGCGATTACGTTGAGATCTCGGACAAATCGGGAACGGTGACTGACGTTGGTATTTTTTACACCGTGCTGACCACAGCAGACAACAAGGTGATCACCATCCCCAACGGAAGTGTGATGGCGGATAACATCGTCAACTATTCGGCAAAGGACACCCGTCGCGTGGATCTTGTTTTCAATGTTGCATACGGCACCGACGTGGAGAAGGTCAAGAGCATTCTGCTGGATGAGGCGGCAAAGCACGAGCTGGTTCTGAAGGATCCCGAGCCTTTTGCCCGTCTGACGAACCATGCCGATAGCTCGATCGACTTCACTTTGCGTGTGTGGGCGGCAAACAAGGACTATTGGCAGGTCAATTTTGATCTTTTGGAGAGCGTCAACAAGCGATTTGAAGAAGAGGGCATCGAGATTCCCTTCAATCAGCTCGACGTCCGCGTGGTCAACGGAAAGTAAATCCGACGCTTACACGTCCAATCAAAAAACCGATTTTTTCGTCCTTTTGGGATGAGAAAATCGGTTTTTGTTTTGTTGAGCCTGCCTTTTATTACGCTCAGCGATGGATTTTCACCAAGCGCGCGATTGCGGATTCCAGAGATGCGGCAAGCGCGTCGACGTCCTCACGGGTATTCTGCACGCCAAAGCTGATGCGGATCGAGCACTCGATCTCGGCGGGAGTCAGACCGAAGGCGGTCAGAGCCGCGCTGAGGTCGTGCGAATGGGATGAGCAGGCAGAGCCGTTGGAGACGAAGATGCCGTCCGCCGAGAGGGCGTGAAGCATGGTCTCACTGCGAACGTCGGGCAGAGTCAGGTTGACGATGTGAGGGGCAGATGCTCCTTTTGGCAGATTGAGCCGCACGGGAAGCGCGGACAGTCGCTCGCGGGCGTAGTCGCGCAGTTCCGTCATGTGCTGTACCGATGCGGCAAGCGTAGAAAAGCCCTCCTGCGCCGCCGCGCCGAAGCCGACGATGCCGACGAGGTTTTCGGTACCCGAGCGGAAGCCGTTTTCCTGCCCGCCGCCCAGAAGAAGCGGCACGATATCGCGGCGCTTGAGCGCTTCGGGCGAGACGTAAAGCGCGCCGACGCCCTTCGGACCGTGGATCTTGTGTGCGCTGACCGTCACCAGATCCGCCCCGAGAGCGACGGGGGAGAGGCGGCATTTGAGATATGCCTGCACCGCGTCGGTGTGTGTGACGATATCGGGATTCTTGGCTTTTGCCATCGCAAAGGCGCGGCCGACGTCATATTGTGCTCCGGTTTCGTTGTTGACACTCATCAAAGAGATCAAAAAGGTACGCGGTGTGAGCGCATCCTCCAGCGCGTCAAGATCAAGAACGCCGCCGCGTGTGGGGATGCGAACCACCTCAAAGCCGTCCTTTTCCAATGCTTTCATGGCGTTTTCCACGCCCGCGTGTTCGGAGTCGGTCGTGATGATCCGTCCGCCTCGGCGGCGTGGCTTGGCGTAAGCGGTTCCCAGAATGGCAAGGTTATCGGATTCGCTTCCGCAGGAGGTGAAGAGGATCCTGCGTGTGTCTGAAAGGCTGCGAACGCCCAGAGAGGCGGCGATCCTTTTTCTTGCCGTCTCCAGCATGGAGTGTGCCTCCTGACCGAGCTTGTGCAGGGAGGAGGGATTGCCGTAGCACTCCATCGCCTCGCACATCGCGGCTTTGGCGACCTCGGAAAGCGGTGTGGTCGCGCTGTTGTCAAGATAAATCGTATGTGTCATGTTGATAATGGGGACTGCTTCGGGGTGAAGCAGTCCCTTCTCCTTTGTGTTTCAATCAGCGAAATTCAAACGCGTCGATCATCGCGTCCACGTCGGCAAGATGCGCGTCAAAGTTCTCGGGCGTCGACGTGTAGGTCAGGCTGTAGATCATGCTCTTGTATGCGGCGATGACCTGTTTGTAGCGATATTCGCGTCCGCCCACGGTGTAGCGGTAGACGTAGACGGTTGCCTGACGTCCTCCCAGATCGAGGGTTTCGGGCTCTGCGAGCAGCTCGTATTCACCCGCGGTTTCCTTCATGATCTTTTCGCAAAGCTCAAAATACTGTGCGACGCTGATGCTCTCGACCTCCGGCATATAAGGAACCACGCTCACCGAGGAGCGGTCGCTCTCAAGATATGCGGCAAAAACCCCCTCGTTGGCGTTGATTGCCCAAGTCGTGGGGACGTAGAAGCGATATGCCACGTCATCGTTGGAGGCAAGCTTCATGCCCTCGGGAGCGGGGGCGTTGGGATCGATGACCTTGGCGTTCTCGTCGGGGGCGTAGGGCTCGGCAAAGACGAAGTGATCGAGCATCAGCTCGACGTTGGAAAGCTGGGCTTGATACTGCCGTTCCACCGCGGTGAAGGCGAACAGGTAGAAAGCCCCGTCCTTCTCTGCGATGATCTGCAAAAAGTGCAGCGGCGTGCCGTTGGCAACGCCCTTCCAATGGTAACGCCAAGCGTTATACTTGTTCAAAAGCGCCTGCGATTTTGCTTCGGCCTCGGAAAAGCTGCTTCCCTCGGAGAGCTCGCGCAAGGAAGGGAGACAACGGTTGTTCCAGAACCAATCGATTCTTCTCTCGCCCGTGACCTCACCGCCGTCTCGCGTCAGTTCCGCTTGCATTTGCGCCTCTGTTTCGGGGGTGATCGCGTGCTTGGTTACGCTGACTGTCGATTGCTCGCTCAGCGTCGCGTAGCCGCCCGAAACGCCGTAGATCGTGTTGGCGTTCCAGTTGATTGGGATATAGAGGCGGAAGTCATCCCCCGCCGCCGTGGCGTTTTTCATGCCTTCGGGCACCTCGCCGTTCGAGCTTGCGCAGGAGGCAAGCTCGAGAAGCGCGGCGGTGATGAGCAGAAGTGCCACACATTTGGTGAAGCGTTTCATTGTGTTTGAGATCCTTTCCGATAGGGTAATGAGGTTATTGTAACATATTTGTTTTTGAATATCATCAATTTTCTGTGAATTTCTCGGTTGCTTCGTCATCGGCTACAGGCGTTTCCGGCTCGATTGCCGTTGTTTTTTGGTCGCCGTTGCCGTGTTTGCGATGCTTTGCTCTGCGTGCTTTTTTGTGCGAGAGAAGCTTTTGGATCTCCTGTCGGATCTCCTCGCGACGCTCTTCCGGACATTCCTCGGATGTCATTTCCTCAAACAGGAGGGAGATCCTCAGGTGGCCGTGAGAGAGCACGTCGGTGTTTTCCGAGACGTTCCATCGGTCAAGACGGGAACGGAACCAGCGCATGCCGTCCGGCACAACCAGCGTTTTCATCTGTTCGCATCCCGTGAAGATTCCTTCTCCCATGGCGATGCGGTGCGGCGGCAGGATGACCGTGCCGAGCGACAGGCAGTCGGCAAACACGCGACGTTCCATGCGCCTCAGGGTTTGCGGCAGGCTGATCTCGGTCAGTGCCTCACATTCGGAGAAGGCGTATTCTTCCACCAGCTCAAGCTGTTGCGGCAAATGGATCGAGGCGAGCTTGATGCAACCGCGGAAAGCGCGCTTGCCGATTTTTACGATGCTGTTCGGCAACTCGATCGCGTCGAGGGCGAAGCAACAAAGGAAGCTTTCCTCCTCGATGGATTCGGGAGACGCGTTGATTTTGGCATGGGAAAGGTTGGAACAGTAGGCAAAGGCACGTTTTCCGATCTCACGTACGTTTTCGGGAATTTCGATCTGCTCCAGGGCGGTACAGCCGAGGAAAGCCGACGCGCCGATGCGAACCAGGTTGGAGGGCAGAGAGATCTTTTGCAGACTGCGGCAGGAGCAGAAGGAGTTGGTGCCGAGATAGGTCAGCGTGTCGGGTACGTCCACTTCTTCCAGTGCTTCGCAGCAGGAAAAGGTATAGTCCCCGACGAATCGAACCTCGGGAGGAATGTGAAAGGCGCGCAATGCACGGCAATCCGAGAAGGCACCGCTGCCCAGATACGTGACCTCTTCGGGCAGGTGCAGCTCGGTCAGCGAGGAGCAGTGTCCGAAGGCGTATCTTCCCACGGTGCGGACACTTTCGGGAATGACGAGCTCCCGGAGCGCGGAGCAATTGAAGAAGCTTCCGCGGCGGATTGCGACAAGCTTTTCGGGCAGAGAGACCTCCTCCAACGAGAGGCAATCGCAAAACGCGTATGCGCTGAGATTGGTAATATTATTGGAAAGCACGGCATGGCGGAGCGAGGTGCATCCGCGGAAGGCGCCGTTGCCGAGCGAGACGACCGAGCGGGGAAGGTTGACCGCAGCCAGATCGGTGCATCCGCGGAAGGCGTCGTCGCCGATGATCCTCAGCCCCGACGGAAATGCCACGGTGCGAAGATTTTTACATTCGCGAAAGGCGTTCGGCTGAATGACCGACACGTTCTTTCCCAACACCAAGCGTGTCAGCTTGGCGTTGCCTCGGAAAGCGCCCTCGGAAATGGTGGTTACCGAATCGGGAACGGTGATCTCGCTTTCTTTGCCGTAATAGCGGATGAACTCACCGTTTCGGATCTCGCTGTTGCGCAACAGATCGCCATCCTTGGCGTCTCCGACGATCAGATCGCTTTTTTCGAATTCTTTTGTCATGCCGATTTCCTTTCTTCACTGGTTTTTCCGTTTGAGCGGAGAAGGAGTCTGATGCAGACGCTCGAAGTTGCATGTTTCAAGCACCTGCATCAAACACCTGAGCCACCCCCTCAAGGCGAGGGGGTGGCTTCCGGGCGATGGTTCAAAGAGTTTTACGCCTCGGTGGATTGATTGTTATCGCCTTGTCCGGCTGCCATTTTGCCGCCGACGATGCCGGCAAGAAGCGCGGCGAGGTCGATGCCGGTGGATTCTTTCATACCTTCCATGATCTGGCTGGTGCTGCTCATGACGTCCTTGACGACCTTGGTGGAGTTGCCGTCGCCGTACATCACGATCTTGTCGGTCTGCGCGAGAGGAAGTGCGGCGTTCTTGACGACCTCGGGAAGTGCGGTGAGGTACATCTCCAGCACGGATGCTTCGCCCATCTTCTTCTGTGCCTCTGCCTTCTTTTCGATGGCTTCTGCCTCGGCAAGGCCCTTGGCGCGAATACCGGCTGCCTCCTGCTCCATCATATAGCGCAGAGCCTCTGCCTCTGCCTTCTTCGCTTCGGCTGCCTGAACGGCACGGTATTTTTCGGCTTCGGCCTCCTTCTGCTGCTTGATCAGCTCTGCCTCAGCCTGCTTTTCCATCTGATATTTCAGCGCGTCCGCCTGCTTGCGGATTTCAGCATCGAGCTGACGCTCCTTGAGGGCGATCTCCTTTTCTGCGAGCTCGGCTTCCTTTTCCTTGCGGGCGATATCCGCATTGGAACGCGTGATTTCGATGGTCTTACGCTGATTTTCCTGTTGGATCGAGTAAGCGGCGTCTGCCTCTGCGCGCTTGGTTTCGGAGCGGACCTTCATGTCTGCCTGCTGCACGGCAAGCTCGGCATCCTGCTCGGCGATCTTCTTTTCGGCTTCCACGCGGACGGCATTTGCTTCCTGCTGTGCGTTGGCGGTTGCGATCGAGATGTCTCTTTGCGCGTTTGCCTTTGCGATCTGCGCGTTCTTGCGGATCTGCTCGACGTTGTCGATACCCATGTTCTCAATGGTTCCGGCAGCATCCTTGAAATTCTGAATGTTGAAGTTTACCACCTCAAGACCCAGCTTTTCCATGTCGGGAACGACGTTTTCGGTGATCTTCTTCGCAACACCCTGACGGTCCTGCACCATTTCCTTCAGGCCGACCGAACCGACGATCTCACGCATATTACCTTCAAGCACTTGTGTGACGAGCGTGGTGAGCTCGGGCTGGCGCAGATTCAGCAGTGCCTCGGATGCGCGCTCGAGAAGCTCGGGATCGGACGAGATTTTGACGTTGGCGACACCGTCGACGGTGACGTTGATGAATTCGTTGGTCGGAACCGCTTCGCTGGTCTTGACGTCGACCTGCATGACGCGCAGAGAAAGCTTATCCACGCGCTCGAAGAAGAGAATTCGCCAGCCGGCTTTACCAATGAGAATTCGTCTTTTTCCGAGACCGGAAATGATGTACGCCGTGTCCGGGGGGGCCTTGAGGTAGCCGCCGATCAGAAAGACCAGCAACAAACCACCCAAAATTGCTCCAATGATGGTGAAAACTTCTGTCATGAGTAAAATCCTCCTAAAAAATTTTTGATATCGGTACCATATCACGATTGCATTATATCACACAGTCAAGTGATTGTCAATAGGTTTTTGAAAAATAATTTCAAAAAATTTCAAAAAGCGGTCAAATGACCGTGTTTTGCTGTTTTTGGAATTGATTTAAGATTCGATCCCCATATGGCGCATCAAATTTTTGTTGAATTCCTCGGCGGCGTTGTAGCCCATTCTCTTCTGGCGATTGTTCATTGCCGCAATCTCGAGGATGATGGCGAGATTTCGTCCGGGGCGGACGGGGATGGTGATGGAGGGAACCTCGATGCCGAGAATGTCGATCGTTTCCTCCTCCATTCCCATGCGGTCGTACATTTTTCCTTCCACCCAGTTTTCGAGCTGGATCACGAGGTTGATCTTTTCGGAGAGCTTCACCGATCCGATACCGAAGAGGCGGCGCACGTCGACGATGCCGATGCCGCGCAGCTCGATGTAGTGGCGGATGAGCTCGGGGGCGGAGCCGACCAGCGTCTTGTCGGAGACACGCTTGATCTCGACGGCATCGTCTGCGATGAGACGGTGACCTCTCTTGATCAGCTCGATGGCGGTTTCGCTTTTACCGATGCCGCTGTCGCCGAGCAGGAGCAGACCTTCGCCGTAGACCTCGACGAAGCCGCCGTGGCGTGTGATGCGGGGCGCCAGATGCATGTTCAGCGACGCGATCAGGCTTGCCATGAGCGGGCTGGTTTTGATCTGGGTGCGCAGAATGGGAACGTCGAGCTCCCGCGCATGTTCGATGATGATGTCATCCACGGGCAATCCCGTGGTATAGAGGATCGCGACCGGCTTGGCTTCCACGAAGCGGCGGAGCATCACACGGCGGGTTTCGGGATCGAGCGAGTCGAGATAGTGCGTTTCGGCTTTTCCGATCAGCTGGATGCGGTCGGGCTCAAAGATCTCGTAGAAGCCCGCCAGGGCAAGCCCCGGGCGGTTGACCTCGTTTGTGATGATCTGAATGCGCTCAAAGCTGTCGGGCTTGACGATCCATTCCAGATGAAATTCATCCGCGATCGTTGTGAGCGGAATTTTGTAGGTGTCCTTCATGATCTCCTCCTGAAAAAGAAATGATTACGAAAGCATCGCGATGGCTTTTTGATATTTTTCGGTTCTTGCGATTGCCCATTCATCGATTTCGTCCATTCGCGAAAGGTCGCTGTTGTGCGCGAGATCCGCCAGCTTCACTTGCTTGGCGATCAGGTTTACCGAAAGCGCCTTCACATAGTCGAAATACGGCACGGAGGGATCGTGTGTCAAAAGGGCAAGCACCTCGGTCACCTCGGCGGGAAATCCCATGTCGGACAGTGCCTCAAGGGTATAGTCCGTGTCCTCCACAACGTCATGCAACAGAGCGCATACCGTGGAAATTTCATCGGTCATTTGCTCCGCCAGATGAAAGGGATGAAACACGTAGGGAATTCCTGTTTTGTCGGTTTGATCCTTGTGAGCTTCAAAGCAAAGGCGCAGGGCCTTTTTGGTCAGCGGTGTGTAAATCACTTGGAGTCTCCTTATCCGGCATGATCCTGCCTACATGATATTTATATTATTATTCTATCATAAAAAAGTGCGAATGAAAATACCTTTTTGAAAATTTCGTGCGCTTTTTTTCTTATATTCATAAAAAAGACACAAGTATCTTGTATAATAAAGGAGTAAAATCGAGAACGAAGGAGACGAACATGAAAAAATTTCGTTCATGGATTGCATTGGCGCTGAGCGTGGTGCTGTTGCTTTCGCTGTTTACGGGTTGCTCCTCACAGAAAAAACAGGAGCAAAAAAAGATCGGTGTCAGCGCGGGGTGTGACGTGCTCTACGAGGAGCTGAGATACGTGACGCTGACCTATAAGGATCTGTTTGAATCGACCTACGGAAAAGGCATCTGGGACGATCCTGCCACGGCGGAGCAATACCGCGCGGAGCTGGAAGAGACCGTTTGGTCGGTGATGCTCAACAATTACGCGGTGCTTGCCGTATGTCAGGAGTACGGAATGCTTTTGAGTGACATGGAGGATGACAGCATCGTGGCTGCCGTCGACAAGAAGATGGAGGAGGCCGTCGCGCAATGCGGGGGAGAGGCTGCCTTCCAAAAGGCACTCGAGGAGATGCATATGACCGAGCACCTGATGCGCTTCGTTTTGGCGGTGGCGCAGATGGAGAGCGAGCTGATCTTTGTGCTGACCGACGATTTTGACGTCATTGAAGGCGACGTCGAGGAATTTACCGATTGGCTGGAGAACGGAAACTGCGTGTATGTCCGTCACGTATTTGTGCAAAACGATGCGGGGGATGACAAAGAAGCCAATCGCGCGGCGGCAGAGAGCCTCCGTCAAAGATTGCAAGGGGCGACCGAGAGTGAGATTGACGACATCATCCGAAGCGCGGAAAACGAGGAATTGATGTATCTCAAGCCCTATTATATCGTCCGCGACGTTTACGATGCCCGTGTGGAGACCGCCGCCTTCGGACTTTCCGCGGTGGGAGACGTGAGTGATGTGATCGAGGTCGACAACGGGTTCTACGTCCTGATCCGTGTGGCGGAAACCGAGACCTCTCTGCTCACCAACGTTTCGAGCTTGCTCTCTTCCTATCAATGGGCAAAAACCGAGCAGCTCGTAGAGGCGAAAAAAGCGACGCTGACCATTGAGCTTAACGAGTACGGCAAGAGTATCGACCTGCTTAAGATCAAATAAAACACTCCGATGACACGTCGGAAATCCGTGAGGGAGGAGGGGTTGAATGTCTCCGTTCGGAAAACGCTTTCGGCACCATCACGCCCACGGTACGCGGAAACTGCACCCGCTTGCCATTGTGGGAATCTGTCTTGCCGTTGCCGTCTTGGTGACGGTGATCGTGGGAAACCTTTTGAATATTTTTCTGGATGACGAGGCCTATCGGGAACTGACCGACGGGAAAGAGGCGCCAACGGATGCAGAACCGGTGGTGCAGGCAAAGACACGCGACGTCAATGCCTATCCCGCGACACTCGGTGACAGCATCGAAGAGATCGCGGGGCAGCCCTCTGCCTCGGTGACGCTCAACCGCGCGGACGGCACGGTGTGCTATGCCTCTGCGGTTGTGGAGCATTTCGGACTGACGTCGGAGACAGACGTCCGTTTGTTTGAATCCATGAGCGATTTGAACCTCTTTGTGCCATACGTCAGCGGTGTGTTCTACCCGCAGGCGCTCGCCTTCGAGGATTCCGATCTGCGATATGCCGTGACGGCGCAAGAGAGCGCGTTGTTGCGGGAATTCTTGCATTTGGGCGGAGGAGAGATCCTGCTTTGCGGATTGACGCCGAGCGCGGAAAACGTCGATTTGATTCTTGCCTACGTCAAAACCGTCAAGCACGCCGCAGGAAAATCGCCCGTCGGGATCGCCATCCCATACCGTGTTGCGACCGACAAAAACAATTGGGAGCTGCTTGCCAAGCTGGGCGGCGTTTGTGATTTTTTGGCGCTCGATCTGAGTACCGAAGAAATCGAAGGCGGGGAGGTCAACGATCTCGGTATCTCGCCAAACGCGGAGCAGTTGCTTTTGAGTTGCTCCTATCTCCTCTCGGCGTATGACATGAGACTTGTCTTCGCAGAGTCGCAAACCGCACTGATCTCGACCGCCGTCGCGCGGATGCAACCTGATTTTCAGGTCGTGAGATGATACGGAAAGACGCGTTTTGTGGGGAAACTTTTCTCAAAAAGTTTCCCCACACCCCTTTTTTGCCTTCGGCGTTTTTTGTGGGGGCGCTTTTTGAGAAAAGCTCCCCCACGCCCCCGCAAAAACTTTTATTGCAGGGGTATCCATATAAAATTTTATCTGTGCGCTCGACGATTCAATCGCTCTCGCTGCCATTTTGGGAACGCACGAAAGGCACTTCGTGCCAATGGCTTTCTTTTTTGTTTTGCCCACGGAAAGGTGCGCAAAATTGGGATTTGTCGGTGTCTCATTTCAACGAACAAATAAACGAAATCATGTAGGGGCGATTCGCGAATCGCCCCTACATGGCTTGTGCGAACCAAATGTGCGACAAATCAAAATTTGAAACACAAAAGCCAAATTCAAACCACTTTTCTTGCCGACAGCTTTTTACGTTTGAATTTTTGATGGATCGCTCAAACGTAGGGAAAGCTACGCCCCCTATATAGCAAACGAAAGAGAGAGCAAATCGGTTGATAGCCGAAATGCTCTCTCTTTTTTCTGTTCACTTTTCGTTTCATGCAACGAGGCTCGCGTGTTTGTTCCGTTGGGAGCTTGACGTTGCAAGGTGTGAGTGCGATTGGCGTTATTTCTTTTTTCTGCTCTTTGCCACAACGGCAACGATGCCGGAAAGGACGGCAAGCGCGATGACGTTGGGGATGACCATGATGTTGTTGAACATGTCGGCAAGTTCCCAAACGAGATCGTTGGGGAAGAGGGAACCGAGGAAGATGAACGCGATTGCAAGCACCGAATAGACCACGGTTGCCTTCTTGCCGAAGAGGTACTGCACGTTCTGCTTGCCGAAGAAGTTCCAGCTGATGATGGTGGTGAAGGCGAAGAAGGTCAGGCAAACCGCGATGATGATGTTGCCGAGCGTTTGATTTCCAAATGCCGTTCCCACGGCAGTTTGCATGAGGTTTGCTTTGGTCAGGGCAGTGCCTGCAAGACCTTCGGGGGTGGCAAGAGGACCACCGCTTGTGAAGAGTACGGCGATGATGACCAGAGCCGTGATGGTGAGGACGACGAAGGTGTCAATGAACACACCTGCCATCGCGACGACACCTTGATCGTGAGGATCTTTCACGTTTGCTTGCGCGTGTGCGTGCGGCGTGGAGCCCATACCCGCTTCGTTGGAGAAGAGACCTCTCTTTGCACCCTGGCTGATCGCGCGCTTGATCGCCTCGCCCACGGCACCGCCTATGAGTGCTTGTGGCATGAAGGCGTATTTGAAGATCAAGCCGAATGCCTCCGGAATCTTCGTGACGTTGATGCAGAGTATCACAAGACCGAGAAGGAGATAGATTACTGCCATCAGGGGGACGATCTTTTCGGCAACCGAGGCGATGCGCTGGATGCCGCCGATGAAGATGATCGCGCAGATCACGGCAAGTGCCAGACCAACCGCCCACGTGGGGATAGCAGGAACAGCTGTACTGATCGACTCGGAGATCGAGTTGGACTGCACCATCGAACCCATGAATCCGAGCGCGAGGATGATTGCCACGGCAAAGAAGCCTGCAAGGAATTTACCGAATCCGCCCTTGAAGGCGTGACGGATGTAATAAACGGGACCGCCGAGCACCGAACCGTCCTCCTGAACCACGCGCGTCTTTTGTGCCAGCACTGCCTCGGCGTAGATGGTTGCCATTCCGAAGAATGCGATGATCCACATCCAGAAGATCGCGCCGGGGCCGCCGATGAGGATCGCGCCGCAGGCACCGACGATGTTACCCGTTCCCACCTGTGCCGCGATGGCGGTGGCAAGTGCTTGGAACGAGGAAAGGCCGCCCTTGTTCTTTCCGCCGCGAAGCGAGATGTTTCCAAACACCTTTTTCATGCCCTCGCCAAAGCAGCGAACCTGCACAAATCGGGTGCGGATGGTGTAAAAGAGACCGATTCCAATCAAAAGAATGATGAGAACGTAGTCCGACAAGTAGGCGTTGATCTTTTGCACGATCGGTAGCAAAAAGTCTGTGAGTTGTTTCATGATTTTCTCCTTAGTTAAAAATAGAGCCACCGAAACTGTTCGGCAGCTCGAAAAAACAAAAGACGAAAAATCAGACGGGAAAGACCTGTCTGCTCTGTCCTTTTGCCTGAGAGATTCGGTGATGAGATCACCTTGCACCTTCGGCACTCCCGCGGGAGATTCTCCAGAGCTCCTCCATCCGCGGTCTCGATTTCCCGATTCCGAGGATTTCAACGGTTTCAACCTTTACATTCTATCACATTCTTCGACAAAAATCAATAGATATTTGAAAAAATTTTTTGATTGACTTTTCTTCCGTGCTATGATACAATAATGGAAGAATCATAACGCCACCAAAACCCAAAGGAGATTTGATATGAAACCAGCAACCGAGGTGTTCTTGAAGAAGCTTGACGAGCGATCCGAGCGTCGCAAGGCGGAAATTTTGAATGCCGCAGACGAGATCGCGATCAAAGGAACGGCATATTACGTCAAAAACGACGGAGATGATTCTCTTGACGGAAAAACGCCGCAAACGGCATGGAAAACGCTTGCCCGAGTCGGAGCGGCGGAACTTTGTGATGGCGACGGCGTCTTTTTCAGACGCGGAGATCTCTTCCGCGGAATTCTGCGCACGAAGAGCGGCGTGACCTACGCGGCATACGGCGAGGGAGAGAAGCCGAAATTTTACGGCTGGGACAAGAGCCTTGCCGATCCCGCGCTTTGGGAGCTTTTTGATGCGCAGAATCACATTTGGAAATGGAAGGAGCCGATCCTTGATTGCGGAACACTGGTCTTCAACGACGGAGAACGGCACAGCCGCAAGCTGATCCCCACCTACCGAGACGGCAAATTCGTTTGTCGAGACGATGAGAGCCGTCCCTTTGTGATGGCGGAGGAAATGACGCGTGATTTGGACATCGTCTGCTTTTACGACGCGCGCCTGACCACGCGTCCCTCCAAGGGAGAGGATTTCCCGGTCCCGATCATGGACGGGGAGAGCTTGGGCGAATTGTATCTGCGCTGTGACGCGGGCAATCCCGCCGACGTCTATTCGGAGATCGAGGCACTTCCCAGACGCGCGATGGTTGCGGTCGGTCGCAACGCCAACGTCACGATCGACAATCTCTGCCTCAAATATATCGGCTGTCATGCCGTCGCCGCGGGCGGTCACGTCGTGGGACTTCACGTCACCAACTGTGAGATCGGTTGGGTCGGCGGCACGGTGCAGAGCTATTTCGGAGACGATTCCAACTATCCCGAGGGCAGACGCGGCAGCGTGACGCGCTACGGAAACGGCATTGAGATCTACGGCGGCTGCGAGGATTATCTGGTTAAGAACTGCTACATTTATCAAATCTACGATGCCGGCATTACCCACCAGGTCTCCACGCGCGGAAAGCTGTACCGCATGGAGGGGATCCGCTATCTGGACAATCTGGTGGAATACTGTGTCTATTCGATCGAATATTTTCTCGAAAAGGATATGGGAGACACCGAAAGCTACATCAAGGATTGCGAAATGAGCGGCAATATTCTGCGCTTTTCGGGCTACGGTTGGGGACAGCAGCGCCACAACGTGCACACCCCTGCGCATATCAAGGGCTGGAGCTATGAAAACACGGCGTCGGAATTTTCGATCCATGACAACGTCTTCGACCGTGCCGCCTATCGCATGGTGCATCTGGTTGCCAAAAAGCCCGAAAGTTGCCCCAAAATGTGTCGCAACACCTACGTGCAAAAGCTTGGCTTGACACTCGGTCAGTACGGCGCGAACGAATCCGCCGAGCCTACGCTCCTGCCGTTTGACGAAAACGCCGACAAAACGATCGCGGAGATCTTCGGGGAGCCCGACGCGAAGGTTTTTTGGCTTTGAATCAGTATTGATGATATGGGAGCTTCTTTTTTGCCTTCGGCGTTTTTGTGGGGACGCGGTTTTTTGTGGGGATGCGGTTTTTTGTGGGGAAGCTTTTTGAGAAAAGCTCCCCCACACCCCCGCAAAAACTTTTATTGCATGGGTGGAAAGGTAATTTTTATCCGTGCGCGTCATCATTTCAATAGCTCTCGCTGCCATTTTGGGACCACTAACCCAAAATGGCTTTTATATTTGTTTTACCCACGGAAAGGGTGCGCAAAATTGGGATTTGTCGGGGAGTTTGAAGAAGCGTAATAGTGAGCGGCAGCCTCCCTTGTGTAAAGGGAGGTGCCGAGCGGATGCAAGGCGGAGGGATTGTAAAACAAAGAAACAATGACAATCCCTCACCGCC
>JAFWYJ010000028.1 GCA_017517745.1 Clostridia bacterium | reverse complement strand
GGTCTCTTCCTTCTTCGCGGTTGTTGTTTCTTCCTTCTTGGGTGCTTCCGTGGTGGTCTCTTCCTTGCCATCACCCGTGCAGGCGGTGACAGTGATCACGATGCACAAGAGAGCAAGCAACAAAGCAATCAGTTTTTTCATGGTTTTTCTCCTTTTTTATTATTTTTAACGGAATTTTTATCCGCACGCCGAGCACGGTCCTCTGGAGTTACCCCTCTGGACGTTCAGGTAGATCTTTTTCATCTCAGTGACGTAGCTCTTCATGTTGTTGGGAGAGTAGGATGCCATCTTCGAAGAAATACTCTTGTTGCCGTCATTGATGTAGGAAGCGAAATAGCCGCCTGCATTTGCGGAGAAGCCGGGGTTGGTCCACGCGCAGTCAAAGTAGAGGCTGTCGTAGATCAGGGGGATCATTCTCGAAGAATCGGGGTCATCGGAGACACGGAATTCGAGGTACTCGCCGAAGTATTGGTCATACAGGATCTCGGTCGAGAGTGCGTTCATCGCATTGAAGACCAGAGCCGCCTTGTGGAAATTGGGCGTGGTGGTCAGGAATGCGAAGTAACTCATGTGGTAAGCCGTGGTGATGTAGTCACCGCCTGCCTCGTACATAGGAAGCGGCAGAATGCCGTAGGAAATGCCCGATGCCTTGATCTGAGGAGCCATGAAGAAGGCGTTCCAGCAGAAGAGCGCGTGACCGTCGTTGAAGATCTCGTAGCTTTCCTTACCGTGAGTCGAAGTCTGTGCCATGTAGTTGATGCCGGTCTCATGATAGAACTCGAAGAGCTTGTCGAATGCATCGTAGTTGTGGGAGTTGGTGAAGGTGAACTCGATTGCACCGTTGGTGACCATGGAATACTTCGCGCCCAGTGCGAACATTGCAGGACCTGCAACGCTCTGGTTCATCAAGCTGCCGAAGACGTCTTCGCTGTTCTGGTAATTTTCCTCGTACTTGGTGTGGTAGCCGTCCTCGCCCGCGTCGGTTGCGGCGATCGCGCCGTACGTCTGGAGCTGATCCAGCGTCCAGGTCTTGTTGTCAACGTGCTGGTACACCAGCGTGCTGATCGGAAGGTTGTTTTCAGCCTTCACGCTCAAGCTTTGTGCCAAGGTCTTATTGAAATAAATCAACTCGATGTCATAGTAGATCTCGAACTGCAGGTCACCGTTACAAGTGAACATGCAATCATAGAAAGTCGAATTTTCATGCCATGCATCAAACCACCAAGGATCGTTTTCGAAATCGAGCTCGGGGAAGGACAGCAGGTTCATGAAGAAACCCGAGTTGTTCAGACCGGAGCCATCCCAGCCAAGGGTGCAGTCATAAGCGCCCACACCGCCGAGGACGTCATTGGTGATGTTGGCATTGTATTCTGTTGCTGAGGAGTTGCCTGCCTCGAACATGGTGATCTCCACGTTGAACAGCTCCTCAATCAGCGCGTTTCTTTCGTAAACCGCGTCGTTGATGATGGTGCCGTCCAGATCCTCGGTGTCAATGTAGTCGGAACGGTCGGTACGGGTTGCCATGTTGAAACGACCGGGCACACCGTTCGCACCGCCGCAGTTCTCAATCACGAAGTCATATTCGTCGACGTCGTCATCGTCATCGTCGTCATCGTTGGTGGAATCATCCTCGTTGGTGGAATCGTCCTCGCCCGAGGGCTTGTCGTCGGAATCCTTGTCGGGAGCCTTGGTGGAAGTCTCTCCGGGTTTCTTGTCGGGATTTTCGGGATCCGTTTCCTCTGCGCAAGCAACCATGCCAAGCAGGAGCGCGCCCAGAAGAAGGACCAGCAAAAGTCGAACCCAAATTTTTGTTTTCATGTTTTTCTCCTTTTTGTTTTTTCTTTTTTATATCAACGGCATTTCTCAAAGTCAGTTGCCGTTCATATCTGTGGTCAATTGCTCTCTGTATCAGATCAAATAGAAGTCCAACATCACGGGACAGTGATCGGACGTACAGAGAATCGTCTTTTCGGAAAGGTTACGGTACGTGACCTCTCCGACCGTATCTGCGGTATCCCGCAAATAAATGTGATCCTGCGAGCACTCGTAGTTGTCTCTGAGAGACGCGTCGAAATCAACGTATGCATCAAGTGCTTCACAAAAAATGGGATAGCCGTGGGTGGAACAAGGGGTGGATCGATCGAGAGAAGCCCGATAGGTGTCGCGGAAACCGTTCTGTTCCAGCACTCGGCAGGCACCGACACGGTCAATTCCCCACGAATCGTAGGAAGCCCACGAATTGAAGTCACCGCCGACGAAGATCGGTGCGCCCCACGTGTTTCGGTAATTGATCAAAAACGGCAACAGCTTTTTTTCGATCTGCTCCTCCCGAAGCGGATTTCCGCCGCGGGCGTTTTGCGGAACCACAAAAGCGTTGGATTCCAAGTGTGTGACACACACCGTGAATCGTTTTCCACTGATCTTCGATTCAAACGTGACGACCAACGCGCTGCGCTCACGGCAATCCGCATCCTCGCTGTAATAGCTTCCGGATTCATTTGTGGCAACGCCGTTTTGCATCTGCAGCTCCCCGTAAGAATAGTAGCGGCAAGAGCCTTTGGCAGGCTGCACGGTCTCGACGTTGTAGAAAAGCGTGTTCACCATCTCGCGCTCGTCATTGACGGGTTTGACCTCCTCATATCCGTTCGCACGAAGCAACTCGACCAGATCGGTCTCCTCTCTCCATGCATCGGAAAATTCATTCAAGCCAACCACGTCGGGACGGTAAGTCAAGATTTCCGCAACTTCGTAAGCCGCTCCCGTCACGCCGAATATCGCGCCGTCATCATCAAACGCGTCATGCGTCCAGACGTTGTGAAACATCATGCGATAGGCGCTGGTCTTGCGATCGAGCATTTCTCCCATGTAGTTGCCGACGTAATCAACCGTGGGAAGCTCCGACGTTCCGTCGTTGAACAAATCCTTGGTCAAATAATCGGCGGCAGCAAGAAACCCAAACAGATCTCCCGCTTCCACAAGGAGCTTTTCTCCCTCTCGTCTTGCGAAAAAGCGCCCTTTTTCCATCCCGTCGCGTTCTCGGATCACCAGCTCCTCGGCACCCTCGGTGCTCTCGGTGGCAAGCGGGTGAAAATTCCCCGACCGCCAAAGCTTGTATTGCAAGGAGACCGCCGGATAGACGGCACCCTTGAGAGATTGTTTCGGATATACAATTGTAAACATTCCTACATGCCTTTCGTTACCTCTCGGAGCTTCCCCGCCCCACGGGACGGGGAGCTCCGAAAAAATGACGTTTTACATAATTCGGATCAAATATTGTTGAAAAGTGGTCGGAATCAACCTGCAATTTCTGCAAGGATTGCCTGATAGGTTTCGTTTGCTTCGATCTCTTCTGCGCTAACACCGTAGTAGCAGCTCGCGAACGCAGCGTTCAGTGCTGCCGTATCAGCTGCGGCATTGGCATCGTTCTTGATCGATTTCGTGACCTGCGCATCGTTCATATAGC
>JAFWYJ010000027.1 GCA_017517745.1 Clostridia bacterium | reverse complement strand
TGTTTGCCTTCAAAATGTGGCGAAGCCGCGCCTCGTTCGGCGAAGCCAACATCTCTTGCCGAAGGCAAACATCGTTCGGCGTGCCTGCTATCGCAGGTCGCCGCCGGCAGCGGGAGCGATTGATTGGTCGAGCGCAGATATAAAGGGTTTTCTTTTTCCCTCTTACCCGAAAAGTTTTTGAGGGGGGTGCGGGGGAAGCTTTTTTCAAAAAGTTCCCCCGCAAAAAAGAAGCCCCCACGATCGCGTCCTTTTTCAAAAGCACCCCCACAAAAACGCGTCCCGCATCTTGCACAAAAATGTGAACTTTTTTTGACATTAGTAAGATTTACACATTGACACGGGAGTTGATTTGTGATATAATAACAATATGTGAAAGAAAAATTGTTTGTTCTGCCGATTTTTATTTTGTGATTTTGTAAAAATCAACCGAGAAAAGCAGATCAAAAAAGCGAAAAAAAACGGCGACAGAAAAGCGAAATTGACAAAAAAAGCAATTTTTTGGCGGTTCATATCGAGTTGATGGAGCGATTCGGCGAAAAAGCCTCGTGATTTCGCCGTAAATTCGGGCGCAATCTACAAAATTTTAAAGTTTCCCTTGTAATATTTTTGTTATAATGTTATAATAATATATAAGAAGCCCAAAAAGGGAAAACAAACAAAGAAAGGACGGCGCCGAAATGACCACCAAAAAAGCAAAGAACGCACCGATCGCTCCGATGGAGCAAAACGAGCTTGCGCCATATTACTTTCACCAGGGAGCCACGACGCGCGCGTACGATTATCTTGGCATGCACCGCGCGGGCGACCGATACGTCTTTCGCGTTTGGGCGCCGAATGCCGAATACGTCGCGCTGACGGGAGAATTCACCGATTGGAACAACGGCGTTTATCCGATGCGCCGTGTCACCGAGAAGGGGGTTTGGGAGGTTTTTGTCGATGCCGACCGCATCGCAGACGGACAGGCGTACAAATATTTCATCCGCAACGGCTCGCGCGAGCTTTACAAGGCGGACCCTTACGGCGTTCTGATGGAAACGCCGCCCGCGACGGCGTCGGTGATCTATGACATCGAGGGCTACCAATGGCGCGACGCGGCTTGGATGCGATACCGCAAGGGAAAATTCAGACGCGAGAACGTGATGCGGCAGCCGCTCAATATTTACGAATTGCACGCAGGCTCGTGGAAGCGTCACGAGGACGGAAGCTATTACAGCTACGCCGACCTCGCCGCCGACCTCGTGACCTACGTCAAGCAGATGGGCTACACGCACGTCGAGCTGATGCCGCTGGCAGAGCATCCCTTCGACGGCTCGTAGGGCTATCAGGTCTGCGGATACTACGCCGCGACCTCGCGATTCGGCGAGCCGAAGGATCTGATGGCGTTCGTGGATACCATGCATGAGGCGGGCATCGGCGTCATTCTCGACTGGGTCCCGGCGCATTTTCCGAAGGACGCGCACGGGCTGTATGAGTTTGACGGACAGCCGCTGTACGAATACCAGGGCATCGACCGCATGGAGCATCACACCTGGGGCACGCGCTGCTTCGACGTGGGACGCGAGGAGGTGCAGAGTTTTCTGATCTCCAACGCCTATTTCTGGATCGAAAAATACCACCTGGATGGATTGCGCGTCGACGCGGTGGCGTCGATGCTCTATCTCGACTACGACCGCCGCCCCGACGAATGGGTTCCCAACGTCCACGGCGACAACAAGAACCTGGAGGCGATCGCCTTCTTCCAAAAGCTGAACGGCGCACTGGCGCGCGACCTACCCGACGTGATGATGATCGCGGAGGAGTCGACCGCGTGGGCAAACCTGACGCACTTTGACGGCGGCGGACTCGGCTTCTCGCTCAAGTGGAACATGGGCTGGATGAACGACGCGCTCGCCTACCTTGAGGAGGATCCGCTCTGGCGCAAATATCACCACAACAAGCTGACCTTCTCGATCACCTACGCATTTGCCGAGCAATACGTGCTTCCGATCTCGCACGACGAGGTGGTGCACGGAAAGCTCTCGCTCCTGGATCGCTGTCCGGGAGACTACGATCAGAAATTCGCCGGCGAGCGCGTGTTCATGACCTATATGATGACGCACCCCGGCAAAAAGCTCTCGTTCATGGGCAACGAGATCGGGCAGTTCCGCGAGTGGGACTTTGAGGGAGAGATCGAGTGGTTCCTGCTCGATTATCCCAACCACGCCGCGATGCAGCTCTTCCACGCGGAGTTGAATCATTTTTATCTCGAAAACCCCGCACTCTGGCAAAGAGACGGAGAATTTGGCGGCTTTGAGTGGATCGACGCCGACAACGGAGAGCAGAGCATCTATTCCTTCCGTCGAAAGGACGAAAAGGGGAAGGAGCTGATCATCTTGCTCAACTTCACGCCCGTGGAGCGGGGAGATTTCCTCTTGGCGGTGCCGGATGACGGCATCTGGGAGGAGGTCTTCAACACCGACGAGGAACGGTTCGGCGGAGGAGGGCGTACCAACCCGGGACGCTACAAGACCGAGCCCGCGCTGCTCCGCAATTACGGCAGAGCCATCCGCATCCGCGTCGCGCCCATGAGCGCCATGATCTTCAAGTGTATCCGCAAATCGCCAAAGAAGCGCGGCGGACAGTAACCCAACGAAACCGGCAAAGACCTCGCGATATCCGAAATTATTAAAAATCACTATATATACAGGAGGTTTCACAAAGCTATGTTCAAGAAAAAAGAGTGCGTCGCCATGCTGTTGGCGGGCGGTCAGGGAAGCCGTCTTTACGCATTGACTCAAAAAACGGCAAAGCCGTCGGTCTCCTTTGGCGGTAAGTACCGCATCATTGATTTCACGCTTTCCAACTGCATCAACTCGGGGCTCGACACCGTCGGTGTCCTGACGCAGTACCAACCCCTGCTTCTCAACGATTATATCGGAAACGGACTCCCCTGGGACCTCGACCGCACCTTCGGCGGCGTCAAGATCCTGCCGCCCTATCAGGGCAATCAGCACGCCGACTGGTACAAAGGCACGGCAAACGCCATCTGGCAGAACATGGAATTCATCAATCGCTACGACGCGAAGTACGTGCTGATCCTGTCGGGCGACCACATCTACAAGATGAACTACGCCAAGATGCTGGACTTCCACAAGCAGACGGGAGCCGACTGCTCGATCGCCGTCATCGACGTTCCGATCGAGGAGGCAAGCCGCTTCGGCATCATGAGCACCAACGAGGATGGCTCGATCTACAAATTCTCGGAGAAGCCGAAGAACCCCGACAGCACCAAGGCGTCGATGGGGATTTACATTTTCACCAAGGACAAATTGCAGAAGTATCTCGAGGAGGACAGCAAGAATCCCGACTCGGCAAACGACTTCGGCAAGAACATCATTCCCAACATGCTTGCCGCAGGCGAGAAGATGATGGCGTATCCTTTCGAGGGCTATTGGAAGGACGTGGGAACCATCCGCTCTTTGTGGGAGGCGAACATGGATCTGTTGGGCGAGCAGCCCGCGCTCTCTCTGCTTGACGAGGGCTGGCGCATCTTCAGCCGTCACGGTGCGGAGGCTCCGCAATTCGTGGGCGAGGACGCGATTGTGGAAAATTCCTCGATCACCGCGGGTGCCGACATCTGCGGCATCGTGCGCAACAGCGTGCTGGGCCCCGACGTCGTTGTCGAGCAGGGCGCGATCGTGGAGGACAGCGTGCTGATGACGGGCGTCACCGTCAAGGCAGGCGCGACGGTGCGCTATTCGATCCTCGATGAAAACGTCACCGTGGGACAGAACGCGACGGTGGGCGAATACCGTATGACGGCGTCGGAGGTCACCGTGATCGGTGCCGACGTAACCGTACCCGACGGAACCAAAGTTCCCGCGGGCTCGATGATCTCGGAAATGTAAGGGAGGTATTGCAACATGACTGCAGCAGGATTGATCTTTTCCAATATTCACGACCAAAGCATTCCGGAAATGACGCGCATCCGCACGATGGCAAGCATCCCCTACGGCTGCCGCTACCGTCTGATCGACTTCGCGCTTTCCAACATGGTCAACTCCGACATCACCAACGTCGGAATCATCACGCACTACAATTACCAATCGCTGATGGATCACGTCGGCAACGGCAAGGACTGGGATCTGGCGCGCCGCTCGGGTGGCATCAAGATTCTGCCTCCTTACGTGACGGCGTATGAGAACGTCGGCGCCAACAAGCTTTACGAAAACCGCCTGGAAGCACTGATGGGAGCCGTCAACTTCATCAACAAATGCGGCACCGACTATATCGTGCTTTCGGATTGCGACGTCATCCTCAACATTGACCTGAACCGAGTGCTTGAGGATCACGTGGCGTCGGGCGCTTACATGACGATCGTCACCAAAGAGCTGGAGAAGGGAAGCTACCGCTTTGAAAAGCCGGTCAGCGTCCTCAAGGTGGACGAGGACGGACGGATCGTTGACCTGGAGGACCGTTGCCCCGAGAGAGGGAACGTCACCATCAGCACCAACATCATGGTCATCAGCCGCGCCGATCTGCAAAACGTGGTGTCCGATGCGATCGCAAGAGGACTCAAGAGCTTCCACAAGGACATCATCGCGAAGAATCTGAAGAAGAAGCTGATCCGCGCCTACAAGTTCGACGGAGCATATTCGATGATCTCCTCGCTGGCGGGATACTTTGAAAGCTCGATGAAGCTGTTGGAGGGTGACATGCGCCGCGATCTGTTCCACAACGGAGACCGCCGCATCTACACCAAGATCCGCAACAGCGCCCCCACGAAATACGCCTCCACGGCAAAGGTGAAGAACAGCCTTCTGGCAGACGGCTGCGTGATCGAGGGTACGGTGGAAAACTGCATTCTCTTCCGTAACGTGCACGTCGGCAAGGGAACCGTGGTCAAGAACTGCATTCTCCTGCAGGACACCTACGTCGGCGCCAACGCGGACCTCAACTGCGTCATCACCGACAAAAACGTGGTGATCAAGGATGACCGCAGACTTTCGGGACACTCCACGATGCCGTTCTTCATCGGCAAGAACGAGACGGTATAAGAAAAACCATATTCAAATGACTGCTTCTATCCTCAGAATCCCGCCGAGATTCCGCTTCGCCTTACGGCTTGCGCTTTTTCGTCCGTGTCATTCTGAGCGTTAGCCGAAATCCGAGCGCAGCGAGGATCAATCGGGTGCGTAGCATCCGTTTGGAATCTCGGACGAAAAAGTTCGAATGCGCTCAGAATGACACCAACGGTGTCCGGCGAGAAGGATGGAAATGCTGTACGGGAGCGAGCGCGGTGCTTGGCGCCGCGCTCGCCAAAGACTTTGCAGAGAAGCGTCGAAACCGCTGAGAAATGCCGATCAAGCCCAGCGATCCCGACGCTTTCCTGCAAGGAACAGACAAAACTCGAAAGGAAGGATTTCGATCTATGAAAAAAATATTATTTGCAGGCGCCGAAGCCATGCCCTTTGCGGCGACGGGAGGACTCGGTGACGTGCTCGGCTCTCTGCCTGCGGCGCTCGCCGCATCGAGCGACGCCGACGTGCGCGTGGTACTCCCGCTCTACGGAGCTGTATCCGACGAATGGCGCAGCAAAATGAAGCAGGAGGCGGTCTTCTACGTCCGTCTTGCCTGGCGCGAGCAATACTGCGGCGTGTTCAGCCTGCAGCATGGCGGCGTGACCTACTATTTCATCGACAACGAATATTACTTTAAGCGTCCGTCGCTCTACGGCTTTTTTGACGACGGCGAGCGTTATGCCTTTTTCTGCATGGCGGTTCTGGAGATGATGACGCGTCTGGATTTCTTCCCCGACGTGCTTCACGCGCACGATTGGCAGGCGGCGCTCAGCGTCGTTTATCTCAACTGCCTCTACCGCCAGAGAAAGGGCTACGGCGACGTCCGCACGGTGTTCACCATCCACAACATCGAATATCAGGGCATCTACGATTTCTCGATCCTCGGTGACGTCTTCGCACTGGGTGAGAACGAGCATACGCTGATGGAATACGACGGCTGCATCAACCTGATGAAGGCGGCGATCCAATGCGCCGACCGCGTCAGCACGGTCAGCCCGCGCTACGCCGAGGAAATCCGCACGCCGACCTACGCGCACAAGCTGGACGCTTGTCTCAACGCAAACGCGCACAAGCTCTGCGGCATTCTCAACGGCATTGACTACCACTATTACGATCCCAAGAACGATCCCGCGATCGCGGCAAAATTCTCGGTCCGCTCGATGGCGGGCAAGGCGGCGTGCAAGAAGGCGTTGCAGGAGGAGACGGGATTGCCCGTGAGAGAGGATGTTCCCGTGCTTTCGATCATCTCGCGTCTGGCGTCGCACAAGGGACTTGATATCATCGCGCGCTGCATTTATGAGATCGTTCTGCACAACGACGTCCAGCTTGTGATCCTCGGAAAAGGAGAGGCACGCTACGAAAGCTTCTTCACCGATCTGGAGCGCAGCTTCCCCGACAAGGTGCGCGCGCTGATCACCTATGACAGAGATCTCTCCAAGCGCATCTACGCGGCGACCGATATCTTCCTGATGCCCTCGAAGAGCGAGCCCTGCGGACTTTCGCAGATGATCGCTTCGCGCTACGGCGCGATCCCCGTCGTCCGGGAGACCGGCGGACTCTTTGACTCGATCAAGCCCTATTGGGAGGAGAAAAAGACGATCCACGGCAACGGCTTCACCTTTGCAAACTATTCCGCCGAGGAGCTCAAGGAGCGCACCGAGGCGGCGATCGCACTCTGGAACGATGCAGACAAGCGCAAGAAGCTGGTGTCCAAGATCATGAAGACCGACTTCTCTTGGGCGGCATCGGCAGAGAAATATCTTGAAATGTATCAAACACTTTAATACAAAAACACTTTTTCCACTTTACAAACAGCAAAACCACGGAGGTACCAACCAATGAACCACAAACCCACAGGAGCTGAAGTCAAGGAACAAATCGAGGGCGTTCTGCAACGCCACTTCGGCTGCTCGGCGCAGGAGGCGTCGCGCGATCAGATCTACAAAGCCGCGGCGATCACCGTCCGCAATCTGCTCAGCGACAAGCGCTCCGCCTACAAGAAAAAAGTCAACCGCGCGGGAGCAAAGCGCATCTACTATATGTGCATGGAATTTTTGCTCGGACGTTCGCTCAAAACCAATCTGCACAATCTCGGACTTGCCGAGGCATACGAAAAGGCACTGGGACAGCTTGGATTTTCGCTCGACGAGCTTTACGAATGTGAGCCCGACGCGGGACTCGGCAACGGAGGCTTGGGCAGACTTGCCGCTTGCTTCGTCGATTCTCTTGCGTCTCTTGATTATCCCGCCACGGGATTCTCGCTCTGCTACGAATACGGTCTCTTCAAGCAGATGATCGTGGACGGCATGCAGGTCGAGTTGCCCGACGTCTGGCTGCCCGGCGGCGAGGTCTGGCTGGTACCGCGCACCGACCGCATCTACAAGGTTCGCTTTGGCGGACGCGTCAAGGAGAATTGGCACGACGGACACTGCGAGATCCTCTACGAGGACGCCGAGGAAATGGAGGCAGTGCCTTACGACATGATGATCTCGGGTGCCGACAGCACCGCGGTCAGCCAGCTCCGTCTTTGGAAGGCGCGTGACATTCAGAACTTCAACATGGGACTCTTCACGCAGGGACAGTACACCCGCGCGCTGGAGGAGAGCAACAACGCCGAGATCATCTCCAAGGTGCTCTATCCCTCCGACAACCACACCGAGGGCAAGCTCTTGCGCCTCTCTCAGCAATATTTCCTGGTTTCGGCATCGGTACAGAGCATTCTGCGCGACCACATGGCGGTCTACGGCACGCTTGAGAACCTGCCCGACAAGGTTGCCATTCACATCAACGACACCCACCCCGCGCTCTGCATTCCCGAATTGATGCGTATCCTCATCGACGAATATTTCTTCTCCTGGGATCACGCTTGGGACATCGTCACGCGCACGGTTTCTTACACCAATCACACCGTCATGCCCGAGGCGCTCGAGACCTGGAACGAAGAACTCTTCCGCCTCAAGCTGCCGCGCATCCACATGATCGTCAAGGAGATCAACGAGAGATTCTGCCGCGAGGCGTGGGAGGCATTCCCGGGCAACTGGGGACGCATCTCCAAGATGAGCGTCATCGGCTACGGTCAAGTCCGCATGGCAAACCTCTCGGTCATCGGTTCTCATTCGATCAACGGCGTTTCCAAGCTGCACTCGCAGATCCTGAAGGATTCGACCTTCAAGGATTTCTATCGGATGTACCCCGAACGCTTTGACAACGTCACCAACGGCATCGCACACCGCCGCTGGCTCTGCTATTCCAACCCCAAGCTCGCTTCTCTGATCGAGGATTGCATCGGTACCGGCTACCGCCACAAGCCCGAGGAGCTCGCGGAGCTTGCGAAGTTTGCCGACGATGCGGCAGTGCTCGAGCGTCTGCGCGCGATCAAGCACGACAACAAGATCGCGTTCTCGAATCTGCTTTATCAAAAAACCGGCAAAAAGATCGACACCCACTCGGTCTTTGACGTGCAGATCAAGCGTCTGCATGAATACAAGAGACAGCTGCTCAACGCGCTCAACATCATCGGACTCTATCTCGATCTGAAGGACAATCCCGACATGGATATGCAGCCGCAGACCTTCATCTTCGGCGCGAAGGCGGCTCCGGGCTATGACATGGCGAAGCGCATCATCAAGCTGCTTTGCATGATCGGCAAGGACATCGAGCAAAATCCGAAGATCCGCGAGAAGCTGAGCGTCGCGTTCCTGGAAAACTACTGCGTCAGCATGGCGGAAGCGCTCGTACCCTCTGCTGAGATCAGTGAACAGATCTCGCTCGCGGGTAAAGAAGCGAGCGGCACAGGCTGCATGAAGCTGATGATCAACGGCGCGCTCACCATCGGCACGCTCGACGGCGCGAACGTCGAGATGCAGGCGGCAGCGGGCAAGGAGAACATGTTCATCTTCGGTCTGACCGCGCAGGAGGTCGAGAATCTCTGGCTCGCGGGCTACCGCTCGGCAAGCTACTATACCTCCAACGAAAAGCTGGCGCGCATCATCAACTTCCTCACCGTCGGCTTTGCGGGCGAGTCCTTCGCGGACATCGCGCAGTATCTGCTCAACGGCCACGGCATCGCGGATCCCTATATGTGCCTTGCCGACTTTGAGTCCTACCGCACGACGCACGAGGCGATGATCGCGGCATATCAGGACAAGACAAGATGGAACCGTATGTCGCTGTGCAACATCGCCGCCGCAGGTCACTTTGCCGCAGACCGCTCGATCGAGGAGTATGCGCAGAGAATCTGGAATCTGAAAAAAGTGAAATGAAAGGATGCGGTTTGTGGGGAAGCTTTTTGAAAAAAGCTCCCCCACACCCCCGCAAAAACCTTTATCACATGGGTATCAACGTAATTGTGGATCTGTGCGCTCAACCTTGATTGGTATGAAAAAATTACCAAAGCGAACAAATAAAAAATCCCCCCGATCCTTTTTTCAAAAAAGTTCCGGAAAGGATGGGGGTGTGGGGGAAGAGAAACTTCTTCCTCAAAGAAATTTTCCTTACACCGCAACCAAAACAAAGAAAGGATGTTTTTATCATGTTTGAGAAACTTGGACTTCAGCTTTACACGGTACGCGATTATCTGGGAGATCCGTCGCTGGCGGACTACACCTTCGGACGTTTGAGTGAAATGGGCTACACCGAGGCACAGACTGCGGGCAACGCGTTTGACGCGAAGCTTTTTGGCGAGCTTGCCACGAAGCACGGCATCAAGATCGTGGGTACGCACTACGATTACAACAAGATCCTGAACGCGCCCGAGGAGACGATGGAGATCCACAGAATGTGGGGAACCACCAACGTCGGCATCGGCGGCATGCCCTCGGAGGCGAAGAGCAACCTTGACGAGCTGAAAAAATTCATTTTGGAGTTCAACCGCGCGGCCGAGCTTTACGCCAAGCACGGCTTCCGTCTTACATATCACAACCACAACTTTGAGTTTGTCCGCATCGACGGACTCAAGACGCTGATGGATCTGCTTTACGAGCAGCTCGATCCCGTAACCACCTCCTTCGTGCTCGACACCTGCTGGGTGGCGGCAGGCGGCGGCGACGTCAACGCATGGCTGCGCAAGCTGAAGGGACGCGTGGATATTCTCCACCTCAAGGATCTGACCATCAAGAAGGACAAGAAGACCGGACTTTTGCAGCCCGACGTCACCGAGGTCGGCAACGGAAGCGTGCATTGGGATTCGGTCCTTGCCACTGCCGAGGAGATCGGCGTCAAGCACTACGTCGTGGAGCAGGATCACAACTTCACCGGCTCTGCCTTTGCAAGCCTTGCGCAAAGCGCGGCATTTTTGAAGAAATATCAGAAATAATCCGCAAAAATCATAAACGTAAAGGATATCACCCGTTTTTATGCTGATCAAACGTCACTCCGTTCTGGAAACCGATCAAACCGTAAAAATTGAAAAAAGGGTAGACGGGGAGGATGCCTCGCTTTTGGGCGCGTTTGCGCTCGGAGAGGAGGTATCCTTTTCCGTACGCCTTCCGCGCCGCCTCGGCGTTTCCGCCGTCGTCATGCGCATCTCTCCCGACGGAGGAGAGGCACTTGACCTGCCCTTCCTTTTTTCTGCGAGCGAGCGATCGGTCGATCTTTACACCCTCACGCTTTCCACAAAAGAGCTTTGCGGAGAAGCCGAGGACGGACTCTTTTTCTACGAGCTGCTCTTTTTGCGCGGCTTTGACACACTGTTCTCGGACAGTATCAACAACGTCGATTTCCGCCTGTCGGAGCACTCTGGAAACAAGTTCCGACTCCTGGTCCATTCCGCCGATTTTCGCACGCCCGCGTGGTTTCACGGCGGGATCATGTATCACGTCTTTCTCGACCGCTTCTGCCGCGGCCGGGGCGAGGTTTCTTTGCGCGACGACGCCGTTTTGAACGAGGATTGGGAAAAAGGGATCCCGCAGTTCGCCAAAAAAGCGGGCGAGCCGCTTTCCAACAACGTCTTTTTCGGCGGCAACCTCTGGGGCGTTGCCGAAAAGCTGGACTATCTGAAAACGCTCGGCGTCACCGTGCTCTATCTCTCTCCGCTCTTCGAGTCGGCGTCGAATCACCGCTACGACACGGCGGATTATGAAAAGATCGACGCGCTCCTCGGCGGCGAGGCGGCGTTTGCCAACCTCATCAAGGAGGCGCACGCGCGCGGTATGAAAGTCATTCTCGACGGCGTATTCAACCACACCGGCGACGACAGCAAATATTTCAATCGCCGCGGACATTACGAGACTCTCGGCGCGTATCAATCCAAAAAATCGCCCTATGCCACGTGGTTCACCTTCCGCAAGTTTCCCGACGATTACGAGGCTTGGTGGGGCATTGAGATCATGCCGCGTCTGAATCACGCGTCAAAGGACTGCCGACGCTATTTCACCGGCAAGGACGGCATTGCCGCCAAAATGCTCCGCGCGGGAGCTGACGGCTGGCGGCTGGACGTTGCCGACGAACTTTGCAACGCGTTTTTGAACGAGCTGAACGAGACCGTCAAGAGCGAGTCGGGCGGCGAGGCGATCCTCATCGGTGAGGTCTGGGAGAACGCGGTCGACAAGATCTCCTACGGAGAGCGCAAACGCTATTTCCGCGGCCATCAGCTCGACAGCGTGATGAATTATCCCTTCCGCAATGCCGTGATGGCATTTTTGCAAAACGGCGACGCCGAGACCTTCGTCAACACGCTCACCGAGCTTTACGCGACCTATCCACCCACCGTCTCGCACGCGCTGATGAATCTGCTCGGTACGCACGACACCGAGCGTATTCTGACGCACCTCGGAGACAAAACGGCGGGCGAAGGGAAAGAAAATCCCGAGCTTGCCAAGCTGCGTCTGTCACCAAAGGCACGCAAAGAGGCGATCGCAAAGCTCAAGATCGCCTCGGCATTGCAATATACCGTCTACGGCATCCCCTCGCTCTACTACGGCGACGAGGCGGGCGTGGAGGGCTATCACGATCCCTTCTGCCGCATGCCGTTCCCGTGGGGGCGCGAGGATCGCACGCTTCTGGCGCATTACCGCGCACTCGGTCGCATGAGACATCAACATCCCGCGCTCAAGGACGGCTCGTTTGCCTTCCTCGCGCACACCGCATCCGCTTTCGCCTTTGAACGAAAGGACGCCGCCTCGGGCGACGCCCTCATCGTCGCGGCAAACGCGGGCGACGTCGATTTCGAGCTCCCTCTGCACGGAGCCTACCGAAACGCTCTCACCCAAGCACCCGTCTGCCGTTCTTTCACCGTAAAGCCAAACGATTGCGTGATTTTGGAAAGAATTTGAAAAGATTATCTTATTGACTGAAAAAATGACAGAGAACGTAAACTGTTCTCTGTCATTTTTTTGACTGCTTTTCGGTATTATTTTTACTTTCAACAATGTTTTCTTTGATTTGAGCTTCAAATTCGGAAAAGCAAAGCAGAAAGCAATCACACTCGTCGCAACACCGCTCAAAGCCTTGTTCGCCGTTACCAAAACAAGCGGCAGGGGTTCCCGGCACAAGCTCAACACCGGTAATATCTATGGTTTTTTCCGGAATGTGTTTGCTCATATATCCCCCATCAGCATATAAAAAAAGTGCGCAACCGAAGCCGCGCACCGAAAAACGCAAACTCCGATTGCTGCTACACAAAACCAGATAAACGGGATAGTGGTATCCGACATACTACCTGTTGGAATTTGCGCTTTTACCAAATTCAAAAGTAGTATGCCTAAAAAAGGGTATCATATCCCCTATATAAATAGAAAGACCACTAGCCCTAAAGGTTTATTCGGTTTTGTGTAGCGGATATATTATATCACGTTTTTTGTGATTTGTAAACATATTTAGATAAATTCTATAAAATTACCATCCGAGAGATAGAAAAAAGAAACGGACGTGCAAGGCACGCCCCTACAAAATTGTGCGAACAAGGTGCGCGATAAATCAAAATTGGAAGCACCAAAGCCAAATCAAAACAAAAAATAAAAGCTATTTGGGGTCGTGGGTCCCCAAATAGCCGCGGGAGCGATTGATTGGTCGAGCGTACAGATAAACAATTACGTTTCCACCCATGCGATAAAAGTTTTTGAAGAGTCCAGAGAAACTTTTTTCAAAAAGTTTCTCTGGTCGCCGAAGGCAAAAAGGGGGTGTGGGGGAGCTTCTTTCAAGAAGTCCCCCACAAAAAATTATACGATCTCCTTCACCACGTAACCCGCGGCGGTGACGGCGGCTTTGAGCGCGTCGGGAGAGGCGGAGGCGGTGACGGTGGCGTTGTTTTCTTCGAGGCTGACGCTGACCGACTTGACGCCTTTGACGGCTTCGAGCGCGGTTTTGACGTGAGATACGCAGTGCTGGCACATCATGCCTTCGATCGAGAGGACGTAAGTTTTTGTTTTGGCAAACAGCATGTCGGATTCTTCCTTTCTTTCTTCTGTTTTTTCAAAATTTTGTTGATTGTTTGACGGAATATGACGTTTCGGTCTCAGGGGGACGGCGCGCAAGCGCAGGGCGTTGAGAACCACGCAGACCGAGGAAAAGCTCATGGCGGCGGAGGCGAGCATCGGGCTGAGCTGCCATCCGAGGAAGGGATAAAACGCGCCTGCCGCGACGGGGATACAGATGGCGTTATAAAAGAGCGCCCAGAATAGATTTTGCTTGATGATGCGGATCGACGCGCGGGAGAGGTAGAATGCCTCGACCACGTCCATCGGAGAAGAGGAGGAGATCACCACGTCCGCGGACTCGATTGCAACGTCTGTTCCCGCGCCCACGGCGATTCCGACGTCGGCTCTGACAAGCGCGGGGGCATCGTTGATGCCGTCTCCCACCATCGCGCAAGAACCCGCTTGAGAAAGCTCGGCGACGATCCTTTCCTTGTCCTGTGGCATCAAAGAGGCGCGGAAACCGTCCAAATTCGTTTTCTGTGCGACGTAAGCGGCTGTACGCTCGTTATCGCCCGTCAACATCAAACAAGCCACACCGGCGTTTTTCAGCGACGTAATCGCATCCCGGGCTTCGGGACGGATGCGGTCGGAAATACCGATCACGCCAATCGGCACACCGTCAAGACTGACCAGCACCGCTGTTTTTCCGACGCGCTCCAGGGAGGCAAAATCTTTGCAAAGCGTGGTATCGTCGGAAGATTCAAAAATCGAAATTTCTTTTTCCGCGTTTTGAAAAATCGGCTGATCTTCGACGTCGCGCTCTTCTCGGATACGCTTCAAAAGTGCTTGATCGGGTTTTCCGACACGGCAAACACCCGCTTCAATTCTTCCTTCCGCTCCCACGCCGACCAATCCCTGAAATCCTTCCGCAGCAAAGAGTGTCAGGTTCATCTGCTCGGCGGCGTTGACCACGGCAAGTGCCAGAGGATGCGAGGAAAGCCGTTCCACCGACGCGGCGGCAGAGAGAACCTCGCGCGGATCCTTTCCGTAGGCATACAGATCCGTCACGGAAGGCTTTCCCTCCGTGATGGTTCCGGTTTTGTCAAATACCACGGTTTTGATCGAGCAAAACCGTTCGAGTGCCTCGGCGTTACAAAATAAGATTCCCTTCCGCGCGCCTCTGCCGATCCCAACCGTAATCGCCGTCGGGGTGGCAAGACCGAGCGCGCAGGGGCAGGAGATGACCAAAACCGAGATCGCGGAGCGGAGTGCCTGCTCGCCGTTTTGTGTGATCAAAAGCCACAAAATCGCCGTCAGTGCCGAGATCGCCATGACGATGGGAACGAACACCGCGCTCACTTTGTCCGCGATCCTCGCGATCGGAGCCTTTGATGCGGCGGCATCCTCCAAAAGTCGAATGATGCGCGATAGTGAGGTATCCTCGCCCACCTCGGTACATCTGACGGTCAGAACACCGGAAAGCAAAACGCAAGCGGTGGAAACACGGTCTCCGACTTTCTTTTCCACGGGCATACTTTCACCCGTGAGCGCCGATTCGTCCACGCTGCCTTGTCCGTCGACGATTTCTCCGTCCGCGGGGATCATTTCACCGGCGCGGATCAAGATCAGATCCGACACACAAAGCTCCTCGATCGGAAGAGCGCGTTCTTCTCCGTCTCTCAAAACCGAGGCGTATTTGGGAGAGATCCTCGAAAGCTCCTTGACGGCATCCGCCGCCTTATCCTTCGCGCGTCCCTCGAGCATTTTTCCAAAAGATACCAGCGTCAGGATCATCGCCGCCGACTCAAAATAGAGATCGTACGACAAAGGTTGTCCGCCCATCGCCATCATCACCATCGAAATACATCCATAAACAACCGAAGCTCCCGATCCGACGGCGATCAAAGAATCCATGCTCGGAGACAGGTGAAACAGTGCCGAAAATCCGTTGCGGAAAAATTTGAAATTGAGGATCAGAACCGGGATCAGCAAAATCAGCTGCGTCAGTGCCAAATACAAAAGATTTTCCTTTCCGGTCACAAAAGAGGGAAGCGGAAGACCGATCATCTCTCCCATCGCGAAATACATCACGGCAAGCGTGAAAAATCCCGAAAGGATCAATCTTGCAAGATCGCTTGACCTCGGCTTTTCTTGTTTTTCTTTCTTGCCCGTGATCAACGTATATCCCGCCGCCCTGACGGACGCTTCCAATCGATTCTCAAGAATATTCAGTTTTTCATCGCTCAGCTCCTCCTCCAAAAAAATCGAAGCCGAGTTCGTCAAAAGAGAAATCGAAATCCGATCTCCCTCTCCCAAAACCTTTTTCACGGCGCGCTCAACGTGCCCAACGCACGCCGCACAGCTCATGCCCTTGATTTCATAGTGCAGTCTCTTCATTTTTTCTCCTTTTTTATCTTCGGCGTTTTGTGGGGGTGCTTTTTGAAAAAAGCTCCCTCACACCCCCTTTTTGCCTTCGGCGTTTTTTGTGGGGGTGCTTTTTGAAAAAAGCCACCCCCACACCCCCGCAAAAACTTTCATCGCATGGGTGAAAAGGTAATTTTTTATCTGTGCGCGTCACCCTTTCAATCGCTCCCGCGGCCGGCGGCGACCTGCGATAGCAGGCACGCCGAACGATGTTTGCCTTCGGCAAGAGATGTTGGCTTCGCCAAATGATGACGGCTTCGCCGAACGAGGCGCGGCTTCGCCACATTTTGAAGGCAAAC
>JAFWYJ010000026.1 GCA_017517745.1 Clostridia bacterium | reverse complement strand
ATAGGAACGGTGCTGATAAAGCTTTAAGGAATACAATCCGTGCTTGTTGAGCATCGGAAAATGGGTTGCGATAATCAACTTTTTGAAAGCAATCTCGCCGCGGTTGGTTTTTGCCTTGTGCGGCATTAGTTCTGTGACCTTTGTATTCTCGTAGATCGGCAGATCTTTTGCGATTGTATATAAAAATTTCAATGGGTGAAACTGCGCTTGATCTTTCAGGCGAACCGCGCCTGCGACAGAAAACGGAAGCTCTTTTGCATCCGAAAACTCGGCTTTCACGCCGATTTTGTTAAGTGCGGTAACTTCCTTTTCGATTTTCTTGCGGTCATTGAGAGAATAAACGTAGTTCTCCCGTGTTTCAAAATCGCAGTCGATATTCTCGCAAAGTTTGGTGTATTCTTTGATTGCTTTGTTTTGTGCGTCAACATAAAGGCGCGCTTTGTCTTCCCCAAAGCGTTTTATCATCTTATCGTAAATCAATCTATGCCCGAGTGTGATCTTCGCTGTGGTGTTTTTAGTAATACCGCCGCAGACCTCCGTCGCTTCTACAAGCATACAATCCACTCCCGCGTTTTTCAGCTTATAAGCACACAAAATTCCCGCGATCCCGCCGCCGATGATCAAAACGTCGGTCTTTTTATTGCCGCCAAGTGCGTCAAAACGCGGCTTTGACGCTGTTTTCTCCCATACCGATTCCATATAAGTCCTCCGAATCTTAATAGAATTAGTCTTTGCAGATTCGGGAGAATCAATACCTGTTACAGAAACCTTCGGCTAATTTATATAAATTCTTAAAAACAGCCGAAAAATACTTTCAATTCTTTGTTTTAGGTAATTTTATACCTTCGACAATATATTTTCCCCCGTTTCGGGAAATAATAACGGTGAATACAAAAAACGGAGGTATCTATGTTCAAACACGAAAAAATGTTATTTCATCCCGTAGAGGTGGAGAGACCAAATCCGCAGTATGCGGTGTTGCTTCAGGAGCAGCTTGGCGGCGGCAATGGCGAATTGAAGGCGGCTATGCAGTATATGTCGCAGAGCTTCAGAATTAAAGATCCCGAGATCAAGGACTTGTTTCTTGACATAGCCGCGGAGGAGCTTGGACACATGGAAATGGTGGCGCAGACCATCAATCTGCTCAACGGTCACGACGTGGACGCAACCAAAGTGCAGGCGGGCGAGGTGCAGACGCACGTTCTGCTCGGTCTGAATCCCGGACTCATCAATTCTTCAGGATACTCTTGGACGGCGGATTACGTGACCGTCACGGGCGACCTGTGTGCTGATCTGCTTTCCAATATTGCATCCGAACAGAGAGCCAAGGTGGTTTACGAATATCTCTACCGTCAGATTGAGGATAAGAAGGTCAGAGAGACCATCGATTTTCTGCTTAACCGTGAGGAAGCGCACAACCAGATGTTCCGTGATGCCTTCAACAAGGTGCAGGAAACGGGCTCAAACCGTGATTTCGGTACGACGAAAGCGGCGAAGATGTATTTCTCAATGTCGAACCCCGGACCGAATACGTTTGCGACTGGTGAGACGCACGCGCCGTCGTTTAAGTAATAGTATACAAAGAGGGCTGACGAGTTGTTTCGTCAGCCCTCGATTTTTGTTTGCTTACAATTCTACCACTGTAACGCCGTGATTGCATATCCGAAAAAGTTGTTCTAATTCGGGATATCGTTTTTTCAATTCTCTTGCTTGCGCATTATATATCGAAAAATCTTCTCCATAAATTACGGCTTTCATTTTACCGTTTCGCTCCTGTGCTTTGAGCCATTGGCGAGCTTTGTCATGAATAACTCCGCCTTTGCCGGTACTTCCGTAGCCGTGAATAATCAAAACACAACCGTAACGTTTTCTTCGGCTACGCTCTATAGACGATTTCAAATAATTCAAGGCATCTGCCGCCATCGGCATTCCTTCTTTGATATTGATCTCGGTATATGCGCTCATGGCTTCACCTCCCGAACATATCTGGAGTTGAATTTATCCGCATCAATCGGAACCGATTTCATAATCTCGCAAAGCGGTGTGTCGCAACAATTTCCATAGCACTCGTATATCCCGTTATTATTCAATTGCACGTTGCCAACGGGATTGATCATTAAGTAGGAATTTTCCATACTTCCGCAAGGCTCTGAGACAATGACAGAAGGCGCTGAACTATGACGCTCACAAAAATCATCAAATTCTCGTTTAGTGATTTCATATGGTTTTGCCCAATCATTGATCCCTTTGATCAAATGCATTTGCAACAATTTAATTTTGTTAGGAGCTATTGCATGGTAGAGCGGAAGAAGATTCTCCTGAATGTTTAGCTTTGATACCACGGTGTTGATCTTCAAAGCAATACCGCATTCATGAATAGCGGTTGCAATGGCGAGCCAATCCTCCATTGTTTTTACGGAGCCACGACAGCATCGCCCGATCTGTATGT
Organism: Clostridia bacterium; assembly: GCA_017517745.1. Lineage (GTDB taxonomy): Bacteria > Bacillota > Clostridia > Oscillospirales > CAG-272 > UMGS1865. The sequence goes on along the minus strand of JAFWYJ010000026.1, from coordinate 51,525 downwards.
TGGTGTTTTCGCATAGAGAATCAATACTGATTCCAATGCAGGAAACCAATCCATTCCAAGAGTGAATGCGTTCTGGTGTTAACAAGGAGCCGTTGGTAACAATAGATACGGAAATACCAAGGGAATGCGTGTAACAGATCAAATCATCAAGCTTCGGATATAGCATCGGCTCTCCGCCTGCAAAATTGATTCGACCATTTGGAATTTGATTAGCTTTGAAATACGAGGCAATGTTATCAATAATATTTTTTGCTTTGTCAAGCGACGGATTTTCTTGTCCGTCAAATTTGCCAAAGCAGTAGGCGCAACGGTAGTTGCAGTGGTTTGTGATATGGTAATTTACCACGGAATAAGCGTTCATTTTTGATCCTCCAAAAATCTGTTTTTGATTATGGTAGGATCGTACCGTTCCACAGTTTTAATTATCTGATTTTGTTTTTATAGCTTTCGCGAACCTTGTCACCGTATTTTTTTAGGACGGTATCAAGTCCGCTTTGCAGATAGTCATAGAACACCCACGAAATATCGTAGCTGTCAGGATCACCATAAATAGCCGTATTGCCAAAGCTATGAGAAATATAGTTTCGCTTTTCCTTATTATCCGTTCCAAGCGAAAGAGTCATAACGACCTTGTGCAGAGCATTCCAGAGAACGTGATGCTCGCTTTCCATAACCGTACGAGGAGCCGGGAGTATTCTTGCCCAATAGTCCCACTCGATGTCCGTGTTACGTTTATTTTCATCCGTAGGATGAATTTCGGCGGTAAATGTCTTGGAGAATGTTTTTTGCAAAAGCTCTTTTGCGAATTGAATCGCTGTATCAAAGCCTTTATCACGACAAACCGATCCGATGATCATTTCAAGTGAGTCTGCAAGGTATTTTTCTTGATTCAAGCCCTGCAAACGTTCCTCGGTTGCCGTATCGTAATCGAAGAAAAGTGAATCAAATTCCAAATACTTTGCGGGCAGACCAATGTGCAAAAACAGTTCATCAAAACCGTGCTTTTTTGAAATCAAAACCTGTGCTTCTGCGCGGGTATAATCCTCAAAAAGCTGTTGCATCTTCTTTTCGGTATTCCAAGGTAAAACGGTTGTTGGATTGTAGAAAAGAAGCTCTGCCACCGCCAAGCCGTAGATGGAGTCACCCAATTGCTCAAGCTCGGGAAATCTTTCCGCTTCGCTCATTTGCGCCGTATCACGATCCAAAAGAGAAACGACGTAGTCCTCTTTGTATTGATCGTTCGTTTTAATGCCAAATTCTTTCAGCTTTTCTTTCAGCCTTTCATAATGGCGGATTCGTGCCGACATATCCAACTGATGAGCGGTACAGATACCAAGCCGTTCTTCTATGGCTTTGATTAAATCAATAAATATTCGTTGCAGATAAGAAAACTGTGTTGCTTCGTCATCTGACAACAGCGTAACGGCGTGTGCCTTCAGATAAACGCGCTTCCATATGTTTTCTGCGGTGAAGCAATCGGGATGATACGCACGGAACAGCTTGCGGTCATCGTCCTCCTTGTTTGTGAAGTGGAAGGGACCGCAATCCAAAATGACTGCGATCTCTTTGGTGTCAGTGATGCTTTCGGGGATAAAGCGCGCCACCTCATCCGATAAAAATTGCATTACGGTTTCGGCATCGTGAGGATAATTGTATTCGCAGATGAAGTTATCCCATATTTTGCGACCGATTTCAAAACGCTTTTCGTCAACATTATTCATGGGATAACAGAAACAAAGATTATCCAATACGGAAATATCACAATACTGTGTCAAGCGCTTGAAGGTGAATCTGCGCCCTTGTGCTTCAAGACCGTTTACTAATTCCTCATACTTTGACATATAGAGAGCAAATTTGTTTTCAAAAACGATGCTCATATGTGGCATTCTTTTTAGATTCTCAAACATATGCTGGAGCACTTTTTCAGCATGGCGAATACTGTTGTGCTTGGCAATTTCATTGATGAATCTTATAACACAAAAGTGTGGGTGTGCTGACCAAAAGTTGACGTCGCGTAAGAGAGCATCTCCGAGAATATGATCATTTGCTAAAAGTCCTCTTTCCTCTAAAAGCCATGATCCACCATTTAAACCGAGAATTTTGTTGTTAGCCTCATTGAAATTGTAGCCAAAATGATTTACAACAAAAGTGTTTAATGCATCATCCAAAGCAGTATCATATTCATTGACGTAGCGGTCAGCCTCAAAATAGCATTTGTTTTTCACACCCGATGAAACCTTATCTAACACTTTTTTTAATGCGCCAAAACTGCGATTGATCTCATCCTCTTGCGCGATCTTGATTTGCTCCAGTATCGACAGAGTGAAAAGATTTTTTAAGTTACCTTCGCGACTGTGATCTCTGAGCAGTTTGAAGAAGCAAGACAAAAGATGTCTTAGGATTTTGCTGTTCAACTGCTTGCGGGCAAACACAGACTGCGCTTTTTTAAAATCCTCCGCACTTAGCAGATCTTCTGCAAATTCGGAATCCTCAATCATGAATTTGAGGGCAACGTATTCGCAAGCAATTTGTGTTGCTACGTCATCGGTGCGAAAATCGCGTGGATTCAATCCGGTAACTTGCAACAGCTCATATGCAAAATGTTGGCTGTCATACTCCATTTGAAATTGCTGAATCCATTGCAGTTTTTGCTTTTTTTCCTTTTCGGAAACAGAAAAGAGGGATAGCCAATCAAGACTATCCCTCTGCCTAAAAATAGACATAGTTATAGCCTCCTTATAAAATTCTGTTTTGTGGAACGGTTCGATCCTATAGCAGAATTTTCGGGAGGCTCCGAGACTATAAAATTAGTGTCATTACCAATCATTTTTTAGGAATATGACCGAATATCAACTTCTTGTATTCGATAGCGGCAATACTTGCTGTACATACTCGTCAAAAAGGATAACCTTAATTCTTCTGCTAAAAATAGTATACCATATTGTGGGAAATCTGTCAAGTGGAAACAGCAATAATAACGAGAAATGTGGTTTAGGGAGAAACAGCTTGTCCTTATCAAATTTGAATAAATTAAGTTGATTTTTTGCTAAAAATGCTTGTTGTTGTTCTTATGTGATAGCAGGTTGGCAAATTTTAAGCGTTTTGCCGATGTGCGAAAAATCCTTATTTCACAAGGGTTTTCGGCGATTTTTTGATAAAGGTTGCATTTGCGTTATTGCAGCATCTGCCGCCAAATCCTCGTTGAGGTCGGTGATGACGTCGCCCTTGACCGCGATATATTTCATATCAAACGGCACGCCGCTTGCCGCCACGGGATAGACGCCCGTGGTGTGATCCACGAAATAGGTGGCGAAGGGGCTGTTGGCGATCTCCTCCTCGCTCAGATTCCGTGTGAGCTGGTGGATGATGGCGGCAACCATCTCCATATGCGCCAGCTCCTCGGTTCCGACGTCGGTCAGGATTCCCGTGACCTGCCCATAGGGCATGGAATAGCGCTGATTGAGATAGCGCATTGAAGCGCCGATCTCCCCGTCGGGGCCGCCCAACTGACTGATGATGATCTGCGCCAGCTTGGGGTTGGGATTCTTGATCTTCACGGGATATTGCAATTTCTTCTCATAAGTCCACATTTCTCTCTTCTCCTTTCACTCCGTCAGTTTGCCTCGGGCTCCCACGGCCACGGACCGCATACCCAATCCCACGAGTCATGGGAGGTGTTGCCGTACATGCTCAAGGGGCCGCAGCTCTTCTGATAGAGTGTCATGCACTCACGGCGTTGCTCCAGAAGCTGGTGGTAATATTCCAACGCCTGTCTGTTTTCGGGATAGGCGTCCAGATAAAGCACCGTCTCCTGGATGGCGAAATCCAGAGCGCGGATGCGCTTGAGTTGCTCGCGGCAGTTCATTTCCCCGCCGTTGCTCTGGCGCCCGTGCATCGGGGGCGTCTGATCGTAACGTTTCTGCTGATTCATCGCTTCATTCCACCTCATTTGCAAGGCTTCCCCTCCGTTCTTCCATATTTGGGACATCCCTCAAAGGGCAGGATCAGCTCGGCAAAGAGGCTGCCGTGCGCCAAGCCCGTTTGCGGATCGAACAGACCTCTCCAACACTGCCGAGGCGCATAGACCATGGCAAGTGCCGGAGCGGGAATCTCCGTGGGACAGCGATCACACTCGCCCCCATCACTGCTCTCTCGCGCGGATTTGATTCCGCAAGCAGCTTCCTCCTGCACGACGTTTCCTCGGCAATCCACCCGTCTTTCCCGCGCTTCCGTGGGATGCTCGTGCCGCTCCGTCTGCAAGCGGTACAGCTCCGCACCCTTCAAATCTCCTCCGAGCATCCGGCGCAAAAACGCGTCGTTTGCGCGATGCGTCGGAGTGTCTCTGTGATACTCAGAATACATGAAGTCTCTCCTTTTCTTCATTTTGCTTCCGCCGTCACAAAATGGACGGCTATTCCCATGATATGCTTTTTTGTCGAATTTGGTCACAAATTCTATAATAAGAATTAGTTTTATTTTAAAATATTGAGCAAAAAACAAGGAAATCATCAAGTTTTTTTGCAAAACCATTGACAAAGCAAAAAAAGAGTGATATAATATGATGTATAAAAACGATGACGAAGAGCTCCGAAAAAGGAAAACTCACAGAGAGCACGCGTTTGGTGGAAGCGTGCAGTCGGTACTTTTTTGTGACATCACTTCCGAGTTGATGCGCCCAACACCAATGGTCAGTAAGTGCATTCGTATGGCTGCGTTAAAGCACAGGAGGTTTCTGCCTCCGCAAAGGTGCGCCGCCTCGGGCGGCGAATATGAGTGGTACCGCGGATCTTCCGTCTCATAGCATGGACATGCTATGAGACTTTTTTGTTTTGTCCGCGCCCGAAAATAACAAAAATTTGATCAGAATTTTATTGACAGGAGAGATCACAATGGCAAAAGATTACACCAGCACACTGAATCTGCCGGAAACCGAATTTCCGATGCGCGCAAATTTGCCGCAAAGAGAGCCGGACACCCTGAAATATTGGGAAGACATGGATCTTTACAACAAAATGCAGGAGAATGCCAAGGGCAAGCCTCTGTTCGTTCTGCATGACGGCCCCCCCTTCTCCAACGGAAACATCCACATGGGAACCGCCATGAACAAAATCCTCAAGGATTTCATCAACAAATCCAAGTCCATGTCGGGCTATCACGTTCCCTTCATCCCCGGTTGGGATAACCACGGCATGCCCATTGAATCGGCGATCATCAAGAGAAACAAGCTCGACCGCAAAAAGATGTCGATTCCCGAATTCCGCAACCAATGCCATGCGTTTGCCGAGGAGTTCGTCAAAGTGCAAATGGGACAGTTTGTTCGCCTCGGTGTCACCGGAGATTGGAAGAATCCCTATCTCACCATGAACAAGGAATTCGAAGGACGCGAGATCAAGGTATTTGGAGAAATGTATAAGCGCGGCTACATCTACAAGGGACTGAAGCCGGTTTATTGGTGCCCGAACGACGAGACCGCGCTCGCTGAGGCCGAGATCGAATACAAGACCGATTCCTGTACCTCGATCTACGTCAAATTCCGCATCAAGGACGATCAGGGCAAGCTTGCCGGCGTCTGCGACCTCGCAAACACCTATTTCATCATCTGGACGACCACGACCTGGACACTCCCCGGCAACCAGGCGATCGCACTCAACCCTGCCGAATCCTACGCGATCGTGAAGGCGGCAAACGGAGAGTGCTATATCGTTGCCGAGGCGCTCGTTGCCGCGACCATGGCAGAGGGCGGCGTGGAGGACTATGAAGTCATTGCAACCTATCCCGGCAATTTCTTTGAATATATGACCGCGCAGCATCCCTTCCTCGACCGTGACAGCTTGTTGGCTGTTGCCGACTACGTCACGATGGACAGCGGTACCGGATGCGTGCACACCGCGGGTGGCTTCGGTGCGGACGACAACGTCACCTGCCGTCGCTACAATCTCCCCGCGCTGGTTCCCGTCGATGACCGCGGCTATCAGACCGAGGAGGCAGGCAAATTTGCGGGACTGCGCTATGACGAGTCCAACGATGCCATTCTTGCCGACATGAAGGAAAGCGGCGCGCTCTTCGCTGCAAAGGAATTTGAGCACGAGTATCCGCACTGCTGGAGATGCAAGCAGCCCATCATCTTCCGCGCAACGCCGCAGTGGTTCTGCTCGGTTGACGCCTTCAAGGATGAGGCTGTGCGCGCTTGCGACAAGGTACAGTGGCTCCCCGAATGGGGCGGCGAGCGCATCAAGCAGATGGTTCGCGACCGCGCCGACTGGTGCATTTCGCGTCAGCGTCACTGGGGTCTGCCGATTCCCGTCTTCTATTGCGACGACTGCAAGAAGCCGATCTGCAACGATGAAACGATCGAGCGCGTTTCCGCGCTCTTTGCCGAGCACGGCTCGAACGTCTGGTATGAAAAATCCGCAGCCGAGCTGCTTCCCGAGGGCTTCGTCTGCCCGCACTGCGGCGGCAAGCACTTCACGCATGAAACCGACACTTTGGACGGTTGGTTCGACTCGGGATCGACGCATTTCTCTGTTGTCAAGGACAACGGCGAGGCGCATTGGCCCGCAGATCTCTATCTCGAGGGTGCCGATCAGTACCGCGGCTGGTTCCAATCCTCTCTTCTGACCGCTGTCGGCGCATGCGGCGAGGCTCAGGCGCCCTACAAGACGGTTCTGACCCACGGTTGGGTTGTGGACGGCGAAGGAAGAGCCATGCACAAGTCACTCGGAAACGGCATCGATCCGCTTGACATGATCAAGAAATACGGTGCAGACCTGGTTCGTCTGTGGGCTGCTTCCGCCGATTATCGAGTGGACGTGCGCGCTTCGGATCAGATCTTCAAGCAGCTTTCCGACGCTTACCGCAAGATCCGCAACACGGTTCGTATTTTGATCGCCGACCTGAACGACTTCGATCCCAACGTCGACGCGTTGGCGTTTGACGAGCTTTTTGAGATCGACCGTTGGATCATCTCCGCGATGAACGATCTGACCCGCGAGGTTCGCGCCTACTATGATGCATACGAGTTCCACCCGATCTCCCACAGCATCACCAATTTCTGCACCACAGAGCTTTCCAAACTCTATATCGACATCACCAAGGACCGCGTTTACACCGAAAAGGCAGACAGCAAGGCGCGCCGCAGCGCGCAGACCGCGATGTATTTCGTCCTTTCGGGTCTGGTCCGTCTGCTTGCCCCCATCCTCGCTTACACCGCGGAGGAAATGTGGCAGGCAATCCCGCACCTTGCCTCCGACGTCAAGGAAAGCGTCTATCTCAACGATATGCCTGCTTATGACGAAGCCCTCTGCTTCTCCGAGATCACGGAAAAGTGGAATCGCCTCTTTGAAAAGAGAGACGACGTCATGAAGGCGCTGGAATTGGCACGCGCCGAAAAGCTGGTCGGAAAATCGCTCGAGGCAAAGGTCACGCTTTATACCAAAGACGCTGAACTGACTGCACTCCTCGAAAGCTTTGGCAAGGAGCTGAACACCGTGTTCATCGTATCGGGCGTCAAGCTGACCGATGCAGATGCGCCCGCCGCTGCATATCAGAATGAGGATCAAAGTCTCGCCGTTCTGGTCGAGCCCGCTGACGGATGCAAGTGCGACCGTTGCTGGGGCTTCTCCACAGAGGGTGAGCACGATGCCGACGGCGGATTCCTCTGCGCTCGCTGCAAGGAAATTCTGAAATAAGCAATTCTCTGATCGAAAGCAGGGGAAGAAGCCTTTCCGCAAAGCTTCTCCCCCTGTTCAAATCTTTGAAGAAAGGAAGCCTATGATCCTACTCATTGCAATCATTGTCGGCATCGTCGCGCTCGATCAACTGACCAAAGCTTTCGCTGTCATCTATCTCGAAGGTGAAGCCTCCTTCCCTCTGTGGCAGGACGTTCTGCACTTCACCTATGCGCGCAACGAGGGTGCGGCGTTTGGAATGCTCAGCGATCAGCGTTGGGTATTCATGATCTTTTCAACCGTCGCCATTCTCGTGCTCCTTGGCGTTCTCTTCTTCCGCGCTCCCAAAAGCCGTTACGTGCAGATCACGCTTGCCATGGTTGCGGCAGGCGGCATCGGAAACATGATCGACCGTATCGCACTCGGATACGTCATTGATTTCATCGACTTCACCCTGATCGACTTCGCCATCTTCAACGTGGCGGATTCCTTCGTCACGGTCGGTGCTTTTATGCTCATGGGATATTTGATTTGGGATATTATTCACGAGGCAAAAACAGAAAAAGAAAAAGTGCGCGCCGCCGAGCAAGCCCTCGGTGTCGACGAATCCAATGAAGCCAATGAAGCCAATGAAACAAGTGCAGCCAACGAAGCCGATGAATCGACCTCCACACCTACGGAGACAGACCATGGAAACGATGGAATGGAATGAGCTTGATGCGTCGACCCTCACGCTGAGCGCCTCAGACGAGGACGTTGGCAAGCGTGTGGACGTATTTGCCGCGCAAAGCGGAGAATTGACACGCTCGGCACTTGGAAGGCTACTTGAGAGCGGTTCCGTGACCGTAAACGGCGCTCCGATCGCCAAAAATTATCGCATCCGTCAAGGAGACGTCGTGGAGATCACCCTTCCCACACCAGCTCCCTGTGAAGCAATCCCGCAAAATATCCCTCTGGATATCATTTATGAGGACGACGACCTGATCGTCATCAACAAGCCCGTGGGGATGGTGGTGCATCCCGCCGCCGGCAATCCCGACGGAACGCTGGTCAACGCGCTGCTCTATCACTGCGGCTCGTCTCTATCTGGCGTGGGCGGAGTCATTCGCCCCGGAATCGTTCACCGCATTGACAAGGATACCTCGGGACTCCTGGTCGTCGCCAAAAACGATGAAACGCACCTCGCGCTCTCGGCGCAACTGAAGGGACACCACATCCGCCGCACCTACTACGCGATCGCCATTGGCAATTTCAAAGAGGACAGCGGCACGGTGGACGCGCCGATCGGCAGACACCCCGTCGACCGCAAGCGCATGGCGGTCATCCGCAACAGTGATCTCAAGGCGCGTGATGCTGTCACACATTGGACGGTACTCTCGCGCGGTGAATCCAACGGACAAAGCTTTACGCTGCTTCGCTGCGAGCTGGAGACCGGGCGCACCCATCAGATCCGCGTACACATGGCATCGATCGGACATCCGCTCCTGGGCGACTCGATCTACGGAGGCTCGAACACCAAATTTGAAGCGCATCACAAGGCATTGATCCACGGACAGTGCCTGCACGCCAAGGAGCTGACCTTCGTCTATCCGCGCACGCAGAAAGAGGTGCATTTCACCTCTCCTCTCCCCGATGAGATGGCGCGTGTTATGAAAATCATATTTGGACAATAACAAACCAAAAAACTGCCGACAGGAAACCGTTTGATTCCTATCGGCAGTATTTTTTATAAATTTTCAGATCCAAGTGCTTTAGAAATAAAACGCTTTCAAAAAAACGCTTCGCACAACCCAGCCCAAAAGTTGTGTCACGAAATAAAATACAACGTGAAAGCACCAAAAGCACCAACCGCGCCCCCCGAGTGTCTTCCAAGCAAAGAAAGGAAAACCAAACGTCAAAAAAGAAAGAATCAAGATGGGCAAATACAGAATGATAAACGCATAAACGTTCAAAACCGCGATAAAAGAGACCAAAAACCAAATCAAATAAAAAGGCAATGCAATCAAAAAGATATACAAATACATGTTTCGGATCGGTGCGCAATACGGTTCTTGCCTTTCAACAAAAACATACTTTAACCGCACCAAGCCCATCATTTTTTCAGCTGCGTGCCCACTCAAAACCGTCATTCCAAACAAAAGCATGATATAAAACGGAATCAGCCAGAACAGGCTGTGACGAAAGAACGCAAAATATGTGACGATCGTACCGATCACCGAAAAAGTGACGGTCATGACGATCGGGATTCCTCTCGTTTTTTTCATGCACGGTTTTCCTTCCTTTCTTCGTATATCAGATAGACACGAAAAAAGGAAAAAAGGTTGGGACAAAAAAGGGAAAGAGAGCACCTCTTGCAAAAGGTTTTCTCTTTCCCAATTTGATTATTCAGCTGCTACTGCAGCCTCCTCGGTCTTCTTCTTTCTGGGCGCTCTCTTCTTGGGAGCTTCCTCGGCGGGCTTCTCCTCAACAACGGGAGCCTCCTCCAGCAGCTTTACGATTGCCATTTCAGCAGCATCGCCTCTGCGGTTGCCCAGCTTAAAGATCTGGGTGTAACCGCCCTGACGGTTTGCATACTTGGGAGCAATCTCGTTGAACAGCTTGCTTACAACGTCCTCTTTGGTGATATAAGCAAGAGCTGCACGACGGCTTGCCAGTGTATTTTTCTTACCGAGCGTAATCATTTTCTCTGCTACGGAACGAACTTCCTTCGCTCTGGTGAGCGTGGTCTCAATCTGTCCGTTCTCAAGCAGTAAGGTAACCATACCGCGGAGCATTGCTCTTCTGTGGGCGGTAGGTCTGCCAAGTTTTCTGGTTCCGGGCATTTCTATTCCCTCCTTCTGCTGTTTACGAATCTTTTTTATTCTATGCGGTCAAAAATCGTGAGAAATTATTCTTCTTCCTTGCGGAGCTCCAAGCCAAGGGAGTGAAGCTTCTGAATAACCTCTTCGAGCGACTTCTTACCAAGGTTACGGACTTTGATCATATCTTCTTCGGTGCGAGCGATCAGATCCTCCACCGTGTCAATGCCTGCGCGCTTCAAGCAGTTGAAGCTACGAACAGACATATCAAGCTCCTCAATGGTCATCTCAAGGACTTTCTCCTTGATGGTCTCTTCTCTTTCGACCATGATCTCTGCCTTCTTTGCTTCATCGGACAAATCCACAAACAAGTTGAGATGCTCATTGAGAATCTTGGCTGCAAGCGAAACGCCTTCTCTTGCCGAGATCGTTCCGTTTGTCAAAACCTCCAGGGTCAGTTTGTCGTAATCCGTAATGTTACCGACACGGGTGTTGTCCACGGTATAATTGACGTTATACACGGGCGTGTAGATCGAGTCGGTATAAATCGTTCCGAGGGGAGCCGAAGCTGCGGTTCCAAGGATCTGGGTATGCAGCAGCTTGTTCTTCTCCTGCGAAACGTATCCGCGACCGCTGGCGAAGGTCAGTTCCATATAGAATCTGTCATTCTCTCCCACGGTTGCGATGTGATGCTCGGGGTTCAGGATCTCAATATCGGAATCCGGCTTGATGTCACCGGCGGTAACGTTCTTCTCACCGGTCACGTCGATCACAACGGTCTTGGGGCCTGCACAATGCAACTTTGCATTGATGCCCTTGACGTTCAGCACGATCTCGGTCACGTCCTCGGTGACACCGGGGATGGTCGAAAATTCATGCAGAACTCCGTCGATCTTAATATTGGTTACTGCAACACCGGGCAAGGAGCTGAGCAACACTCTGCGCAAGGAGTTACCAAGCGTAATGCCGTAGCCACGCTCCAGGGGCTCCACGATGAAAGTACCGTGTGTGCCGTCCTCGCTCAAATCAATCGATGTGATATTGGGCTTTTCAATCTCAATCATTCCAAATAAACCTCCTTATAATCGTTTCAAAAATTGCGACAGGGCTCATACGGCAACTGCACAACGGCACGCCGTATCTTTTTGGAAAACAACGGGATTACTTGGAATAGAGCTCGACGATGAGCTGCTCGTTGAAATCGAAGTCAACGTCCTCACGTGCGGGCAGGGTTGCAACCTTTGCGGTCATCTCGTCTGCCTTTACCTCCAACCACTTCGGAGCGGTCTGGGAAGCAGCTGCCTCTGCCAATGCCTTGAACTTCACGGAGCTACGGCTGGCTTCCTTCACTGCGACAACGTCACCTGCTTTGACGATCAAAGAAGGAATGTTGACCTTCTTGCCGTTGAGGGTGAAGTGTCCGTGGAGAACCAACTGACGAGCCTCCTTGTGAGAAGCGGCGAAGCCCATTCTGTAAACAACATTGTCAAGACGACGCTCGAGCAAGCAGATCAGGTTCTCACCGGTCATGCCTTCCTTGCGAGCTGCCTCTTCATAGTAGTTGACAAACTGCTTCTCGAGGACACCGTAGTATCTTCTGGTCTTCTGCTTTTCACGCATCTGCAGTCCATATTCTCTCATTTTCTTATTTGCTGCGCCATGCTGACCGGGAGCGGTGCTTCTACGGTCCAGAGCGCACTTGCCGGAAGTGCAACGGTCGCCCTTCAAATAAAGCTTCGTACCTTCTCTGCGGCAGAGTCTGCAAACAGGTCCTGTGTATCTTGCCATAATTTTATCCCTCCACTAAAAATTAAACACGTCTGCGCTTGGGCGGTCTGCAACCGTTATGAGGAACGGGCGTCACGTCCTTGATCATCGTGATCTGCAGACCAACGGTCTCCAGCGCACGGATTGCCGATTCACGTCCGGATCCGGGGCCCTTTACGAAAACCTCAACGGATTTCAGACCGTGCTCCATAGCGGCTTTTGCTGCCGTCTCGGAAGCAGACTGTGCTGCAAACGGAGTAGACTTTCTGGAGCCCTTAAAGCCAAGCTCACCTGCGGATGCCCACGAAATGGTGTTTCCGTCAACGTCGGAGATCGTAACGATCGTGTTGTTGAAGGTTGCCTGAATATGCACTGCACCCTTTTCGATATTCTTTCTCTCGCGGCGTTTCTTGACAACTTTCTTTGCTGCTACTTTTGCCATTTTTATGCCACTCCTTTACTTCTTCTTGTTCGCAATGGTCTTTGCGGGACCTTTACGGGTTCTTGCGTTGGTCTTGGTTCTCTGACCGCGTACGGGCAAGCCCTTTCTGTGACGGATGCCACGGTAGCAGTTGATCTCAACCATTCTCTTGATGTTGAGGGCAACATCACGGCGGAGGTCACCTTCTACGGTATAAGACTTTTCAATCTCATCACGAAGCTTGGCAACTTCATCCTCGGTCAGATCCTTTGCGCGAGTATCCGGATTGATGCCGGTCGCTGCAAGGATATCGTTTGCGCTCTTGCGGCCGATACCGTAAATATAGGTAAGGGCGATTTCTACGCGCTTGTTGTTCGGAATATCAACACCAGCTATACGAGCCATACTGTTTATTCACCTCTCTGTTGATTTTTCGGTATTTGCTTAACCCTGTCTCTGCTTGTGCTTGGGGTTTTCGCAGATTACCATAATTTTGCCTTTTCTCTTGATGATCTTGCATTTTTCGCAGATCTTCTTAACGGATGGTTTCACCTTCATTCGTTCTTACCATACCTTTCTTGCTGTATTTGGATTCTGCTGATTATTTTGCGCGCCAAGTGATGCGTCCCTTGGTCAGGTCATAGACCGAAACCTCGATGGTCACGCGGTCGCCCGGCAAAATTTTGATATAGTTCATGCGAAGCTTGCCCGAAATGTGTGCGGTCACCATGTGTCCGTTCGGAAGCTTCACCTTGAAGCAGGCGTTGGGCAGTGCCTCAACGACCGTACCTTCAAATTCGATCACGTCATCCTTTTGTGCCATAACAATTCTCCTAATATGATTGATCAGAAACCTTTTTCGACCTCGGTGAGGATCAGAACACCGTCGCTTGTCAGTGCCACCGTGTTTTCGTAATGTGCCGAAAGCGAGCCGTCCGCCGTTTTCACCGTCCAACCGTCCGAGCTCTCTTTGACCTCGAAGGTTCCGACGTTGACCATCGGCTCGATGGCAAGCGTCATGCCGGCGCAAAGCCGAACACCGCGTCCGGGAGTTCCGTAGTTGGGAACGTCGGGAGACTCATGCATGTTCGTCCCGATTCCGTGTCCCACGTATCTCTTCACCGTACTGAATCCGTTCTTACGGACCAATTCATCAATCGCGAACCCAACGTCGCCCAATCGATTTCCCACAGCAAGCTTCTCAATGCCTGCCCAAAAGCTGTCACGCGTTGCCTGAATCAGCTTTTGTGCCTCATCGCTGACGTTGCCGACGGGAATCGTTCTTGCCGAATCTCCGACGTAGCCCTTGTAGGTCGCGCCCGTATCGATCTTCACGATGTCTCCCTCCTGCAGAATTCTCTTCTTGGAAGGAATTCCGTGGATGACCTCGTCATTGATGCTGATGCACGCGCTCGCCGGGAATCCGCTGTAGCCCAGGAAGGCAGGAGTCGCACCGCACTTCTCGATATACCGACGGATCGCCACATCGATCTCATAGGTGCTGACTCCCGGGCGGACCATATCACGGGCAACCAGCAAAGCCTCGCCCGTAATACGTCCTGCGTCCTTCATGGCCGCGATTTGTGCCGAATTTTTTAAATGAATCATAAAATCACGCCTCGAACGACTGCAATGCGCGATACACCAACGCGGTGGTGTCGGCAACCTCTTCCTGTCCCTCCACGGTCACGAGAAGTCCCTTCTTGGAGTAATACTCCTTGAGCGGTTCGGTCTGTGCATGGAAGGTTGCAAGTCTGTTCTTTACGGTCTCTGCGGCATCGTCGGCTCTGATATACAGTGCAGCGCCGCACTTGTCACAAACACCCTCGGTCTTGGGGGGATTGTAAGCCACATGGTAGGAAGCTCCGCAAGAGCAAACTCTGCGTCCGCTCATGCGTTCCACGATCTTGTCATCCGCAACCTCGATGCTGAGCACAACGTCGATCTTCACGCCCATCTCGTCGAGCGCCTCTGCCTGAGGGATCGAACGGGGAAAGCCGTCAAGAATGAAGCCGTTCTTGCATTCGTCGGATGCGAGATACTCCTTGATGATTCCAATCACAACGGAATCGGGAACCAGCTGACCGGCATCGATATAGGACTTTGCGGCCTTACCGAGCTCGGTGCCTGCTTTGATTGCTCCGCGGAGAATGTCTCCGGTCGCGATCGCGGGAATATGATATTTTTCGGAAATCTTCGCGGATTGGGTACCTTTGCCCGCTCCGGGAGCGCCCATTAAAATAAGATTCATAGTTTCCTCCGTATGCGATTTGGCAGATTAATCAAGGAAGCCCTTGTAGTTGCGCATTGCCAGCTGAGCCTCGAGGTCGCGTACCGTCTCCAATGCAACGCCGACAACGATCAAGAGCGAGGTTCCCATAAATGCGAAGCTCTGGAACGAAACGCCGAACGCGCTGGTGACAGCGGTGATGATCATCGGGAGTGCCGAAATCACAACCAGGAAGATCGCGCCCATCATGGTAATGCGGTTCAAGATTTTTTTGATATAATCAGACGTAGGCTTGCCCGGACGAATACCCGGAATCGCGCCACCGTTGTTTCTGATATTGTTTGCTACCTCTACGGGATTGAAAGAAATCATAATGTAGAAGTAGGAGAACAGGACAATGAGAACTACAAAAACCGCGATATACAACGGCGACGTGTAGTTAAACCAATTGTTGACAAACTTGGTAAACCAGTTCGACTTGGTCATAAATCCTGCGATGGTTGCGGGGATCGAGACGATCGAGCTTGCAAAGATAACCGGCATAACGCCCGCCATATTCATCTTCAGAGGAAGATTGGAGGACTGACCGCCGTACATCTTGCGTCCGACGACTCTCTTTGCATATTGGATCGGAATTCTTCTTTCGGAATTGGTGAACCAAACGATGAGCATGATCGCGCCCAGCGCGAGTGCCAAAGAAAGAATCACCTCTCCGATGCCGAGTGCAATCCACCAGCCCTTCTCACGAGTGACCATCCGGATCATTCCAAGGACCATCGAAGTGAAGCTGGAAAGAATGTTTGCGAACAGGATCATCGAGATACCGTTTCCAATACCGTGTGCATTGATCTGCTCACCCAGCCACATGATGAGAGCCGCGCCTGCGCAGAAGCATGCGATCATGACGATTTGAGCGAAGACGTAGAACTTGTCACCGCTCTTGACCGTCAAAAGATCAATAGAGTCGAGAAGCTTTACATAGCCGTATGCGGTGATCAACGCCAGTGCGACGGTAACCCATCTGGTGTAAGCGGTGATCTTCTTTTTTCCTTCTTCTCCCTGTTTGGAAATTCTTTCCAAGGCAGGAATTGCGATGGTCAAAAGCTGCATCACGATGGATGCGGTGATATACGGCGATACAGACAGGGCAAACAGAGTTGCTTTGCTGAGCGCTTCACCGGAAAGCATATCGACAAACTCGAGGATTCCCTGGAAACGAGCTGCATTTTGCACGGCATCCACGTCTACGTAAGGAACATAGAGGCATGCACCGATGCGGTACAAAAGCAGAATCATTGCCGTGAAGAGAATCTTCTTTTTGAGGTCGGGAGTTTTCCATGCGTTCTTAAACGTCTGAAACATCCTTATACCTCCTCAACCTTACCGCCTGCTGCCTCAATCTTTTCCTTAGCAGTTGCCGAGAAAACGGCAGCCTTGACTGTAAGTTTTTTTGTAAGCTCACCGTTGCCGAGGACCTTCAAACCGTCCATGGGCTTGCGGATGATCTTTGCTGCGAGAAGCACTTCCATGGTGACCTCGGTGCCGTCAACGAAACGGTTGAGATCCTCAACGTTCACAATCGCATAGTTGGTTGCGAAACGGTAGTTGGTGAAGCCTCTCTTGGGATGCTGTCTGTAAATCGGGAACTGACCGCCCTCAAAGCCGGGTCTGACACCGCCGCCCGAGCGTGCGTTCTGTCCCTTGTGTCCCTTGCCGGCGGTCTTACCGTTGCCCGATCCGGGACCTCTGCCCTTGCGCCAAGCGGCCTTTGCGGAACCCTCGGCAGGACTCAATTCGTGGAGTTTCATCTGCAATACCTCCTTATGCGTTTTCTACGGTCTCAACCGTAACCAGATGTGCGAGAACTCTGACCTTGCCGGCAAGCACTGCGTCGTCAGCGTGAACGATGCTGTCACCGACTCTGTTCAGTCCAAGAGATTTTGCAGTTGCCTTCTGATTGGGCTTGCTGCCGATCAGAGACTTCGTAAGTGTAACTTTTTTCATTTTCGCTTACCTCCTGCTCAAGCCTTCTTGACCTGGTCAACCGAGATGTCACGAATCTTCGCAACCTCTTCAGCAGTGCGGAGTTCCTTCAAGCCTTCCATCGTTGCCTTGACAACGTTGGTAGGATTGTTGGAGCGCAGGCACTTTGCACGAATGTTCTTAATTCCGGCAGCCTCAAGTACCATACGTACCTTGCCGCCTGCGATGATACCGGTACCGGGAGCAGCGGGCTTCAGAAGCACCTTGCCTGCACCGAACACACCGATAACCTCGTGGGGAATGGAGGTTCCCTTCAGGGAAACCTTCACCATATTCTTCTTTGCGTCTTCAATTCCCTTGCGGATTGCTTCGGGAACCTCGGCAGCCTTGCCAAGACCAACGCCTACGTGACCTGCACCGTCACCCACAACCATCAAAGCTGCGAAGCGGGCGATACGACCACCCTTAACGGTCTTGGAAACACGGTTCAGAGAGATGAGCGATTCTTTCAGATCATGCTCAGCGGGATTAAATTTTTCTACCATTTTTTCCTCCAAAATGTTCAATCACTTGTAGTTGTTTGAACAGTGTACAAACCGGAAAATCAGAACTTCAGGCCGCCCTCGCGAGCGCCTTCAGCCAGTTCCGATACACGTCCGTGATACAGATAACCGCCACGGTCGAACACGACCTCGGTGATTCCCTGTGCAATTGCCTTCTCGGCGATCATTTTGCCGATCTCACGAGCTGCTGCCTTGTTGCCGCCGTCAGCGGTAAAGCTCTTTCCGAAAGTGGAAGCGCTTACCAGGGTTACGCCCTTGACGTCATCAATGATCTGTGCGCTGATGTTCGCATTAGAGCGATATACAGCAAGACGCGGACGCTCGGCAGTACCCGAAATCTTTGCTCTGACTCTCTTATGTCTCTTAAGACGAGCCTTGTTTGCATCTTTTCTTGATACCATGTCACTTCACTCCTTTCATTATTTGCCCTTACCGGCTTTGCCTGCCTTGCGGCGGACATACTCGTCGGCATACTTAACACCCTTACCGTGGTAGGGCTCGGGGGGTCTCTTTCCGCGAATGACTGCGGCGGTCTGACCAACCTTCTGCTTGTCAATACCCTTGACGATGATGGTGTTGGAATCCGGGACGTCGAAGGTGATACCGTCTTCCTCGGTCATGCAGAATCTTGCCTGCGGCAGACCGGAATCGGGCATCAGGGAGTGGCCCAGATACAGCTGCAGGGTTTTGCCCTGCTTGACAACCTTGTAACCAACGCCGACGATCTCGAGCTTCTTCGAGTAGCCGTTGGTAACGCCCTCAACCATGTTGAACAGGAGCGCGCGGGTCAGACCGTGCAGGCTTCTGTCTTCCTTGGCGTCGGTGGGACGGGTGACGATGACTTCGTTTCCTTCCACCTTGATGCTCATACGAGAGCTGAACTTTTCAGTGAGTGTGCCGAGCTTACCCTTGACGGTAACCACGTTCTCGTCAGCAACGGTAACGGTGGTGCCTGCGGGGATCGCAATGGGCATTCTTCCAATTCTTGACATTGTTCAATACCTCCCGTTCCGGATTACCATACGAATGCAAGAACTTCGCCGCCAACGTTGAGCGACTTAGCCTTCTTGCCCGTCATGATACCCTTGGATGTGGAAACGATCGCAATTCCGAGACCGTTCATCACGCTGGGCATATCCTCGCAGCCCGCGTAGATACGCAGACCGGGCTTGGATACGCGGCGGATTCCGCGGATGACCTTCTGCTTGCCCTGCAGATACTTCAGCGTCACACGGATGGTTCCCTGCTTGCCGTCGTCAATGATCTGATAGGACTTCACGTAACCCTCTTCAACGAGGATCTCGGCGATTGCCTTCTTCATGTTGGATGCCGGAATGTCAACAGTCTGATGCTTTGCATTGTTTGCATTGCGGATTCTGGTGAGCATATCGGCGATTACGTCTGACATTTGCATATTCATATCCTCCTTATGCAAGTTAATTTTCTCTTGCTGCCCATGGGGCGGCTTATCGGCGGTTAAATCCAACTGTCCGCTCGCTTTGGACCGGTTTAATTTCCTGCCGATAGTTGGAAGTTTTTATTCAACAACGCGATGCGTTTGTTGTTTTGAATTACCAGGATGCCTTCTTTACACCCGGGATCTCGCCCTTGTATGCGAGGTTGCGGAAGCAGATACGGCAGATACCGAACTTACGGAGATATGCGTGAGGGCGTCCGCAGATTTTGCAGCGGTTGTACTCTCTGGTAGAGAACTTCTGTGCTTTCTGCTGCTTGTTTACCATAGCTTTCTTTGCCATCGTGATTACCTCCTAATTATTTCGCGAAGGGAGCGCCGAACAGCTTCAGCAGCTCTCTTGCTTCTTCGTCGGTATTTGCAGTGGTTACAAAGCAAATATCCATACCGCGGATCTTCTCAACCTTATCGTACTCGATTTCGGGGAAGATCAGCTGCTCCTTCAGACCGAGCGCGTAGTTGCCGCGTCCGTCGAAGGCGTTGGGATTGATGCCCTTGAAGTCACGGACCTTCGGCAGA
This sequence comes from Clostridia bacterium, assembly GCA_017517745.1. Taxonomy (GTDB): domain Bacteria; phylum Bacillota; class Clostridia; order Oscillospirales; family CAG-272; genus UMGS1865. The sequence continues at coordinate 32,103 of JAFWYJ010000026.1, read as the reverse complement.
GCGAAGTTGAAGAGTCTGTCCATGAATTCGTACATTCTGTCACCGCGCAGAGTCACCTTTGCACCGATCTTCATACCCTGACGGAGCTTGAAGTTTGCAACAGACTTCTTTGCGTAGGTGGGAACAGCCTTCTGACCGGTGATGATCGCCAGGTCGCGAAGAACTGCGTCCAGAGCCTTGGAGTTATCCTTTGCGTCGCCGACACCGACGTTGACAACGATCTTGTCAAGCTTCGGGATCTGCATGACGCTCTTGTAGCTGAACTGCTTCATGAGTGCGGGAGCAATTTCAGCTTTATACATATCTTTCATTCTTGCCATGATTGCTTACCCTCCTCAATCAAATTTCTTGCCGCATTTTGCGCAAACGCGGATCTTCTTGCCATCCACAACCTCGGTGTGAACGCGTACACCCTTCTTGCAGGTGGAGCAGTACAGAGCGACCTTGGATGCATAGATTGCACCCTCAGCGTCGATAATGCCGCCGGACTCACCCTGCTTGCGGGGCTTTACGTGCTTGTGAATGATGTTTGCGCCCTTCACGAGCACCTTTCCCTCTTCGCGGGAAACTGCGATTACTTCGCCCTGAACGCCCTTGTCATCTCCGGAGAGAACAACAACGGTATCGCCTTTTTTAATATGCATTTTTGCCATTGTTGATTACCTCCATCAAAGCACTTCGGGAGCCAGAGACAGGATCTTCAGATAATCCTTGTCGCGAAGCTCTCTTGCCACAGGGCCAAAGATACGGGTTCCGCGAGGAGTCTTGTCCTCACGAATGACCACTGCTGCGTTCTCATCGAACTTGATATAAGAGCCGTCTGCTCTCTTGATTCCGTGCACAGTTCTGACAACGACTGCCTTGACAACGTCACCTTTTTTCACAACGCCGCCGGGTGCTGCCTTCTTGACTGCGCAAACGACTACGTCACCGATATTTGCATATCTTCTGCCCGTGCCGCCAAGGACTCTGATGCACATCAGCTCCTTAGCACCGGTGTTATCGGCAACCTTCATTAAAGTTTGCTGCTGAATCACTTTCTTATCCTCCTACTGATTCAATACGCTACGACGTATTTACTATTCGAATGAATGATGATCGTCGAGAGGGCGAAATTATTTCGCTCTCTCAATGATCTCGACGACACGCCATCTCTTCGTTTTGGAAAGCGGTCTCGTCTCCATGAGCTTCACTTTGTCACCGATGTTGCAGGTGTTCTCATCGTCCTGAGCATGGAGCTTCAGGGTTCTTTTTACGATCTTACCGTAAATGGGGTGTTTCACGTTGTCCTCGATGGCAACCACAACGGTCTTATCCATCTTGTTGCTGACAACCAGACCCACTCTGGTTTTTCTGAGTGCTCTTTCTTCCATGACCTTAAGCCTCCTCCTTCTTCATTTCCTGAAGAACCGTCATCACGCGAGCGATGTCGTGCTTTACTTCAGTCATCTTGTGAGGGTTGTCAAGTTGGTTGATGGCATGCTGGAAGCGAAGATTGAAGAGCTCGGCCTTGAGTTCCTTCAGCTTTTCTTCAAGTGCCTCAACAGACATTTTTCTGAATTCTGCTGCTTTCATTGATTAACCCTCCTTTTCCTCAGTTTCTTTGGTGACGAACTTCGTCTTGATGGGGAGCTTGTGGCCTGCAAGACGCATAGCCTCTTTTGCAACGTCCTCAGCAACACCGTCCATTTCGAACAGGATTCTGCCCGGCTTGACGACTGCTACCCAGTATTCGGGAGATCCCTTACCGGAACCCATTCGAGTTTCAGCGGGCTTCTCAGTGATGGGCTTATCGGGGAAGATCTTGATCCAGACCTGACCGCCACGACGGATATAACGGGTCATAGCGATACGGGCTGCCTCGATCTGATTGCTGGTGATCCATGCGGGCTCAAGAGCAACCAGTGCATAGTTACCGTTGCTGATCTTGGTGCCGCGGGATGCCTTGCCCTTCAGTCTTCCGCGCTGTACGCGACGGAATTTTACTCTCTTCGGCATTAACATGATTATTTCGCGCCTCCTTCTCTCGGAGTTCTCTCTCTGCGCTCACCGCGGAAGTTGCCGCCGTTGCGGCCCTCTCTGCGATCGCCGCCGCGACGGTTGTCTCTGCGGTCGCCGCGATTGTCTCTGCGGTCGTTGCGTCTCTGGTTGGAACCGGGTCTGTTGACCTCGTTCAGGATTTCTCCCTTGTAGATCCAAACCTTGATACCGATTTTACCGTAAGTGGTGTTTGCTTCTGCGAAGCCGTAGTCGATGTCGGCTCTCAGCGTCTGAAGCGGGATGGTGCCCTCATGATAATGCTCGGAGCGAGCGATTTCCGCACCGCCCAGACGGCCGCCGCAATTGATCTTGATACCCTTTGCGCCGAGTCTCATGGTGTTGCGGATGGACATCTTCATTGCGCGTCTGAATGCAACGCGGTTCTCAAGCTGCTTTGCGATGTTCTCTGCAACCAGCTGAGCATCGAGGTCGGGCTGTCTGATCTCAACAACGTTGAGGGCAACAGGCATGCCAACCATCTTTTCGAGCTTCTGTCTGTATTTCTCGATCTCAACGCCGCCGCGGCCGATAACCATACCCGGCTTTGCGCAGTTCACGAACACTCTGACTCTGTGGCCATCGCGCTCGATCTCGATCTTGGAAACACCTGCGTCATACAACTCTTTCTTCAAATACTTTCTGACATTGTAGTCGGAAACAAGGGTATCTCCAAAGACTTCGTCCTTTGCGAACCATCTTGAATCCCAGTTTTTAATCACGCCCACTCTCAGACCGTGGGGATTTACTTTCTGACCCATTCTGTTGTTTCCTCCTCTCTCAGTCTCTTTCTTTGACAGCCATGGTGACGTGGCTGGTTCTCTTCAGGATACGGTCTGCGCTTCCCTTGGCGCGAGGCATGATTCTCTTCAGCGTCGGGCCGGGGCAAACGAAGCACTCGGAAACGTAGAGTTTCGTGGTATCCATGTGGAAATTGTTTTCTGCATTTGCGATCGCGCTCTTCAGGAGCTTGATGAGAAGCTCGGATGCTGCGCGGGGCTTATTGTTCAGAATTCCCATAGCGGTAGCGACGTCCTTGCCTCTGATGAGGTCGAGAACGATTTGAACCTTGCGAGGGGAAATTCTTGCATACTTCAGATATGCTTTTGCTTCCATAGTATTTAATTACCTCCCCTTAGATCATTTACCGTTGTTGGAAGTCTTGGAGCCTGCATGGCCCTTGAACGTACGGGTGGGAGCGAACTCACCCAGCTTGTGTCCTACCATGTCCTCAGTGACATAGACCGGAACGTGCTTCTTGCCATCATGAACCGCGATGGTATGACCGACAAATTCCGGGAATATGGTAGAGGATCTGGACCAGGTCTTGAGAACCTTCTTCTCGTTCTTCGCATTCATTGCTTCGATACGAGCGTAGAGTTTCTCTTCGACATAAGGTGCTTTTTTAAGGCTTCTGCTCATTTTATATTCCCTCCTTATTTCGCATTTCTACGCTTTACGATGAACTTATCGGTACGCGCCTTCTTGTTTCTGGTCTTATAACCCAGAGCAGGCTTACCCCAAGGAGTAACCGGTCCGGGATGACCGATGGGAGAACGTCCCTCACCACCACCGTGGGGGTGATCGCAGGGGTTCATGACAGAACCGCGGACAGTCGGGCGGAAACCCTTGTGTCTGGTCTTACCTGCCTTACCGACCTTAACGGTGTCATGCTCGACGTTACCAACCTGTCCGATGGTTGCCTTGCAATCCAGACGGATCCAACGAACTTCACCGGAAGGAAGTCTCACCTGTGCCAGACCGTTGGGCTCCTTGGAGACCAGCTGTGCCATCGCACCTGCGGAACGAACGAGCTGAGCGCCCTTGCCGGGGTAAAGCTCGATGTTGTTGATTACGGTACCAACGGGAATGTTGGCGATCGGCAGAGTGTTGCCGGGCTTGATATCTGCATCTGCGCCGGAGTAAACGACGTCACCTGCAGTCAGTCCCTCGGGAGCGATGATATAGCTCTTGGTTCCCTCGGTGTCCTGGAGCAGTGCGATATAAGCGGTTCTGTTGGGGTCGTACTCGATACCAACGACCGTGTTCGCGTTCGTATTCTGACGCTTGAAGTCGATGATTCTGTACTTGACCTTGTTTCCGCCGCCTCTGTGGCGAACGGTGATTCGTCCGTAGCTGTTACGGCCCGCATGCTTCTTCTTGGTTACGATCAGGCTCTTTTCGGGAGTGAACTTGGTGATCTCCTCGAACGAAGGAACGGACATGTTTCTTCTGGCCGGTGTTGTAGGTTTATACTTAACCGTAGGCATTCCTTATTCCCTCCTTCTCTTAGTTAAGACCCTCGAAGAACTCGATCTCTCCGGAATCGGCAGCCAGAGTTACGATTGCCTTCTTCCACTCGGAGGTGTAACCGAAGTGTACACCGAGTCTCTTGGGTTTCTTCTTCATGTTGATGGTACGCACACATGCGACCTTAACCTTGTTTGCCTTGAAGACTTCTTCAACGGCCTTGGCGATCTCGGGCTTCGTGGCATCCTTGCGAACCTCAAAGACGTAGGTCTTGTTGGCCATCAGGTCCATTGCAGCCTCGGTGATAACCGGTCTGATGATAATATCGTGAGCCAATTTCATCTTACGTAGACCTCCTCGAGTTTCTTAACCGCGTCAACGGTCATGACCAGCTTCTCGGCGTTGAGGACGTCGTACACGTTCAACGTGTTGAACTGCGTCGTCTTGGCAGTGGGAATGTTGTTGCAGCTCTTGATGACAGCCGCGTCAACGTTGTCCAGAACCACCAGCGCACGCTGAGCCTTTACAGCCTCTCTGGTCTCAGTGCCATACACGGGAGCGCCGTCCTCGATGGCAATGGTCTTGTAGGTCTTGGTGTAGGTCTTCTCAAAACCGAAGGTCTTGAACATTCCCACCATAACCTTGGTGGAGGGCTTGTCGCCTTCCATAGCGATCTTATCGACCACGACGAGATTGCCGTTTGCAACCTTATCGGAAAGTGCGCAGAACAGAGCAGCCTGACGTGCCTTCTTGTTCATTGCGAGGCGATAATCTCTGGGCTTCGGGCCGAGAGCGATACCGCCGTGCGTCCACTGAGGAGCGCGGGTGGAACCCTGACGGGCTCTGCCGGTGCCCTTCTGTCTCCAGGGCTTCTTACCGCCGCCGGAAACCTCGGTACGGGTCAGCGTGGACTGCGTACCCTGTCTCTGATTCATCAGATAAGCTCTGACTGCGGCATGGAGAACAGCGCCGTTTACATCTGCACCGAACAGCTTATCGTTCAGTGTAAGCTCGCCGACTTCTTTGCCGGACATATTTACGATTTTTACGATTGGCATTGTTGTTTTCCTCCTTCCGCTTATGCTTTCACGGAATCACGAATGAACACGATTCCGTCCTTCGCACCGGGAATTGCTCCCTTGATTGCGATCAGGTTCTTCTCTGCATCGATCTTCACGACCTTCAGATTCTGAACCGTAACTTGCTCATTACCGTACTGACCTGCCATCTTCTTGTTCTTGAAGATTCTCGCGGGGTCGATAACGCCCATGGATCCGGACTGACGGTGGATCGGACCGATACCGTGAGTTTTGCCGAGCATGTGCAGATTCCATCTCTTGATTGCGCCCGTGTATCCGCGGCCCTTCGTCGTACCGGTTACGTCGACCTTGTCGCCTGCGGCGAAGGTTTCGACAGTGATGAAGTCGCCTACGTTTGCGGAGCAGTCGTCAAGGCGGAATTCCTTGAGGTGCTTCTTCATGGGAACGTTTGCTGCGTCAAAATGACCCTTTTCAGCTTTGGTCAGGTGCTTCTCCTTCACCTCGGCAAATCCGAGCTGGAGAGCGTTGTAACCGTCCTTTTCAACGGTCTTCTTTTGTGCGACTACGCACGGGCCTGCTTCGATAACAGTTACGGGGATGACGTTTCCGTTTTCGTCGAAAATCTGCGTCATACCGATTTTCTTACCGATAATAGCCTTTTTCATGTTGTTTTTCCTCCTGTAAATTATTGGTTGACGCGTTCGGCGCCAACATGACTTACAAAGTTACCGATCATTTTCGACCTTTCGGCCAACAACTCGGCTGTTGTCTTTGTTTTGGCGATGATTTCAAGGCTGCTTGATATTAGATTTTAACCTCGATCTCAACACCGGCGGGGAGCTCGACGCTCATCAGCGCATCCACAACCTTCTGGGACGGCTTCATGATGTCGATGAGTCTCTTGTGAGTGCGATACTCGAACTGTTCACGGCTATCCTTGTACTTATGCACCGCGCGAAGGATGGTAATGATCTCCTTCTCGGTGGGAAGCGGGATAGGACCGGAAACCTGAGCACCGTTTCTGGTTGCGACCTCAACGATCTTCTTCGCTGCGGTGTCAATCAGAACGTGATCGTAGCTCTTCAGTCTGACTCTGATCTTCTCTTTGACTGCCATTTTGTTTTGCCTCCTTATCAGATTTCGCTCGTCTGCGGCGTCCTTATATATAAAAGGTAAGGATTCGTCCGCAAGCCGCGTTTTGTAAGGCGGGCAACTCCTACAACACCGCCCCGCGCGTTTCTTTGACCTCCCGAAAAATACGGAGTTTGTTCCGCTCGGTTCAGCCGGGAACCACTGGAACAAATTCCGGGGCTTTCGTTCAGCAAAGCTCGCGACAGAGCTCCGGCGCACGTTTACGCCGTTTAAGCTTCGGAAATTACCTTTCGCCCGGTTCAACGGACATACTCCACGAAAATTACCCGCTCAGGCGTCCCCTCGCGGCAACCTTTCGTTTCATCGCATATCAAGCCTTTATATTATAACAGATAACCTCCAAAATTGCAACACCTTTTTTGTGTTATATTTGTAGAATTTTAAAAAGATTCCAGCCCACAATATATACATTTCCAACAAAAAACTTCTCAAAAGCAGCCTTTCGAGGCGATTTTGAGAAAAAATTCTGAAAATTTTCCTTCATTTTTCACAATTTTCAGCCTTCTTCAACAACACCCTTCCGCGTGATTCTTCTTTTGGGCAAAACGCCGATTCCGAAGGCCCTCAAAAAACTTTTTCACAACTCTCCAAACCGTCACATTTTATTCATATATTTGTTATATAATAAAAGGTGCAATTTCCCTATTTCAAAAAAGTGATCCGTTTGAGGAAAAAAACATGAAAAAAATTTCTCTCCTGCGTATTGCCTTCGTCGGTTGCACCGCATTGGCGGCACTCCTGCAGTTGCTTGCGCTCCCGCTCTCCCATGACCCGGGAACAAACTATTTCCAAAGAGGCGCCATCCTTCCCATCCTTGCGATCGTTTTCGCTCTCCTGGGCGCGATCTGCGGCACGGTTGCCGCATGTTTGACCAACGCGAAGGATCTGAACGAATTTCCGTTTGCCAAGGACCTCTCGCCATCTCCCGTCACGCTCGGTTTTCTCGCCGTCGCGCTTGTTCTCGTGCTCAAGGAAACCTCGACGCTTGCCAAGGCAACGGCGATCCTGATGCTCCTGTCCGCGCTTTACGAAATGCTGATGGGATATCCCAAAACCCAGCGCCACACGGCCACCGTCTCCCTCGGACTTCTCAGCGTCATCGGAATGATTCTGCTCAACGCCATTTACTATTTTGATGCCCGGATGGAAATGAATTCTCCCTTCAAGGTCTCGGTGCAGGTCGGCTTGCTCTTCGCCATGCTGGCGAGAACCTCCGAGCTCCGCTACCTCGTCGGAAGACCGCAACCGCGCACGCTTCTCATCCTCTCGTCTTGGGCGGCTTCCATCGGCGCGATCTCGGCACTCTCTCTGCCTGCATCCTACGCGCTGCTGCGCATGGGAAAGCTCGAGCTCCCGTCTCCCAATCTTCTGCTTGTCTATGCCGCGGGCGGATTTTTGATCCTCTGCGCATCGATCTCCTCTCTCCTGCGCATCCGTGCGCTCCTCAAAAAGCCCGTCGCAGCCCCCATGCTTGAAGACGCTGCCGACGTCATCCCCGACGACGATGCAGAACCCATCTCCGAAAAAGAGAGCGAAGCCGTCTGTGACGATGAGGTAACTCCCACCGAAGACTCCAATCGAAAGGATCCGACATGAACGCAAACACACGCATTCAATGGCTACACAAAAAGATGACGATGAAAAGCTATCCGAACGCCCAGCGCCTTGCCGAACGTTTTGGAATCTCCCACCGTCAGGCACAGCGCGACATGGACTATCTGCGCCGCGAGCTCGGCGCACCGATCGCGTACGATAACAGCCGCAAGGGATTTTATTACACCGATCCTTTCGTCCTCCCCGTGCTTTTCAGCTCCGACAACGATGACTTGTATATGCCGGAGATCTTCAACGCCGAAAAGCGAGACCTTGCCGCGGACGAATCGATCATCCAGATGCAGATTCCCTACACTGCCACCGTCGAGATCAAAAACAAGCTGACCGCGCTGGAGCTGAGCAATTATATCGTTGCAAAGCAACCCCGCGAGCGTTACGTTTGTGAATTTCACAGCGTCGAAAAATTCATCGGTATCCTACTCTCACTCGACTCGGATTTTCGCCTGATCGAGCCCTATTGGCTCCGCGAGCGACTCGTCCGCGCAGCAAGACGCGTCCTCGACAACAACGAAGAAAAAGAAGAACTTTGAACCGTATCACAGCACAAAAGACCTCGCGGCAATGCCGCGAGGTCTTCTTGATACAATCCGTAAGATTTTATGCTTCCATAGGCTTTCTCTTGACAATCATCTTGATGACGAACAGCGTTGCCACCGTCAAAACGACGCCGAGAGGCAGACAGATCCAGACGTTCTGAACGAATCCGGAGATCACGAACATCACGAAGGAGATCGCCGCTACGGTGATGGCATAGGGCATCTGCGTCGAAACGTGATTGAGATGGTTGCACTGACCGCCCGCAGAGGACATGATGGTCGTGTCGGAGATCGGAGAGCAGTGGTCACCGCAAACCGCACCCGCAAGGCAGGCAGACATGCCGATGATGAGCAACTCGGAGCCTGCGGGGAAGATCGCCGTGACGATCGGAATGAGGATGCCGAAGGTTCCCCAAGAGGTTCCGGTCGCAAATGCAAGCACACAGGCAACCAAGAAAATGATTGCAGGAAGGAACGCTCCGAGCGCCTCTGCCTGACCCGCCATGAGATCGCCGACGAAATACTTCGCACCCAGCACAGCGGTCATATTCTTGAGCGCCGTCGCAAAGGTCAGGATCAGAATTGCGGGAACCATGGCAATGAAGCCCTGGGGAACGCACTCCATCGATTCCTTGAAGGAGGTAACCTTGCGGAACAGATAGTAAATGATAATCAAAACCAACGCCACCAAACCGCCCCAAGGCAGACCCACGGTCGCATCGGTGTTTGCAAAGGCATCCACGAAGTTCGTGCCGTCCATGATGCCGCCCACATAAAGCAGACCGAACACACAAGACACAATCAGGATGACCACGGGCATGATCAGATCGATCACACGTCCCTTGGAGGAAGGCTCCACTTCCGCAGACTCGTTTCTTTCTCCGCAGGTATAAAGATCACCGTTTTTGATCGCGTTGAACTCATGCGTTCTCATCGAACCGTAATCAAAGCCCATGATGGAAATCACAATAATGAAGACAAGCGTCAAAAGTGAATAGAAGTTATAGGGGATCGCTCTGATGAACAGGCTCAGTCCCTCGCCCTCCTCGGCATAGCTGGCAACGGCAGCCGCCCAGCTCGAGATCGGGGCGATCATGCAAATGGGTGCAGCGGTCGCGTCGATGAGGTACGCGAGCTTTGCACGCGAAACGCGCTTGCTGTCGGTCACGGGACGCATCACAGAGCCCACGGTCAGGCAGTTGAAATAGTCGTCCACGAAGATCAAAACGCCCAAAAGGAAGGTGGCAAGCATTGCGCCCACGCGCGTCTTGATGTGTGTCTGTGCCCATTTTCCGAACGCCGCCGAGCCGCCCGCCTTGTTGATGAGCGCGACGATGATGCCCAGCTCCACCAGGAAAATGAAGATGCCGGCACTGCCCGAAACGGCGGAGATCAAGCCGTCGTTGATGATGCCGTCGATCGTTCCCGTAAAGGAAAAATCAGAGGCAAGCAACGCACCGGAGAGAATACCGATGAACAGCGAGCTATAGACCTCCTTGGTGATCAGCGCAAGTCCGATCGCGATGACGGGCGGCAGAAGCGCCCACAGCGTACCTCTGACAATACCCTCAGCGCCGCAGGTCTCGCAAACGAGTGTCGAGAGCCCTTCGCAGTCGGGACAGTCCACAGTACCGCTCGCGCCCTTGGTCACGCCGGCAAAAACCAGCAATGCCAAAATGACGACACACGCGATAATGAGTGTGATTTTCTTTGACTTTGACATAAAAGCCTCCTCATAAAGTTTGTCAATGACGTCTTTCAACGTCTATCTTATCATAGCATATTTCCCCAAAAATTGCAAGACAAAAGCCACTCCTCTCGTTCTTTTTTCCGTATTGTATAAAAAAAGAAGTGTTTTTTTGTCGTTTTTACCAATGTAAAGTGCTAAAATCACGTTTCCACCGCTCCCGAGAACACACGCTTTCCCGCATCTCGACGGTAGGCATCGGGAGAAACACCGTACACTTTGACAAATCGGCGATAAAAGGTCGAAAAATCCTCCGCGCAGGTCTGTTCGGCGATCTCTCCGACCGAAAGATCTGTTGTCACAAGCAGTGCCGCCGCTTTTTGTGTTTGCAAATGCAAGAGATACTTTTTCGGTGACTCTCCCATCACCTCTCCGAAAAGCTTGCGAAAATAAGAATCGCTCATAAAGCATGCACTCGCCATCTCGCACACGGAAATTTTTTCGCCGAACTCCACCGCTTTGGATGCCGCGCGAATCGCGGGAAGAATCGCCGAACTTTTCTTTTCGATTTCCACGCTATCATTTTCGTTGCCGCCAAGCATCGAAAGCTCCAACAAAAGAGCCTGGAGCTTGGCGACGATCAGGTCCAATACCGGACTCTCTCCAGCCCCCTCCGTGCGCATGAGGCGTACGATCCCCCGCACAGAAGAAACGGTCTCGGGGTTGCAACCCTCGGTGTAGATCCCGCTTACCGACAGCTTTCGGACAAGCTCCAAAAAATAGGCGGGATCCGCGGAGATATGCGGAGAATGAATCCGCGGAAGGTCAACGTCAACAAACGCCCAAAGAGAGCCGCCCTCATCCGCGACGTTATAGTGCGGATGAAACGGCATGATCACCTGCACGTCTCCCGCGCGAAAGGGCGTCTCGCCGTTCGGAGTCAGATATCTTCCGCTTCCGCTCAGACACACGCCCAACTCCAACACGTCGTGATAATGCAAGAAATCGGAATTCGGCAACAGATCAAACAGCGACGGCTGAAAAAACAAATGCGATCTTCTGGCTCCCTTTTTAAATAAAACCAGCGGTGTTTTTTCGTTCACGGATACACCTCCTCTTCCTTCTTTGAAAATATTATATCGCATTTCCCGCCCTCTGTCAATAAAAAACTCGAAAAAAACAAAAGCGAAAATGCAATATAAAAATCCATTATGCAATGGACAAGAGCGCGCATCTATGGTATAATGAACTTATCATCCGACAAACGAAAGGAAGGATTTTGCACGATGGTAATCAATCAAATCAAGGAAATCGAAAATGCACTCGTTCTGAGAAGAGACGAAGAACTTCGCATGAAGCTGGAAGGCTCGCTCGCCGAATCGGTGCGCTTCATGGAAAGCAATCAGATCTGCGAAGTCGGACTCTGGAAAAAATTCGTTCAGATCTTCCGCGACTGCGAGGACGGCGGCGAGGGCTGGATCACCTGGAGAAGCGAATTCTGGGGCAAAATGATGCGCGGCGCATCCATGGTCCTCCAATACACCAAGCATGACAAGATGTACCGAATCCTCGAGGACTCGGTCAGAGACATTCTGACCACCGAGGACGAGCTGGGGCGTATTACGGGCTACGATCTCGATCGGGAATTCACCAAATGGGATCTTTGGGGCAGAAAATATGTCATGCTCGGCATGATGTATTTCATGGAGATCTGCCGCGACGAGAATCTGAACCGCCAAATGATCGCATCCATGTGCCGTCAGGCAGACTACATCATCGAGCGCGTCGGCGAGGGTGAGGGCAAAATGGACATCCGCACCTGCTCGAAAAACTGGGAAGGCTTAAATTCCTGCTCGATCCTGGAGCCCATCGTGCGTCTTTATCGCCTGACCGCAAACAAGAAATATCTCGACTTTGCCGAATATATCATCTCCACCGGCTTCATTCAATCCGCCAATCTGATCGAGCTGGCTTACGCCGACGAAGTCGCGCCGCACGATTATCCCATCGTCAAGGCATACGAAATGATGTCCTGCTTCGAAGGACTTTTGCAATATTATCGCATCACGGGCATCGAAAAGCACAAGACCGCGCTCCTCAATTTCGGTCGCAAGATCATGGAAGGTGAACTGAGCATCATCGGTTGCAGCGGCTGCACGCATGAGCTCTTCGACCACACCGCCGTCAGACAAACGCAGACCGATTACAAGGGCATCGTGCAGGAGACCTGTGTCACGGTTACCTGGATGAAATTTGCAACCGCCATGCTCGAGCTCTCGGGCGAGGTTGCCTATGCAGACGCCATCGAACGCTCCTATTATAACGCGTTCGTCGGCACCTTCAACACCCATCGCGTACCCTTCAGCAATCACAAGCAAAACGACGTGCCGCAGGTGCTTCCCTTCGACAGTTACAGCCCTCTGACCGCAGACAGGCGCGGAAGACAGGTCGGAGGCTACGGCATCTTCCCCGACGGCACCTTCTACGGTTGCTGTGCCTGCATCGGTGCGGCAGGCGCGGGAATCATTCCGCAGTTTGCTCTGATGCACAGCCAAAACGGCATCACCGTCAACTACTATGAGCAAGGAGAGATGACCGCCAAAACCCCTGCCTGCAACGAAATCACGATGACAACCGCGACCGAATATCCTTATGACGGCAACGTCCGCGTCTCGATCGCAATTTCGGCTCCCGAACAATTCTCGCTCGCCTTCCGCATCCCCGCATGGTGCAAAAACGCGCGCATCGCAGTCAACGGCAAGTGGGAATCGGTTGATTGCGGATATGCACGTCTTGCGCGCGAATGGTGCGACGGCGACACGGTAGAGCTCGATCTTCCCATGCCGATCACGCGCGTACTGCCCCCTGAAGGAGCGGTCAACCGTGACGTTTTCGCGGCATACCAACGCGGACCGATCGTTCTCGCCGCCGACAAGCGCGTCACCGATCCCGACGCCGTGCTGGACGTTGTCTGTGACGAAAACGGCACCGTCGCCGAAGCATTTGCCTATTGCAACGAGATCCCCGACCACAAGATCTGCCGCGAGGTGGCTCTGAGCGACGGCAGCACCGTCCGCCTGATCGATTATGCCTCCGCAGGAAAGACCTGGAAAGAGGATTCCCGCATGGCGGCATGGTTGCGCAGAAAAACATAATATGACGAAGAACGAGGCATCTGTCATGCGACAGATGCCTCGTTTGTTTTATGATTCCTTTTTATTGCTTGCGAAGATCGCTGACAATATGACGGCAGATCTGCTCCGCCGCATTGTGTGTCACAAAGCTCTTCATCACTTCCACCTGTTGCGCAAAAATCGTCGGATCGCGGAAGGATTTTTGCATCATAAGCGCGACCTGCTTCCACTTCTTCGCCCCGCCGGCAACGCCGTTTGAGATGAGAAACTCGAAATTTCTCAATTCGCATCCCGGCACCGCGTTGATAAAGATCATGGGCAAGCGTTTCGCAATCGCCTCACTCGTGGTCAAGCCTCCCGGCTTCGTGATATAGAGATCCGCCGTGGACATATAGGTGGAGATCTGCTCGGTAAAACCGATGATGCGCAAATGCTCGTTTTCATAGGGCTTCAGTTGCTCGTACAGTTTCTCGTTCAGACCGCACAGCACCACCAGAGTGGCGTCCTCGGGCAGATATCGGGGCAGCATTCTGGCGGATTTTTCCAATTTTCCGGCACCCATACTGCCGCACGAGAGCAACACGATTTTTCCCTCCTCGGGAAGTCCGAGCACCCGTCTCGCCTCGCCCTGATCCTCAGTCTCACAAAAGCTGCTTGCCACGGGAATTCCCGTCGCGAACAATTTGTCTGCGGCAATCGCGCCGTTGCGCACAAATTCTCCAAGCAGCATGCGATGCGGAATGAAATAGCCGTCCGCAGAAATTTCCGAAACGCCCGGACTGCAGGTGTAGTCGGTCGAAACAAAATACAGCGGGATGCGATTCTGATAACGATTGCGCACCTCTGTCATCATCATCCCCGAAAAGACGTGCACACAGATGACGGCATCAAACGGCTCTGCCTCCAGCTTGGCATGCAGCGCCTCGGCACCGCGTGCGCATTGTTTATACAAAAATCTCGGAGGATGCTTTTCCTCAAAGCAATAACCAATGCCAAAAAGCTTGGGCAGCTTGCGGTAAACGTAGGAATGCCCCCAGCTGATGAAATCCGACACCCGTTCCGAAATGAACGACAGCGTGTCTGCGATTTCATATTCGATATTCATTTTTGTCAACTGCTCGCCAATCGCGCGCGCAGTGGAATTGTGTCCGCTGCCGGTGTTTGCCGACAGGATCAAGATTTTCATCGGTTTCATCGGAAGCGTCCTCCTCCCCCTCATTCGGCGGTCTGTTCCTGCTCGGCCGCCTTTCGGCGTCGCTCCTCTCGCTTCTCCAGACGTTCTGCCAAAGATGCCAGGGGCAAACGGTTATAGCGTTGTATCATGATAAACGGAAGATTGCAAATGACAAAGATCCCCCCGAGCAAGATCCCGATCCAATTGCCCCAAAAGAGCCAGATCACCGGCGCGCACAGACAAAGCGCAACGTGGACGATCTCTGCCACACAGGTTTCCTGCACCAAGCGCCAAACATCCGCGGCGCGCGGTGTCTTTCCGACACGCTTTGGCACCATGTCCTTCATGATGCGACTCATGTCCGGCACGCGATCCTTCCACGCGCGGATGCGCAAAGCGTCGTATATTTTTCCGCCCCGCTCCCATTTCCACACGCGATAAGGAAATTTGTCATAGTGAAACCATCGCCGCGGCAATGCCTCTCCAATGAAATGCGAGGCAATTCCAATCGCGGCAACGTACAGTACACTGTAAAGGAAAGCCATGACCCCACTCATTCTTCAAGGATCGCATTCGGTCCCTGAGGAAGCGTCTCCATTTTTTTCTCAGGACAAACAACGTAAAACACCAGCACGTAGCAAACCGCACCCAATACCAATGCCGCAAGAACGTCAATGATCGAGTGTTGCTTGAGAAAAACGGTCGAAAGTGAAATCAAGACCGTGGAGATCACGAAAAAGAGCTTCCAGCCCCAGCCCCGCAACGTGCGGCTATGTAATCCCGCAAAACAGACCGCCAACGATCCCAGCACGTGAATCGACGGGCAGACGTTGGTGTTGGTGTCAAAATCATAGAGTCCGCGCACGATATCCGTCATCCAATTGTCCCTCGGAAAATCGATCGGACGCAATGCCTGCATGTTGGGCCAAATCAAATAGATCGCAGCGGTGATCGAATAGGAAAGAATGATGAACCACATGCAGTGATGCAGGGCGCGAAAATCAAAGAGTACAAAGTAGGCAATGAAAAGAACGAGAAAGGCGAACCAAAAATAATAAGGTCCCACAAACCATTCGCAAAAAGGAATTTGCGAATCGAGCGAGGAGAAGACCTCGTGATAGATCAATTCCTTTCCCGTGATCGCGCGCCAAGCAAGCGGTACAAGCCGCTCCAGGCTCCAAAAGACCAAGCCGAACACCGGCCAGAATAACAAAAGCAGCAAATGCTTATATTTGGTTGTTTTGAGGTTTGAAGGCCGCAGATCGCGGTAATAATGAAATACGTCTTTCAAATTCATGAATCAAAAACTTCCTTTATCAGCAAATAAAACGCCGACGCCGTCAGCGAAGAGCATCCCCTTCGTTCCTCTCACGGCACGTCTTCAACTTATGTCTTTCTATTATAGCATAATCCTCTCCGTTTTGCAATGTTTTTTCGTTTTTTTATCAAAAAAGATACATATTTATTCTTTTTCGGCAACGCCTTTTCAACGTGTTCCGCCGACCTGCGCTATTTTTTGTACTGTGCAAAAAGCGCCTTTCCCAAAAGCGCGAAAAACGGGCCGAGCAACATTCCCAAAAAGCCGAACAGCTCCCACCCCACGTAGGTTGAAAACAGCGTCAGCAACGGATGCAATCCCAAGCTTTTTCCCACCAGACGCGGCTCGACCAGCTGGCGTACAACCGTCACAGCCAAAAAAAGCGCCAAAAGTCCGAATCCGACAAAAAAACGGTGTTGAATCAGCATGATGACCGACCAAGGAACCAACACCGTTCCCACACCGAGAATCGGGAGCAAATCGACGAGCGCAACCAGTGCCGCCAAGAGAAAGGCATAGTCCACCCCGAGGATACAAAACCCCAGAAAGAGCTCGGCAAAAGTCAGAAGCAGGAGCAGCAAATAGGCTCTGACGTAACTCCATGACAGCTTCTGTGCGCGTTGCTTCCACGCGGGAATCCGAGCGCGAATGGGACTCGGAAGAACTCCTGTCAATCCTTGTCCGACGCGCGCACCGTCCACGCAGAAATAGAAGCCCGCAATCACGGTGATCAACGTCACAAAGAGCAACGACGGCACCGCCGACACCACCTTGCTGACAAATCGCGGAATCCCCGAGGTCAACGAAGTCAAAAGACCGTTCAATGCATTTTCCACCACGTTGTTGAAGCCCGTCCGCAGTCGATCACTTGCGTCCAAATGCCGCAAAAAGCCGATCTTGGAGCGCAACAACTCAAAATAATCGGGATCCGATCCGACAAACTCGGCAATGCCGCCTCCCTCGGAAAGCACTCTTTCCAAAAGATGTTCCAACTCCCCGACGAGTCGGCGCAGAGAAAAACCGAGCAGAAACAAGATGCCGCCGAGCAGAAGCGGCAACAGAATCCCCGCCCACACCGCCACGGAACCACCCACACGCTCGGAAAGCCGCGCGGACAAGGGGCGTACCAAAAGAGAGATCCCCCAGGCAAAGAGAAAAGGAAGACAGAGCGGCAACAAATAGCGCAACCCCAGATAGAGCAACGCCGCGCCAAGACAAACCGTAACCAAAATCGACGCCCGCCGCTCCCAGCTCGATCGTTCCATCCGCGCTTCCCTCCCTTTTTCGATATCTTTGTTATATTGTATCCTGCGCGATTGTAAATTATTTCTCAAATTGGCGGAAAAACTTGACAAACGACGGCTTTTTTGATAAAATCTTATAGAACCACGCTCAGAGGAGCATCATAGAAAGGAACAACCCAAATGGAAAAAAATCCGAAGGCGAACAAGGCAAAACGGCGTCATCAGGCTCACGAGGAAAAGTTGCGTCGCGACGCCGAAAAAAGAAAGCGGGAAAACCGCTTGATATGGATCTTCACGGCAATCCTCGGCGCGATCCTTCTGATCATTGCAGTCTCCGTCTTTCTCTCTTCTTCCGACAAAGACACGGCAAGTAAGCCCGCTCCGGATCCTCTGGAAGGATTTACCGTTTCCGAAACCGCCACAAATTACGTCCGCATGCTTGTGACCTACACCGACAAAACCGGAAAACCGCAATCGGGCAACATCGTTGTCGAGCTCCGTCCCGACAAAGCTCCGATCACCGTCAGGAATTTCAAAAAGCTTGTCTCCGAGGGCTTCTATGACGGATTGACCTTCCACCGCATCGATTCGGGATTCATGATCCAGGGCGGTGACCCCAACGGTGACGGCTCGGGCGGCTCGCCGGACAAAATCAAGGGCGAATTTTCGTCCAACGGAGTGGTCAATGATCTCTCGCACACGCGCGGCGTCATCTCCATGGCGCGCACATCCCCCGACTCGGCTTCCTCGCAGTTTTTCATCATGCATCAAGACACCCCGAGTCTGGATGGGAAGTATGCCGCATTCGGCAAGGTCATCTTCGGCATGGACACCGTTGACGGCATCGCGGGTACGCAAACCATACGTGCCCCCGGTTCACAAGACAAGGATCCGACGAAGCCCGTTCATCCCGTCACCATTCAAAGAATGGTTTTCGTAACCCCCGGCAAATAATCTCATGATTCTCTTTGTCACCGAACGCCGCGAATATCATCTGGAAAGCCTTCGCCGCTTAATCGCGGAGGGCATCTTTCTCTATCATTGCCCCTTCCGCACCTCAGTCGCGCTTTGTCGGAAAAAGGAGATCGGCGGTGTTGTGATCGATTGTGTCGGCGAAATGCCAAAGGCTGAGCTTCTTTGTGAGAAACTTCGCCGTGAGCAGCCCGATGAGATGCCGATTGCCGCAATCGTTACGCCGAACAGTATTCCCTGCCTTGCGATCGACCGAGTGATCCGCGATCACGGCGGCGATCTTTTCGACGATCTGCTCGATTTCTGCATCACCAACTGCGGCTGGAGCACCGAAGCGCTCTCCACCTTCCGCTTGCGCGCGGGCAAAAATCCCGCGGAAAATCTCTATATGGGACAGCCCTTCCCTCTCCCGCCGCGTGCGCACACCATTCTGCGCTGTCTCTTTTACCGCGCCCCCGCTCTGACATCCACCAAGGATCTGCTGCATCTTTGCTATCCCGAGGGAACACAGCTCGCGGACAATCTCGCCATCCAAATTCGAAACATCAATCTCCTCGCCAAAAGGATCTCCCCCGAACCGCTCATCGTTAACGAGTACGCTCGGGGCTACCGCCTGCGCGACGGAATTCTGAACTGAAAGGATACTGCCACACATGAAAAAAACGGTTTTAAGAAAATACGCTCGCCTGATCGCCGCAATGGGCGGTAACGTGCAAAAGGGTCAGGACGTGGTCATCCAAGCCGCGCTCGATCAACCCGAATTTGTCAAAATGGTCGCCGAGGAGTGCTATGCCTGCGGCGCGCGCAAGGTCTGGGTCGAGTGGAGCTATCAGCCCTTGACCAAGCTCAACCAAAAGAAATGCTCGCTGACCACCCTCTCCAAGATGGAGGATTGGGAGGTCGCCAAGCTCAAGCACCACTCCGAAGCCCTCCCCGTCCGCATCTATCTCGAATCCGAGGATCCCGACGGACTCAAGGGCGTCAACCAGGCGAAGATCTCCAAGGCGTCTCAGGCACGCTATCAGATCATCAAGCCCTATCGCGAGGCGATGGAAAACAAATATCAATGGTGCATCGCCGCCGTTCCCGGTGCGGCATGGGCAAAGAAGGTGTTCCCGAACGAGACTCGTTCCCGCGCCATCGAAAAGCTTTGGGAGGCGATCCTCTATACCGCGCGAGTGAATGATGACCCCGTGGCGGCGTGGGAGGCACACAACGCCGATCTTGCGGCACGTTGTGAATATCTCAACGGTCTCGGCATCGAAACGCTGGAGTTCCGCGCCTCCAACGGCACCGACTTCCGCGTGGGCATGATCGAGGACGCGCTCTTCATGGGCGGCGCCGAGGCGGCACAAGGCAGCGGCATCGTCTACAACCCCAACATTCCCTCCGAGGAGGTCTTCATCTCCCCGATGAAGGGCGTTGCCGACGGAATCGTCTATTCCTCCAAGCCGCTTTCCTACCGCGGCGAGCTGATCGAAAACTTTTCGGTCAAATTTGAGAACGGTAAGGCAGTCGAGGTTCACGCCGACAAGAACGAGGAGCTTTTACGCGAGATGATCTTAATGGACGAGGGTGCGGCATACCTGGGCGAGGTTGCTCTGGTCCCCTATGACAGCCCCATCTGCAACTCGGGCATTCTGTTCTATAACACCCTGTTCGACGAAAACGCGACCTGCCACCTGGCACTCGGTCACGGATTTACCAACGTCCTCAAGAATTACGATCAGTACACAACCAAGGAGTGCTATGACAAGGGCATCAATGACTCGATGATCCACGTCGATTTCATGATCGGCACCTCCGACCTCGCCATCACCGCAATCACGCGCGATGGCAAACGCGTTCCGATTTTTGAAAACGGAAACTGGGCGTTTTAATCTCAAACCGCCGCAACGGGCATAAAAACGAACGGAAGGGGAATACGAATGTTCCCCTTCCCTCTTTGAAACAGACTTGATTGATCAAAAAAGAAAAAATCAAAAAAATTTCAAAAACCTATTGACAAACTGCTCCAAATCTGTTATAATATACTGCGTTGCGAATGGGGCATCGCCAAGCGGTAAGGCAACGGACTCTGACTCCGTCATTACCTAGGTTCGAATCCTAGTGCCCCAGCCAAAGAAAAGGGCTCACCAATCGGTGAGCCCTTTTCTTTGGCTGGGGCACTAACGCTTCGAAACGTTGCTACGCAACGCGAAGCGTTGTGGAGCTAGGTTCGCATTTTGCGAGCAAGGCGACGGGAGCTCGCTCACGGGAGCCGCGAGCAAAAATCTTCGCACGAAGTGCGAATACCCTAGTGCCGACGCTGTTTAATTTGTACTTTCTTTCAATCCCAAAATATAGTCCGCGCTTACCCCATAATATTTACACAGGGCAATCAGATGTCTGATCGGCATTTCATTTGCCCCTCTTTCATATCTTGCATACATTGTTTGAGAGGTTCCCAGCACATCAGCAATTTCTTGTTGCGTTTTATCGTGATCTTCTCTGAGATCACGAATTCTTTTTATATAAGCCAGCATAATATTTACTCCCTCTTTTTATTGCGAATTTGTAAATATTATATCAAGTAAACAAGTTTACTATTGACTTTAGTAAATATTTGTATTATAATGTTGTTGATCCGATGAGAAAGGCAGGGACAAAATGAAAAAATCACCACCCAATCATTGAAAACATGACAAAGCAGGAGGAATGCATGATAATTAAAAAAAGCACAGAAACAGAGGGGGGTGAAGCACTTTCAACAAAAATTAAAATTGAGCAAGAAAAAACAAACGAAGACACGAAAATTGATCCATTTGTAATTTAAGGAGAAAAAGAAAATGAAAAAATTATTATGTGTATTATTGGTAATGCTTATGACACTCACGATTTGTTCTTGTGGCGCAAAATCCCTTCTGGATGCCAGAGAGGCGCTTGAAAGCAAAGGCTATTACGTCACGGCAGCATCGTTGAGTGAGTTTATGCCCACGGACATAGAAGGAAAAGTTCTTGCAGCGTTTGACAAAGACGGAATCGATAAAGAACAGTACAGTGAGTGGGAAGATGATATTGACGAAGCACTTTATCAAACCAAAAACTTTGTTTATGCAATATATCTTGAAAGCGAACAAGATGCAAAAGAGTTGTATCCGGACATAGAAGAAGTGTGTGAGTCTTGTAGAGAATACTTTGAAGAAATGGCTGAAGACGAGCTTGAAGCGATCGCAGACGGAGTCGTTTTCAAAGACATTTCCTGCCAAATGCAGGGCAACGTAATTTATTGGGGTACGAAAAATGCAATAAAAATTGCGAAATAACGATCATCTGTTAAGATCAAAAATCGCAACACAAAAAGGACGCCGATCGGCGTCCTTTTTGCATTGCTCGAAGAGCGACAAGCATGCTTGTCAGGCGTAGAGCGCACGAATATCCGGTGCCAATCTCATCGTTTTCTTGACATTCCGGCAAAGATATGCTATAATAACGTTTGACGTAAGCGTCAAACATTAGAAAGGCGGTGGAGTTATGGCAAAACAAAAAAGCAAGCGGATAGAAAAAACTGTTATTTTCAATCGCGGAATCCTTCTTTTTGTAATTGTCTTTATTGCGTTGCTGTGGTTTTCGATCAGCCTTTTCAAAGCAGGAGACAAAGAGCTTGGCGGTGTGCTTCTCGGTGTTTCCGTTTTTATATCGCTCGGGATATTTTTCACTCCGCTATGCTTTGTTTTCACCAAAAATGAAATCACGGTCATTTGGCTGTTTCAGTACAAAAGAATCATTCCTTGGAATGCAATCAAAAGCATCATCGAGTTGAAGTGGGGAGGAACGTATAAAGATTTGCCCAGATATGAGTTGATATACCATTTGAATTATAAGGGGCTCACCATTTCAAAGCAATTTGATATTCCAAAAAACAAGAAAACGAAAAAAGTCATAGAACAATATGCGAAATATAAAATCGTTTGATATGGAAACACCCAAAGAGAGCACCACGCCAATTGGCGTGGTGCTCTCTTTGGATCGGGGGCACTCAATGATTTGCCATCAGTTGCGCAAGAATCCGTTGCGCGTATTGCTTCTTTTGCAGATATACGTTGCCGTTGGGTTGTTGAGAAAGCTCGTTCCAGATTTCAATCGCTTCCTTGACGTTGTTCGGAGTTTGGGTTGCTTGGCCAAAAGCACACGCCGCCGTGGCGAGATCATCCTTTAAGCGAGGGGTTCCGTAACGGTCGACGTTTTCCTGTGCCAACCTCATCGCCTTCATATAATAAGACGCGCACAGAAAGGCTTTGCTGCCGCCAAGTGCTTCGGTCTTTTGCCCTAAATTGTAGTAACTTAAAACGGCTTCGCGCATGGACTCAAGGGTTTTGTCCCCCTCAATCAATCGATCGGAACGTGCGATGGCATTCTCGGCATAATGAATTGCCCGGTCGACAGCTCGGACACGCCACAAAAGATTCGACACTTGGCGACTGATGTTGATTGCCATCTGCAGATTTTTCAAGGAAGCATCATGCTCCGCATCCAAGACATCAAGCGCCAGCTGATATGCCTCCAGCGCGCCGTCCGCATCCCTCGCCGCCACCTTCGCCTCCGCTCGCAACGTCAGTGCCATCACGTACATCAATTCGATTTCTTCGTTCCGCTCCAATTCCAGCATGCGGCATGCCGTTTCCTCTGCCGACAAAAAACAGTCAACGGCATCCAAAGGATATCCTGCCACCATCCCAAGCTTTCCCATATAGTCTTGTGTTTCATAGAGTGAGGCGAGAGACTGCAAGGTCACCTCACGCTCCGTCCATTGCTTGGAATCCGTCATCGCCTCTTCCAGATAATTCTGAGCGGCACCGAACGCTTTGTGCCGCAATGCGATGGCGGCGGCATCGTGGAGGGCGCAAATGCGCTCTTTTTCCATGCGGCGATCTCCGTTTGAGAGCAATTGAGTCGCCACGTCTCTTACTTTTTTCAAGTATTCCGTCGCCCGCTTCGGATCGACATCCTCCAATGAACGTGCCATTTGGCGGTATGCCTCGATCAGGCTCTGCGCCGCGGCGTAGCTCCTTTCGATATTGTATATAAGCTCGTATTTTTCAATTCTTTGCAATAATTGCTCGTCCATCTCTTCAGCACCTCGCAATTCCATCATTGATGGTATTATAGCATATTTCCCACACGTCTGCAAGCATTTGACACAAAAAAAGTGAGAAAATCTCAACATTCGACGTTCGCTCGCCTTTGCTTGAAAAAATTTCTTTACTTTTGTAAATATATATTGACAAAGGCGAATTTCTGTGATATAATGTAAACAGAAAGGCGGTGATGGTATGTATATGGATTACAGCAAGCTTTGGAAATTGCTCATCGACAAGGGCATGACCAAAACCGATCTGTTGGAGCTGACCGGCATCAGCTCGCGCGTCCTTGCCAAGCTCTCCAAAAACGAAACCGTGACCACAGACACCCTCGCGCGCATCTGCGACGCGCTCACCTGCGACGTCTGCGACATCATGGAATGTGTGAGCGAAGACAGGCTTTCGATCTATTCTGCCTACAAAAAACGCGGCGTTGTCACAGAGAAAAACGAGCTTTACAAAGCCGTACGTTTTTCGGTCGGCGAGCGAGCGTACGTCGTCTATCAATCTCTGCACGTTGCCACAAAAAACACGCACATTGAATGCAGAGAAAGCGGCACGGTCTATTGGAAGCAATTTTACCCCGTCGGTCATCTTGCCCTCACTCCCGAGGTCAACGTCCTGATCAAGCCCCCTCGCAGCAGCGCCGAGGAAACCGTGATCGTGTTGATCAAGGGTAAGCCGTCCGTGATCAAAGGGCTCGACGAAAACGGCTTTGTCTCGAGCCGCGGCACTCCCAAAAAACCGACCGACGTTTTTGTGATGAGCGAGGCGGCATTCAAACTCTTCGCGAGCTCTGCGTTTGAATGAAACCCCCAAAAAAATAAAAATCCCGCACACCGTGCGGGATTTTTTGGCACACCATGGCGGACTCGAACCGTCGACACCAAGCGTCGGAGGCTTGTGCTCTATCCATCTGAGCTAATGGTGCATTTGTTGGTATTGCAACACCGATAGTATATCATATTTTATGCCGAAATGCAAGTGTTTTTTCACGAAATTTCGGAATCTCCAAAAAACCGAGGGGATCTCAATTGAGATCCCCTCAAACGTTTGATTAGCCAAGCTTTGCCTGGTTGATCTTGATGCCGGGGCCCATCGTGGAAGCCACGACGCAGCTCTTGATATACTGTCCCTTTGCAGCAGCCGGCTTTGCCTTGATAATTGCGCCGAGAAGAACGTCGAAGTTCTCCTTGAGCTTCTCAGTGCCAAAGGAAGCCTTGCCGATGGGGCAGTGGATGATGTTGGTCTTGTCCAGACGGTACTCGATCTTACCTGCCTTCGCCTCGGTAACTGCACGAACAACGTCGGGAGTTACGGTGCCTGCCTTGGGAGAAGGCATCAAGCCCTTCGGTCCGAGGACCTTACCAAGACGACCGATGACAGACATCATGTCGGGAGTTGCGATCACAACGTCGAACTCGAACCAGTTCTCTGCCTGGATCTTCTCTGCATACTCTGCGCCGCCTGCGTAATCTGCGCCTGCGTCGAGTGCCTTCTGCACGTTGTCACCCTTTGCGAAAACGAGGGTTCTTACAGTCTTACCGGTTCCGTTGGGAAGAACGACTGCGCCGCGGACCTGCTGGTCAGCATGACGGGAGTCAACACCCAGACGAACGTGTACTTCGATGGTCTCATCAAACTTTGCCTTGGAAGTCTGGCAAACCAGCTCCATAGCCTCTGCAGGATCATATGCCTTAGCTTTTTCGATCAGCTTTACGCTGTCAACGTACTTTTTACCCATTTTTGCCATTGTCGGTTTCCTCCTTAGTCCTCAACGGTAACGCCCATGGAACGTGCGGTACCTGCGATCATGCTCATTGCAGACTCGAGATTTGCCGCATTCAGGTCGGGCATCTTGGTCTCTGCAATCTTCTTGACCTGCTCTTTGGTCAGCTTTGCAACCTTGGTCTTGTTGGGGGCTGCGGAGCCGGACTCGATGCCTGCTGCCTTCTTGATCAGAACGGGAGCGGGGGGAGTCTTGGTGATGAAGGTGAAGGAACGGTCTGCATAAACCGTGATGACAACGGGGATGATCAGACCGATGTCATTCTTGGTTCTTTCGTTGAACTCCTTGGTGAATACGGGAATTGCAACACCGTACTGACCGAGGGCGGGACCGACGGGGGGCTGAGGAGTTGCCTTTCCTGCGGGCAACTGCAATTTGATATAACCCAAAATTTTCTTTGCCATGATTAAAATACCTCCAAATGTGGTTCTTTGCGGAAGAATTTAAGTAGAATTTTTCTTCCTCCCACGCGCAACAGCCTTGTTGCGAAATCAGTTTTGCGATGCCAAAAGCTTGACGTCCGAGCTTTCCAACTCGACGGGCATATCGCGGTTTCCGCGCTTGACCAGCACGGTGACGTTTTTGAGATCCTCGGAAATTGCCTGAACGGTACCCGTGTATCCTTCAAACAATCCGCCCGTCACGGTCACGCTGTCGCCAACGCTGAAGGAAAGCTTGATCTGCTGTACCTGCTCGATGGCAAGTGCGGCAACCTCCTCCTCGGAAAGCGGGGTGGGACGGGATCCGGGACCTACGAAGCCGGTGACGCCCGTAATGTTACGGACTGCATGCCAGCTTTCCTCGTTCATGATCATTTTGACGTAAACGTAGCAGGGGAACAGCTTGTTCTCCACTTCCTTTTCGGTGTCACCGTTCTTTTCGATGACAACCTCCACAGGAATCCGAATGTCAAAAATCAAATGTCCGAGTCCACGGTTTTCGATGATTTTTTCGAGATTTGCTTTTACCTTGTTTTCGTAGCCGGAGTACGTGTGCGCCACATACCATCTCGGGCCAACGTTCATTTCATTGATATCACTCATGTCCGCGCCTTAATGAAACAATTCGATGAATGCGAGAATTCCATGACCCAGTCCGAAATCGAGCAGGCAGATCGCAGCTGCGCAGATAACCAGAACCACCAAGACCACCCAAGTGCTCTTTTTGGTCTGTTCCCAAGACAGCCAAGAGATCTTCTTCGATTCGCTCTTATAGGTGCGAAAGAACTTGCCGATCTTCTCACGGAACTTGATGCAAAGAACAACTGCAACGACCAGAACAACCACCGCAACACCGATACCGATGTAGGCACCGACGGTGAGGCCCTTCTTCTTTGCCGTTTCAGCAGCTTCGCTGGCAAAAGCAGGAATCGCAAAAAGGGACATCGTCGCGAGCAGCGTGCCGAGCACTGCCGCCCATTTCTTCAACAGATTTCCTGTTTTCATGCTAAAAAACCTTGATTCCTTTCTTTGATTTTGTAAATTGCGTGTCGTATTGCGCAAAGATTATTTGGTTTCCTTGTGCATCGTGTGCTTACGGCAGAATTTACAATACTTCATGAGCTCCAGTCTGTCCGGATCATTTTTCTTGTTTTTCTTTGTGTCGTAATTTCTCTGCTTGCACTCCGTGCATGCCAGAGTAATCTTGATTCTTGCGTCATTCGCCATTTAGCGGCACCTCCTATCAAAAATTTTACGCTTAAAGCGCAAGTGTACCTCCCTCCGAGAAGGAATCGGTCAACCCTTTTCGGGTGGCGCATTGACCGAATGGATTCCCTGCGCACCTTGATGGGTTCCAAAAAAGCGCACAAAGAAAAAGCCCTCAAACAGAGGTAGGGTTATTATAACACAAAAAAATCCCTGTGTCAATACTTTTTTGCATTTTTTCAAAAATATATTGATAATAAAAAGGAAGAAGCTCACAAAGAAGCCTCTTCCCAAACCAATCTTATTGCTTTTTGCGGAACACCACGAGCTTTCCGATGACGTAATTGAGGATCACAACCAGCACTGCGGCAATCAGCTTGACGGCGTACTTATTCCACCCCAACCAATCGAAAAAGACTGCGACGATGCCCTCCTGCAGCAGAAAAGTCAGCACACGACCGCCCGCAAACGCGCAAAGCTCACCAAAAATTCCCGCCGCGCTCTTCTGGGTGCTTTGGAATACCCATTTGCGATTGGTGACGTAGGCAAACAGAACCGCCGCCACCCACGCGATGACGTTTGCGCCGTGAATGACGAAGACATGCGTGGCGATCGCCTGATCCCACACCCGATACAACAAAAAGCTGACCACCCAGTCCACCAGTGTGGTCAAGGCTCCGAAGATCAGATATAACAGCTGCTCACGATAGCGCACACACAGCGCCTTGATTTTTCCGATCATCCTTCTTCTCCTTTTTCCGTTTCCTTGGTTGTCTCTCCAAAATCCGTGTCGGGGGAAGCCCTTTTCAAAAGGTGTCTTCCCCCGCCGTATCCTTCTTTAGCCGATCTGATAGGTCGTACCGTCCTTGGTGTCGATCAAAGTCACGCCGCGCGCGGCAAGCTCGCCTCTGATGCGATCCGCCTCGGCATAGTTCTTGTTCTTCTTCGCCTCGCATCTTGCCTCGATCATCGCCTCGATCTCACGGATGAAGGGATCTTCGGACTGCGGTTTTTCCGCCTCTGCCGCCTTTTCCGCATTCAATTTGGCAGCATTCTCAAGCAAATTCAAGCAAAGCACGCGATCAAAATCCGCAAGAAGCGCTTTCTTGGTCGCGCCGTTGGCATCGCACTTCAGAACGTCATAGAGTGCCGTCACCGCCAAAGAGGTGTTGAGATCGTTGTCGAGCGCCTTGACAAATCCTGCCTTCTGCGCGTCAAATGCAGCCGCGTCAACCTCGCCGTCGTCCTTGAGAGCGGCGATGCGCGCAATCAGCTTGTTGTAAGCCACCTTGGCGTTGTCCATGTTTTCCCAAGAGAACACCAGAGACTTGCGATAATGCGATTGCAGGCAGAAGAAGCGGTAGACCATGGGATCGTAGCCCTTTTCGGTCAGCAAAGAGACCGTGAGGAATTCGCCCTTGGACTTGCTCATCTTGCCCGAATTGGTGTTCAGATGCAGAACGTGTACCCACCAATTGCACCATTTGTGTCCCAGATATGCCTCGGACTGCGCGATCTCGTTGGTGTGATGCGGGAAGGCGTTGTCGATGCCGCCGCAGTGAATGTCCAGATGCTCGCCCAGATGCTTCATGCTGATGCAAGAGCATTCGATGTGCCATCCGGGATAGCCCACGCCCCAGGGGCTGTTCCATTTCAGCTCCTGATCGTCGAACTTGGATTTGGTGAACCAAAGCACGAAGTCCGCCTTGTTGCGCTTGTTTCCGTCCTCCTCAACGCCCTCACGGACGCCGACGGCGAGATCCTCCTCCTCAAAATTGTGGAAGACGTAATACTGCTCCAGCCGGGAGGTGTCGAAATAGATATTTCCGCCCGCCTCGTAGGCAAATCCCTTTTCGATGAGAGACTCGATCACGTGAATAAACTCGTCGATGCAAGAGGTTGCCGGCTCGACGATCTCGGGACGGCGGATGTTGAGGGCTTGGCAGTCCTCAAAGAACTTGTCGGTGTAGAACTTCGCGATCTCCATGACCGTCTTTTTCTCGCGCTTCGCGCCCTTGAGCATCTTGTCTTCGCCCGTGTCGGCATCCGAGGTCAGATGTCCGACGTCGGTGATATTCATCACGCGCGTCACCTCGTAGCCCGCGTAGCGAAGATAACGGTCGAGAATATCCTCCATAATGTAGGTGCGGAGGTTTCCAATGTGTGCGAAGTGATAGACCGTCGGACCGCAGGTATACATGCTGACCTTGCCGGGCTCGTGGGGGACGAATTCGTCCTTCGTTTTGGTTGCAGAATTATATAAATACATGGTTGATACCGAGAGGTGGCGTCGTCAAAAACGCCGTCATGCCTCGTCCTTTCCAAATCAATTCAATAAAATAAATACCGTATTGCCTTATTTCTTCTTTTTCGGTGTCGGCTTTTTCTTTTTCGCAACGGAAAAACCGAATTTTCCGATCCGCTTGCCAAGCTCAAAATATTCGCCGTGCGAATACGCCACCAAGCCCGCGCGGTCAAGGTGCAGCTTGCCGTTCTCATCCACCAGATCCTCATTCACGTCGATCGCCACAATGTCGGCAAGGAACATATCGTGAGATCCCAGCGGGATCACGTCAGTCACGCGGCATTCCAAAGCAAGGGGGCTTGCCGCAAGCACGGGACAGTCGATCTCGCTCGCACGCTCGGTCTCGAGTCGACATCGCTCGAATTTGTTTTCCTTCGCGCCCGTCCGCACACCGCACCAATCGGCGGCACGCGTCAGCTCCTTGGTGGTCAGGTTGATGGCAAACACGCCGCTTTTCTTGATGATATCGTAAGAGTAGCGCGAGGGGCGCACCGAGATATAGGTCTTGGGCGGATCGGAATTGACGATGCCGGTCCATGCGACCGTCAGCACGTTCTCCCGCTCTCCGTCCGAACAGGTCACGAGTGCCGGCGGAACGGGTGAGAGCAACGTTCCTCCGCGCCATTTCATTTTTGCCACAGCCTTCCGACTCCTTTCCAAGCGATATCTTTTATTATTATAGCACACCGCGCTTTTTTTGTCAAGCCTTGAGCGCGCAGGAAATCGCCCCCGAACAGAGTTTTTTCAAACCGATTTTACAAGTGTTTCTTGACAGAATCCGATAAATGTTGTATACTGTAGGAAAGACCAGAACGGAGGAATCTTATGAACCCAACTTTCAAGCAACGCCTGCGGGCGGCTTTTGTATATGATCGTGTCGTTTGTCGCGTCATCGCCGCATGGTGTGCATTCGTCGCAATCATTCTGCTCTTTCATTCCGGATTTTCAAATCTGGCGCACGCGCAGGAAATTCCGCTCCACCTGATTTTTCTCGGCGTCTGCGGATTCTTCGCGCTCTTTTCGGCGTTCGCGCTTTTCTTCCCCAATCATCACGTCGACTCGTGGCTCTTGTTCGCTTTCTCCACGCTTTGCGTCATTCGCTGGCTGCTTGAGTTCGACGATGAAAAAACACCCGCCTTCCTGTTTGTGCTGGCTGTCATCGTGGCTTATACCTTCTTTCTCATCTACTTCGTTCGCGTCAACGCCTCGCTCCTCAGCGCATGGCAGCCCGAGCGGCGTGTTCTGGTGATCGTTTCGGTTTTGATCGGTGCCGTGTCCTGCGGCGTGATCGCAACCCTCACCTGTCTGCGATACCTGACCTTCTCCGCTCCCAACTTTGATTTTGGTCTCTTCTGCAATATGTTCCACAACATGAAGGAAACGGGACTTCCCTTGGTCACGAGTGAGCGTGATATGCTGCTTTCCCATTTTGCCGTACACGTCTCCCCGATCTACTACCTGTTCCTGCCCTTCTATTTTCTCTTCCCCTCGCCCCTGACGTTGCAGATCGGCCAAGCTGTCGTGCTTGCCGCGGGTGTCATCCCCGTCGTGCTTCTGGCGCGCCACCATGGGCTTTCCGGAAGGGCCACGCTCCTTGCAGCGGCACTCTACGCCTTCTATCCCGCCATCAGTGGCGGAACCTTCTACGATCTTCACGAGAACTGCTTCCTGCCGCTCTGTCTCTTGCTGACCTTCTTGTTCTATGAGAAAAAGAAATATATCCCCATGTATTTCTCGGCACTCGCCGTGCTTGCCGTCAAGGAGGATGCGGCGATCTATCTGCTGGTGTTCGCCGTCTATCTTCTGCTCTCCGAGCGCGATTGGATCCACGGATCGGCACTCTCCGTCATGGCAGTAGGTTACTTCGGTTTGTGTGCCTATCTGCTCAACCGCTATGGCATGGGCATGATGATCAACCGCTTCAACAATCTCATCTACAATTCCGATGACGGTCTGCTCGGTGCCATCAAGACCGCGCTGGTCAATCCGGGATACCTCCTGACACAGCTTTTCTCAACAGGAAAGGGCGGTTGGGACAAGATCATCTACACGCTTCAAATGCTGCTCCCCCTCGGTCTCCTTCCCTTCTGCACAAAAAAGCCCTCTCGCTGGTTGCTCGTCACGCCGATTCTCATCAATCTGCTGACGCTTTATCCATACCAATATGAAATCGGTTTTCAATACCATTTCGGCATCACGGCGTTTCTCATCTACGCCATGATCAAAAACCTGCCCGAGCTTGCCCTGCCGACACGCCGAAACCTGCTGGCTGTTGCCACGGCGGCATGTCTGTGCCTCTACGTTTTCACCATCATTCCCAAGCTTAACGTCTACACTACCCGCTGGCAGAGCGACAGCGACACCTTCCGCCAAATGGACACCTTCCTTGACGAAGCCATCCCCGCCGACGCCTCGGTTGCATCATCCACCTTTCTTCTGGCGCACATTGCCGACCGTGAAACGATCTACGAGGTCGAATATCACAAACACAAACCCGACGTCGATTACGTTGTCCTGGATATGCGCTCCAAAGCCTACGTCGAACCCATGGAGGCTTACCTCGAGCAAAATTACACCGTCTCCGCGCAGCTCGACGGAAAAATTTTGGTGTTGAAAAAGAATTAAAAAATAACGCGTTTTTTGTGGGGTGCGTTTTTGCGGGGTGCGTTTTTGCGGGGCGCGTTTTTGTGGGGCGCGTTTTTTGTGGGGAAGCTTTTTGAGAAAAGCTCCCCCACGCCCCCGCAAAAACTTTTCGGGTAAGGGGGAAAGGAAAGCCTTTGTCTGTACGCTCCAAATGAGCAATCGCTCCCGCTGCCGGCGGCGACCTGCGATAGCAGGCACGCCGAACGATGTTTGCCTTCGGCAAGAGATGTTGGCTTTGCCAAATGATGACGGCTTCGCCGAACGAGGCGCGGCTTCGCCACGTTTTGACGGCAAACATCACATCATTTGCCCCTTTGTTGTTTATCAACGAAGGGGCAACATCATTTACGAGCAAGGCGAGTAACATCATTTTTTGCGTGAGCAAAAAACATCACTTCTCCACCCAAAATGGCAAGAAAAGTTGTTTGAATTTGGTTTTTGT
>JAFWYJ010000025.1 GCA_017517745.1 Clostridia bacterium | reverse complement strand
TCGTTAGTTAACTGAAACACCTGTAAATAGTCGGGCGAAAAAGCCAGTGCGTCAATGCACTGCCATAAAAATAATTGAACGGCGAACGGTATCTCTCGACTTACCGCCGCCGTTGCGTAGCGTTGTGGTGGGAACATGTGTACCTCCTTTTTGGTTGTTCAAAGTTATAATGTGTATTTATTATTCCTCCAAACACAAATTCGGGAATAAACTTTTTGGCAAAACTTGAAAAAGCACTTGATATTATTCCCCAAATGTGCTATAATGTACAGTGTATAAATGTATTTACTCAAGGAGGTAACTCTGATGGAATATATCAAGGCATCAAAAGCCGCGGAAAAGTGGGGGATCTCTCCTCGTCGTGTGCGTGTTTTGTGCGCAGAGGGTAAGATCGACGGTGTGATCCGCAAAGGAAAACTATATATGATTCCCGAAAATGCGGTTAAGCCGATGGACGGAAGATTGAGTAGGACAGGGGTGCTTCTGGAACTTGAAAAGAAGCGCGATCGGCTGTCCAAAATGCGTCCATTGACGCAAGGAGAGGTCGAGCGACTGGCGCAGGAGTTTATGATCGAATTCACCTATAACTCCAATGCTATCGAGGGGAATACTCTAACCTTGAAGGAAACCGCATTGGCGCTGGAAGGCATGACCATCGATCAAAAGCCCTTGAAGGATCACCTGGAAGCGGTGGGGCACCGCGATGCGTTCCTTTACGTGCAGGAGATTGCCAAGAATGAGGTTGATCTTTCGGAATATGTGATCAAGAACATCCATTCGTTGGTGCTGATGAACCGCCCCGAGGATAAGGGGCAGTATCGCCGCATTCCCGTTCGTATTATGGGAGCCTATACCGAACCGGTTCAGCCCTACCTGATCGAACCGAAAATGGCGGAGCTTATTGCCACGAACGAAGCGCGAAAGAATGAAATGACCACCGTGGAGCGTATCGCGCGATTCCATCTTGAATTTGAGGGAATCCACCCCTTTATCGACGGCAACGGACGAACCGGACGCCTGATCCTCAACCTCGAATTGATCCGCAACGGATTCCCGCCCATTAATGTCAAGTTCGCCGACCGCAAACGCTATTACGAGGCTTTCGATGCTTTTTACCGCGACGGTGACGCAGATAAGATGATCGAGCTCATCGCGGAGTATGTGGATGAGCGGTTGGATGAGTATTTTGATGTGTTGGATAATGCCTGATGTTTTGTATTCTTTCCTCCAAAGCGGAATCTGATGCTCTGAGAAAGATTAATAAGTAGAAGATAGGAAAATATAAGGGAGAGTAAAAATTAATGAAATGGGTCGATTATAGAGAAAAACTTGGTATTGGATTTAATGACGATGCTAAGTTTAAAATGCTTTCAAACATAGCACAAAACTATGTGGAAAATGTAATTGGTGATGCCTATGATAAAGATTCATATTTGAATTATTGTCAAATGGTGGGGGAGCAATTTTGGGGACATGGTCGCCCATATCAACATTTGCGTGATAGTTTTAAATATTGTCGTTCGATGATGGAGCTTGTTGCGCGTTATATAGCTTTTTATAATACATATTGTCCACAATTCACTGGATACTCTTATTATCAGGCAACAAACAAGGTCAATGTTATAAATTACTTGAAGCAAACCTTGAACGATATAAACATTCCGTTTGAAGTGTTTGAAGACGAGGACGGCGTTTTTATATTTCCTAGGGGGGCCAAAGAATTGGATGCGGCCCTTGTATCTGAACCGCTTGAGTGGTTAAAGAACTATACAAATACTCATAAGACTTATGTGACTGCTTTAAAACAATACTCTGAAGGTATTTATATTAGAGATGTTGCGGATAATTTAAGGAAGGCTCTTGAATCCTTTTTGCAGGAGTTCTTGGGTAATACCAAAAATCTTGAAACTAACAAAAATGAAATCTGCAAGTATTTTGGGGAAAAAGGCGTAGATCCTGGAATTTCTGGTTTGTTTCAACCGTTGATCAACTCTTATAAGAATATCAATGATCGCATCGCAAAGCATAATGATGCGGTAGATTCAAAATTATTGGAGTTTTTACTTTACCAAACAGGTGTTCTTATTAGGCTGGTATTATCGATCGAGCATTCATAAGCGAATTAAGGAGATTTAAAATGGCAATCAGTAAAAAGCTTGAAATTATATATCACAACGGTCAGCCCGATGGCATTCGATCCATCCGCAGACATCTCTCCACGATGACGACTTACGTTATTCCTCGTCCTCTGCTGTCGGAAGCTAAAAAGCTTTCGGGCATCAATCGCCCCGGAATTTACTATCTCATCAGCGAGAATGATGATAATAAAATTGCACAGATTTATATCGGGCAGACGAGAAACGGCGTTGTTCGTCTTGATGACCACAATCGTTCGAAAGACTTTTGGAACAAAGCAATTATGTTCTTGGCTGACAGCAAAACATTCTCCCTTGATATGATAAGCGGTCTTGAAGCTTATGCTATCGGCAAGGCGCATGATGCCAAGCGATACAAGGTAGAAAACTCGGTCAACCCCAAGTATGAGATCGATGAATATGACCTTCCCTTAATCGAGGAAGTATACGAGGAAATTCAATTTATTATGGCGACACAAGGTTACAAGATGGATAATACCAAGGTTACCTTGAACGATGCAAAAACCTTACATACAACACGCAACGGCATTCTTGCTTTTGGCGTTTACGACGGTGACAAATTTGAAGTTCTCGAAGGATCAGAAATAGACTTGAATCATAAGAGTGTATCTGCCACCATAGAAAAACAGCGTCAGAATGCTTTCTCAAGCGGCAACATCATTTCTATTGATGGAAAATACAAACTTTCTGTTTCATTGTCTTTTAATTCACCAAGTGCCGCTGCAACATTTGTGCTTGGCGGTAGTAATAATGGTTGGATCGAGTGGAAGGATAAAGACGGAAAAACATTGGACGAGCTTTATAGAAAATAACTGAAGGAGGCTTGACAATGAAGCCTGAAGAAAAATCTCGATTAACAATCGATAAAAAGTTAATAGAATCCGACTGGGTGATTCAAGATGTAAAATCCTTGAATCTGTCAGCTTCTCTCGGTGTTGCTGTTCGGGAATTCCCGACGAGCACAGGCCCTGTGGATTATGCTCTTTTCATAGAAGGTGTGCCCGTAGGCGTTATCGAAGCTAAGAAAACGGATGAAGGCGAAAACATAACTGCTGTTGAGGGGCAGTCTTCTCGTTATGCAAACAGCACATTTAAGTGGATTAAAGGTATTTACCGTATTCGCTTTGCATACGAAGCAACGGACAAGCTCACACGCTTTACCGACTATAACGATATAAAGTATCGCTCAAGAACTGTATTCTCCTTCCATCGTCCCAAAACGCTGAACGCTCTTTTGAAGCAGGCAGATACTGTTCGCAACAATATGAAGCACTTTCCTGAATTTGATCCTACGGGATTCCGCAAATGTCAGATTGAGGCGATCAAAAACCTTGAGATATCTTTTTCTGAAAATCGCCCGAGAGCTTTGGTTCAGATGGCAACGGGCGCAGGAAAAACCTTTACCGCAATTACCGCTTCCTATAGGCTTTTGAAATACGCGAAAATGAATCGCATTCTTTTTCTTGTTGATACCAAAAGCCTTGGCGAGCAGGCAGAGCGTGAGTTTTTAGCTTATAAACCAACCGATGATCTTCGTTCGTTTTCAGAAATATACGGTGTATATCGCTTGAAATCATCATACATGCCCGACAATGTACATGTCTATATTAGTACTATTCAACGGATGTACTCGATTTTGAGAGGCGAAGAGATGGCAGAATCCGAGGAAGAACGCTCTCTTTATGAGGATACATACGCCGAATCAAAGACCACAAAAGAAGTTGTTTATAACGAGAAATATCCGCCCGAATTTTTTGATTGCATTATTGCTGACGAATGCCACCGCTCAATTTATAATGTTTGGAGTCAAGTCCTTGAATATTTTGATGCCTTTATTATTGGATTGACCGCAACGCCAGATAAACGCACATTTGCTTTTTTCAATGAAAATGCAGTTAGTAGATACAACACTGAAAAAGCCATTTTAGACGGTGTAAACGTGCCCGGGGATATTTATCATATTGAAACGGAAATTACCAAAAACGGTGCGTTTATATTAAAGCAGTATATTGAGCACCGAAACAGACAATCCAGAGAAAAGGCATGGAAAGAAATGGACGATGATTTGGACTATTCGCCTACGCAACTGGATCGCGACATCGTCAACCCCAGTCAAATTCGTGCGGTGATTCGTGAATTTAAGAAAGAATTGTTTACATCACTTTTTCCTCACCGTCGACACGTTCCAAAAACATTGATCTTCGCTAAAACCGACAGCCATGCAGATGACATCGTTCAAATCGTGCGCGAGGAATTTGGTGAAGGCAACGATTTTTGCCAAAAAATCACCTATTCGGCAAAAAATCCGGAAAGTGTATTAAGTGCTTTCCGTAATGGTTATGATCCGCGTATCGCCGTTACTGTCGATATGATTGCAACGGGTACGGATGTCAAACCGTTGGAGTGCTTGATCTTCATGCGTGATGTAAGAAGTAGGAATTATTTTGAGCAGATGAGAGGACGCGGCACACGTATACTTTCCAAAGACGACCTTCAAAAAGTAACTCCCGATGCGATCGATAATAAAGATCACTTTGTAATCATTGATGCTGTTGGTGTTACCAAATCAAAAAAGGTTGAAACTTGTATTCTTGAACGTAAACCGTCCGTCAGTATGAAAGAATTGATGAGAAGTGTAGCGCTCGGTGACAAGAGTGAAGATACACTCACCTCTCTTGCAAACCGTGTCATTCGTCTGAATGGTCAGATGACTCCGAGCGAAAAGAAAGAGTTTGCCGAAACGGTTGGTGATAGTGCAGGGCAAGTTGCTGAAAAGCTTTTGAACGCCTTTGATGAGGATGCAATTCTTCACAAGGCACAGGAGCAGTTTGCAACCGTAGAACCCTCAAAGGAACAAATCGCAGAAGCAAAGAAAGCATTGGCGGTTGAGGCAGTTGCTCCGTTCCAAAATCCCGACGTGCGCGATTACATTGAAAACGTGCGCCGCAGTCACGAGCAGATCATCGACAACGTTAATCTTGACGAGGTACTGTTTGCCGGATTCGATTCACAGCAAGAGGAAAATGCCGACCGTGTGATTTCTTCTTTCCGTGAATTTATTGACGAAAACAGGGATGAAATCATTGCTCTGCGTATCATTTACAATCAGAATTACAAAGACCGCCCGATGGCGATTGAAGGACTGAAGGCTCTGTACGAAAAGCTGAAAGCCAAGGGCATTACCGTAGAGCGCCTTTGGGATTGCTATGCCATTAAGAAGCCCGAAAAGGTAAAGCGTGGTACGATGGCACAGCTTGCAGACCTTATCTCCATCATTCGCTTCGAAATGGGATACACCGAAAATCTTGCTCCGTTTGCGGATAGAGTGAACTATAACTTTATGCAGTGGACACTCCGCCGCAATGCAGGTGCGGTACACTTCACGGACGAGCAGATGGAATGGCTCCGTCTTGTCAAAGACCATATTGCTGTGTCTTTGAGCATTGAAACGAGCGACCTTGACCTCAATCCCTTTGACCGAAAGGGTGGTCTCGGACGCTTCTACGAGGTGTTCGGCGAGAGCTACGAGGCGATTTTGATGGAAATGAATATAGAATTGGTGGCATAAAACACTATGCAGTATGAGGTAGAACTATATGGATGAAACAAAAATAGAATGGGTCACAGAAGAACTCGGTAAAATCGCAAAAATGACAAGCGGTGGAACTCCAGATAAAAAGCATGTGGAATACTATGAAGGTGGAACTATACCATGGGTGCGTTCAGGCGAATTGGATAAGGGCGTGATTTGGGATTCTGAAATTAAAATCACACAAGCAGGGCTAGAGAATTCAAGTGCTAAACTTTTCCCCAAGGGAACTCTTTTAATAGCTTTATATGGTGCTACAATTGGTAAACTGGGTTTTTTGGGAATTGAGGCATGTACCAACCAAGCAATATGTGCCATTTTTGAAAATGAAAAGGTAACATTGAAATATTTATACTATTATTTGCTTCTTTGTAGAAATAGTCTTATCGAGCAAGGCATAGGAGGAGCTCAACCTAATATCAGCCAAACAATTTTAAAAAAGCTACCTATAAGATATCCTAAGGACAAAGAAACGCAGCTCTTAATTGTAGAACAAATAGAGTCTCAGTTATCTTGTTGTGATAACATTAAGAGAATATTGGAGTCTGCACTGAGTGATGTGGAAATTTTAAGGTTAAGCATTTTGAAAAAAGCATTTGAGGGAGAATTATAATATGTTTTGTAAAAAGAATATTTTTATTTCACATTCTTCAGAAAACAAAGAAATTGCAGAGCAACTATGTGCTTTTATAACAAGATTGGGCGTTAGCGAAAGTAGAATATTTTGTTCTTCCATTATCGGACAAGGCGTTAATAATGGTGAGAAACTAAATGATGCTATTGCTAAATCAATAAATCGTTCAAAAGTAATTGTTTATATAATTTCAAGAGACTTTCTTTCAAGTTCGTATTGTATGGAAGAATTGGGTATTGGATGGTATTTATCTCAACACAAAAAGATATCATGTTTCTATCTTATTCTTCCTGATATAGACTTGTCTGACTTAAAGGGATTTGTAAATTCTAAAGTTGATAAATTTTCTTTCCTTGATGAAGAGCATAGTGGAGATTTAGGATTGTTTGCTGAAAATCTTTGTGAAAATTTAAAGATAACACTTCCTAAACATTCTATTTTGGTCAACGCAGAAAATACTTTTGTGAGTGCAACAAAAGTATTTATCTCTTCTATTGTGGAAAAAGAAGCAATGATTCGAAAAGAAAACGAAAGAAAAGAGAAAGAAAAAGAAGACCTACAAAACAAAATTCAAGAGTTGAATAAAGGCATTGATAATTTAAAAGGTCGTCTTAAAACAAGTTATGATGAGCGAAGCAACGAGCTTTTAAAAAAAGAATTGGAAACGATAAGAGAAAGATTTGTATATTTAGGTTATGGGGGAGGAATTACCTCCAAGATTTTTAAATCTGTTTATAAAGAGTTTTGGTTCAGTATGGTAAATCGCTATCTTGAGCTGAAAGAAAAATTAAATATCGATAGTGATGATGGTATGGATATGCTTTTAGCTACTATATACAGTGCTAATGGAGATTTAGATGAAGCCTATGAACAACTAAAGTTATATGTTAAACACGAGAATAGTCTAATTTTCCCCGGTTTTTTTGAAAATGTTGAAATTAAATCAACAAATGATATGAGAGAAATCATTGAAATATTAGAAGATAAGATTAAACAAATACCCAAAGGTGTTGTGCAAGACTCATATAAAGAGACTGTAGATTATTTACTTAAAAGAAAAGCTAAAATAGAAGGTGATAACGATGAGTGAACAATCAACAACAATAATCTCTAAAGTTTGGGGTATGTGCGCTCCGCTTCGCGATGATGGCGTATCTTACGGAGATTATCTTGAACAGCTTACATATCTCATCTTTCTGAAGATGTCGGATGAATATTCCAAGCCGCCCTATAAGAAGATCACCGGCATTCCCGAGGGATATACGTGGTCGGATATGAATACGCTCAAGGGTGCAGAACTTGAAGAACAGTACAAGAAAACGCTTGAAAAGCTTGCAAAAGAGGGCGGTATTCTCGGTCAGATCTTCTCACAGGCAAGCAATAAAATCAGCAATGCGGCTATTCTTTTCCGTATTGTGCAGATGATCGACAAAGAGAAATGGGTTTCAATGTCTTCCGATGTCAAGGGCGAAATCTATGAGGGATTGCTCCAAAAGAACGCGGAAGATATCAAGAGTGGTGCAGGTCAGTATTTTACGCCCCGTCCCTTAATCCGTGCTATGGTAGAATGTCTGCGTCCTGAGCCCAAGAAAACCATTGCCGATCCGTGCTGTGGTTCGGGCGGTTTCTTCCTTGCTGCACAGGAATTTCTCACAAATCCCGATAATTACACTTTGGATAGAGAGCAAAAAGAGTTTCTCAAAAACGAAACCTTCTACGGCAATGAGCTTGTCAAGACCACATTCAAAATGGCTTTGATGAACCTTTATCTGCACAATATTGGTGATATTTACGGCAACGTTCCCGTAACGCAGGGTGACTCGCTTTTGACCGATCCTGGTTATCGTGTTGACTACGTTCTCACCAACCCGCCTTTCGGTAAGAAGTCATCTATTACGATGACCAACGAGGAAGGCGAGGAAGAGGAAGAAGATCTTGTATATAACCGTCAGGATTTCTGGACAACAAGCTCTAACAAACAGCTTAATTTTGTTCAGCATATCAATACGATCATGAAAGCAACGGGTAAAGCTGCGGTCGTTGTTCCTGACAACGTTCTGTTTGAGGGCGGTGCGGGTGAAACAGTACGTCAAAAGCTGTTACAGACTACCGATCTGCATACAATTCTTCGTCTGCCGACAGGTATCTTCTATAAGCCCGGCGTAAAGGCTAATGTTATATTCTTTGATAAAAAGCCCGCAAGTCCCGATAGGCAGACCAAAGAAATTTGGATTTATGACTTCCGAACCAATATTCACTTTACGCTGAAGCAGCATCCGATGGGTGACGCGGATTTGCAAGATTTTATAGTTTGCTACAATCCCGAAAATCGCCACGAGCGCAAGGAAACATGGTCGGAGGAAAATCCCGATGGACGTTGGCGCAAGTTTAGTGTAGATGAAATCATGAAGCGCGATAAGACAAGTCTTGATATTTTTTGGATCAAGGACAAGTCCCTCGCTGATCTTGACAATCTTCCCGATCCAGATGTGCTTGCGGATGACATTATCGAGAATTTACAGAGTGCTTTGGAAAGTTTTCAGGAATTGAAAAAGCAGTTAAATTGAATTTTTCAGAGGACATCTTTTTGACGAAGACTAAATTGTCAGCTTGACACAACTCCCAAAATATGATACAATACCATCAATAAAGAGGGAATGGCTGTTGTGTACATAACACAAATTGCTCCTTCTCCGCCATAAAAAAGCACACATTTGTCTACCTGGACAAATGTGTGCTTTTTTCAACGAAATTTGCCCTGCGGGCAAGTGAAATAGCTTCGCTGTGAAATATTTGCTCCGCAAATGTGAAATATTCGCTGAAGCGAACGTGGGCAAATTTCATTTCACATTGTGACTGTAAGGAGCAATATTTTACTTGAAAAACAAACGAATATATGATATAATTACACATAATTATAAATTCAGCGACACGCTTTGGAGGAAATATGAGAATCAAGGGTGCAATATTCGATATGGACGGTACTATTATAGATTCGCTCATGTTTTGGGATTATTTGTGGAAACAAATTGGCGAAAAATATATGGGAGATGTCGAATTCAAGCCGAGCGACGAGTTAAACAAAAAAGTCAGAACTATGATATATGTCGACGCATTGACATATTTTAAAGATTATTACAACATCCCCGGCGACACGAATGAGTTTATCCGCTTTGCTTCAAGCGGTATTTTTGAATTTTATAAGGATGTAGCAAAAGTAAAATGCGGGGCGGACAAACTCTTGGCTTCACTGAAAGAACAAAATATCAAACTGTGTCTTGCATCCGCGACCGCTATGTCAACGGTCAAATATGCGCTGGAGTGTCACGGCCTGTCAAAATATTTCGATTTTGTTATTTCTTGTGCCGATATCGGTGTTGGCAAGGAACATCCCGATATTTATATCAAAGCGAAGTCTTTGATGGGCATTCCCGAGGGTGAGATCTGCGTTTTTGAGGATTCATACGTAGCACTTGAAACGGCTAAAAAAGTAGGTTTTCAGACAGTAGGAATCTTTGACCGATATAATTTCGGACAAGAACGTCTTAAAAAATTCTCTGATATCTATTTGGATGAAAATCAGACCTTGGATTGTTTAATTGCGATGATTGATAATAAGTAGAGAAAGAATGTATTATATACAAATACGATAACTAACCAGGCTGGTGTACTTTTAGTCGTTCTTACCTGCATTTACACACCTTTTTACTGTTCTTTCGCAAACATAAACCGCAATTCTGATACAAAAGGATTGCGGTTTTTGAATGATTATGGTATAATTAAGTCAAATCAACACAAAGGAGTTTCCACAATGATCCATATTACAGAAAAAATATACTCAAAAGTAAAGTCGATCATGGACACGTGGACGGAAGCCGATATTTATGCAATTTCCTTTTTTGTCTACTCTAACGAACGCTATGAATATAAGGAATTCAGCAACGTATCATCCTTTGCAATCAGCTACAGTACAGAATCTGATTGTGATGGCGCAGATCTGTATGATGAAGAACGTTGGAACTATGCTTTTTGGCGGCAAGACGAAACCCCGATTATTAACCCCGACGAACCTGACGAATTGACCGATCTGCTTTTTGAGTGGTACAAGGAAAACGGCATTAACAACATCGGCGAAGAAGACGATGATTGCTACGACGAAGATTTCAATTATATCGGCAAAGGGCCCGTCGGACATTATGAACTTTTGCAGATCGTTGCGGAGGTAGCAAAAAAACTGCAATCGGAAGGATACACAGAGGCTTGTTTCGGCAAAAAACTGCCCATCATTATTCATGGACTTGAGTATGCTTGGTATGACATCGACGCAACACAGAAAGCAAACCCGAACGGCGAAGCTGATACCTTTATTCAAGCCTTGAAGGAATTGGGCATGATTGACTGATTTTGTATCAAAATTATAGTTATCAGCCGACGAAAAGGACACCGAACGGCGAAGCGGTCCGACTCTTGGGGCTATGCAGAAAATCGGAATAATTTCTTGATTTGTTCACAAAAAAGTGATATAATGAAAAAGATAGTTAAACTTTTCAATACGTAGTGCTAAGATTAAGGTGTCGGAAAATGAAACAAGGAAAGAAAAAATTGGTTTGGCAGCAATTCCTCGGAACGGCATTCATGATGCTGATCGGAGCGGTTTGCGGATTCATCGTGGTTCGGTATATTGACCGATCATCCGCGGATACACCGTTATACCAAAACATCCTGTCCCTTGTAGGGTTGTTTCTCGGTATGTACGTTGCGTTTTTCTTCCATATCATTGTCCACGAAGCCGGACATCTTGTGTTTGGCTTGATGACGGGATATCAATTTTCTTCTTTTCGTATTGCCTCTTTTATGTGGCTGAAGGAAAACGGAAAACTCAAATTGAAACGACTTACCTTGGCCGGAACGGGCGGTCAATGCCTGATGAGCCCTCCCGATATGAAGGACGGTAAAATACCGCTTGTGTTATATAATCTCGGCGGGTCTTTTGCCAACGTCATCATTGGCGCTCTGTTTTTGGTGGGATATTGGTTTTGTCCGAATATTCCGTTCCTTTCGCCGATCCTTCTTATCTTTGCGGCAGTCGGCTTTATGACCGCAATGATGAACGGCATACCGATGCGAATGGGAACGGTTGACAATGACGGCTATAACGCCTTTGCTTTGCCGAGAAACAGGGAAGCCGTGGAAGCCTTTTGGGTACAGCTCAAGGTTGCCGAGCAAAGCTCAAAGGGGGTTCGACTGAAAGATATGCCTGCCGAATGGTTTGCCGTACCGACAGACGAAGCGATGAAAAACAGCATGGTGGCAACCCGCGGTGTGTTTGCCTGCAACAGACTGATGGACGAGGAGAGATTCGAAGAAGCGGATGCGCTTATGGCACACCTGCTTGAAACGGATGGCGGCATGGTTGGGCTTCATCGCGACCTTTTGGTGTGTGATCGAATTTATGTGGAGTTGATCGGAGAAAATCGCAGCCGGGTCGTCGAAAGGATGATGACCAAAGAGCAAAAGAAGTTTATGAGGGCAATGAAGCGGTTTCCGTCGGTTCTTCGCACGGAATATGCACTTGCCCGACTTTGGGAAAGGGATGCCGCAAAAGCCGCAACGATCGAGAGCGAATTTGAAAAGGTTGCGAAATCCTACCCATATCCTCACGAGATTGACTCTGAAAGAGAGTTGATGCGGATCGCAGAGCGAACGGGATGCGCAACGGCCGCTCATGCGGGCGAACGGCATCCGGACGGATGAGCTTTGTTTTGGTGGAGGTGATAGATTGAACCCGGCAACGTACATACCGATCATTTTTCTGTGGATGATCATATTTATGATGTTCCGTAATCGACGGAAAGCGGCAATTGTAAGAAAAATTATTGAAAAAAGAAAAGCGGGAGGCAACGGCGAAATGAAAGAACTTGCGGAAAAATTTATTGACAGAGAATGCATGATATACTCGTTTG
Organism: Clostridia bacterium; assembly: GCA_017517745.1. Lineage (GTDB taxonomy): Bacteria > Bacillota > Clostridia > Oscillospirales > CAG-272 > UMGS1865. Next base: position 42,727 of record JAFWYJ010000025.1, on the reverse strand, counting down.
ACGGCAGTCATCAATTCGATGGGGTGATCAAGGCCGTGACGGATGGAGCAATGCTTGTGGAAAAGAACGGAAAGCTTGAGGCGATCAATCTTGACTTTGTGATTCGCATCAGAGAATATCCCGTTAATAAAAAAGGCAAGAAGAAGTCTGTCGTGCTTGACTGACAAAACAAATTCAGCAAATAGGAGAAAACGTATGAAAATGAATCGATTGGACAAAAGCGTACTGAAATTATGGTACATTCGCGCGGCGATCGGTGCTTTGGCGCTGGTTGGTGGCGCGGTCGGCGTATTGGTAATTCTGATTGCCTCGGAGGCACCGAGCAACGTTGTGCTCGCCGTTTCGCTGAGCGTGGGCATCCCCGTTCTTTTGCTTCTCGGCCTCATTTTGATCATGCCCGTTTTGCGCTACAAAATGTACGCTTGGGGGTATGATGACAAGCGCATTGTGGTCAAGCAGGGCGTGATCTTCAGGCAGAGAGTGGTGATCCCCGTTTGTCAGATTCAAGACCTTCACAGAAACCAAGGACCGATTATGATGATGCTGAAGCTGAGCGACGTGACCGTTTCCACCGCAGGCTCGAACTTCGATATTTCCACCCTCACGACCGAGGAGGCGGATCGCTTGATCGATGCTCTTGAGCAGAATCTTGAAACAAGAGTCGAGGAACTGAAAAATGAAGAGATTTGACAAAGGATATATTTATTCAAGTCTGTTGACGGACTTGTTCTACAGCTTTGTCGCGGTTTTTGTGTTTTTGCAAGACTTTTTTCTCAACGAGGACTCAAATCCCGATGACGTCGCTGCGGCAATTCCCGTTTTCGTCATTGGTTACGTTGTAGTCTATCTTTGCTTTGTCGCTTACCGAATCCTGTATTACAGAGTTTCGGGCTACGAGCTGACGGAGAAAGAGATCAAATGCAACCGGGGCGTGCTTTTCAGAAAACGCTCGGTGCTCGATTACAAAAAGGTACACGCCATCAATAAAAAACAAAATTTGATTCACAGGATCTTCGGGCTCGCCGTTTTGACGGTTGACAGCGGCTCCGCCAATACCTCGCACCAAGCGGAAATTACGATCATCGAAAAGGAGAAGGTCGTAGACGCTCTTTTGAGCGAATTGAATTCGCTGAAGGAAAACGGTGTCAGGAGCGACGCGGGCGAGACGAAAACGGAGGAAGTGCTTCTGTCCGACAAGGACAGTCTCTACCGCTTCACTTCCGGCAAGAAAATGCTGTATACACTCATCAACATTGCCACCACCGTGTTTTTCACGGCTTTGTTTGCCGTCTTGGCGATCATCGTCCTTGGCGTTTGCAAGGGACTGTTGCAGCTTGATTCTCTCGGCACGTGGGGAGAATATTTCCTCGGTGCCATTTTGATCACGGTGGCTGTGATGTTGTTGCTCTCGATCTTCTCCTTCATCGGAAGCATCATTCATTCCTTCGTTGGATATTACAACTTCACCATCACAAAGCATGATCACAACATTCAGATATCCTACGGAATTCTGGAGAAGCACACCAACACCTTCCGCTACGATCGGATCAAGGCGGTGAAGATCTCGCAAGGACTCGTTCAAAGAATGCTCGGCTTCGTTTCCATCCGATTGGAAGTGATCGGTTACACCGTCAACAGCGGTGACGATGACAAGAATGCCGACCTTGGCGTGCTGGTTCCGTTTTGCAAATACGATGAGATCGGTGAAATTTTGGAGCGGGTTTTGCCGGACTATATTCCCGACGAAAAGCAGACGAGATCGGTAGCCTTTTTCCCGTTCGTGTCTTGGTTCCTTCTGATCTTCGGCGTCATCTCGGGAATCACCTTGATGGGAACGGTTGCGGTGATGGCGGTGCTGAATGCGCCCTCTGCGGCGATCTCTGCGGTTGCAATTTCGATTTTTGGCGTGGCTCTCGTTGTGATCGTATTCCGTTTTATAAGTGCCGTTTTCCGCTATCATACCAACGGTCTTGCCGTCCGGGACGGAAAGATCACCGCATACAGCGGCGGCTTTACGAAATGCGTCACCGTGTTTCAGGCGAAAAATTTGATCGCCGTTGAGAACGTCACCACCCCGCTTCGTAAGAAGCAGGGAATCGCAAGCCTGGTCATGCACCTGAAAACCAACGCGCACTCGAATGAAGTCAAGGTTCATATTCAGCGAGATACGCTTTCGGATGAACTCGAAAACATGTTGACCTTTTGATTGGGCTTCCCGCGGATCTTGGGGAAGCCACCCTGACTTGACATCGCGCAAACGATGCAGGAACGTTGCCGACACTTCCGTGTTCCAACGAAAAAAGATGAAAAAAGGCACCGACGTCCGCGCTCGGTGCCTTTTGGTTGCATCTATGAGATGCAAGGGTCTTTTTTACCTAAAACAAGGGATATCCCGTTTGGGATATCCCTTGTTTTTTTGCAGGTTCGGCGAAGGGGGGTTCATCTGTTTTTATCCGGAAAACAAGATCTTTTATTGCGCATCATGAAAAAAGAAGATGTGAAATGCAACATAAATTCTCGGGTTTTATGGTAAAATACTGTTAAATCAATGATGGGGGAATTTTTATGGAACACATTACGGACGAAATGATTTTGGGGTTCAAAAGATATTTGATTGACGAGGAAAAGTCGACGGCAACGGTCGAAAAATACCTTCGCGACGTGGCAATGTTTTGCGAGTGGTTGGGGGATCGCGCGCTCGCAAAAAGCGCGGTCTTGCAATATAAAACCGAGTTGTGTGAAAAGTACGCTCCCGCAAGCGTCAACGCCGCACTGTCATCGCTCAATCGCTTTTTTGATTTCTGCGGTTGGCACGAGTTGAGGGTAAAAAATCTCAAGATTCAGAGGCAGATCTTCACAGCCTCTGAAAAGGAGCTGACCAAAGCCGAATATGACCGACTTCTGACGGCGGCGAAATCCAAGAAGAACGAGCGACTGTATCTCCTGATGCAAACGATCTGCTCCACGGGGATCCGTGTGTCGGAGTTGCGTTTCATCACGGTCGAGGCGGTGGAGCATGGGATCGCGGAGATCAACTGCAAGGGCAAGCGGCGGCAGGTCTTTTTGCCCAAGGATCTGCGAAAAATGCTCGGTCGGTATATCCGTGAGCAAAACAGAAAAAGCGGCGCCGTGTTCGTGACGAAAAACGGCAATCCGCTTGACAGATCGAATATCTGGAGTGATATGAAAAAACTATGCAAGACGGCGAACGTGTCGGAGAAAAAGGTCTTTCCGCACAATCTCCGTCACCTGTTCGCGCGCACGTTTTATAGCCTGCAAAAGGACGTGGTGCGCCTTGCCGACATTCTTGGACACAGCAGCGTGAATACCACGAGAATTTACACCATGGAAACAGGCGTCATTCACCGCAGGCAGATTGAAAGGTTAGGGTTGCTGAGGTGTTAAAAAGAAAGCACCACATAATTTTAATTATGTGGTACAAAAATTGGATACATAATATATTTTATCACAGAAATCCGATTTTGTCAATCATTTTTGAGGAAATAACGGAAGACAGTGGGATTTTGGTGTAAGAAACGAATGGTAAAAATGAAAAATCAACACAGAAAAACGCCCAAGCAATTCTTTCTTTTTGTTTGGGTTTATCCGCATATGAATTTTTTGTGATTTCATTTCACTATCATTGTCCTCTGTGCTACAGAAATACCACATAATTAAAAGTATGTGGTAAAAATAAATTTCAGGAGGAAACAAAAATGAACCACACGTACACCAATCAAGCTATCGTTTCTAAAACGACCTATGAAGCCCCTCAACTTAACATCGTCCAATATTCCGATACGGATATCATCCGTACGTCGGGCGATGGAAATCAAGGGGAGTGGGACCCTCAAGTTCTTGGCGATATGCTTTAACAAAGGAGGACAAAGAAAATGAAAAAAAGAATCATTGCCTTAATGATGACTCTGGCACTTATCATTGGTAGCTTAAGTGCTTTTGCTATTATGACGGGTGCTACATCACCTATCCCTGAGCTCAGCATCGCATATTGCAATCTGTCCTTCCGTGATTCCGTTTGCATTAAGTATGCCGTAAAGTCGAATGTTTCGAATGTGAAAATTCTGATTTGGACTGCTCCCGAAGCGAATTATACCATTGGAACGCAGGATGCCGAAATCACGGATTACGATAATGACGAGATTGACGGATCGTCCTATATGGCCTTTGACTACACCGAGCTTGCTGCAAAGCAGATGACCGATGTAGTCTATGCCCGTGCCTATTCTCGGGTGGATGGCGTGGACTATTACAGTGAGGTCAACAAATACAGCATTCTCCAATACGCCTACAACAAGCTCGGCAAAACCGCAACCGCGTCCACCGATACCGAGCTCAAGGAAATGCTGACGCATATGCTCGCATACGGTGCGGCGGCGCAGAAATATCTGGACGATTATAAGGTGGACAGACTTGCTACCGCCGATTGGTATCAGGTGAAGCTGACGGCAGGAGTATTGGATGACGGTTGCACACACGGTCTGTATCTCCCCGGTGACAAGGTCACGATGACAGCTCCCATGACCGATGCAAACGGAGCTACCTTTGCGTATTGGTCTGATAGCAAGAACAACAAGATTGCAACGACCGCTACATACGAGCTGACCGTTGGAAGCAAAAACGAGGTCTACACACCTGTATATGTAAAGTATTCGAGCGGCTTGGAATTTGACAGCAACGGCGACGGCACTTGCTATGTCATTGGCATGGGCGATTGCACGGACACCGAGCTTGTCATTCCCCCCGTATCTCCCGACAACGATACCGTGATCGGTATTGACAGCTCTTCTTTTGCGGGAGAGGCGATTACCAGTGTGTCCTTCCCGAGCACGATCGAGGAGATTGCGAGAAGAGCGTTCAATAATTGCACCGCGCTGACGGACGTTTACTATGACGGAACCGAGGAGGAGTGGAACAATAACGTCAGCATTTCCGCCGGTAACGACGCGATCGAGAATGCGACCAAGCATTTCAACGAGCCTGCCGTGGAGACTTTCACCGTTACTTTTGTAGACCATGATGGAACGGTGCTGAAAACCGAAACCGTTGAAAGCGGAATGAGCGCAACCGCTCCTGCGGATCCCGAAAGAGAAAATTATACTTTCACGGGATGGGATAAGAGCTTCGACAATGTAACGACTGATTTGACCGTAACGGCACAGTATGAAAGAAATATTACGTCTCCCTCTATTGTTGTCAATGATGTGATTGCGAATGTTGGTGACGGAACGGTAGACGTTATCATTTCTATTGCTAATAACCCCGGCATCTCGTCTTTGAAGTTTGACGTTACGTACGATGATGTACTTACACTAAGTAATGTAACCTTTGACGCGGCTTTCGGAGCATACGTAACCGCGCCTACCCCCTATTCCAATCCGCAGACAATTACTTGCATCAGTCCTCTTGCTGAAGTTACTGTAAGTGGAACATTTGCAACTCTGACCTTCGATATTTCCGATGCCGTAACAGTCGATACAACGGCGAACATCACGATCACGCTCCACCAAGATGAGATTTATGATGAAAACTTTGATCCGGTTGTATTTGAAGTAATCAATGGAACGGTAAACATTCAAGCAAATTAAAAGCAGCCGAAAGGAGCTTGTTTAAGTTATGAAAAGATATATATCGAGAGTTGTTGCTTTGGCGATAACTTTGATTATGCTTGTCAATATGCTTCCATTATCGGTGTTTGCCACTGAAAATACAGAAGAAACCGAAGCAATGATATTGTCGGTTTCTTCTGTGAGTGGAACGCTCGGAGACACAGTACAAGTAACTATTAATTTAGAGAATAATCCAGGTCTTGCATCGCTAAAATTTGACGTTGTGTACGATGATGTTTTAACATTAACCGACGTTGCCTTTAATAGCGCGTTTGGATCGTATATTACAACGCCGGAACCCTATACTAACCCTCAAACAATTACGCTGATCAGCCCCTTGAACGATATTTCAACGAATGGGGTCTTGGCAACTCTTACGTTTGAAATTTCAGGACAAGCACCCGATAATCATATTGCCGGCATCAATATTACATACGACGAGGATGACGTGTATAACGGAAATTATGATAATATTGCGCTTACTGTTGCAAACGGAAAAGTCACGGTATATCACGGAGTTCCCGGGGATGTCGATGGCGATTCCAAGGTCAACACAAAAGACGCAATCCTCTTATTTCGTTACGTCGCCGGTTGGAGCGTTGACGTTGATCCTGCTGCTCTTGATTGCAACGGCGACAATCATATTGATACGAAAGACGCGATCACGCTCTTCCGATATGTAGCTGAATGGCCTGATATCGTTCTCCATCGCGGAGAGATTTGTACACATGCTTTGAGTTTTATTGAGGCTAAAGCCCCCACTTGTACTGAAGACGGTAATATTGCTTATTGGTGTTGTGTTGCTTGCGGTAGGTATTTCGCTGATGAGAATGCGGCCAACGAAATTTCGCTGGCGGATATCATTGATCCCGCAAAAGGTCACACCGAGGTTGTTGACAAAGCAGTGGAACCCTCTTGTTTCGAGACTGGTTTGACAGAAGGTTCACATTGCTTGGTTTGCAATGAAGTGTTGGTGCCTCAGTATGGTGTGCCGATGATCGATCATGCTCCAGGTACAGAAGCAACGTGCACGAAGGATCAAAGCTGTACTGTTTGCGGTGTGATTCTTAAAAGCGCCAACGGGCATATTGCGGGCGTTGAAGCCTCTTGCACAGAACCACAGCGGTGTACTGTGTGTCGGGTGGTTTTGGCTGAAGCCATAGGTCACAGCTTGAACTATGTGGCAGAAAGAGATCCCGTGGATGCAAACGATCCTGGTAACCGTGCTTATTGGCAGTGCTCTGTTTGTAAAAAGTGTTATCTGGACGAGACCGCTACTCAAGAAATTGCCCTTGTCGATACGGCATGGGATACGTATTTGGTCTACTTCTTTGATTTGGAAAATGACACACATACGATTGGAGCATATAAACAGTCAGAGGTGCTCTCTTTGAAAAACATTTTCCCGCCCGATATGAAAGGATATGATTTTAACGGTTGGCATACAAGCGAAAACTTTACTGATGAAAATAAGATATCGCTCATTCCGGCAGGTAATACTGAGAAGGTTGATTTGTATGCGAATAGGTCCTTGCATGAATACAAGATAACGCTGCTTGGTCTTGGTAGAGAAGAATCATGGTCATATAACATTGCTAATGGTATTAGATTGACCACTCCTAAATGGAAGGAATCTGCGGGTGGCGGTGATTGTCTCATATTTTCGCATTGGACGGATGAGGATGGAAATAAAATCACAGAGATCCCTGCCGGCGAGATCGGAGACAGAACGATTGAGGCAAATTGGATATACAAAGAAAACTACGCCGTATCCAACAAAAACAAATATACTTATGTTAGCGGTGTAATGGATCAATATGGCAGGTATAGTTTTATATATGAAATTGGTGCAATAAAAAATATTGTATTAAGTAAACAACACAACTATACCTTTGATGGTCTCACCGAGCATACTGAGGCAGAAACCAAAACTTACACTGTAGGGGTATCTGCTGGGCAGGAAGCGGCGAAAACCGTTTCGAAAATTGTTTCTTCTTCAACTGAGATGGCAAATATATCAACTCACACGTCAACTCATACTGAGGGATGGGAAGTGGGTGCAAAATGGAAACCAGAGGTCGAGGTTGAGGGAATCAAGGTAAGTGCATGGGAATTTTCCGGCGGCTATTCAAATTCTGATACAGATACTTATGAGAATACGGGTTTTAGTAGCGAAAAGAACTATGAAGAGAACGGTACAGAAAATGAAGTACGCTCAATCATAGACTATTATATGGAAGAATCAGTAAGCAGAACGGTAAGCGACACATTTGTTCCCGGTGTGACGCCTGCAGGTAACTATACTTGGGCTCGTTTGATGGACGTTAAGGTGTATGCTATTGTAACCTATAATCCTTATACGGGCAACTATGTCTTTGATGTATATAGTGTACCCACTACCATTCATAACGGTTTATTGTACACCTTGCCGACTGATCTTGAATATGATATCAGTATTATAAGCGGAGATGTTTTGGATTTTGAAATTCCCTTTGAGCAGCTTCCCGAGATGTTCTACACCGTGGAATATGATGCTAACGGCGGTACAGGTGAGATGCCCAAGTCTGTTCACGAGTTGGGAGTGGCCTCTGCATTGATTCCCAATGCATTTGAAAAAGAAGGCTACACCTTTGATGGGTGGAAAACAACGTTGAATGGAGATGCATCCATTTATACTGATAACGCCACGATTTGTGATATTGCCGTTGCCGGTGAAACGGTGATTTTGTACGCTGATTGGGTTGTTAATTCCTATGACGTAACGTTTAATCTTGATGGCGGTATAACAGATGATCCCACAAATAGGACAGTTGAATATGATGATGTCTATGGCGTGTTGCCCTTGCCTTATAAAACAGGACACACCTTTGCAGGTTGGTATTTAGATGGTCAAAGAATTGAGAGCGATACCATTGTATCCAAGGCGTCGGATCATACCTTGACGGCACGCTGGACGGTGAATCAGTACACTGTTTCGTACACTGTTTCTACCGGTGCTCCAATTAATTCTGAAGTATATAACTACGGTGCTTTCACCGTTGCTCCTGTTATCCCTTATAAGGAGGCATATGCATATATCAACTATGAGTTTTATAATGATGACACAGGGGAAGCAATTGTCTTTAATTTTGGGGATCCAATGCCTGCACACAATATTAGAGTGAGTGTTCTTAGAGAAAACAAGAAATATACTTATGATTTGGGGGTCTTTGATAAAGAAATTGATGCCAGCAAAGAATACCATGATTTGGATGCCTTTGATCTTTCGCACTTTGGCAATGTTTTGAATTCGGATTACACGCTACTTTTCGAGGTTTCGCTTTACATGCGTGAGGAAGAGGATGGGATTCAAGAGGTATATTTATCAACAGCAGGGAATGCTAACATTGCGGGTTGGGAAATTAATCGTGGATCAGGAAGGCAGACAGACTGGGCATGGGTTTATACATCATGGTTCTGTCGAGGAAATACTTGTACTTCCGTTATGCATCTGGCATACGGAGCACACGGCAATGGTGCGGACGATTGGCATCGTCTACATGCCGGAGTGACAGTAACGGTGTATCCTAGCGTTGAAATTTGGCAGTAATTTTCCTTTTAAGATCCTAAAGAGAGGGGGAATCTTTTTAGGAGATTCCGTTCTCTGCCATCGAATGAATCATGCGCAACCAACCGAGCTTTTGCTCGGTTGGTTGCCTCCATTGACAATTTATTAAGCTCGTTTTGATGTTATAAGAATTAGGTAAAACAACAAGACAACAAAAGAAAATTTCTTTAAGGAGAAAAACATGAAAAAAAGCTTTTCGAGGGCGATGGCATTTGTTATCGCATTTGTAATGCTCCTCGGTGTACTTCCGATTTCCGCATTCGCTGCGGAAGAAAAGCCGATGACTATTACCGTAAGCTCGCAAACGGGATGTCCCGGAGACACCGTGCAGGTCAAGGTTGTTTTGGATCATAATGTGGGATTGACAGGATTGCAACTCAGCATCTCATATGACAGCGAAGTTCTTTCTCTGACCAATGTTGAGGTAAACAGTGATTTTGGGGGTGCAATGATTGAAACCTCCAAGCCGTACAAAAATCCACAATCGCTTACTATGATCAGTCCTTTGGCGGAAAATACAACAAACGGAACTTTGGCAACACTTAGTTTTACCATTGCCGAGGATGCTCCCAACAATTATGATACGAATATTGTGGTGACTCCCCTGGAAGTATATAACGAGAGCGGCGATATTGCGCTTGCTGTCATCAATGGAAGTATTACGGTATATCACGGGCTGCCCGGAGATATCAATGAAGATTCCAAGGTTGACACAAAAGATGCAATCCAGTTGTTTCGTTATGTTGCCGGTTGGGATGTTGATGTTGATACTGCTGCTCTTGATGTTAACAGCGACAACAAGATCACGACGAAAGATGCGGTAACGCTTTTCCGTTATGTGGCAGGTTGGGAGGATATCATTCTCTATTACGGAGAAATTTGCACACACGATTTGATTCATAGTGTAGCAAAAGAGCCTACCTGTACTGAAGATGGACAGATTGAATTTTGGTATTGTGAGCTCTGTGGAAGAATTTACAGTGATGAAGATTGTAATACGCAAATCAGCAGACAAGAAACAATTGTTTCGGCAACAGGCCACAATACGGTCATTGATGATGCTGTGGAGGCAACACATACAAGTACCGGCTTAACACAAGGTTCGCATTGTGATGTTTGCGGAACTGTACTTGTTGAACAGCAGGTAATTCCTGTAATTCCCGGAACAAATTACGGTATTGCATACGACCTTTTTGGTGGAGACACCTATTTAGCAACGGTTGGTGTTGCCAATAATAATCCTACCACATACGTTTCGGAAGTAGGATTGCAGCTCGAAGACCTTTCATCTCCAGGTTATGTGTTCAAAGGTTGGAAGACCAGTGACGGAACACAAATTTCCGAAATCACTGCGAATACAACGGGAAACAAAACGCTTTATGCACAATGGGAAAAGGTTGTCTATACGATCAATTTTGATTCTCCCGATGTTCCCGTGGAAAGTATGACGTATACGATCGACACGGGCGCAACACTGATAAGCCCGTCGTGGTATGGTTATACTTTCGTGGGTTGGTCAAATGATGATGGATTTATTGTTTCAAGAATAAAAGAAGGTACAACGGGTAATATCACACTTCATGCAAACTGGACATCTAACCGCAATAGAGCAACAAGTTACAGCTCGTATGAAAAACCTATCATTATAGAAGATAGCTCAACAGGTCAATTCCTTTTCGTTTATAACATCGGAAGAATTGATAATGTTCCGTTGTATCAAATCGGATACATTGGAAATACACAGAAGTTGGATATGACGGTTAGCTTTACGTATACCGACACGATAACCTCCGAGCAAGCGGAATTGATTGCTAACTCTATTTCAAATGCTACAACACGAAGCTCCGGTTGGACTTTGTCCGAAGAGTGGAATCAAATCTATGTAGCGGAAGAGGAAAGCCAAAATTCGCAAGTTAAGAGCGAAGAAAGAACAGATTCCGAAGGAAATACTGTTGGAGGCAATTATTTTGTCAGCAATAGTAGCGGCGGATCAACCTATGTAAGTAACGAGTCCGGCGGTTCGAGCTCGTCTTCATCTAAGGTCACAACGGATAAATCTGTGGGAATTAACCAATCGTATGATACTTCAAAGAATACTTATGTCGACGGCAAATTAAGTGTACAAAATACCCATGAGGTAAGTGCGGGTGTTTCGTTGCCTGTAAAAGTGGTTGATGTAAGCGCAGGAGTTAAAAATACAACAACTGTTGGCGCAGAGGTTGCTGCCGGAAGAAAAGACAACGAAGCATATCATGTTGATGGTTCTGCCTCAAGCTATGTGGGGACCGTTAATACGAGCAATTCGTCCTCTTATCATACCACAATCAAAAACAATTCAAATTCTTGGAACTCTGAAGAAGGTTATGAAAAGAGCCACGAGATTAGTACGAACACACAAATTGCCGAGGCAATTTCTTCGCAGATCTCCAAAAAGACCAGCTATCATTTGACGGATGCGCTTGGCGGTCAAAATAGTAAAACTTCGTCAATTGATGAAGAAGAAATCAAGAGTAACGAATACCAGACCTCGTTGAAGTATTCTTCGGGAACATCTCAAACCGAAACGAAGACATACGAATATCATGTTGATGCAGAGGGCTATTATCGAGTTGTAATGGCAGGTACTATCCACGTATATGGCGTTGTAGGCTATGATGTTGCGACAGGCTCTTACTACACCTATACGTTTAGTGTTCTTGATGATGAAAGACACGAGTATTTGGATTACTCCAAAGACAACGCTAACTTCACCGACTGTGAAAACGGTGTCGTTACTTTTGAGATTCCTTATGAAGTAAACGAATACATTGTAGGTGTCACGGGAAGAACCGATGGTGTAGAAGTAAATCTTGATGGAACGATTACTGGTTTTGAGGCCCCTGAACATTTTGATGGAACGGTTTCTATTCCTCAATACTATTCCGTCAACAATGGGGACAATACCTACACTGCATATCAAACCAAAGCAATTGATGCAAATGCATTTAGAGGCAACACCAGCATCAAGACCGTGATCCTTCCCATTTACATTACCGAAATCCCCGATAACGCATTTGAGGGATGCACGAATCTTGAGACTGTGATTGCTTACGGTGTCACGAAGATTGGAAACAACGCCTTTAAGGGTTGTACTTCTTTGACAATGTTTGCAATTGATAGCTTAGTAACCTCTATTGGAGCAAACGCATTTGAGGATTGTCCCGAAATTCGTGCGATGGCAGCAAATTCGAGTGTTGCAGAGGCAATCTTGAACTCGGGTGCGAAGAAAATCACCCTTGATCTCACGAAACTCTCGGATTACTTTGACAATCGTAAAATTACGGTTTCCGATTCTACGGAATATTTTGCGTTGTTCGGCGGTGGAAAGACGTTTACCAATCTTCAGATCGAATCCAATGCAGCGGAAACATTTATCAGCAATATTACATTCGTAGGAAACACCGATACCCCCATCAAGCTGAGTTCTAACACAATTGCCCTTGGTCGTGTAACTGTGGAAGATGCTCCCGGTTTTGCTCTTATTGTAGAATCTGCAAATGCCGAAGTAAAGCTTTTGGGTAATATCAATTTGAGCACAAAGAGCACAAATACCGTAATCAGCAAAAATGTAACGTTTAGCAAAGCCGATTCCGGAGTAGCGGGTTATATGAATGTTACAGGAAAGTATTTGGTTTGCGGCGCGATTACCAATGATAGTATGTTGACCGCTTCAAATGGTGTTGAGCAAATTGATGAAGACATCTTTAACAGTATGCTGACATCAAGTACAGTTACTTTCAATGCGAACGGCGGAAGCGCCTCGGAATCCTCCAAGACGGTATATTACGGACAGTATTATGGTGTTCTGCCTACTCCTACCCGTGCAAATTATACGTTCACAGGATGGTATACAGAGGCTGAGGGAGGGACCCGGATCACTGCTGATTCGATTGTAATCGCATTGGTTAATCAGACACTGTATGCGCATTGGGCACCAAACCCGTTTACCGTTCACTTTGATGCGAATGGAGGCAGCGTTTCGCCTTCTTCGAAAGCATTAACCTTTGGTAATAGTCTTGGATCCTTGCCGACACCCACAAGGGCAAACTATACCTTTGCCGGATGGCATGATGCAAACGGCAATCGTGTATATGATTCTACCGTTCCCGGCTCTGCTACAAACTTTACTGTATATGCATACTGGACGCCGACCCCCTTTACTTTGTATTACAATGCGAATGGTGGCTATGTGTCTGCATCCGGTAAAACATTAATCTTTGGAAATAGTTTGGGATCTCTTCCTACACCCACAAGAGATTACCACAACTTTATTGGTTGGTATGATGCTAACGGAAATCCTGTATATGATTCTACTGTTCCAGGTTCTGCAACCGATCTTACGATTTATGCATATTGGGCAGAAAAGGACCTCGATTGGGCAAGTGCATCCGATGTTCCTGCGGATGCTCAGATTGTAGATAGGAAGTATACTTACACGCAAACCTACTATACAACCTCGAGTTCTTCCTCGTTAAGTGGATGGATATACTATAATACCACATCTGCATGGAGTGATTACGGTGCATGGAGTGAATGGCAGGATGGAGCGATAAGTGCAAGTGATAGTAGACAAGTTGAAACACAGCAGGTGATATCGGGATATGAGAAGAAGACACAATATTCCTATAGTAGATACTACGGCAAGGGTTCTGACGGGTATTATTATGCTTGCGCATACAAATCGGGTGTCTGTGTTACTTATGAAGAAAGTGGATGGCTTGATTATAGTTTGAAAAAGCAAGAGACGCATTCTTTTGGCGGTAAGAACTATGCAGCATATGGATACAATCAATTAACAGGAAAGGATATATATTGGTACAACCAGGCGACAAGGGAGGTTGATGATACAAGTAAGCCTATATACGTAAATCAGTACAGATACAGAGATCGCTCTTTAATCTACACCTATTATTTCTACAGAACAGAAAATCTTGAATCGACAAGCTATCCATCCGGAAGTGATGTTTCTAATGTTCAAGAATGGGTATGTTACAGACCCAAATAATCACCACTGCTCCGAGGGCTACAAGCAAACTGCTTGTAGCCCTCATTTGTTGCTTTTTTGTATAATGAAAATCACCGGCAGTGATAGTGGTTCCAAAAAAGCTTTAGCTTTGCTCGGTTTATTTATCCGAGCGAAGCGAGGAAGCCGCCCTTTGCAAATAATAAAATATAAGCAGTCAAAACGGCTATAGATATTTACTATTTGAATAGTGGTAGGCAATTACCGCAAGTGGCGGATTTTTTCGCCGAGCCTATAGGCTCAGCCCGTGGCATGCCCCAGGGGGGCTATTGCAAGCCACCAGCACGGCTGGTGGTCATGACTGCTAAACGCCCCCACCGGCAATTTGCCGGTGGGGGCGAATGCTTTGCCGTCGCGCGGAAGGCTTTTGGCATGGAAAGGGCAGGGGGAGATGGGGGGCGTATTTGTGGCGGCGGGTGTTTGAGGTGCGCTCAGTCGAAATATCCTTTGTATTCAATCTTGTGCGCGCTGTCGGGGAAAAGATGGTGATGCAGGTCGATGAAATAATCGTCGGTCATGCTTGCGATATAGTCCACGACCAACTGATTGGGCTCGGTCTGCTCATAAGGTGTTGCATGCGCGTAGTGTGCTTTATTGACGTAACGGATATGATGGGTGAAAATCGGGGAATCGGTGTTGTGCGATCGAAGATCCTTCAGGAGCGTTTCGTAGAGCTCGGTCATCATCGGCTTGATCACCGCATCGAATTTCTCTGCGGTGGCGGGATAATGATAGATCTTCTCATAATTCTCGGCTTTTGCCTTTGCCAACGCTTGGAAATGTCTCTCGTCCATTTTGATATAGTCGTGTCCGTAGCTGTTTTCGATGATGTTGACGATCAGATTGTTGATGATTTCGGCATTGTATTCTCCGATCTCCGAGGGGGAGAAGCAACCGACGGAAACGATGTTTGCCTTGTCGGCGTCCTGACGGTCCTTGCCGAGGTAGGCGATGATATCCGAGATCCGCATCACACATCCCTCCAGTGTTGAGGGAACGAGTTTGGAGACGTTGGCTTTGTCCAGATAACACCCCTCGATCATTGCATCGAATTCCTCAAACGAGTCGAGCGGTTGCGGGCGATATTCGGAAAGCTCCAATTCGCCGTCATGACTTGCGATTCCCGAAAGCGTTTGCAGGCTGACGTTGAGCGGGAAGATCTGATCCAGCACGCGCACCGAGTGGATGTTGTGGCTGAACCGACGTCCCGTATGGGTGCGCAAAAGCTCATCGAGATAGCGCTCACCCGCGTGACCGAACGGTGTGTGTCCGATGTCATGTCCCAGGGCGATGGCCTCGATCAGGTCCGCATTGAGATGCAGTGTCTTGCCGATCGTCCGCGCGATCCGCGAAACCAATTGCACGTGCAGGGCGCGGCGGGTGATGTCGTCGTTTTTATAGAAGGAAAAAACCTGCGTTTTGTCGGCATAGCGATTGTAATACGGACAATGCAGGATTTTATCGATGTCGCGGATGAAAGCCGTGCGCCAAACACTTGCCGCGTCTCGATCGGCGCGTCGAATGACGTTTGCTTCGTCAAATGCAAGGTTCGGCACGGTGCCGTTTTGCAGATCGGTTCGGATTCGCTGTTCGATTGGTTCGGATAACTTTTCGTAATATAACATAAAACCTCTTGTGTTCTGTTTTTTAGCCTGCGCGCGTTTTTACGGCGGCATTCTTCCCGAGGAAGCGCTTGCTTTCATTATACCAAAATCCCCCATGCTTGTCAAGCGTTTTTGCTTTTCTCGGGAATGGGGATGAGCGGGGGAGATCGTCGAAATGGAGCGGTTGCCTTGGCGAACGTATTCGAACGTCCATCGAAAATCAAAAAGCAAAATCCCCCAAATCGCAAGATTTGGGGGATTTTGACGGAGAAAGGCTCAAGCCTTTTCGGCAAGGCGTTTCGTCAAAATGCGCTCGCACATTTCCAGATCCTCGGGGGTGTTGATGCCGCGAAGATCATCTCCGTCTTTGATGAAATAGGTTTCCACCTTCATGCCGTGCTTCACCATGAGCTCGGGCACCTCGGTGATGTAGTATTCCTTTTGCACGTTGGAGCAACCCAATTCGGGAAGCAGAGCAAAGAGCGACTTGCTGTTGAAGACCATGACGCCCGAGAACAGCTCCTTGATGGCTGCCTGTTCGGGGGTGCAATCCTTGCCCTCGACGATGCGCGAGAAGCGTCCGTTTTCGTCGCGGATGACGCGCGCCCAAAGCTTCAGCGAATCGTTTTCGGCGGTCATCATGGTGCAATCCGCGCCGCTTTCCTCATGCTGACGGCACATTGCCTCCATCTCGTCGCGGCGGAACAGCGGCATGTCACCGAAAGCGATCAAAACACTGCCGTCGAAATCGACGAAATGATCGGCGCACTCCATCACGGCGTGTCCGGTGCCAAGCTGTTGCTTTTGCTCGACGTAGTGATAGCGATCGCCAAAGTGCTCCAGGATCTTTTCCTTGGCATATCCCACCACGATGTAAATCTCTTTTTCATCAATGAAGGAAATATTCTCCAAAACGAATTCCAGCATCGGTTTGTTTTTGACCGGGAACATTGCCTTGGGAAGATCTCCGCTGATTTTTTGCAGGCGGCTTCCTTTTCCGGCAGCCGGTATAATGGCTCTGATTGCTTTCATATGTTTTTTATACTCCTACTTCCATATTTTTGTTCTCCGACAGGACGTTTGCATCCAGTCCGAGGTTGTCATAAATTTTTTGCAGAATTTTTCTGATCTCGGGCAGCTTCTTCTCCATGTCCTCGAAGAGCTTGAGCTGGGTGCGCGAACGGTCGAGGTTCTGTCCGGGATAAGAGATGCGATAGTAGGTATCGCCGTCGATGTGATCCATCAGGAATCGGATTCCGTCCTCTGCCGTGATGATCAGAGATGCATACGGGAGCAGCTCCAATTCTTCCTTGGTCAGGATATCGCCGCATGCCTCGAGATAGCCTTGAGCATATTTTTCATAAAGCTCGAGGTTGCAGGAGACCTTGGTCAGGTCCTTCTCGTCATCCTTGGCGGTGTTGGTGCCGATTCTCATGCTGTCACCGAAATCATACAGGGGAGACGAGGGCATGACGGTGTCCAGGTCGATGATGGCAACGGGCAGATGGGTGTCTTTGTCGAACAAGATGTTGTTCAGATTGCAGTCGTTATGACAGATTCTCGTCGGGATTTTTCCGCTTTCCAATGCCTCCGAGATCTTTCCGAAAAGATCGGAACGGGCGCGGATGAAGGCGATTTCGCTTGCGACCTCTGCGACGCGTCCTGCCGCATTGCGGGTGATGGATGCCTCCAGGTCGAGATAGCGGCTTTTTGTGTTGTGGAAATTCGGGATCACTTCCTTGATTTTGGAAGCGTCGAGCGAGCTCATTGCCTTCATGAAGCGGCCGAAGGAAACTCCGGCGTAGTAGAACACCTCGGGGGTGTCGGGAATATCCAGCGAATATACGTTGTCAAAGTAAGACATCAGACGCCACGCGCCGGACTCGTCCGCATAGTACAGTTTGCAGTCCTTGGTGCTGCGAAGCAGCTGAACCGATCCGCATCTGTGGTATCCCGGCATCTCCAAACGGTCGCGCAAATGCTCCGTGGTCAGCTGGAAGTTGTTGATCAGCGCCGCCACGTCGGGGAAGACGTTGGTGTTGATTCGCTGAAGGAGATATTTGTGGACGTGCTTGTTTTTGGAAAAGGTTTCCACCCTGTACGTGGAGTTGATATACCCCTTATTGATCTGCTCAATGCTGGTGATGTCACCGTGAATGACAAACTGATTGATCACGTTTTTTACATCGTTCATAGTTTGATGCCGCCTCCGTTACTTTTTATAATTTTGGGGGGAATCAGAGGGCTTTCCCTCGGATATAACAGACACTATTCCTATTTATTATAGCACAATTGACGCCGAATTGCAATATCTTTTGACAAAATACAAACAAAATATTAAAAATTTTTCTTCAACTCCTTGAAAAAGGCTCCTGTTGCGACAAAATCATACAAATTTTGACGATTTTTCTTTACATTCTTCCTATAATATGATATAATCAAAATTAAGGCGCGTCGCGATTCCGAAACGCGGTGCCGACAGCGTCTCAAAAAACGAGAAAGGGAACAAGAAAATGAAAAAACGATTATTCATTCGGATCAGTACGTGGATGCTCATCATTGCCACGGTTTTCACTGCATGTCCGATCGTTGCCTTTGCCGACGGCACGGGGAACGTGGAGTACGTGGACGTGGAAAACGGCATGGGAAACATCTCCGACGTCTTTGAAGAATTGGAGGGATCGATCACAGACGTGGCATCCTCCGATGAATTGGAGGCGGCACTCGCCACCGATGTCGAGATCATTCGCATTGTGGAGAGCTTTACGCTTGATCGGACGTTTTACGTCACGAAGAACGTAGCGCTTTACAGCGAGACGGCAGTGACACTGACCAGAGCTGCCGATTTCGCGGGCGATCTGTTCGTCGTGGGTGAAGCGGCGGACGGTACGCTTTGCGAGGAAGAGGTCACGCTGACGTTGGGCAACCCCGCGTCGCAGGCGAACGACCTTTTGACGATCGACGGAAACGCGTCCGCGCTGACTGTTCCGGTTGTCGGATCGGTGCTGTTCGTGACGGCGCAGGGCATTGTGGACAGCTTTGCCAACGTGACGATCCAAAACAACAAGAAGACCGGAAACGAGCGGACGAACGGTGACTACGGTGTCTCCTATCCCGTTCGCATCGGCGGTTCGGTCGCGATCGTTGCGGCAAACGCCGAGATGAATATTTACGGCGGTAAATATCAAAACAACGGTGTTAACGAAACGGCTGACACGGAAAACACCGCAACGCAGGGCGGTGCGTTCTACAACTTCGGCGTGCTGTACGTTTACGGTGGTACCTTTGACGGCAACCGCTCCACGCAGGGCGGCGTATTCTTCAACTACCGCAAGCTGTATCTCTACCGTGCCGTGATCAGCAACAACTATGCTTCCGGCTTGGGCGGCGCGATTTACATGCCCAACAGTACGGGCGCGTTTACCTACATCGGAGAGCCGAACGAGATCTCCGAGAGCGCGGTTTCTTTCACCAAGAACCATGCGGGTAGCCACGGCGGTGCGATCTATGTAAGAAATTATATTTCGGTCAAGAACGCCGTCTTCACGGAAAACAGTACGGATGCCTCGGGCGGTGCAATTGCGGCACTCACCCCTCGCATGACGATTGCGGATTCGTATTTTGTCAAAAACAGTGCGTCCTCGAGCGGCGGTGCCATCTACCTTCGCGATCCCAACGGAAAGGATGACGTGCTGGAACTGACCGCAACGGGTGTCACCTTTGAGGAAAACAGCGCAACCTCGAACGGAGGCGCGCTCTACATGGAGGAGAGCCGCGCATATTTGACCGATTGCGACATGACCGCGAACACCGCAAAATACGGTGGTGCGATCTATGCAAAAACTTCGGCGGCGTTGGAGATCAACGAGTCGAATCTGACCGGAAACAAGGGAACGTCGCAGGGCGGCGCGATCGGACTTTACGGGGGCGCCGTGGCGGTTCTGAACCGCGTGACGGGTGCGGAGAACTCCTCCGCGAGCGGCGGATTCCTTTACAGCACGGAATCGGAGCTGACGATCTACGGCAGCCGATTCCAAAGAAACACCTCCACGGCGGCGAGCGCGGTACTCGCGCTTTATGCCTCTGCCGTGACGAAAATTTACGGTTCTGTCTTTGAGGACAACGTCGCCAAGACGAATGCGGGCGCGATCACTGTCTACACAAGTGGTACCGAAACCCTCATTCACAGCTGTACCTTTGACGGAAACACGTCAGGGAACTACGGTGGTGCGCTTCACATCTCCGGAAAGAGCCAGGTGCAGATGTATTCGATCACCGCAAAATCCAACAGCGCGCTCTACGGCGGCTTCATGTACGAGACGGCTGCGGGCACGGTGGTGACGCTCGGCGGCTTGACCGTTTCGGGAAATACTGCGGACAACGGTCCCACCATTTGGGGTAATACCCTCAATGCCGATCTTTATCTTGACAAATACAAGTATCTCGATCTTGACGTCACCGACGATTGGGACGATGCCTATTGGGCTGCGACGATCGCCAACAAGCTGACCGTCATCGAGCAGGTCGTGGTGGTTCCCAATTATCACGATTATGACGGCACCGAGATTTTCCCGGTGGTTCCGCTCGTTCCTTCCGACGTCACGACCTCTGCCGAGCTGGAACGCGCGTTGGCAGCGGGCCTGACACGGATTTGCATCAAGGAAAGCTTTACGCTTGACCGTACCTTCTACATCGCAAACGACGTGACCGTTTACAGCGACAAGGCTGTGACGCTGACCAGAGCTGCGGATTTTGCGGGTGATCTCTTCGTCATCGGCGAGTCTGCAAACGGCGTGCTTTGCGAGGGAGATGTGACGTTGACGCTCGGAGATCCCGCGTCGACGGAAGAAAATCTTCTGACCATTGACGGTAACGCGGCAAACATGACGGTTGACGTTGTCGGCTCTGCGCTTTTCATCACCGAAAAGGGTACCGTGAACGTCTATTCCGGCTTGACGGTTCAAAACTGTAAAAAGGTTGGCAACGAAAAAACCAACGGCTCCTACGGCGTATCCTATCCCGCTCGTGTCGGCGGTGCCGTGGCGATCGTCGCCGCGAAGGCGGAGATGAATATCTACGGTGGTAACTTCGTTTCCAACGGTGTCAACGAGGTTGCGGACGCCGACAACACTGCAACGCAAGGCGGCGCGATCTACAACTTCGGCGTGCTGTCGGTCTGGGGCGGTACCTTTGACGGCAACCGCGCAACCTTTGGCGGTGTCTTCTTCAACTACCGCAAGATGTATCTTTACAACGCGGACATCAAAAACAACTATGCCTCCGAGGTCGGCGGTGCGATCTACATGCCTAACAGTACGGGCGCGTTCACCTATATCGGAGAGGTGAACGAGCTTGTGGAAAGTCGCGTGTCGTTCACCAAGAACGTCTCGGGCGGCACCGGTGGTGCGATCTACGCGAAGAACTATATTTCGATTCAGAACGCGACCTTTACCGAGAACAGCGCCGCTTCGTCGGGCGGTGCGATCTATGCATCGGCACTTCGTCTGTTTGTGGACAATGCTTCCTTTGAAGGCAACGTCTCGGGCAAGTATGGCGGTGCGATCTGTCTTCTCACCGAGAACGGTAAGGATGACAGAGAGGGAGAGATCACCAACTCTGTGTTCGTCGCAAATACGGCGACGACCTACGGCGGTGCCATCTACGTCGGCGACGCTGCCGAGGCGTATATGCGCAACCTTGATTTGGAAGGGAACAGCTCGAAATACGGCGGTGCGGTGTTTGTTTCCGAAGCAACCGTCGATCTGAACAAGGCGACGTTCAAGCAGAACCAAGCGACGACAAACGGCGGAGCGGTTTATCTTTACACCTCTGCCGTCGGAACGATGAATGACGTTACCGCCACCGAAAACACGGCGGGATCGGGCGGTTTCATGTACGTGAGCGGCGCGACGCTCAATCTGTATAACAGTACGCTGAGCGGCAACAGCTCGACGGGCACGGGCGGTGCGATTGCACTGTACGACAGCTCGACGTCGAACGTTTACAATACGGTTTTTGAAAACAATGTTTCCAATGCGAACGGCGGTGCGCTGACGGTCTACACCGGCGCCACCAAAACGCTTCTGCATTCCTGTACGTTCACGGGCAACGAGGGCGTTTTCGGCGGTGCGGCATACGTTTCCGGCAAGAGCCTTGTGGAGATGTACGCGGTGATCGCGAAGCAGAACGTCGCATCCAAGGGCGGCTTCTTCTACGCCACCACCACAGGCACGGCAGTGACACTCGGCGGTGCGGCGGTTTCCGGCAACACGGCAACCGATGGCGGCGCCATCATCTGGGGTAACAGCACGGGTGCGAAGCTTTATATCGATAAGGATAAATACGTTGATCTCGACCACACGGGTGAGTATGATGCGGCGTATTGGACGACGGCGATCTACAACAAGCTTACCGTGGTGGAGCAGAGCGTTGAGGTTCCGAAATATCTGGACTACGGCAACGAACCCTACGAGCACATGAAGGATGCGGTGGACGTCAAGAATGCCGACGAGCTTGAAGCGGCGATCCTGGCGGGCGCGAAGTATATTCGCGTGGTCGCGGATTTTGAACTTGACCGTACCTTCTATATTACGGGTGAGACCGTGATCTTCTCCACGATCGAGAGAACCCTGACTCGCGCAAAGAATTTCGGCGGCGACATTTTTGTGGTCGGCGAGAATGCGGACGGTGTCAGCGCGCTCCTTCTCGGACAGAACGCCAAGCTGACGCTCGGCAACCCGCTTTCCGTCAAACAGAACCTTTTGACCATCGACGGCAATCGCGACGGCATGGAGGTTGAAGTTTACGGCACGGTCTTCTTCATGTCTTACAACGCAATCGTGAATCTCTATGAAAACGTCACGGTGCAGAATTGCTTCAAGGTAGGAAACGAGCGTGTCTACGATGAAAAATATCTGATCTCCAGCGCGGGACGCGTCGGCGGTTCTATGGCGATCGTTTCCAGCGGTATTCTCAATATTTACGGCGGTCAGTATCTCAACAACGCGGTCAGAGACGACGTGATCTCCGATGAACTCGGAGAAGCCGGCAGAGTTTCCACCAACGGCGGTCTGATCTTCAACCGTGCCAACGTCTATATCTGGGGCGGTACCTTCAAGGGCAATCATGGCGCTCGCGGTGGATTGATGTATAACTACCGCGTGGTGACGATCTATAATGCCGTGATCGAGGGCAACTCTGCCTCCGCAAGCGGCGGCGCGATCTACTGTCCCAGCGTCGCTACCTGCCGACTGCTGATCGGCAAGTCGAACGCGGGAACGGACAAGGTTGTTTTCAAGGACAACACTGCCACGTCTCACGGTGCCGCGATCTATTCTTCTCCCATGAACGCCTTCGTGATTTACGGAGCGACCGAGTTTATCGGCAACGCGGCGGGAGGCAGCGGTGGCGCGATCTGTGCTTATGGTCAGATGACGGTGAGAAACACGCTCTTCCGTGAAAATACCGCCAACAATCGCGGTGGTGCGATCTATATTTCCAATTCGAGCGCAGAGAATGTTACCCGCTTCGTTTACGTGGGCAACTGTACCTTCGAGGAAAACAAGGGACTTCTCGGCGGCGCGATCTCTGCCTATGCCGGCGACGCTTCCTTTGCGAACGGTGCGCTTCTGACGGTGGAGGATTCCACGTTCACCGGAAATGCCGCGCTGGATTTGAAGGGCGGTACGAGCACCAGCGCAGGCGGCGCGATCTATCTGGATCGCAAATCCGAGCTGACGGTGAACAACTCGACCTTTACCTCCAACGCCTCCAACGGCGAGGCGGGCGCGATCTACGCGTCCGGTATGAGCAAGGTTACGGTTTCCGACTCTACCATCACGGGTTCCACCGCACTCAAGGCGGGCGGTGCGATCTCGGCGCGCAGTGTCTACTTTGACATCGTCAATTCCACCATCACGAATTCGTCTTCCGCCACCAACGGCGGCGCGATCTACGTCTCCTACGTGAGCGCGTATGATATGAACACCAAGCTTACGGTGAAGGATTCCGAGATCAGCGGAAATGTTGCCGGCGGAATCGGCGGCGCGATCTATGCGACCAAGCGCACGATTGAAAACGATCATCTCGTTATGGACATCAGAAACACGGAGATCTCCAACAACGTTGCCGAAGACGCGGCAGGCGCGATCTATACGGCTCCCGGCTTGCAGGCGTACATGAAGGATATCACCGTTTCCGAGAACCAAGCCGAAGCGGAAGGCGGCGCGTTCTACGTCAACGGCTCGATCCTGGAGATCGACGGCGCGACGATTGAAAAGAACACCACAACCGCGGGTCAGGGCGGCGCATTCCACATCAAGGGAACCGCAACGGTCACGCTGAACCAAATCACAGCGACCGAGAACAGCTCCAAGGGCGCGGGCGGATTCCTCTACGTCATCGAGGCGACGCTGAAGATCTATAACAGTACGATCAAGAATCACTACACGCCCGGAACCGGTGGCGCGATGGCGATTTACGATCTTGCCCAGACTTCGGTTTACAACACCGTGTTTGAGGGCAACCGCTCCGATTCGACCGGTGGTGCCGTCACGGTTTACACGGGCGAGACCAACACGCTTCTGCATTCTTGTACCTTCACGGGCAACACTGCTTCGAGCGGCGGTGCGATTTACGCTTCGGGCAAGAGCCAGGTTGAAATTTACGCGGTTACCGCAACTCAGAACAGCGCAACCAAGGGCGGCTTCCTCTATGAAACCACCACCGGAACGAACGTGACGCTCAGCGGTGTTACGGTGAGCGGCAACACGGCAACCGAAGGCGGTGCCATCATCTGGGGTAACAGCACGGGCGCGAAGCTGTTCATCAACAAATCGAACTACGTCGACACCGAAAACGCGACGCCCGACGACGCGTATTGGAGTGAGGCGATCTACAATAAGCTGACGGTGAGCGAGGTCACAACCGCTGTTCCGACCTACAAGGATTATGCGGAGAAGCCCGATCCCGTTGTTCCCACCACGCCTCAGAAGGATCCTGTTCCGGTCGCACCCATCTTCGAGCTGGCACAGAAATCCAGCGATGAGTCGATCAACTCGACCTATGACAAGTTCCCGAAGCTGGACAACAGCTCCAACTTTATGAGCCGTAACGAGACGTACTTTGAAAACGTCAACGGTACGACCGTAACCGTCGACTCCTTCGTTTATCCCACATACGGCATTGCCGACAACATCAACGTCGGACAGGGCTTGATGATCTATCAGGCGATGTGCTACAAGAAGGCGAATCCCGATGAAGAGGTTTATATTGACATCGCTTCCTACCGTTTCTCGGTACAAGCGGCAGTCAACATCAACCGCAACAGCCGTTATTTCGGTTACATGCGCCAGCTCAGCGGAGTGGATTACGATGAATACGGCTTCGTCAGAATCGCTTATCTGCTGATTTGCGCCGCAAAGATGGGCATTCACGTCAACGTGATCGGTCAGATCGACGCGTACCCCATGACGGCGGGCGAGCGCACGTTTGAGGAATACTTCACCACACAGCTTGGCGATCCTTGCGATCCCGCATACGTGGAGAATGGCGTTGTATCCGATTATCTTGAGTTCAACCACTGCCTGTGGCCTTTGGCGGAAAAGGGCGGCACCGACATGATGCACACCAAGCTTTGCGCGGTCTCGCATTATCTCGATATGAACGGCAACGTCGGCCGCAACGCGGTCTGGACCTCCAGCTCGAATCTGGACGGCATCAGAAGCCGAGGCGACAACGCGAACTGGAAGCTGCAAACGGCAACCATTGTTTCCAATCACGAAGAGATCTACCGTACTTCCGTCAACTATCTGCGTCTGTTGGCCGAGTACCGTCAGCAGGAGCAGATCTACGAGTTCCAGGATCTGGTCAACCGCAGAAATACCGAGCAGGCGGCACTGATTTTGGCAGGTCGCGGAGATGAGATCCCCGCAGACGAGCAGATCATCTATCTCGGCACCGAGAACGACGACGTGTTCGAGCTCTACTTCACGCCGATGGGCGGCGGTCTGCTTGAGTGGGATGAGATTCAGAACCCCTACTGTAAGTATCTCCGCAAGCTTTACAATTCGGAGGACTACATCACCTTTGCATGGAACGCCGCGGAATACAATAGCTCGTACGATCTCGGACAACGGATCGAAGAGATGTTGATTGCCGCATTCCATAACAACCGCAATCCCAAGAATATGGTTTACGGCATTATGGAATTCTTCGACAGCACCCCGTTTGACGATCTTGTCGTTGGCGTGGACATCGGCTACAAATCCTTCAACGAATTGCCCTTCGGAGAAGTCCATAACAAGGACATTCACATGTCCTACGTGGAAAACGGACAGCGTTATTACGTTTCGATCCTCAACTCCATGAATCAGCACGGCGGATCGATGTATTATCAGTCCAACTTCGCGCTGGTCATCAAGGAAAAGACCTGCTCGGAGGATTCCGTCTTCTCGACGGTCACCAGATATTGCGTGCCTTGCGAGCTTGCGCCGCACAGCTTCGGTGAAGAAATCTACACCGAAGAGGTGACCGATACCGAGCACGGCAGCCGCTATCGCGTTTGTGAATGTTGCGGTGAGCGCGAGATCGTTGAGGTCTTGCACAAGGAAAGCGAATGGATCGTTCTGCGCGAGGCAGTGCCCGGTGTGAACGGTCTGCGCTACAAGAAGTGTCTGCTTTGCGGCGATACGGTCGTGACCGAGGAGCTGATTGCAGAGGAATTGACAAGCGAGTCGATTTCGAAGAATACGGGACTCAATCCCACGCAGAATCTGATCCACCGACTCAACGGAGCGCTTTCCGAGACGCCTCACACCTTCGAGGCGATCGTACTGCTTCCCAAGACCGAGGACGATCGCGGCGGTATCATTTTCAGTAACAACAGAAGCGGCGGCGAGGTCATCAGCTTTGAGCTTTACACGAGAGGCCGCGTCAGACTCTATTACACCAACGGCGGCAAGACGGTTGATTGCGTCTTTGACACCGACGTTCGCTCGACCGAACCCGTTCACATTGCGGTGACGATGGATGAAAACAACGTCGCCACGCTGTACGTCAACGGGGAAAAGAAAGAGAGCCGACAATTTGTAACCGCGTTGCCCGATTCTCCCGACGGATATGTGATCGGCGGCGACTTCAGAGACGGCAATACCCAGTATTTCAAGGGTACGATCTATTCGATCAATCTCTTCGGAGATGCCAGAACGGCAGAAGAGATCCGTACCGATGCGAAGTACGTTCCCACGAATGCCGAGGGACTGGTATTCTCCCGTTGCTTCAACAAGACCGAGGAGAGCAATGCGAGCACGCTGATCGGATCGACCTTCGATCCCGCCAAGCTTCACACGGTTGACGGTGTTGACGTCACGCCTCACACTTTTGAGGCACTGATTCACGTCAAGGGCGAGAACAGCGACCGTTTGGGAAGCATCTTCAGCAACTACGGCAAGGATCCCCAAAACGCGATCTCCCTTGAGATCTACACCAAGGGAAGAGTCCGTTTGTTCGTCAACAACAACGGAGTCAAGAGCGATTGCGTCTTTGATGCCAACGTCATTTCCTCCAAGCCCGTGCACGTCACGGTGACGGTGGAGGGCAAGGAGGCGAGCCTCTACGTCAACGGTGTCTTCTCGCAAACGCTGATGCTGAACACCGAGCTGCCCGAAACCGACGTTGCCTTCGTGATGGGCGGAGACCATCGCGCGGCAAACGCGAACTATTTCAGAGGAACGATCTATTCGCTCCATGCTTTTGAGGACGTCAGAACGGCGATCGAGATCGCCGAGGATGCACAGTCGGCAGTTCCCGCCGACGTCGACGGTTTGCTGGTTTCCAAGATCTT
Organism: Clostridia bacterium; assembly: GCA_017517745.1. Classification (GTDB taxonomy): domain Bacteria; phylum Bacillota; class Clostridia; order Oscillospirales; family CAG-272; genus UMGS1865. The sequence continues at coordinate 14,985 of JAFWYJ010000025.1, read as the reverse complement.
CCGCAAGGAGATCAAGCAGGTCGGCAGTGCCGTTGCGGGTGAACATCTCGCGGGCGCAACCTTTACTGCAGGAAAAGTGAACGTGATCGAGGGCGTGGAAGAGATGCCTCACACCTTCGAGGCACTCGTACAGGTGAACGGAAGCAGTTCGAGCCGCTTCGGCGCACTCATCAGTAACTACGCCACCAACACAAAGAACGCGATTTCCATTGAGATCTTCACCGGCGGAAAGGTCCGTCTGTTCACGATCAACAACGGTGTCAGAAGCGATTGCATCTTCGATCAGAGTATCCTCTCCGACAATCCCGTACACATCGCCATCACGGTGAAGGGGCTGGAAGCAAGCCTGTATATCAACGGGGAATTCTCCCAGACGCTGACCATGGCGGTCGAGCTTCCGGAAATGACCGAGGCTCTGGCAATGGGCGGTGACTACCGTGATGATAACGCACAGTTCTTCAAGGGTAAGATCTATGCGATCAACCTCTTCTCCGACGTGAGAAGCGCGAAGGAGATCGTACGCGACGTGGCTGCGGTTGCACCCGACACCGCGGATCTCTTGTATTCCGCATATTCCTACGGTGAGAACGAGATGACGCCCATGTACGGACAGAAGTTCACCGACCAACTGATGGGCAAGACCGTTTGTACGCTGGATGCAACGCCTCTGACCATTGAGGCCGTCATCAGCCTTCCCAAGAATTACGGCGGCAGAGCCGGTGTCATCGTCGGAAACTATCACAGCGTGAAGAATCCGATCAGCCTTGAGATTTATACAAACGGACACGTTCGTTTCTATTACGTCAACGGCGATACAACGGTTGATATCTTCTTTGCTACCGACGTTCGCACCGGTGGGCCCGTGCACATTGCCGTTACCGTGGACGGAACGCTTGCGTCGCTCTATGTTGACGGTGTGCTTGCGGAGCAGAAAACGGTTGCGAAACCGCTTCCCGAATCTTGCACCGACTTCACGGTCGGCGGCGACGGAAGAGTCGGCAACCCGCAGTATTTCAAGGGTACCATCTACTCGGTCAGCCTCTTCTCCGGCGTGAGAAGTGCGCAGGAGATCCGTACCGATATGCTTGGCGTATGTGCTGATGAGGCACTCTATACCGCAACCTATTTCCGCCGCGAGGCTTTGAAAATGAGCGCAGAGGATATCCACCGCCACGTGCAGAGCGTGGTCGACCGCCTGCCCGGAGAGAACGGCGGCGTGGGTCTGATGCACGATTACTGCGCGGATTGCGGAAAGGATCTTCGCTATGCGGAATTTTCTGCAGACGGCAAGACCAACGAGATCTATGACGCTGCCGTGGGCGCGATGAAGCAGGATGTGATCCAAAAGATCGACAAGAACTTCGCCGCAACGCCCAAGACCTTCGAGTTCCTGCTGCGTTTGAATCCCAACATTTCGAGCCGTGCGGGCGTATTGCTCGGAAACTACGACGGATCGAGCGCAGATCAGCTCAATATCGAGGTCTACACGGACGGAAAACTGCGTCTGTATTACAAGGTAAACGGCGTTGCTTACACCGAGCTCTTTGAAACCGACATCCGCTCCGAGAAGCTGATGCACGTCGCGTTGGCGATCGACGGACTTGAGGCGCGGCTGTACGTAAACGGTGCTCTTGTCGAGACGAGAACACTCAGCGCAGCGATTCCTCAAAAGGTCAGCGGTCTTTGCATCGGCGGAGACAACAGAAGCGGAGAGCCGCAGTGCTTTGCCGGCGAGCTTTATTCCGTGCATCTGTTTGACGATGCCAGAACCGAGGCGGAGATCGGTCTGGATATGATCGGTGTTACCTCCACCGAGGATGGCTTGCTGTTCGCCAAGAACCGTATGCCGGAAGACAGATAATTTCCGACATACCCTCCGGGGCTGTCTCAACATTCCGTTGAGACAGCCCCTTTTTTGGATCGAATTTAGACAGTGTTCGTCAAATTGTCACAAAAAAGTGCGGAATTTTTGACTTGTTTGCCAATTGATTTTTTGAACAAAGTGTTATATAATAAAAGCGGTTATCATTTTCCCACTGTGACACAGGAGGAACTTTTCCATGCAACTTTTGGAACAGAAGATTTGCAAAGAGGGTAAAGTATTTGAGGGAGACGTTTTGAAGGTGGATTCGTTCTTGAACCATCAGATAGACGTTGGCTTTTTGTGTCGATTGGGAGAGGAGCTCCATCGACTTTTTGCCGATTGCGGTGTAAACAAAATTTTGACCATTGAAGCCAGTGGAATCGGAATTGCTTGTATTACAGCGCAATTTTTTCATTGTCCCGTGTTGTTCGCGAAAAAATCGAAAACCGTCAACATCGCGGGAAACCTGTGGACTTCCCGGGTTCATTCTTACACACACAACACCGACCATGACGTGGTGGTTTCCAAAAGCTATCTCGGAGCGGGGGATCGCGTGCTGATCATTGACGATTTTCTTGCGAACGGCTCGGCACTGGAGGCACTGATCGATCTTTGCCGTCAGGCGGGAGCCGAGGTGGTCGGCGCGGGGATCGCGATCGAAAAGGTGTACCAGGGCGGCGGAGAGATGATCCGCCGAAAGGGCGTGCGCGTGGAGTCGCTGGCACGCATCGCGTCGATGGATACCGAAAAGGGGATCCGATTCTGTTGATTTATGAAAGCGTTTGCTTTTGTAAATATAAAAAACATTTTTAGGAGGAACAGTAATATGTTCAAGAAGATTCTCTCTCTGTGCCTTGTCCTGATCATGGTTGCAACGCTCTGCGTATCCATGGCATCCTGCTCGGGTGAAAAGGACGAATTCAAGTTTGGTGTGATCCTTCTCCATGACGAGACCTCCACCTACGACAAAAACTTCCTTGAGGCAGTCAATCGCGCTGCAACGTCTCTTGGTCTGACCGAGGATCAGGTCATTATCAAGAGAGACATCCCCGAGTCCAACGCTTGCTATGAAGCAGCTGCAGACCTTGTGGATGCAGGATGTGACGTGATCTTTGCAGACTCCTTCGGTCATGAGACCTTCATGATCAAGGCAGCAAAGGAATTCAAGAACGTTGAGTTCTGCCACGCAACCGGTACCATGGCTCACACCGAGGGCCTCGACAACTTCCACAACGCGTTCGCTTCGATCTACGAGGGCAGATTCCTTGCAGGCGTTGCTGCAGGTCTGAAGCTCAACGAGATGATCGAGGCCGGCACGATCACCGCTGAACAGGCTAAGATGGGCTACGTTGGAGCATTCACCTTTGCTGAGGTTATCTCCGGCTACACCTCCTTCTATCTCGGTGCAAAGTCGGTTTGCCCCAGCGTGACCATGGACGTTCAGTTCACCGGTAGCTGGTATGACGAGACCAAGGAAAAGAATGCTGCAATCGCTCTGATCGACTCCGGTTGCGTTCTGATCAGCCAGCACGCTGACTCGATGGGCGCTCCCTCCGCATGTGAGGATCGCGGCGTTCCCAACGTTTCCTACAACGGAAGCACCGTTGGTTCCTGCCCCAAAACCTTCATCGTTTCCTCCAAGATCGACTGGACTCCTTACTTCGAGTACATCTGCAAGGCAGTGATGGAAGGCAAGAAGATCGACACCGACTGGACCGGCTCGATCAAGACCAACTCGGTTGTTCTGAGCGAAGTGAACACCCAGGCTGCTGCTGCGGGTACTCAGGCGAAGCTTGATGAAGTCAAGGCAAAGCTGCTCTCCGGTGAGATCAAGGTGTTTGACACCGATTCCTTCACGGTGAACGGCGAGAAGCTCACTTCCTACAAGGCAGACGTGAACACCGATGCCAACTACGAGAAGGATACCGAGGTTATCAAGGACGGCTACTTCCATGAGTCTGAGTACCGTTCTGCTCCTTACTTCGATATCACCATCGACGGCATTACCCTGGTAAATACCAACTTCGGTTGATCCATACACCCGAATCAAACAGGCGGGCGGAGCCTTGGCTCCGCCTCGTCTTGATTTTTCAAGGCTTGAAGAACGGACGCGAGCGGATCGGACGTTGGCGTGCATTCTTCAATCCTTGTGGCATTTTTACACAAACGGAGGTAAAAGCGTGAGTAAAGAAATTGCATTGGAAATGCGAAAGGTCTCCAAATATTTCGGTGACCTGGCAGCAAACCGAGACGTGGATCTGACGGTCTATAAGGGCGAGATCCTTGCCGTGCTCGGAGAAAACGGATGCGGAAAAACCACCCTGATGAACATGATTGCGGGCATCTATTTCCCGGATGCGGGCAATATTTTCATCAATGGCAAGGAGGTCGTGATCCGATCTCCGAAGGATGCGTTTGCGCACGGTGTCGGTATGATTCACCAACACTTCAAGCTGGTTGACCTTTTCACCGCGGCTGAAAACGTGGTGTTGGGCATTAAGGGAGAGGGGCGTTATCGCAAAAAGACGATCAACGAGCGTGTGCAGGCGATCGCCGATCGCTATGGCTTCCACCTGGATCCGCAAAAGAAGATCTATGAGATGTCGGTCTCCGAAAAGCAGACCGTTGAGATCATCAAGGTGCTCTATCGCGGCGCCGATCTGTTGATTTTGGATGAGCCGACCGCCGTGCTCACCCCGCAGGAGACCGAAAAGCTTTTCGCTGTTCTGCGCCGTATGCGTGACGACGGCAAATCGATCCTGATCATCACGCACAAACTGCACGAGGTGCTCTCGGTATCAGACCGCGTGGCAGTGCTCCGCAAGGGCGAGCATATCGCAACCGTGGAAACGGCAACCACCACCTCGGAGGAGCTGACCGAGATGATGGTTGGAAAAAAGGTGGAGTTGAACATCGAGCGCCCCGAGCCCAAGAACACCTGCGACCGTTTGGTGGTCAAGAACCTCAATCTTTCGGACGTTGAGGGTGTGCAGATCCTCAATAACGTCTCCTTTGAGGCGCGCGCAGGCGAAATCCTCGGCATCGCGGGTATCGCGGGAAGCGGACAGCGCGAGCTGCTCGAGGCGATTGCGGGATTGCAGCATCTCTCCACGGGTGAGATCCTCTATCACAATCCCAAGACCGACAAGGTCGAGGACCTGAAAAACAAGACTCCACTCCAGATTCGCGAGCTCGGCGTGCGCCTCTCGTTCGTTCCCGAGGACCGTTTGGGCATGGGTCTGGTCGGAAACATGGACATCGTCGACAACATGATGCTCCGCAGCTATCGCCGCGGACACTCGATGTTCGTCGACCGCAAGAAGCCGCGCGACCTTGCCGAGCGGATCATCAAGGATCTGGAGGTGGCAACTCCGAGCAGCCACACCCCCGTACGCCGTCTTTCGGGCGGTAACGTGCAGAAAGTGCTGGTCGGACGCGAGATCGCGGCGTCTCCCACGGTGCTGATGGCGGCATATCCCGTGCGCGGATTGGATATCAACTCGTCCTACACCATCTACAACCTGCTCACCGAGCAGAAGGAGCGCGGCGTTGCCGTGATCTTTGTGGGCGAGGACCTCGACGTGCTGGTTGAGCTCTGCGACCGTATTCTGGTTGTTTGCGGCGGACGTGTCACGGGAGTTGTGGACGGCAGAACCACAACGAAGGAAGAGATCGGTATCCTGATGACTGCACACGGGCAGGCATCCGAAAATAAGGCACAGGAGGACGAGACTGATGCATAATCCCGACAAAAAAACGCGAGAGCCGCTCTTCCATATTGTGAAGCGCGATCGGATCTCGCTGCGCAAATCGCTTTTGATCCGCGTGGTGGCAACCGTTTCCGCCATGCTGCTCTGCACACTGCTTGCCTACGTTCTGATTGGCGAGAAGGCAACGCCCGCAAAGTTCCTTTCCCAATTCTTCCAAGGTGTGTTCGGAACCTCGCGTCGCACCTGGATCTTCGGACGTGACACCGCAATGCTTCTCTGTCTTGCGCTTGCCATCACCCCCGCATTCCGTATGCGATTTTGGAACCTCGGTGCCGACGGACAGGCATTGATCGGTGCGCTTGCATCGGTGTTCTGCATGTTCTTCCTCGGCGGACGCATTCCCAACGGTTTGCTGCTTGTCATCTCGCTGGCGGCATCGGTCGTTGCGGGCGCCGTCTGGGCTCTGCTTCCCGCCATCTTCAAGGCGCTGTGGGGCACGAACGAATCGCTTTTTACCCTGATGATGAACTACATCGCCACAAACCTCGTGATGTTTTCGATCACCAAATGGTTCTATCCCGGCAAGGACTCGATGAAGGAGATGGAGCACGGACACCTGCCGCAGGTGCTCAACGAGTATCTGCTCGTGATCCTGATCGTGCTCGCGCTCACCACCTTGATGTTCATCTACCTCTATCACACCAAGCAGGGATATGAGATCTCGGTTGTGGGTGAAAGTGAGAACACCGCGCGCTACGTTGGCATCAATGTGGGCAAGGTCACGGTGCGCACGTTGCTGCTCTCCGGTGCCATCTGCGGTCTGATGGGCTTTTTGCAGGTTTCGGCATTCGACCACTCGGTCACCGCGCAGAGCATCGGCGGTCTCGGCTTTACCGCGATCATGGTCTCCTGGCTTGCCAAATTCAATCCTTTTATCATGATCGGAACGGCCGGGCTGATCGCATTTTTGCAACGAGGTGGTCAGCAGATCTCCACTGCCTTTGACGTCAACGACGCGATCCCCAATATCTTCATCGGCATCATTCTGTTCTTTATTATCGGTTGTGAATTCTTCATCAACTATCAAATCAAATTCCGTGCCTCGCAGAGGTCGAAGGGAGGTTCCGCAAAATGAATATGCTTTTGACTTATCTGCTTTGTGCCGTCTCCCTGGGTATGACCTTCCTCTACGGCTCCACCGGTGAGATCATCACCGAGAAGGTGGGACACCTCAATCTCGGAACGCCCGGCGTCATGTGTGTGGGCGGTATGTGCGGATGCTTTGCCATCGACATCTTCCGCGATATGCTTCCCCCTGTTCTGCTCGTGACCGTTGCGATTCTCGCATGCTTTTTGGGCGGCTCGCTCATGGGATTGATCTACAGCTTCCTCACGGTATCGCTGCACACCAACCAGAACGTAACCGGTCTTGCAATGACCATCTTCGGCGCGGGCTTGAGCAAATACGGAATGTATAACCTGACCAAGGAGCTGCTCGACGGCGGCGCGACCGGCAGCGAGGCACAAACCTCCTTCCTGGACGCCACCAAATACTTCCGCTATCCCTTCGCAAACAACGAAAAGCTGCAATATTGCGGCGTGATGTTCTTCCTTGCCATCCTGATCGCGCTCGTTGCCGCCTGGATCCTCAAGCGCACACGTCTGGGTCTGCATCTGCGTGCCGTTGGTGAAAATCCCGCTACCGCAGACGCAATGGGCATCAACGTAACCGCTTATAAATACGGCGCAACCTGCATCGGTTGCGGCATCGCGGCGCTCGGTGGACTCTACTATGCCATGGACTATGCGGGAACCGCAGGTGCTTACAAGGACATTGAGGCGCTCGGTTGGCTTTCGATCGCGCTCGTCATCTTTGCGCTCTGGCGTCCGCAGCTGAGCATCATCGGCTCGACGCTCTTTGGCCTTCTCTACGTTGCAAGCGCCTACCTCCCAACCCTCTTTGGTTGGAAACTCCCGCAGCACGCCACCTATCTCTTTGAGATGCTCCCCTACGTGGTAACGATCCTGGTGCTGATCGTAACCAGCCTTCGCAAAAAGCGCGAAAATCAGCCGCCTGCCTCCTTGGGACTTTCCTATTTCCGTGAGGAGCGCTGATTTTGCAAAGATTCTCTCATTTTGCAAAAAAATAGAGAAGGAGATTTTTCAATGAAAAATTTTTTGCATGAGTTTTTCGGACAGAGCGACGAGGTGGAGTTCGTTAATTTTTCGTTGGCGCATTTCCTGCCGATTCTGTTGATGGTGGGGCTGATCCTCTTGATCAGCCGCTACCGTGAGCAGATCGCATCCTGGAAACATGAGCCGAAGATCCGCTATGCATTGGCGTTTGCCATGATCATTTCCGAAATGTCATATTATTGGCGTTTGATTGCCCTTCCCGAGCTTGGTCCCAATCCCGTCGACCATCTTCCGATCACGGTTTGCGGTTGGGTGGTGATCTTCGGCAGCTATATGGTCCTGACCAAGTCACAGTCGCTGTTTGACTTCTGCTATTTCTGGCTGTTTTCGGGAACGGTCTTTGCGCTGATCACGCCCACGGTCATTACTTATACGGGTCCGTTGCGCTTCCGTTACTATCAGTTCTGGCTGGAGCATACGCTGGGATACATCACGGTGTTCTATATGATCTTCGTGCATAAAATGCGTCCGACGATCAAGTCCTTCGTGCGGGCTTATATCGGTTTGGGTGTTTTGGCTGTTGTCGCATATGCGGCGAACACCATCATCGGCCCCGGTGCCAACTATCTTTTCATGGCGAAGCCCGAGGACACGCCTTCGATTCTCGACATTCTGCCTCCCATTTTTGCGGTTCGTATTTTGATCATGGCGGCAGCGGTCACGGTGCTTTTTGTGCTCGCATATCTGCCGTGGTATCTGATCGACCGCAAGGCGCGTATGCAGGGAAACACAAAAAACAAAACGCAAGGAGAAATCGATTGCGAGCAGATTTGAGATCCTTCCCTCGGTTTCCTCGGATTGCGCGGTTATCGTAACAGCAAAAACTTTCGGTTTCCCCGCAGAATGCGAGCCGAGCTGTTGCAGATCATCAACGACAAACGCTCAAAAGAGAAAAACAAGAAATAATCATCTTGGGAACAAGACAAAAAGCATTACCTTGGTGCATGGAGGTAATGCTTTTTTGTTGCAAGTTTTTGGATTTTTTGAAAAAAGTTCACTTTTCAACCGGGGAAAAGTTGAGGATCGTCAGCGTGATATTGACAACTCGGGGGCGGTGTGTTATAATGTAAGTAACAAAGATCCGGTCAAAGGGGGACGAAAGATGAAACCGTATTTGAAAATCCTGCTGTCGTTGCTGTTGCTTTCCGCGTTGCTTTTGAGCGGATGCGTGAACGATGGAGGAGAAGAGGAAACCACACTGCCGCTGTCCGAAGAAACGGTAGACACGGGAAACGGTGGAGAAGAGGAAAGCACACAGCCGTCGCTGTCGGGAGAGACGGCGAATCTTCTTTTTATTGTTGACAACGAGCTTTATGCAATCTTCTCGGAGAGCGGTGTTCCGATCGCTCCCGCCAAGCAAGGCTTCCGCTTTGTCGGTTGGTATCGCGACAAGGGCAAATGGGAGCAACCCGTGGACGTGAGCGCGTGGAGCGGAAAGACGCTTTCCGAGGTGTTCGAGACGCTTTCTTACACCGAGAACGCCGACCTGTTGCTCTGGGCAAGATTTGTCGAGGTTTTACCGGAGGGGAGTCTGCCGGGAGATCTTTGCTATGCGTGGGATATTCCGCTGTTTGAGGGCGAGGGTGATGCCGAGACCTTTAACGTCCGAAATGCCGGCAAGGTGACGGTGCTCAATTTCTGGGGTACGTGGTGCGGTCCTTGCATGGCAGAGCTTCCGCATTTTGACGAGGTGGCGAGGGAATACGGTGACAGAATCGTCATGATTGCCGTTCATTCCTACCAGGGAATCACAGACGCTCCCGCGTACATCGCCGAGCATTACGCCGATTCTCCGATCATTTTCGGACACGATGACGCGCGTGAAAGCTATTTTCTCTCTTTGAATGGCTACGCCTATCCCATGACGCTGGTGCTCGATGAGAACGGCATCGTGGTTGCCAAGCGCACGGGTGCGATGACAAAGGATGCGCTGACGGCTTTGATCGACTCGGTGTTGGAAAATTGAACAACAGAAAAAAGCCGATGCGATTTAGCCTCGGATGCTAAAGGACAGTTTTGAATAGTTAAAGCCTCGGCAGGGAGTTCCCTTGCCGAGACTTTTGTATTAAATCTTTTCTGCAATTATTACGTCCATACAATGCTTATGGGGAACTCCACTGCTGTTACAATCAAAAATTCTTTCTTCACTCTTTCTAAACAACCAATCGTAATAGTATGTCAATAGTTCTCCTGATTTCCAATCTCCTGCAGCCATCTCGCTTTCCTCGATATCGGGTGGTAATGGAATGAATGGTTTTCTAACAAAAACATTTATGACATTTATTCCGTTTGTTGCGGTGTGTATCTTCAAGCTGTCAATGACATTTTTGCGTTGTTCTTGCGGTATATAATGAAATACTCCACTCGAAAAAATTATGTCAAAATCCGCTTCAAGTCTAAAATCACGGATATCTGCTTTGAAAAAATCTATTTTAACACCACAGTGATCGGCAAGCTCACGTGCTTTTGATAAGCCTTGTTCCGAGATGTCAAAGGCAGTTACATTATATCCATTTCTTGCGAGAAAAACAGCATCCTTACCCTCACCGCACCCTATATCAAGCACTTTATATGGCGTGGTCGGAGGCTTGAGACGCATAATCTCGTAACAAAGATGGTTGGGTGACAAGCCCCAATAATAGCCCTCCATATCATATCGCTTGTCATATTCGGTTAGCGATTGCAAGGAATATCCAAGCAAAGAGTCTATAGAAACCTTAAGAGTAGTTGCAAGCATGGGGAGAATCGTAACATCGGGATAAGAAGTACCATTTTCCCATTTTGAAACGGCTTGAAAAGAAATGTTGAGTTTTTCTGCCAACGCCTGTTGAGTTAATCCGAGCGACTTTCGCTTATCTGTTATAATTTTACCGATATTCATAAGCACGACCTCCTTTTGGAAACAATTATATTATACTACATCAAGGAGGAATGTTCAATAACCTTCTTTTTGAATAGGCTACTCATTTTCTACTGATAGTTGAATAGTCGCACCAACACAATAGTGGTGAGTAAGTGCGCACTTACAGGCAAACAAAAAGCCTCCCTTGTGTAAAGGGAGGTGGCACGGCAACGCCGTGACGGAGGGATTGTAAAAGTTGAAATTTATACTCAAACAATCCCTCAGTCAACTTCGTTGACAGCTCCCTTTACACAAGGGAGCCTCTGGTTGTAACCGTTTGTCTTTCTGTTATTTTATTGTTAAAACTGTCCTTAGGAACCCGAAGCATTTGCATCGGCTTTTTTCTTGTGAATGAAACTTTCGAACTTCGCATCAGGGCGCAGACCTTTCCTCGTCCTTCACATATTCGATGATGTCGCACGGTTGACATTCCAAAACCGCGCAGATGCGGTCTAAAATATAGCTGTCGTAACGAACGACGCGGTTTTTATAGTAGCGGTCTATCGTTTGAAATTTGATCTCGGTTCGCTTGGCTAACTCATAGCGAGTCATACCGCGCTGTTTCAAGCATTGATCGATCTTCAATTTTACCATGGATATCCCTCCTTTGATATCTATTTTATCGAATATATACGCTATTGACAATCTATCTGTTTTGGTATATACTTATATAAGTATATATTCAAAAAAGGAGGATTCTATGAAATTGCTGATCGTTGGTTCGAGGAGTATCACAGATTTTGACTTGTCGCCCTATATTTCCTCCGACGTTGACACCGTTATCAGCGGCGGAGCCTGAGGGATCGATCGTTTGGCAGAGCAGTATGCGGATTTGCATCGGCTGTCCAAATATATCATACGCCCTCGGTATGATCTTTACGGACGCGCCGCACCGCTCAAGCGCAACGAGCAAATGGTCGACATGGCGGATGCCGTGCTTGTCATATGGGATAGCCGATCGAAAGGAAGCCAATATACTGCGAAATATACGAAAAAAAAGAACAAGCCGATCACGCTGATTCAACCCTGTCAGGCGCATGGCTTGCTTCAACAACGCTCCCACGCCTATCAAGCGTGGGAGCGTTGTTTGACGTCATGTAGGATCTCAGCTTCCTTGTGGGTTGTCGGCGGTGGAAGTGGCTTGCGGTGCGCGTCCGTCATCCTCTTGCGGCATTACTGCCGCAACAGCGGCGGGGGTGCGAGGGGTGTAGGGCGGGACTCGGTGCATCATGGCTCGGTTGGCGGCATCCTGCTGCGGGGTGCCGAGACCGAAGCTGATGGCGATCGCCGTGTTGACGTGATCCATCGTGCGCTCGTCCAGGTGTCCCATTTTTTCCTTCAGACGCCGCTTGTCAAGGGTGCGGATCTGTTCCAGGAGAATCACCGAATCCTTGGCGAGTCCGACCTCGTCGGCATAAATGTCGATGTGGGTGGGAAGTCTTGTTTTGCTCATGCGCGAGGTGATCGCCGCCGCGATGACGGTGGGGCTGTATCGATTCCCGATGTCGTTTTGAATGATGAGGACGGGGCGCAGGCCGCCCTGCTCCGAGCCGATCACAGGACTGAGATCGGCATAATAAATATCTCCGCGTCTGACGCTCATGATCGAATTTCCTTTCTTTTGTGCTTGAGGCGAATGATTCCACGGTGCGGTTCTGTTCCTATTGTTACCGTCAACCGAGGTCGGTAAACACTGCGGAAACACTTTGTCGCAGGAATTTTCTTCCGAGAAGCCTCTCATTGGAAAGTATATTGTCAAAGCGTTGTCCTGGTGCGCGTTTTTTGTCGGAAATCGGCGCGCTTGGTATGAAAATGCACCGGCTTGCAGAAAATAGCCTTGGAACCAAGCATTTGGAAAGGACGCCGAGTGTTTTTCGGCGGCGTGTGAAAAAAGATGAAGATTTTGATGTTGACCGATCGCATGGACGCGGGCGGAGCCGAAACACACATCGCGCAACTGATCCGAGGCTTGCGACGGATGGGGGCTGAGGTATGGCTTTTGTGTGGCGGCGGCTCGGTGGCGGATCGATTGGAGACAGAGGGCGTGCGGGTTTTGCGGGAAGCGCTGCCAACACATTTTCCGTGGGCACTGTTTCGGATCCGGAGAAGGATTCTCGAGCTTGTGCGAAACGAGCGGTTTGATCTTTTGCACGCGCATGCGAGGATACCCGCCTTTCTGTTGCGCGGGATCGCGAAAAGAGGAGGGTGCGCCGTCGCGGTCAGCGTCCACGCGCGTTTTCGCAACGGTCCGATCCTCTCGCGGCTTTGCTATTGGGGTGAGCGGACGATTGCGGTCAGCGAGGATCTGCGGGACTACGTGTGTGAACAATATCGCCTCCCCGCCGAGCGCGTGCGCGTCATTCCAAACGGCATTGATTGTTCCCGGTTTTCTCCGCCTGACAAGCCGAGGGAGGGGGACGTGCGGATCTTGTTTGCCAGCCGATTGGATGCCGATTGCAGTCGGGGAGCGGAGCTTCTCTGCGCCATCGCTCCGTCGCTGCTGCGGCGTTATCCCGCGCTCACGATCGAAATCGCGGGGGGCGGGAGCGAATATGAGGTCATACGGGCGCGCGCGGAGGAGATCAACGCCGCGCTCTGCCGAACAGCCGTGGAGGTGCGAGGATGGGAGGCGGATATGCCGTCGCGATTGCGGGCGGCGCATATTTTTGTCGGCGTTTCCCGCGCGGCGATGGAGGCGTGTGCATGCGGATGCGCCGTTGTGCTTTGTGGAAATCAGGGTTTTGGGGGAGTTCTTTGCGAAGAGAATGCCGACCGTGCCGCGCTCTCGAATTTTTGCGCCAGGGGAGAAGATCTCCCGAGCCGTGCCAATCTGGAGGAGGCGCTGACAGCGCTGTTGGAGGATCCCGTGCAAAGACGCGCGGCTGGGCTGTTTTGCCGATCGTTGATGCTGTCGCGCTTCAGTGCCGATCGGATGTGCCGTGAGACCTACGCTTTCTATCACCGTTGCATCCGTCCGCGTGCGCGTTCCCGTGTGGTCGTGGGAGGCTATTTCGGCTGCGGAAACGCGGGAGACGACGCCATTCTTCTGGGGATGTTGGAGGGCTTTCACGCCGCCGCACCGGAGGTTGAAGTGATTGCGCTCAGCGGTGCATGGCGAAGAGACAGCCGCCGCTTCGGTGTGCGGTGCATATCGCGTAAAAATCCGATCGCGATTCTGACTGCGCTTTCACGGGCGGATCTCTTCATTTGCGGCGGCGGATCTCTGTTGCAGGATTTGACGAGCGCACGCTCGCTGTTTTATTATCTTGGACTTTTGCGACTCGGGAATCTCATGGGCGTTCCCACCGCGATCTGTGGCGCGGGGATCGGACCGCTCTCCGGAAAATCCGCCTGCAAACGTGTCGCGCGTGTGTTGAATCGCACTTACTACGTCGGCTTGCGAGATCGCGATTCGATGCGCTTGCTCTCCTCGATCGGGGTGGATGCGGGGCGGTTGCATTTGGGGGCGGACGCGGGGCTTCTGATGCCTTTGCCGCCGCGTTCGCGCGCACTTGCGATCCTGCGTTCTCATGGAATGCCGCCTGCAAAGGGCTATCTCGGCGTTGTTTTGCGCGGGGGAAGGGGAACTGCCCTCACCGGACGGATCGTCTGTGCGGCGGTGCGCGTGGTTTGCCTGCGCCATCGAATGATTCCGATTTTCCCGGTGTTCGATCGGCGAAGCGATTCGGTCGAGATCCCCGGCGATCTTGCGGAGCTTGGCGCGCATCGGTTTGTCTTGCGTGAGCCTGCCGATGCTGCGGCGTTGCTTGGCGTTTGCAGAGCCGCGGTGGTCATGCGCTTGCATGCGTTGGTTTTTGCCGCGGCGATGAAAATTCCCGCCGTTGGGATTCCTGCCGATCCGCGGGATGCCAAGATCGCCTCCTTTGCGCGCGAGGCAGGGCAGGAGCTTCTTTTGGAGGAGGAGTTGAGCGTCGGCGCGCTCGTCGATCGCTTGGAGGCATGCATGTTGTCCCGTTCCTCGGTTGTCCCGTTGTTGGAAGAGAGTTGTGCGGAGCTGCGCCACCGTGCGCAAAAAGAGATCGCCGGGATTTGCGAGTGGTTGGGCGTTGGCGAAGAGCATCATGAAAAGGGGCTGTCTCAAGCTTAGCTTGAGACAGCCCTAAAATAGGTATGATTGTTTGATCAGCCAACAAGTGCGGCAAGGATTGCCAGATAGGTTTCGTTTGCTTCGATCTCTTCTGCGCTAACACCGTAGTAGCAGCTCGCGAACGCAGCGTTCAGTGCTGCCGTATCAGCTGCGGCATTGGCATCGTTCTTGATCGATTTCGTGACCTGCGCATCGTTCATATAGC
>JAFWYJ010000024.1 GCA_017517745.1 Clostridia bacterium | reverse complement strand
TCCTCTCGCGAGCACGCGCCGATCGTCATCAAGGAGAGCGGAATTTCTTTGGTCATCGCCAAGAGCTTTGCGCGCATCTTCTACCGCAATGCCATCAACATCGGACTCGCGATCCTCGAATGTCCCGAGGCGGCAGAGGAGATCGCGGAGGGCGACGTCGTTGAGGCTGACCTCGACGCGGGTGTGATCTATGACCGCACCACGGGCAAGCAGTACGCGACCCAGCCCTTTCCTCCGTTCATTCAGCAGATCATCACGAACGGCGGCTTGGTGGAGTCGATCCGCAAGGGCGCAATCAAATAAAAAGCATTTCCCAAATTCCGATTTCATGGAAAGGATCTACGGATTATGAAATACAATATCGCATTACTTAAGGGCGACGGCATCGGCCCCGAAATCGTGGACAGCGCGGTTCGCGTGCTGGAAAAGATCGCTCGGAAATACGGACACGAGTTCGTGTTCACGCCCTATCTCATCGGCGGCGCGGCAATCGACGCCTGCGGTGAGCCGCTTCCGAAGGAAACCGTTGAGGGTTGTCTTGCATCCGACAGCGTGCTGTTGGGTGCTGTCGGAGGACCCAAGTGGGATACGCTCCCCGGAAACCTGCGCCCCGAGAAGGCTCTGCTCGGTATTCGCGCGGCAATGGGACTCTTCACCAATCTGCGTCCCGCAAAGCTTTATCCCGCATTGAAGGGTGAGTGCCCCTTGCGTGCCGACCTGGTCGAAAACGGATTTGACATCATGATCGTCCGCGAATTGACGGGAGGCATCTACTTTGGCGAACGCGGTATGCGCGAGGGCAAGTGGGGCGAGGAGGCATACGACACCGAATGTTATAGCCGCATGGAGATCGAGCGCATTGCCAAGGTCGCATTTGAGACCGCGATGAAGCGCGGCAAGCGCGTGACCAGCATCGACAAGGCAAACGTGCTGGAAAGCTCCAGACTCTGGAGAAAGATCATGCACGAGACCGCTGAGCGTTATCCCGAGGTCGAATACAGCGATATGCTGGTCGACAACGCGGCGATGCAGCTGGTGCGCAATCCCGCGCAGTTTGACGTGGTTGTGACCTCGAATATGTTCGGTGACATCCTCTCCGACGAGGCGTCGCAGATCACCGGCTCGATCGGTATGCTGCCGTCTGCTTCTCTCGGTGAGACCTCGCGCGGACTTTACGAGCCGATCCACGGCTCGGCGCCCGACATCGCGGGACAGCACAAGGCAAACCCGATCGCGACCATTCTGTCCGCGGGCATGATGCTCCTGCATTCGTTCGGGCTTTCCCGCGAGAACGAGGACATCGTCAACGCCGTTGACGCGGTACTCAACGCAGGCTATCGCACGGCTGATCTCGCGCACGGCGCGCCCTCGCTTTCGACCGAGGAGATCACTGACAAGATCCTCGCACAGATCTGACGGGGCGATCTCATGACGAAAAAAGTATCGAATCTTTGCTCGCGGCTTTCCGCCCTGTGCGTGTTTCGCGAGCTGCTGAATACGCCTCTTCTGCGGGCGTTTGCGGAGATCGGCAAGACGACCGAGCGCGTGGACGCGTACAGTCGCTTCGTTGCCGAGATCTATCGCGGGGGAGGAAACCTGACCGACTGTGTTCGCAAGCTTGTGTTTGAGGATGAAAACGTCTACGTTACCTCGCTTGCCGCGGGGTGCAAGATCGATCCCTGCATCGTCGCGTCCGTGACGCGTGAGCTGAATACGCTGTCGGAGCTTGCAGCCCTTGGCTCGGAGGATTTTTCCGAGCTTCTCGGAGAGATCGCCGTCGCGGGCTTTTCCTCAAAGCGTGCCGATCTTGCCGCGGAATACGCGGCACGTGCCTCCGAGATCCATAAGCACGGATACGGGATCTTTGCTTCCCACGGAATGTTCCGTCTGTCTGATACGGTCGAGCATCGCATCGAGCCGATCGTCAGTGCCGACAAGACCGAGATCGAAGCCTTCACCGGCTACGAGGAGCAAAGACAGCTGGTCATCGCCAACACACAGGCATTCGTTGACGGTAAGCCCGCCGCGAACGTCCTGCTTTACGGAGACGCGGGAACCGGAAAATCCTCCACGGTCAAGGCGGTGGCAAACCGCTTTTATTCCGAGGGCGTGCGCCTGATCGAGCTTCGCAAGGATCAGATGTCGCTGTTGCCCTTCGTCATGGAGAAGATCAACCGCAATCCGCTCAAATTTATCATCTTTATCGACGACCTCTCCTTCAACCGCAACGACGATACCTTCAGCATGCTCAAGGCGGCACTTGAGGGCTCGGCGTCTGCCAAGGCGTCCAACGCGGTCATTTATGCCACCAGCAACCGCCGTCACATCGTGCGCGAGTGCTTTGACGATCGCGAGGGCTCGGACGTGCATCGCAACGACACCATGCAGGAGCTGCTGTCGCTTTCGGCGCGCTTTGGATTGAGCGTGCGCTTTGAAAAGCCGAACAAGGCACTCTATCTTGAGATCGTCCGTGAGCTGGCGCGCAAGAAGGGAATTGCCAAGGAGACCTCGCAACTCGAGATCGAGGCGGAGGCGTTTGCCCTGGCAAAGGGACACCGTTCTCCCCGTTGCGCGGAGCAATATATCAACAGTCTGTTATAACCGATTCTTGAAAGAAAAGAGAGTGAATCTATGCTGACACTTGACAACGTGTACCGCGCGAGCTACGCGCTCAAAAACGTCATTCGCAAGACCGACGTCATCTACGCGCCCAAGCTTTGCCCCGATGCACAAATCTATCTGAAAACCGAAAATTTGCAGGTGACGGGCTCCTTCAAGGTGCGCGGATCTTACTATAAAATGTCGCGTCTTTCCGCAGAGGAAAAGGCGCGCGGCGTGATTGCTTGCTCGGCGGGTAACCACGCGCAGGGCGTGGCGCTTTCTGCACAGAGAAACGGCATCAAGGCAGTGATCTGTCTGCCGGACGGCGCGCCGATCTCCAAGGTCGAGGCAACCAAGAGCTATGGAGCTGAGGTCTGCCTTGTCGAGGGTGTTTACGATGATGCCTATCGCCGTGCGCTGGAGCTGCGCGATGAGAAGGGGTACACCTTCATTCACCCATTTGACGACGAGGACGTGATTGCCGGCCAGGGCACCATCGCGTTGGAATTGATGGAGCAGATCGCAGACATGGACGCCGTGATCGTTCCGATCGGAGGCGGCGGTCTGATCTCGGGAATTGCTTACACCATCAAAATGCTGCGCCCCGACATTCGCGTTTACGGCGTGCAGGCGGCGGGCGCACCGTCGATGGCAAATTCGATTCATGACGGAAAGATTGAATCGCTGACGGGTGTTTCGACGATTGCCGACGGTATCGCAGTCAAGCAACCCGGAACGCTGACCTATGAAATCTGCAAGGAATACGTTGACGAGATCGTGACTGTGACCGACGACGAGATCTCGGCGGCGATCCTGGCACTGATGGAACAGCAGAAGCTGGTGACCGAGGGCGCGGGTGCCGTTGCGGTTGCGGCGGCGATGTTCGGGAAGGTCGACGTCAAGGGAAAGAAGGTTGTGTGCCTGTTGTCGGGCGGAAACATCGACGTCACCATTCTCTCGCGCGTGATCGACAGAGGTCTTTTGATGTCGGGCAGAACCTGCCAGCTCATGATCGAGTTGGTCGACAAGCCCGGACAGCTCAAGGACGTCGCGCGCATTATTGCCGATCTCGGCGGCAACGTCATTTCGGTACATCACGAGCGCGCAAATCCCGGCTCGCACGTCAACGGATGCTATCTGCGCATCGTTCTCGAAACGCGTAATTTTGCGCACATCGAGCAGATCGAGCGCGGCTTGACGGAATCTGGCTTCCGTTTGATCCGCAGTTGACTTTAGAAGCCTTACCTTGAAAGGAGACGAATATCATGAAAAAAATCGCAACCGATCTTGCTCCCGCGGCAATCGGACCTTATTCCCAAGCGACCGTTGTCGGAAACCTGGTCTATACCTCCGGACAGATCGCCATTGATCCCACCGTTGGCGACATTGTGGCAAAGGACGTTCGCGGACAGAGCGAGCAGGTCATGAAAAACCTGGGCGCGGTCCTGGCGGCGGCGGGAACCTCTTATGAAAAGGCGGTCAAGACCACCTGCTTCCTCGCAGATATTGCCGATTTCGCTGTATTCAACGAGGTTTACGGCAAATACTTTACCGAGAAGCCTGCGCGCAGCTGTATTGCAGTGGCGGCACTTCCGAAGGGCGCGTTGGTAGAGGTTGAGGTCATTGCCGAGCTTTGACGGCTTGAAATTTTGAAAGATTACGAAAGGAATCAAAAATATGTCAGCAAAAGAAATTGATTGGAGCAATCTTGGCTTCGGATATATGAAGACAGACCTGCGCTACGTTTCCAACTATCGGGACGGTGCGTGGGACGACGGTGTATTGACCGCGGATGAAACGATCGTGCTCAACGAGTGCGCGGGCGTGCTGCAATATGCACAGACCTGCTTTGAGGGCTTGAAAGCATATACCACCGAGGACGGACGCGTTGTCTGCTTCCGTCCCGACCTGAATGCCGAGAGAATGATCGATTCCTGCGAGCGCATGAAGATGCCCACGTTCTCCAAGGAGCGTTTTCTCGATGCCATCGTCAAGACGGTCTCGGCAAACCGCGAGTGGGTGCCGCCTTACGGCTCCGGCGCATCGCTCTATCTGCGGCCCTATATGTTCGGTAGTAACGCCGTTATCGGTGTCAAGCCCGCGACAGAATATCAGTTCCGCGTGTTCGCAACGCCCGTAGGACCCTACTTCAAGGGCGGTGTGAAGCCTCTGACGGTTCGCATTTCGGACTATGACAGAGCCGCTCCTCACGGAACCGGTCACATCAAGGCGGGACTCAACTACGCGATGAGTCTTTACGCCATTGTTGATGCACACGAGAAGGGCTTTGACGAGAACATCTATCTCGACTCCGGCTCGCGCACCTATATTGAGGAGACCGGCGGCGCGAACATTCTGTTCGTGACCAAGGACGGCAAGGTTGTCACGCCCAAGTCGGATACCATTCTTCCTTCGATCACGCGTCGCTCGCTGATGCAGGTGGCGAAGGATTATCTCGGACTTGAGGTCGAGGAGCGTCCCGTGCGTCAGGACGAGCTGGAGAATTTTGCCGAGTGCGGTCTTTGCGGAACTGCCGCGGTCATCTCGCCCGTCGGCAAGATCGTCGACCACGGCAAGGAGATCTGCCTGCCTTCCGGCATGACGGACATGGGTCCCGTGACCAAAAAGCTTTACGACACTCTGCGCGGCATTCAGATGGGAACCATCCCCGCGCCTGAGGGTTGGATTGTGGAGATTTAATCGGATATTACGAAGATTGCGGGGGAGGAGAACTTCTTTCAAGAAGTTCTCCTCCCCCGCACCCCCTCCACTCAAGAACTTTTTGGGAGAGGGGAATAAAAGATTTTGCTTATCTGTGAGTTTATTTTTTTGAAAGGTTAGCTGGCGCTAACTTGAAGCTCAAAGCAGAAGTTAGCAAATGCTAACTGTTAGAAAGAGAAAGAATGAGGAGCGGCTTTTGCCGCTCCTCATTTACTGTTAAGAGGTTGATTATTGTTGTTTGCTTCCGAGCTTGCCGAAAAATCGGAAGGTCATCGGCCAGACGGCGCCTGCTGCCAGAACCATGAGGAAATAGCGCACAAATCCGCCCACCTCCGAGCCGCAGAGACTGTTGAGAGGAGATTTGAGGAGGGATTTGATCAGCACCACGAGAGCAAATCCGCCAACCAGCTTCAAGATCTGCGCCCACCAGACCGCGTTGGTTTCAAATTTGATAAATTTTTGGTCAAGCGGAAAAACCACACAGATGCCGACCACTGCGGCAAGCATTTTCCAAGCAACCTCACGCGCGTCGGTCAGGTTGATGACATCCACGTCGGCGGGGAAGCGGTAAAGCTCCACAAACAAAAGATTCGCGAGTGCGATCAGTGCGCAGAAGGCGATGAGACCGTACATGACACGCGCATCCCTGCGAGAACGTTCAACGAGAGGATAGGCAATCAGGACTGCGGCCGTGCCGATCGCAAGTGAAACCAGCACGTCCTTCGGTGTATGCACGCCGAGGTACATTCTGGAGAATGCGATCAGAATGACGAGCATCACACCGCCGATCTGCACCGAACGCCGTTTGGAGGAACGGGCAATGCCTCCGTAGAGATTGGTTGCACATTGGGTGTGACCGCTGGGGAAGGAATATCCCGTCGCGCCTTCGCGCGCACTTTCGACGATGGTGAAGTTGGAATCCAACACCCACGGACGTGGGATGCGGAACGCCATTTTGAGGATCTGGACGAACACCGTTCCGCAAAAGCCGGTGACGAGCAGATAATAGCCGCGATATTTGTCAATACACCAAAAGAAAACCAGGGAGAGGAGCATGAACAGCGTTTCGGCGCCGAGATGGGTGATCAGCGAGATCAAAACGTCGCCAAACGGTGTTCGGATGCTTTCCAAAAGCTTCAAAAAATCCATGCGAAGTCTACCTTTCCGAAAATTAGATTTTTGCGAGCTGTCCTTTTTTCATGCGGTTGCTATAATAAAGGTAAGCCGCGATGTTGGTGAAGAGCATGATGATCCAGGAGGCGATAAAGCAGTTGACGATGCCGAAAAAGGAGGGATGGATCGGATAGATAAAATTCATCCAAACAAGCCGCAATCCGAAGATGCAAACTGCCGAGTTGACCGCAGTGAAGACTGCGCCGCCAAGCGTTTGAACGGTATTGCTGAGTGCATGGTCAATTGCCACCAACCAATAGATCAGAGCGAACTTTTGTCGCATCACGGCGTATTCAATTGCCAGCGCGTCGTCCTCCAGCAAAAGACCGAACCAGAATCTTGCAGTCAGATTGAAAAAGATGCCCATCAAAAGCCCGACCGCTGCGCCAAGCCACAGACAGTGCCAAAAGGATCTTTTTGCACGCGAGAGGTTTCCCGCACCGAGGTTCTGTCCGACAAAGACGGGGACCGACGAGCTGAAGCCGTTGACGAATGCACTTGTGATCGTTTCCAACGTGCCGGAGGCACTGTTGCCGGCAACGGCAGAAACACCGTAGGAGTTGATGGCACTTTGCATTTGCAAGTTTGCCAAGGGGAGAAGGATCTGGGTGAGGAAAAGGGGGATTCCAAAGCGCATGATCTTTCCGAAGGCTTCAAAGCTCCACGTGAGATGCTTGATCCGCAGACGGAGTGCGCCGCTGATACGGGTGAGACGGATTCCGACCAAAACAGCACTCAAAATTTGTGATGCCGCCGTAGCAATGGCGACTGCCGCTACTTTTTCGGGCAGAAGGAAACAAAGAAGGAAGTTTAGAACCACGTTCAGAACACCGCCTGCCATGATGTAATAAAGCGGACGCTGCGTGTCTCCGGACGCCGTGATGATGGAGGCTCCGAAGTTATAGAACATGATGAAGGGGGCTGAGGCAATATAAAGGCGGATGTAGAGCACCGCGCCGTCAAAGCACTCGGAGGGACAGTCTGTCAGACGGAGCACGTGGGGGGCAAAGACCATGCCGAGTCCTGCGATCAAAGCGCCGAGGATCAGCGAGAAGATCATGGAGGTGCTGACGGTCTGGCGGATTTTGCCGTTTTCCTGCGCTCCGATATACCGAGCCAAAAGGATCTTCGTGCCTCCCGCAATGCCGATGAAGGCGTTGACCATGAGGTGAATGATGGTGGTCGTTGCGCCGACAGAGGCGATCGCGTGTGAATCTGCCATGGCAGAAAGTACGAAAATGTCGATCGCATTGAAAAGCGTTTGCACCAACAGACTCAGGATCACCGGAATCGAATACAGAAGCAGCATTTTCAGCAACGGCCCTTTTGTGGCATCGATTTTTTGCGATTTCAAAAGCAAGAAAATCCCCCCTCTTTCAATCGCTTTTATTGTATCATATCGACTTGCAAAAAGCAAGAGAATTTCGTCTTTTTACAAGAAAAACAAGTTTTTTTGCAAAAAAATCCAACAAGCACAATTTTCTTGCACTTGTTGGACTTGATTTTGAAATTAGTCGGTCACGAAAGGCAGAAGAGCCACGTTACGAGCACGCTTGATGGCGGTGTTCAAAGCTCTCTGGTGAACTGCGCAGGTGCCGGAAATTCTTCTGGGAAGAATCTTGCCGCGCTCGCTGATAAACTTGCGAAGCTTTGCGCTGTCCTTGTAATCGATGAAGCTGACCTTGTCTGCGCAGAAAACGCAAACCTTTCTTCTTCTGCGGTTCTGGTTCGCGGGACGAGCCGGACGAACCACAACTTCGGTTTTATTCGTATCCATCTTATGAAATCCTCCTGTTCAAATTTGTTGCCGCTCTATCAGAAGGGCAGCTCGTCGTCGGTATTGAGCTCTCCGAGCTTCGGCGCAGTTGCCGGAGCGGAGGAATACGACGGTGCGTTGTAGGAATCGCCGGCATTACCGCCCTCGCTCTTGCTGTCCACAAACATTGCTTCATCGGCGACCACCTCGGTGGTGACACGCTTCTGACCCTGCTGATCCTGCCAGCTTCTGGTCTGGATCGAGCCTACGATGCAAATTGCGGAGCCCTTGCGGAAATAGCGGGAAATAAACTCTGCCGTTGCTCTCCATGCAACGATGTTGATGAAGTCAACCTGCGTCTGCGCGGGAGAACCCTCGGCACTCTTGCTCTGGAAGCGACGGTTGATCGCCAAACCAAAGGAAACGACGGGGACACCGCTGGGGGTCAACTTCAATTCGGGATCGGCGGTCAAACGTCCGCCGAGGATGACTTTGTTCAAATTCAAATTAGACATCTGAAAACGTCTCCTTTTTTGTGATTCGAAATCACTCTGCTGCGACTTCGACAACAGTTTCTGCAACAGGCGCTTCTTCAGCGGCAGGAGCCTCTTCCACAGCCTTTGCAACAGCCTCGTAGTCGAGACGGATGAACATTGCGCGGAGAACGGTCTCGTCAATATTCATCAAGCGCTGCATCTCTGCGGGAACAGAGCCCTCGCTCTTGAAGGTCACGACGGTGTAGTAGCCCTCGTTCATATCCTCGATCGGATAAGCAAAACGACGCTTGCCCCACTCATCGATCTGAACCACTTCTGCATTGGAAGCGATCAGATTCGTGAACTTGTTCACGGTCGCCTTTGCGGCTTCTTCGCCGTTTGCAAGGCTGACGATGAACATGCCTTCATAAGAATTGATTACTTTTTCCATGTTTTACACCTCCCTATGGACTATTCGACCGTGCTTGATCAAAATTTGCACGGCAGAGAGACGGGCGTTTGCCCGTACCAATTCAGTATTATACCATAAGAAATTTGTCTTGTCAAGAGGTTTTTTGTTTTTTGCGGAATTTTTTACATCGTTTTTTTCTTTTTTTACAATATTTAAAAATAAAACTAATTCTTATTATAAAAAGATGAGAAAAAACATGGTGTCGGGACGGAATTTTACAAAACAGGTTTACAAAAAACGAAAAGCATGCTATAATTTTATCAGTATGGTGTCTGTTGCTTTAAGCGTGCAGACCGTGAAACCGCAAGGAGGACAAGTATGAACGTATTGATTACAGGCGGATCCCGTGGAATCGGAGCGGCATGTGTGCGCGCGTTTGTCCAAAGAGGCGATCGCGTGGCGTTTTTCTACCGTCAAAATCACGCGGCGGCAGAGGCTTTGGCAAGCGAAACGGACACTTTGGCGATCTGCGCCGACGTGAGCGACCCCGAGGTGGTGTGTCGCAGCGTGGAGGAGGCACTTTCGGCGCTGGGATCGATCGACGTGCTGGTTAGCAACGCGGGGATCTCGCAGATCAAGCTTCTCGGAGACGTGAGTGACGAGGATTGGCGGAGTATGATCGATACCAATCTTTCGGGCGCATTTTACGTCACGCGCGCCGTTACGAAGAACATGGTGGCAAATCATCGGGGAAGCATCGTTTTCATCGGATCGATGTGGGGCAAGACCGGCGCTTCGTGCGAGGCGCATTACTCGGCATCCAAGGCGGGTTTGCGAGGGCTAACCATGGCGCTTGCCAAGGAGCTGGGACCGTCGAATATTACGGTGAACTGCATTGAGCCGGGTGTGATCGACACCGAAATGAACGCCGAACTCGACGGCGATACCCGACGCGCGCTGTGTGACGCGACGCCGCTCTGTCGGATCGGACGAGCCGAGGAGGTTGCTTCGGCTGTCTGCTTCCTGGCATCCGATACCGCATCCTTCATCACGGGACAGATTCTCGGTGTGGACGGGGGCTTTGCCGTATGAGCCTGAAGCGAAAATACCGCGTTCTGTTCCTTGTCCTTGCCGTTTGTCTGGTGCTTGGCGTGGTAGGCTTCGTGGGCTATCATGGAGAGTGGTGGTATCCCATCGGCTTGCGGTTGCGCTCTTATCCGGCGCTCGCGTTGCACGTGGCAGATCCGCAGACAAGCACTTCCACGTGGTCGATTGAGACGCTGACGGCACGCGAGGACGTGACACTTTCCAACAATCTTCTGTTGGTCAATGCATCGCATCCGCTTCCCGAGGGGTACGAGGCGGAGCTGATCGAATACAACGGTGCGCGGATGCATCCTTTGATGCAAGAGCCGTATATTGCATTGCGCGATGACGTGCAGGCAAAAACGAACGTGAGGATCTACGTGGCGAGCGACTATCGCACCGCTGAGGAGCAGGCTGAAATTCTTGCCTCGTCCGAGGAGGGCATTGCCGCCGAGATCGGTTGCAGTGAGCATGAGGCGGGGCTGGCATTGGACGTTTACGCGCCCTATTTCGGAGGAAAGAATTTTCTGCGCTCGCGCGCGGGGCGCATGGTGAACGAGATCTGCCACGAATACGGCTATATCATCCGCTATCCGCTCGGCAAGGAAGAGACTACGGGCATTTCCTACGAGCCGTGGCACGTCCGCTACGTCGGCGCGCCGCACGCGACGCTGATCATGGAGAGCGGGTTGACGCTGGAGGAATATATCGATTTTTTGCAGCCCGGTGTTTGGTATGCGACCGAGGGCTATCTGATTTCACGGCGCGCGTCGGACGATCTCGCGCTTCCCGACGGTTGGATCACGTGCGAAATCTCACCCGACAACACGGGATATTATATCGTGACGCTGAAAATGAGTATGTAAATTAATATCAATAAGGAGAGGAACCGCCATGACGATCGAGCTTTCCGGCAGAATTTTGGAAGGAACTTACGTTTCAAAAATCTACAAATGCGGTATGGAATTTGCCTATAAGGTACATATTCCCGCATGCTGTGAGGGAAAGGATGGGTACGCCCTGCTGGTTACGCACGACGGACTCAATTCCGCAAACGCGTACGCGATGGAGGTTTTGGTTCAGACGGGAGAAGCGCCGCCCTGTATTACGGTCGGCGTCTCTCCCGGAAGATTGCTGAGTGAGCTTCCTTGGGGCGTGACGAAGGATCGCAGAATTGACAGCTACGATTATTTCACCTCGGCGTACCCCGATTTCATCGTGGACGAGCTGATTCCGTTTCTGACCGAAACCTATGGGTTGAAAATTTCGCCCAACCCGGATCTGCACATGACGAGCGGCGGCTCGTCGGGCGGCATTTCTGCATGGAACATGGCGTGGCAGAGGAACGATTATTTCCGCCGCGTCTATATGAGCAGTCCTACCTTTTCGGCGATGGGAAACGGGAACTCCTTGCCTGTTCTGATCCGCAAGACCGAAACCAAGCCGATTCGCGTCTACGAGGAATACTCCGAGAACGAGCCGAACGATTATTTCGGATGCTCTTTCTGCGCAGCTCTTGAGGGCGAGCGCGCGCTGGCGTTTGCGGGATACGACATGACCTGCCGATATTTCCCCGGAGAGGGGCATTGCTCGCGCCGCAAGGACGTTGAGACCGCGATCGAGCGGATGCGCGTGATCTGGAAGGATTGGCAAACGCAGCCGATTGTGGTCAAGGCACTTTCCAAGCGCGCCGCAAAGATCATTTCCAAGGATGAGCCTTGGGAGGAGGTCGACGCCCCCTTCCCGAAAAAAGCGGCTTGTGCGCTTCCGCAAATGCATGGCGTGCGCGGGGAATACGTTTTTGACGACACAGCGATCTTCTTGAAGAGCGAGGCGGGAAGCCGCGCGGTTGCCGATGGATTTCAATCGATTTCCGCGATCGCCATTTCGGCGGACAAGTGCCGACTTTACATCGCAGACCGACTCGCGGGATGCGTCTATCAGATGTCGATTACCGCAGACGGTGGACTCTGCGGCAGGCATATCCAATCGGTTCTGCATCTACCGACCGATTTCAAGACGGCGGGAGCCACCGACCTTTGCGTGGATGATGGCGACCGCATCTTTGCCGCCACCGAGCTTGGCGTGCAGGCGATCCGTGCCTACGGACTTGTCGACGTTATTCTGCCACTTCCCGACCGCTGTATTCCCGAGCGTGTGGCGTTCGGCGAGGAGGATCCCGATCATCTCTACGCATACGCGGGCGGCAGAGTGTTCCGTCGTCACCTTCTCCAAGGTCACGCCGCCGATCCCGAGGA
This sequence comes from Clostridia bacterium, assembly GCA_017517745.1. Classification (GTDB taxonomy): domain Bacteria; phylum Bacillota; class Clostridia; order Oscillospirales; family CAG-272; genus UMGS1865. The sequence continues at coordinate 10,498 of JAFWYJ010000024.1, read as the reverse complement.
GGCAACCGAGACGAGAAACGACGGGTATTATTAAAAACAGAAAAACGGGTAAGCTTGGATCGAACGATCTCGGCTTACCCGTTTTTGTATTCAAATTTTTTGATTTCCAAGTTGAAAAATCGGCTTTTTCTTTCGGTGGGCGTGAAGGTAGGTTTGATATGCGCCACCCCACGTGTGATCGATACAAGCGACCACAAGATCGGCGTTTTCAACCATCCAACGGTTGCGGTGCGAGATTGCAAATTTGAGCGGGACTTGCTCGAGCGGGGGATAGAGAACGGCGTCGTAGAGCTTCTTTTCGGCGTTCAGGTAAGGGGAGACGAACACCAGCTTGACGCTTGGATGCGCTTTTTGATACTCCTTGCAACAATGAAATGCGAACGTATCAAAAGCACCGTAGCCTCCCAAAAAGAATTCGGCGGGGGCGTCTCCCACCGTTTTTTCCAAAAACGTGAGGAGCTTTTCCTTATCCTCCTGCTTGGCGATATATTGAGAGTGGCCGCAAAACGTGACGATCATGTTTGTCATCCTCTCAAAAATAAAAAGTGCGCCAACCAAGGTCAGCGCACCGAAAAACGCAAACCCCAATTGTCGCCAAACAAATCGAATATAGTATATAGGGATAAAAATCCTGCACATACCTAAACTCGCGGAATTTGCATTTTTACCAAATTCGTATAAGTTTAAATATATGCAAAAAAAGGTATAGTATCCCTAAAAATAATATACTCGTTTGTTTATTCGATTTGTTTGGCACTTTTTATTATATCACGCTTCTAGGAAAATGTCAATCAAATTTGCAAAAAATATGAGTGGATACAGCATGGGATATGTTTTGCTTTCAAATTTTGATTTGTCGGTTGCTTTGTTCGCGCAAGCCTTGTAGGGGGCGACGTCCTCGACGCCCCGAAAATGATGAAATTTGATCTTTTTCATGGTGTCGCAAAAGCCATTCTCTCGCAACAGCTTTGCACAAGTGCAGAATCCTGTATTGCGGGGCGTCGAGGACGTCGCCCCCTACATTGTTTCGTTCATTCGTTCGTTGAAATGAGACACCGATAAATCCCAATTTTGCGCACCCTTTCCGCGGCAAAACAAATATAAAAGCCATTTTGGGTGGTGGTACCAAAATGGCCGCGGGAGCTATTGAATCGTCGAGCGCACAGATGGAAAATTACCTTTACACTCATGCGATGAAAGTTTTTGAAGTGTCCAGAGAAACTTTTTTCAAAAAGTTTCTCTGGTCGCCGAAGGCAAAAAGGGCGTGGGGGCGGCTTTTTTCAAAAAGCGTCCCCACAAAAAACGCCGAAGGCAAAAAGGGGCGTGGGGGGGTTTTTTCAAAAAGCTCCCCCACAAAAAAACTAAAAATTGATTACTTCAAAAAGACTTCGATGACAGGCGCGACCATGTCATAGACCGTAGGAGGCGTCTTGATGGCAAGGCTGGCATCCTCCAGGTTTCCTGCCGCGTCGTAGGAGTTGAGGTTTTCGATGTACTCGACCTCGCTGGCGTCATTGAGCAACTGCATATACGTGAACTTGCCCGCAAGGGAGGGGAAGGAGAAATACTTGAACTGGCAGTCCTGCAGGTGGATGTAAAGGCGTTTGCCGTCCACGCTCTGCGTCAGCACGGTTCCCGAGGGAGCCTTGAACTCTGGCTCTGCCATCGTACAGCCGTAGATCGAGCGGCCGTTGTACTTGATCCAGTCGGCATAGACCTGCAGCGCCTTGTCCGCGCGGGCGTCGAAATAGCCTCTTGCGGTCGGTCCGACGTTCATGATCAGGTTGCCGCCGAGTGCGACGGTTCTCGTCAAAAGGTCGATCAACATCTTGGGCGTTTTCCAGGAATGCTCGTCACGCGCATATCCCCAAACACCCGAGAAGGTGTGGCAGGTCTCCCAGGTCAGATATTCTCCGGTCTCCTTGTCCTGCGGCCAGCAATCCTTCTGGCGCTGCTCGGGGGTGGAGATGTCCTGCGGGAGTCCCATGCGGTCGTTGATGATGATGCCGGGGGCGAGCGAGCGCACCAGCTCGATCAGAGACTCTGCCTCCCACTGATCCTTCAGCTTTCCGCCGTTGAACTGCATCCAGGAGGGGTTGCCGGGCTTGGCAGGGTAGGAGTAGTCAACCCACAGAATGTCGATTTTTCCGTAATTGGTCAGAAGCTCGGTGAGCTGATTGCGCATATACTGCACGTATTTCTTGATGTCGCGTCCGCGATCCTGCTCCTCGGCATCGGGATCGTTGCGGCGCGGGTGGAGCTGGTCGATCGGGAACTCGGGGTGATGCCAGTCGATCAGGGAATAATAGAAGCCGATCTTCAGTCCCTCTGCGCGGAAAGCGTCGACGAATTCACGCACGATATCCTTGCCGTAGGGGGTGTTCATGACGCTGTAGTCGGTGTATTTGGTGTCGAACAGACAGAAGCCCTCGTGGTGCTTGGTGGTCAGCACGGCGTACTTCATGCCCGCCTCCTTCGCCTTTCTTGCCCACTCCTTCGGGTTGTAGAGATCGGGGTTGAAGTGGTCGACGTAGAGCTGATATTTGTCCTCGGGGACAAATTCCTTGGTCTTGACCCACTCGTGGCGTGCGGCGAGCGAATAAGCACCGAAGTGGATGAACATACCGAAGCGGTCATGGAAAAACCAATCGGTATCTCCCATGGTCTTTTTGCGAATATAGGAACTCATGATTGCCATCTCCTTTTTTGTTGATCGAATGTTGGGGCTCAGTTCTTCTTGAAGAGGGGACCGTAGGTCGCGCAGGCGCGGTAGTCCTGACCCTCCTTGCAAGAGCCGAACGCGTTCCATGCCGCGGGACGGAAGATGTCCTTCTCGGGCACGTTGTGCATACAAACGGGGATGCGGAGCATCGAGCAGAGCGTGATGAGGTCTGCGCCGACGTGACCGTAGCTGATCGCGCCGTGGTTAGCACCCCAGTGATTCATGACCTCGTAGGCGTTCTCAAAGGGCGAGCCCTCCTTGCCGTCGCAGCGAGGAGCGAACCAGGTGCAGGGCCAGGTGTAGTCTGTTCTCTTCCAAAGCGCGTCGGAAACCGCGTCGGGAAGCTGAACCGTCCAGCCCTCCGCGATCTGCAGCACCGGCCCCAGACCCTTGACCATGTTCAGACGGATCATGGTGCAGGGAATCTCTGCCTTGGTTTCGAAGCGGGAGGAGAATCCGCCGCCGCGGAAGTAGCCGAGGTCGGCAGCGCACCACTCGACGTTGTCGATGATCGCCTTTTTGTCGGTTTCGGTGACGTTATACCATTCCTTCATGGTGGGGTTGCCGTTCTCGTCGGTGGCGCGGCAGTTGGCATCCACGCAAGCGGCACCCGAGTTGATCAGGTGGATAAATCCGTTCGAATCCTTTGCCTTGCCTTCAATATCGTAGCCGGTGACGCGCTTGACCGCATCTCCCGACCAATAGGTGCGGACGTCGGCAAAGATCTGCGGGCGGTTGGTGAGCAGCTTCATAAAGAGCATGCCGATGCCGTTGAGGGTGTCGTTCTCGGTCGCCAGGACGTACGGCTCACGCGTGCCGTTCCAGTCGAAGGAGGAGTTGAGGATCGATTCCGCAAAGTCGGCGTTGGGATAGAAGTCGGTCCACTGTCTCTGACCTTGGAAGCCTGCGGCGATGGCGTTGTGACCGACTCTTTCCTCCTCGCATCCCTTGGGCAGATTGGCATTTCCATTCATCAAGTCCTCGATGATCATGGCGAGCAGGATGCTGAAGTCGAGATCCTTCTCCTTTTCCTCGTCGGACTTGCGGATGATATCGGGGTTTTTGTCGAATCCGATCTTGCAGTTTTCGCGGAACCATTTCTTGGCACGCTCGAACTCGTCCTTATCGTAGATCCCCTCGGTCATGCGGCGGATGACCTCGACCTCGTCGACGGACTCCACGCGCATACCGAGATAGTCCTCCATAAAATCGACGTCGATCTGCGAGCCCGCGATACCCATGCAAAGAGAACCGATCTGCAGATAGGACTTGCCTCTCATGGAAGCGGCGGCAACGGCAGCGCGTCCGAAGCGGAGCAGCTTTGCCTGAACGTCAGCGGGAATTTCGGTGTCGTCAAGATCCTGAACGTCCTTTCCGTAAATACCGAACGCGGGCAGACCCTTCTGCGCGTGTGCGGCAAGCACGGCGGCAAGATAGACCGCGCCGGGACGCTCGGTTCCGTTAAAGCCCCAAACGCCCTTGATGGTGTGGGGATCCATGTCCATCGTTTCGGAGCCGTAGCACCAGCAGGGAGTGACGGTCAGCGTGATCGAAACGCCCTCGCGCGCGAACTTCTCGGCGCAAGCGGCTGCCTCGCCCACACGTCCGATGGTGGTGTCGGCGATGACGACCTTCACGGGCGTGCCGTCGGCATATCTGAGGTTTTCCTCAAACAGCTTGGCTGCCTGCCGTGCCATACCCATGGTCTTTTCTTCCATCGATTCGCGCACGCGCAACACACCGCGTCTGCCGTCGATGGTGGGACGGATGCCGATGACGGGATACTGACCGATCAAATGATTCTTTCTCATGTTCGATTCTCCTTCTATACATTATATTTATTTATGATTTGCTTTCGGATTTTCGGATCGTGGTGGGCGAATAGCCCGTAATGCGCTTGAAGGCGATGCGGAAGGCGGCTTCGCTTTGATAGCCGCACGCGAAGGCGGTGTCTGCCACCGATTTTCCACTGTGCAGCTCGGTCATCGCGTGTTCAATGCGGCACTGTGAGAGATATTGATGCGGCGGCATGTCCATGTAACGCCGAAAGAGTCGGATGAGATACTTCGCGTCGATGTGAAGCTGTGCGGCGAGATCCTCGTTTCGCAACGGCTCAGAGTAATGCTCCTCGATGTATTGAATGGCACTCGCGATCTTGGGATTTTTGACCACGTGAAGGGAATAGCGAAGCTGAAGATGCCGCATCAAAACCTCCAAAATGCCGCTGATCTGCGCAAAAGCCTCGGCATTCTCGGAGCGAATCCGACAGTTTTCGGGATCGTTTTCGCGAATGATCGCCGTGACGGCGTCCAAAAGGGCGCGGGAGAGGGGATCGTTTGCCAAGTCGAGCGATTGCACGTCGCGGCTGGTCAAGGGCGGCAAGGTTTGGAAATCGAGATAAAGGTGATAATAGCGATTTTCGGGGATCAGCGTGAAGTTGCGCGCAAAACTGTTGACGAGCAGATACGCTTCTCCTGTGTCCAAAAGCTTGTTCCCATCGGTGTCGCGGTAATATGCCTTGCCGTCGAGCGGCACGTGGATGCGGTTGCAGCGGTGCAGAGATTCGCGCCATATTTGCATGGTACCGTCACAGATACCCGCCATCAGCAGAACAACGTTGCAACGCATTCCCAACCTCCAGGATTCTTTTTTCTTCATTATAACAAAAAAAACTCAATATTTCAAGAGGAAATAGTGACGTTTTCTATAAAAAAAGTGACATTTTGCTTCAAAATAAAAAACAGAACAAAGGATACTTCTTATAAAAATAAGAATACCCCGACAGATTTTAGGTCTGTCGAGGTTGCTTTTTGTTTACCTATTGTGATTTATTTGTTTAGCATTTTCTTTACTGCTTCAAAATTATACTCTACCGTATTGCCGCCGTCTAATTGCAAACATTCACATAAGAGCAGTTTTTGCCACTCATCATGCTGGGCTTTGCTTCTCATATGGATTCCACCGGTGTCGTAAGATTTTGCCCATTCAATAAATTCAAGATGTTGTTGGTACATATCGCCGCCCGGCGCAATGCGTGTACCAAATCGTTCTTTTTCTCTTTGTATCAATCGAGCGATGCGTACAGAAGGGTCTACTACAATTCTTATAGCTAAAGTAAAAGTGGGAATTAACACATCTCCCCAGTCCGTAAGAGAACCGGATATCACAACATTTTCAGCATTGTTAATATCTCTTATCATCAGGTTGATTCGTTCTTCACGCGGACGTTTCAGCGTGAACTTTGGTTCAGTCGGCATCCAGAAATAATCGTCTGTATCTATCAGTTTATAGCCAAGTTCTTTGCTGATCTTCTTTCCAAGTGTTGTGGTTCCGGAGCCAGAGGCGCCAAAGATGTGTATCACATTTTTCATATAATTCCCTCGCTATATACTTTTATCGCCAGTTGCGCCTTTGTATTACAGCGTTGCAAGCAACGCGCACATCGTGCGGAGCATATCATTCTAAAAAGCATGAGCTCCAAAGGCTCCCTTGTGTAAAGGGAGCTGTCACCGCAGGTGACTGAGGGATTGTTTTTTATTGCTTTTTTGTTTTTTACAATCCCTCCGCCTCGCATCTGCTTGGCACCTCCCTTTACACAAGGGAGGCTTTTTGTTAGTTCCATTATAACACAAATCGGCAGAGAAAACAACATCTCTGCCGAAATTTGCTTGTAGGGGCGTGCATTGCACGTCCGCGGACGACCAAACACCACGCGATGCGTGGCGGTCGTCCCTACCTGTAAGATCGATTATTTTACGAATTCTCTGTAAATTGCATTCAGTGCTTTTTCAAGGTCTTTCTCCTCGACACCGACGATGATGTTGAGCTCGCTCGAGCCTTGGTCGATCATGCGGATGTTGATGTCGGCATCCGAGATCGCGTCAAAGACGCGTGCGGCGGTACCCTTGGACTTGACCATGCCGCGTCCGACGACGGCAAGCAGTGCCAGACCGTCCTCGATGACCACGCTGTCGGGACGAACGCGCTTGTTGATCGAAGCGATGATGCGCTCGCGGCGCGCGTCGAGATAGGAGGTCGAAACCACCACGCTCATGGTGTCAACGCCCGAGGGGAGATGCTCAAAGGGCATGTCGTTGTCCTCCAGCACGTCGAGGATCTTTCTGCCGAAGCCGACCTCGGAGTTCATCATGTCCTTTTCGATGGTGATGACCGAGAAGCCCTTCTTGCCGGCGATGCCGGTGATGACGCGCTCTGTGTCGTATTCGTTTGTGCTCGACACGATCATGGTGCCGGGAGCAGTGGGAACGTTGGTGTTGCGGATGTTGATCGGAATACCCGCGTAACGAACCGGGAAGATCGCCTCCTCGTGAAGCACCGACGCGCCCATGTAGGAAAGCTCGCGCAGCTCGCTGTAGGTGATGGTCTTGATGGGGAGCGGCTCGTCGACGATGCGGGGATCTGCCATCAGACAGCCCGAAACGTCGGTCCAGTTCTCATAGATGGTTGCGTCAGCGGCACGCGCGACGATCGATCCGGTGATGTCGGAGCCGCCGCGGCTGAAGGTCTTGATGGTACCGTTGGGCATGACGCCATAGAAGCCGGGGATGATCGCGTAGTCGTGATTTTTCAGTTCTTTTTTCAGCTCCTCGTTGGTCTTTTCGTCATCGTAGACACCGTTCTCACGGAAGTAGACCACCGACTCGGCATCGATGAAATCAAAGCCGAGGAACTTGGCGAGGATGAGCGAGTTGAGGTACTCGCCGCGGCTTGCCGCGAAGTCACGTCCCGAGTGATGCATGATGGCGTTGCGGATATAGTCCAGCTCGCCCGAAATGTCAAAATTCAAGCCGAGATCGCGGATGATGCCGTTGTATCTTTCGCTGATCTGCTTGAAATAGTCGGTGATGTCCTCACGGTTGCGCACCATGTCATAGCAGTGGTAGAGCATATCGGTGACCTTGACGTCGGAGGAGAATCGCTTTCCGGGGGCGGATGCCACCACGTAACGGCGGTCGGGGTCAGCCTTGATGATGGCGGCAACCTTGCGGAATTGCTCCGCGTCTGCCAGAGAAGAGCCGCCGAATTTTACAACTTTCAGTCCCATAATTTTGCCAAAATGTCCTTTCGAATTTGTCATTTTCAATCGGATTTTTCCGAGAATATAAAAAACTAATATAATTATATGAAAAATATTTCGTTTTGTCAAGATACAAAAACAACGAAAGATCACATTTTTCAGACGAAAACGCGTACATATTGCAAAAAAATCACCAAAATCGGTTGCAGACGGCGAGAAAATCTGCTATAATGATATCAATTCCGAAATTTGAGAGGTTCTGTTTATGAAACGTAGCAGCGGCGTGCTGATGCACGTCTCCTCCCTGTGGGGAGAGTATTCCGAAGGATCGTTCGGCATGGAGGCGTGCCAATGGATCGACTTTCTTGCCGACGGAGGCTTTTCGGTCTGGCAGGTGCTTCCGTTCTGTTTGCCCGACGAATGCAATTCTCCTTATAAATCCTTCAGTGCCTTCAGTATCAATCCCAATTTCATCGATCTTCCGACGCTCCGCGCGCAAGGCTTGATCACTGCCGACGAGCTTGCTTCGGCAAAGCAGGAAACGCCCTATCTTTGCGAGTTTGATCGACTTTCGCGGGAGCGGTTTGCGCTTCTTTCCCAAGCGGCGTCGCGCGTGAAGGATCGCACACCCATCGAGGCTTTTTTGGAGGCACATCCGCAGGTGGCAAACTTTTGCCGCTTCATGGCGATCAAGGCAGCCAACAACGGTGAGGAATGGGTCGATTGGAAGCAGGAAGAACCCGACGAAAAGGTGCTTGAGGCATGGCAATTCACCCAATACGAGGCGTACCGTCAATGGTGCGAGGTCAAGGCGTATGCAAACGCGCGCGGCATCTCGATCGTGGGCGATATTCCGATCTACGTCGCCTATGACAGCGCCGACGTCTGGGCAAATCAATCGCTCTTTCAGCTTGATCGGCGCAAGCGTCCGACCTCCGTGGCGGGTGTTCCGCCCGATTATTTCTGCGAGGACGGTCAGCTTTGGGGAAATCCCTTGTACGATTGGCGCCGCATGAAGCAGGATGGCTACGCGTGGTGGTGCGAGAGAATGTCCTTCATGCTCGAGCTGTTTGACGGCGTTCGCATCGACCATTTCCGCGGCTTGGAGTCCTATTTCAGCATCCCTGCAGGCGAGACCACGGCGCGCAACGGCGTCTGGAAAAAAGGCCCCGGCATGTCGCTCATCCGCGCGCTTCGCCGTGTCGCGGGAGAAAAGCTGATCATTGCCGAGGATCTGGGAGATATTACCCCCGCCGTGCATCGGCTGGTCAAGGAGAGCGGATGCCCCGGCATGCGCGTGTTGCAGTTCGGCTTCCTCGGAGACGAAAACTCGCCGCATCTGCCGCACAATTACGATTTTCACAGCGTGGCGTACACGGGAACACATGACAACAACACGCTGCTCGGCTTCGTTTGGGAGCTGGACGAGCAAACGCGCGCGCGTCTGATGGAATATTGCGGCTATGAGGGCGATTGGAACGCCTGCTACGATGCCATTCTGCGCACGATGTTCGCAAGCCACGCGGGACTTCTGATCCTTCCCGTGCAGGATCTTCTTCTGTTCGGACGTGACACTCGCATCAACACCCCCGGCCGCGCGGTGGGGAACTGGAGCTACCGTCTCACACGGGAGCAGCTTGCAAGCCTTTCCACCAAAAAATTCTCGCATTGGAATCGACTTTATTCGAGGCAATCATTTAGGGAGTACCATTTATGAATCATTTTGCTGCCTATGAGAAGATACTGACCCGTTCTTGTATGATGATTGTTGGAATCTGTATATTCGTTATAGCGATTATAGCCATTGCCTATCCGTTTGTAAAAAAACAATATGAAAGAAACGAACAGAAGATAGTTGCTCTTATTTGCGGACTCTTTGTTTTAGGCGCGCTTATAATAGGAGGATACACAGCATACAACACGATATCTGATATTCAAAAACAATCCTATATTGTTTATAGTGGAACATTTGTTTCGGACAAAGATGGTACGGGGAAGGTCCATATTGTTGATAGTAGCGGTAAAAAGATCACACTATCTGTGGCTTCATACACAATGCCTTTCGGAACTTATAGTGGGAAAATTGTTTATAGCGAAAAAACAAAAATTGTTTTAGAGTATCAAATTTATAATTGAGAGACACAGAGCACGGTTTTTATGTGTTCTATGTAAAAAACACAAAAAGGCACCGAATGTTGATGTTCGGTGCCTTTTTTGGAAAATGCCGCCAACCGTTTGAGTAAGATCAGCACCAATTCTACAGCCTATCGCTTCACCTACGATGGGTTTGGAAATACCACGGGAATTTCTGCGGGTGACAATCAACTGGCATCGTATGAGTACAACCATTGGAACGGCAAATTGAAGCAGCTGAACTACGGAAACGGTCTCAAAGTAAAATATTTGTACGATGAGGTTGACAGAATTAGTGAAATCTGCTATAATACAGGTACAGGCGGTGCGTTTGAGACTGTTTATACCTAACGGTATAATACCGGCGGCGAGCTTCATTCTGTCACCGACCACACAAGCGGCGAGACCACGGTCTACAAGTATGACACGGCGGGCAAGCTGATTCACAGCTATATCTACGACGATACCAACGTCAATTTGCTGGGAGCGATTTTTAAAGTGGGTGCAGAAACCGAAATAGGAATAGCATCGGGGATAGGAGGTAGTATTATCATTGAGTGGGATTAAAAAACTGGCTATATGTATTATTATTATTATTATTATTA
>JAFWYJ010000023.1 GCA_017517745.1 Clostridia bacterium | reverse complement strand
GTTTGCCTTCAAAATGTGGCGAAGCCGCGCCTCGTTCGGCGAAGCCGTCATCATTTGGCGAAGCCAACATCTCTTGCCGAAGGCAAACATCGTTCGGCGTGCCTGCTATCGCAGGTCGCCGCCGGCCGCGGGAGCGATTGATTGGTCGAGCGCAGAGATAAAGGCTTTCCTTTCCCCCTTACCCGAAAAGTTTTTGCGGGGGTGTGGGGGAGCTTTTCTCAAAAAGCTTCCCCACAAAACGCATCCTTTTCTCAACACGCGTCCGCACAAAAAACGCCGAAGGCAAAATGGAGATTTTTAAATAATTATATATTTTGATCCAATTCTCTTGAAATCGGAGGAAAAGTTTGATATAATAGGTGGCAAGAAACACAATACAGCGAGGTATTTGATATGAGCGAGAAGCTTTCGACACAGCCCTACAAGGGCACAAGAGATTTTTATCCGCAGGACATGCGTCTGCGCAACTGGTTCTTCGGCGTCATTCGCGACGTGCTGGAGACCTCCGCGTTTGACGAATACAACGGCCCGATGCTGGAGTCTCTCGATCTTTATGCTGCCAAGAGCGGCGAGGAGATCGCCAACAAGCAGACATACAACTTTCTGGACCGTGCCGAGCGCCGTCTTGCCATTCGTCCCGAGATGACGCCTACTGTGGCGCGCATGGTGGCGGGAAGGATGGGAACGCTCAATTTTCCGCTCAAGTGGTTCTCCATCCCCAATATGTATCGCTATGAGGCGACACAAAGAGGCCGTCTGCGCGAGTTCTGGCAGCTCAACGTTGATATTTTCGGTTGCGACACCTACGAGGCGGATCTCGAGGTGATCGCAAGTGCGATCCATATTCTCAAGGCGTACGGTGCCGATGAGAGCATGTTTACCGTCCGCATCAACAACCGTCGCTTTTTCAACGACGTGATCGCGGTGATCGCGGGAACCGATGCCGAGGGAAGCCGCCAGGTCTCCAAGGTCATCGACCGCAAGAACAAGATCCCGCGCGACGCCTACGAAACCGAGCTTTTGAGTCTGGGCCTTTCCGAGGAGCAGATCGAAAAGATTGATTCTCTCTATCGCATGGATGTTTGGCAGGCAACCGCGCTCTGTCCCGACTCGGTCGGTTCCATGGAGCTGCGCCTCTTGTTTGAGGCGTTGGAAAAGACCGGCCTTTTGCCTTACTGCGTCTTTGACTTCGGCATCATTCGCGGATTGGATTATTATACCGGAACGGTGTTTGAGGTCTTTGACAACGCGCCCGAAAACAACCGCGCCATGTTTGGCGGCGGCAGATATGACAACCTGGTCGGTCTTTTCGTCAAAAACGCGAAGATCTCGGGTGTGGGCTACGGCATGGGCGACGTGACGCTGGAAAACTTCCTCGTCACGCACAACCTCGTTCCCGAATCCTTCGGATCGGGCGTCAAGGTGCTCGTGGCTCGCTTCGATGACGTTCCTTATGAAACCTATCTTTCCACCGTGGAAAAGCTCCGCGCGGCGGGCATTGTTTCCTCGGTCTATCTCGGCACCAAGAAGTTCGGAAAGCAGATCGATTTCGCCGTCAAGGAGGGCTACTCGCACCTCATGATCATCGGCGGTGACGAGGCTGCTCGCGGCATCGTGCGCCTCAAGAATCTCGCCACGCGAGAAGAATCCGAACTCTCTCTTGATCAGGCGATCCTTGCGCTGAAATAAATTCTTGCGGGATGCGACCTCGGGAACGCGATTCCGAGGACGCGATTGTGGGGGCTTCTTGAAAGAAGCCCCCACACCCCCCAAGAACCTTTCCGACAAGGAACATTTTTCAAAGAGTGTTCCTGCAAACAATCATGAGGAGGAGAAGCGATGCAACGGTTCAGGCTTTTGTCGGCTAACGAAAAAACAGAGCTTGCGGCGTATGCCTTGATCCCCGAGAACCCCGTGGCGATGGTGCAGATCTCCCACGGCATGTGCGAGCATTTCATGCGATACGAGGGCTTTGCGGAGCACCTTGCCTCGCACGGCTTTTTGGTGTTTGGTCATGACCATTTGGGACACGGCGATTCGGTCGGGGACGCCGACGGTCGCGGCTTTGTGGCGTCGCGGGGCGGCGCGGAGCTTCTGGTGGAGGACGTGCATCGACTCTCTTTGCACATGAAGGACAAGCACCCCGATCTTCCGTTGATCCTGTTTGGACACAGCATGGGATCCTTCATCGCGCGGTGGGTGTTGGAGAAATATGGCAATGATTACGCCGCCGGCGTGGTCTGCGGCACGGGAGGTCCCGATACGCCCGCGGGCGCGGGACGTCTTTTGGCGTCTCTCATGATCCTCTTCAAAGGAGAGCGACATCGCTCGCCCCTCCTTCGCTCGCTCGCCTTTTCGGGATACCTCAAGGGCATCGAGAAGGGCTGTGACAAAAACGCGTGGCTGACGCGCGATGCCACCGTGGTAGAAGCCTACAACGCCGACCCGCGTTGCGGCTTTCTCTTTACGTTGCGCGCGTATCACGATCTGTTTACGCTGGTTTCTCACGTCTCACGTCGCGCGTGGGCGAAGAATCTGCCCAAGGATCTCCCTCTGCTCGTGGTGAGCGGCGAGGCGGACCCCGTCGGGTCATGGGGCAAGGGTGTGAAAAAGGTCGCAACGCGTCTTCGGGACGCGGGGATGAAGGACGTTATGCTTCGCCTGTACCCGCAAATGCGACATGAAATTTTGAACGAAACCGAAAAGGACTCGGTGTGGGAGGAGATCTGTCAATGGATGGAATCGAAACGAAAATAACCGATCTCAAGGACACGAAGGGCAGGATCCTCGGCGTTGATTTTGGAGACACGCGGACAGGACTTGCCGTGTCGGACGTCAGCCGTTTTCTCGCTTCGGGAATCGGATACGTCTCTCCCGGCGGGATCGAAAAAACGGCGGACAAGGTTGCCGAGGTCGCGCGGGAGAACAAGGTGAGCGCCGTTGTGGTGGGCTTGCCAAAAAACATGGACGGCTCGGAGGGCTTTCGCGCCGAGCGGTGCCGTGAATTCGCGGCTCTGTTGCGCGGACGTTTGTCGGGAATCCCCGTCGCGATGATCGACGAGCGGCTGACCACGGTGTCGGCTTCGCGCTATCTCAACGAGACCAACGTGCGCGGCGCGCAGCGCAAGGGCGTGATCGACACGCTCTCGGCGCAGATCATTCTGCAAAACGCGCTGGACAGACTCAAAAATATATAAAATCCTTATTTTGAAATTCGGAGAGGACGTTTTATGTCAACAATCACAGCCCCCCCGCGCGTTGCGGCGATCCACGATCTTTCCTGCTTCGGACGCTGTGCGCTGACCGTGATCATGCCCACGCTGTCGGTGATGGGATACCAGGTTGTGCCGATTCCCACGGCATTGCTTTCGACGCACACCGGCGGATTTACCGATCTTCATTTTCACGATCTGACCGATGACATGGAGGCGATCGCGGCACATTTTGAAGCTCTCGGAACCTCGTTTCGCGCGATCTATACCGGCTTTTTGGGAAGTGCCGAGCAGATCGAGACCGTGTCGAAGATCATCGATCGCTTCGGTACACACAAAAGCGAGGATGAAGAGCAGCCGTTGATCCTGATCGATCCCGTGATGGGCGACGACGGAGAATTATATTCCACTTACACCCCCGAGCTTGTGCGCGGCATTCGCCGCCTGTCGAGGCACGCGCAATTGCTGACGCCCAATCTGACCGAGGCGTGTCTTTTGACCGATACTCCCTATCGCGACACCGCCGACATGGATCCCGACGACGCGCTGGCTTTTTGCGAGGCTTGCCTGGAAAAATTGACTGCCGTCACGGCGGGGCGCATCGTGATCACGGGCATCTCGCTCGCGGACGGTACGCTTGCCAATCTCGGCAGAGACGCCGACGACACTCGGTTTTGCATCCGCCGTCCGCACGAGCCGCACTCTTATCCCGGGACGGGCGATCTGTTTGCGTCGGTTCTGCTCGGTGCGCTCTTGCGCGGGGAAAGCTTCCCCGAAGCCTGCGCGACTGCCGCCGGATTCACGAGCGACGTGATCCACGCCTCGATTCCGATCCCGACCCCCAACCGCGAGGGCGTCGCGCTCGAGCCGCAGCTTTGGCGTCTGCTTCCGCAAGCAAAAAACGCAGAATGGAAAGGAAAATAAACTCATGTCCGATTATCGCACGCCGCGCATCGTCGGCAAGGTGATCAAGACCTCTCTGGCACTTTTCGTGCTCTTCATCAATGCGATCGTGATCTGGCGCGTCTTTTTCTCGGCGTCGATCCCCAAAACCATTCGCACGCTGGAGGTCAATCAAGCGCTTGCCGAGGCTTACGCCGCCCACGGTGACGCGCTGATCCTGCAAAATCAAGACCAGCTCTCCCTGACCTACGCCGAGGACAACGCGGGCTATTTCGGGATCCCCGAATACGTGATCATTCCTCAGGCAAATCAGGTGCAGATCGTCTTTCGTTATAACAACAGTACCCTGCGCCACCTTGCAGAGGACTACGGGCTGTCGGAGATCCCCGAAAAATCCTTGGAGTGGTTTGACGTCACGCTGGTAAAGACCACCGACCTCACGCCCGACAACCGCGAGGATGACCTCACCCCCGAAACGCTGTCGCGTGAGCGCATCCAACCCTCGTCGCGTACCCGCAAGGAGACCTCGCTCTATACTTACTATCGCTTCGTCTTTGACGGCGTTACGCTGGAGCCCGACACGCGCGGAATCCTCGTCGACGTTTATTATCTGGGCGACCTCGACTATGACAAAGAAGCCTACGGCACGCTCTGCCTCTATGATGATCAATCGGTTTGGTTTGATTATGAGCTGACGAGTGCCGACAAAAAGGCGCTTCGCGCCACAGTGGGGAAATAAGATCCCGTTTTTGCGGGGATACGTTTTTTGTGGGGGCTTCTTCCATGAAGCCCCCACACCCCCAAGAACTTTTCCGGCAAAAAGAAACAGACCCCTTTCTCTCTGCGCTTCCAACGAGCAATTGAATGGATGAGCACACAGAGAAACCATTCCGCTGATCTCCATACAAAAAGTTTTTGCAGGGGC
The DNA here is from genome assembly GCA_017517745.1 of Clostridia bacterium. Classification (GTDB taxonomy): domain Bacteria; phylum Bacillota; class Clostridia; order Oscillospirales; family CAG-272; genus UMGS1865. The sequence goes on along the minus strand of JAFWYJ010000023.1, from coordinate 2,171 downwards.
TTTTTTCAAAAAGCACCACACCAAAAACGCCCCGACAAATTATACCAAAGGAGAATATTATGAACCTTCCATACACACACGAAAGCATCCGCCTGACGGGCAGATGGGACAAGAGAGACCCGCGCGCGGCGGTGACGACCACAACGGGCGCATACGTTGAATTCGCGTTTGAAGGCCGCATGGCGGTGGCGCACTTCGACAGCTTTGCCAATGCCACACCGCATCTGCATTTGTGGATACAGCTTGACGGCGGCGACATGATCGAAACTCCCATCGACAACCATCTGCGCATCGTTGCCAAAGAGGGCGGCAAGCATATCTGCCGCATCATCTACAAGGGCGGCATGGAAAATTCCCGCCGCTGGTTCGCGCCTCTGACGGGCATGGTCGCGTTCGTGGGCGTACAGGTGGAAAAGCCGAGCGAGCTTCCCGCCGACAACCGCCCCGTCATCGAATTTGTCGGAGACTCGATCACCGAGGGCGTTCTGATCGACATGGATTTCGGATATGAGGGCGAGGTGCTTTCCTACGAGGGGCAGACGCACCGCGTCTTTCAGGACGACGTTTGCGCGACCTATGCGTGGCAGACCGCCGAGGCGCTCGATCTGCGCCCGGTTTTCATGGGCTACGGCGCGGTCGGCGTGACGAGAACGGGGCAGGGCTTGGTTCCCGAGGCACCGATTTCCTATAACTACAACTTCGACGGCTCTCCCATCACCCACGCGCCGTCCGACTACGTGCTGATCAACCACGGTGCCAACGATCGCAGAAAGGATCCCACGCCCTATCTTGAAAAATACGCCGCGCTTTTGGACGTGATCCGTTCCTATAATCCCAAGGCAACGCTGATCGCGCTCTCTCCGTTTTGCGGCGCGTTCCACGAGGAGCTTGGCAACATGATCGCGGAATACAACGCGAAAAACGGCTGTCACGTGCATTACGTCGACTCTTTCGGTTGGATTCCCGAGGAGCCGCTCCATCCGCTTCGTGACGGCCATGCGACGGTTGCCGCGCATCTGATCCCGTTGCTTGGGAAAATCATCGGAAAATGAGAGCGTTTATCTACACCGGCGGCGCGATCCGCCCCGAGAATATCTATGAGATGCCCAAAGAGGGCGACCTGATCATCGCCGCTGACGGAGGGCTGTTGAACGCGCGAAAATTCGGTGTGAAGCCGCAGATCCTTTTGGGGGATTTTGATTCCTTGGGCGAGCCGGACGTCGACGGCGAAGTCGAGCTGATCCGCGTTCCCGCCGAAAAAGACGACACCGACACCCAGCTTGCCGTGCGCGTGGCTTTGGAACGCGGCGCGCGAGAGCTTGTCATCGTGGGCGGATTGGAGGGCAGATTGGATCACACCCTCTCCTCGCTCGCCATTCTCGAGGATCTTGACTCGAAACATCTCCACGCGGTTTTTACCAGCGGACAAAATCGCGCCCGCTTTTTGCGCAACAACAGCACGCTGATCGCGCGCGGCGGATTTCGCTATCTTTCCCTCATCGCCGCCGACACAAAGGTGCGCGGCGTGAGCGTGGAGGGGTGCAAGTATTCGCTCAAAAACGCCAAGCTGACACGTCTCTACCAGTACACCGTCTCCAACGAGATCACGGGCAACTGCGCCCTCATCGACGTCCGTCGCGGCGGCGTTTGGATCATCGAAACCAACGATTGACGCGGTTTGCAGGGGCGCGTTTTTGTGGGGCGCGTTTTTTGTGGGGAAGCTTTTTGAGAAAAGCTCCCCCACACCCCCGCAAAAACTTTTCGGGTAAGGGGGAAAGGAAAGCGTTTATCTCTGCGCTCGACCAATCAATCGCTCCCGCGGCCGGCGGCGACCTGCGATAGCAGGCACGCCGAACGAGGCGCGGCTTCGCCACATTTTGAAGGCAAACATCACATCATTTGCCCCTTCGTTGTTTATCAACGAAGGGGCAACATCATTTACGAGCAAGGCGAGTAACATCATTTTTTGCGTGAGCAAAAAACATCACTTCTCCACCCAAAATGGCAAGAAAAGTTGTTTGAATTTGGTTTTTGTGTTTCAAATTTTGATTTGTCGGGGAGATTGCCCTCTCCGTCAGGCTTACGCCTGCCACCTCTCCCAGAGGGAGAGGCTATCATTGGGCTCCCACTTTGGGGGAGCTGTCACCGTAAGGTGACTGAGAGGGGGAGAC
>JAFWYJ010000006.1 GCA_017517745.1 Clostridia bacterium | reverse complement strand
GCTGATTCGTAGAAATCGTCGTAGGCAAGGCGTAAGGGTGCGAGCGAGAGGAAGCCGTAGTTACCTACGGCAAGCCACTTTCGAGGAGCAACGCCGTATGATTGGACAAATCTCATTGATACAGATATGCTGATTAGTAGAAATCGTCGTAGGCAAGGCGTAAGGATGCGAGCGAGAGGAAGCCGTAGTTACCTACGGCAATCCACTTTCGAAGAGCAACGCCGTATGATTGGACAAATCTCATTGGTACAGATATGCTGATTAGTAGAAATCGTCGTAGGCAAGGCGTAAGGGTGCGAGCGAGAGGAAGCCGTAGTTACCTACGGCGATTCGAGGGAGTCACCCGACAACGAAGCATACGGCGATTTATACAATCAGCATGCAATCGCCGAAGCTGAAGAAACGATACCCCCCGTCAGATACGGCAGTACGGTATGCCTCCATCACCTTTTCCCTGTCGTAAAATGCCGACACCAGCATCAAAAGCGTGCTTTCGGGAAGGTGGAAATTGGTGATCAGAGCATCCACCGCCTTGAAGCGGTAACCGGGATAAATAAAGATCCCCGTGTCACCCTCCATCGCGGGAATATACCCGTCCTCGCGCGCCACCGATTCGATGGTACGGCAGGAGGTGGTTCCCACACAAATAATCCTGCCCCCCGCGGCTTTGCGCTCGTTGATGATGCGCGCGCTTTCGGGAGAGACCGAGAAAAATTCACTGTGCATGACGTGATCCGTGATGGCGTCCGCTTTCACGGGACGGAAGGTTCCGAGTCCCACGTGCAACATCACGGGCGCGATCGCCACCCCCTTCGCACGGATCTTCTCCAACAGCTCGGGCGTGAAATGCAAGCCCGCCGTGGGAGCCGCCGCCGAGCCCTCCTCGCGCGCGTAGACCGTCTGATAGCGATCGTTGTCGCGGAGCTGCTCGGTGATGTAGGGCGGCAGAGGCATCAGTCCGATGCGGTGCAGAACCTCGTAAATGTTGTCATACTTTTCTTTGTCATATTCAAAACGGATGAGGCGGTTGCCCTCCTCGACCAAAGAATCCACCTCGCCCAGAAGCATCCCGTCACCAAAACAAAGGCGCATGCCCACACGCGCGCGCTTGCCCGGTTTGACCAGACATTCCCAGGTGTCCAATTCGTGTTGGCGGAGAAGCAACAGCTCGATTGCCGCCTCGGGGCGTCCCTCAACGTGTCCGTAAAGCCGCGCGGGAATCACTTTGGAGTCATTGATAACCAATACGTCCTCGGGGCGCAAATATTCGAGAATATCAAAAAAGCGGCGGTGTGTAATGCTCCCGTCCGCGCGGTTCAAAACCATCATTCTCGAATGATCCCGTCGCTCCATCGGATGCTGCGCGATCATTTCTTCGGGGAGATCATAGTAAAAATCCACCGTCCGCAGATCGGTGCTCGGCTTTTCGTTGATAATGACGTCCTTCATCTGTTCCCGTCCTTTGCATTGTCGATTTGATACCATACGGCATATACTGAAAACGGGGAGTCCTTTGATTTCGTTTCCCCGTTGCGGCGCGGTGCCGCGATACCTTTATATCATACCATAAAACCGAACCGAATACAATGCTTTTTTATGAATTATGAAAATTATTTCCCACAAGAAAACCTCAAAAAAGGAGGGAGACTCGCATGAGCCTTCACAAGCCAACCATCTTTACGGGCGTGGCGACCGCGCTCATCACCCCCTTTCTTGACGGCGAGATTGACTATCCCGCACTCGGACGTCTGATCGATCTGCAGATCAACAGCGGCATCGATGCGCTGCTCGTCGCGGGTACCACCGGAGAGAGTGCCACTCTGCGCCCCGGGGAGCTGGGAGAACTGGTCGCGTTTTCCAAGGCGCGCATCGGGGGACGCGTTCCCCTGCTTGCGGGTTGCGGTTCCAATTCCACCTCTCACGCCGTCTTTCTGGCAAAATGCGCCGCAGAACAGGGTGCCGACGCACTGCTCGCCGTCACCCCCTACTACAACAAAGCCTCCGACCTCGGTCTCCTTCGCCATTACCGCGCGATCGCAGACGCCACTGACCGTCCGCTCATCCTCTACAATATCCCCTCTCGCACGGGATATCACCTCTCCATGCCCCTCTACCGCGAACTTGCCGATCACGAAAACATCGTGGGCGTCAAGGAAGCGTCGGGGGATCTTTCTCTGCTGGAGGCGCTCTGTGATGAGTGCGGCGATCGCCTCGACGTTTATACGGGCAACGATCACCAACTCGTCAGCGCGATGAAGCTGGGCGCGCAAGGCGTCATCTCGGTCGCATCCAATCTCATCCCGCACGAGGTGCTCGAGATCTGCCGTCTCTGCGCCGCACACGAATATCGCGCGGCGGGACAACGCATGCGCATACACCTGCCCAAAATGCAAGCCCTTTTTCGGGAGGTCAATCCGATCCCCGTCAAATACGTCGCCGCGCTTCAAGGACTATGCGCGCCGGAATACCGCCTCCCGCTATGCCCTCCCGCATCCGAGACCGCCAGATTTCTGCGAGAGATTTTTGAACACTGATCAAACAGGGGCTGTCCCGATCGCATACAACAGGTGTACCGAACGAAACAGCCCCTCCCCGTCATCTTCGCATCACTTGCGCAAGATCAAGACGATGGGGAAAAACGGAGAACCGTCGGAAGGACAAGCCCTCCTTTTTTCAATTTTCGCTCCCTCTTACAGGAGAACGTAGCGATCGGAAATCTGCTCTGCAACCGCGGCAAGCCCCGCCTCCACCGATGCCACCGAGTCCGTGTAAAGCGCGAAGAAACGGTCGCTCATTTCCTCGTTCTCGTCAACGGTCAGCATCGCCGCGAGATAATAGGTCGCAGGCGCGATGAAGATGGCGGAAAGCGGAAACGTTTCCTCCAAATCCATGTAGGTGGAAGAAAAGGTCGCTTTCTTTTCCATGGCGTTTGCCGAGCGGTATCTGTCATCGATCGCCGCGCAATGCCCACAAAAGGTCGGCAGGATGAATGCGGCACGGTCCTTGTAATCCTGCGTGTCAACCGATTCCGGCTCTTCACAGACCAAAGCGATCGCCGCATTGGTAATTTCCCGTAACGTCATCGTCGGATCAATCCTCCGGAACGCCGGGGAACAGGAATTTCATGTGCACCAGCTCGTTGGGATAGATCGCCTTTGCACCGTACAGATGCAAGCCCTTGACGGCATCGGCGAAACGGACCTCGGGACGGTATGCATCAATCTCGGAAACCTGTTCCGCGAAGGCAATGGCACGCTTGGAGCGCGCGAAGCAGTGGTGCGTGGTTGCGGAGGGCGTCACGTCGATCTGCACGTTGTTGGACACGAAAACCTCACTGCCGAGGATTCTTCCGATGCAGCCCTGCTTGAGGCTGTCGTTGTTGTCGGTGGAAAGCTGGATTGCCGATCTCAAAAGCAGCTCACTGACCTCGGGCGTGATCTCGTAGACCATGTCATCGGGATCGGAAACGCCACTCTTCATCAGTGCAGTACGTGCCTGGAAGAACATATCCATCACCGTGTCGGCAGTGGGAAGATTGCTTTCGATCTCCACGCCCGCCTGATTGAACATCGAGAAAATGTGCTTGTCCGCCGCATTTACAAGCGCGTTTGCGGCGTTCTGCATTGCCAGCTCCATCAGACGAGGGGTGGACTGCACACGGTCAATGTCATCGATCATGAAATTGAAATATTTCGCCTGATCGATTTTCAGCTCACAGACCATGTCGGTCAGCTCCTGCGCACCGTTGAGCTTCTCCGTCTTACTGTAATTCATCACGGTGACGGGATAAAAGCTGCAAATTCTGACGGCATTGCCCTTTTCCTTGATCTCGCCCTCGTATTCACGGTTGCAGTTTGCAACGCCGACGTACTTTTTGTCAAGCGAGCGAAGCAGCGTTTCGCTCCAGACAGTAGGAATAAAATGCGTAATCATAGATTAAAATTTCCTTTCTTTTTTCAATTTTGATAATTGTTTGGTTGCCAAATGCTCCGGCACGATGACTCAGATCCATTTTTTCATGGATTTCATGATCGTCCCATAGTTGGCGCGCACCTCACTCTGCGACATCGCGCGCACCTCGGAGGGAGAGAAGAAAAGCTCTTCCTCCCCGGAGACGGCACCTGCGGAGCGATGCTTGTTTGCAAGGTTGGTCTCTCTCGCCAGTTCCTCTCGAATCATGCGGCGACGCTCGGTGAGCGCGTAGGCTGCCGCCAGCGGAATTCCGCGATCGACGTCCCGCCAGACGTCGTCCGGAATCGACGAGAGCGGTGTCTCGGGAAACAAGGATGCAAATTCCTCGCACTCCTCTCCGAGTCGGGTGAAAAAAGCATCGCGTGCACCGATAGACTGCTTCAGCTCTCTCAGCTCGGCTCGCAGCTGCTCCAATCCGCCTTCTGCACTCTCCGCAGAAGCGGGAGGGAGATCAGGATCAGAATCCTCGCCGGAAGGCGCAGAAACTCCCACACCTTCTTCAGCATTGAGAGAAGCGTCCGGGCAAATTTCCTCCACCTCTGCCGCCTCTCGCAGCTCTTCCGCCGTATCGCACGGCATCGGATCGCCCCCGACTGAATCTGTCGGATGCGCGTCATTTGCCAATATCGAATTTTCATTCATTTTTGATTCTCCTTTTGTTGAATTTTTTCCAGCAACGCCGAGCGATCCGCCACCGTTCCCTCGGGAAGCAGCTCGACGTATTGTGAAGCGCTCAGATGTCCGCTCGCCAGAAGCTTATCCAGCAGCGTAACGGTCGCAGACGGCGTATATACGTCGGTTTGATTGACCTCCGCGGTGGCGCGCAAAAGCTCGTCTCTGAGCAAGCGATAATCGGGAGAGAGTGCCGTGATGTGCTCTCCTTCCGCGACGGGGAGCTTGCGTCCGTTGGGAGAGTAGGCACAAAGCATGTCCGCCCAAATCGAGGCAAGCTCGCCAATACAACGGCAAAATTCGCTCCTGACCTGTCTGAGGGCAAGCTGAGATGCTTGCTGCAGGGCAAGAATGGCGCTTGTGTTGTTGGCTTCCTCGTCTCCCAAGGCGGATTCGGTCGCGCCCATCATACTCTTCGTGGTCTCAATGACGTTGTTCAACAGCCCGATGTATCCATCCTGCATCCTTCCGACGCCAATCACCGACACCGCATCGGCAACGTTTCCGCCGCCGACCGCCGCAATCGCCTCCCCCACCTCGTTGGACCACTCGGGAATGCGAGATTTGTCGTATACGACCTTGGAAAACGCTGTGTCGTACATGTGCTTCATCACCATCGCATAGGCGGTGTTGATGTATTTTTGATTGGCGATCATATCGCTGACGGGCGAATTGCCGTGATAACTTCCCTTCACGGGATACCAATGAAAATAGGTCACGGGATAGTATCGCAAACCGGTTTTCACCCGTCGCAGAATACGGTTGCGCGTGGATTTTTCAAAGACAACCTCGCCGTTTTCTCGAAAGAATCGAATGAGATACGTCGCCTTTTGCGTGCCCTCCTGCTCGTAAGAGGAAAGATCCCCCGCACCGGTGCCGTCGGTCTCTTCCCCGACGATTCCCCGCGCGTCCTGCTCGCTCATTCCGTTTTCGATCGCCTCGCGGCGCAAGGCGTCCACCGTGGCTCTGCCCGAGAGAATGATGTAATCCTGCCCCTGCAGATCCCGCGTGTTGACATCGGCAACGAAAAGATTGGTGCTGTCAACCAGATCGGTGCGCACCTCCCCCAGGAAGGGCTGTCCCTCGTTGACGGCGGCATCCCACCAGCAATAAAAGACGGCGTCCCCGGTAATCGCGGCATTGAGCAACGCGCGATAGGATAGCGCGCGCAGATTTCCGCGTTTCCAGCGATAGGCGGCATTTCGCTCCAAAATCTCCAGACCCTCGATGACCTGCGCACGAACCGCGCCGTTCTCCAGATACGGAAGCTTGTCGTCGCAGTACCGAATGCTCAAATCTCCCGGCAGCACACTGCAAACCAGATAATCCGTAATACGCCTGACCAGGTTGAAGACCGGACGCGGCAGCTTGCTTGTGCTTCCGTGCCATTGATCGCCTCGATAGAAGCGCTCGTTGCGGCGCACGGTTTCGTACAGCCCGATCCGACGCTTGTACTCCTTTCCGGCCTCATACTGCCGCCATGCCTTTGTGATTTGTTCGTTCATAGAACTCCTTTCTTCTACCCGAAGCCCCTCTTCCCACCGACGCTTCGAGCGGTTCAAAATCTATTTGATATCGTCGCCCCCGCAAGGAAATCGATTCCGCGAGATGCGCCGAAGGATCAAGAATTGGCGAAAAACGCCAGTCTGTCATAACGGGAGCAATTTCTTCCGCGATCTTCAATCGAGACTCGCAAAAGGCGAAATCTTCCGAACGGCACGCGAAAATCGATCAGATGCGACGTTCCGCCGGGAAGATTATGTACCGTAACCGTCTTTGCTCTTCGCTCGCTTGCGAGCGTGATCGCGGTGACGTTTCCTCCCCCCTGCTTTGCACAGAGCGTCATCCGCAGGGCACGCTTGAGCGTCTCCGGGGAAGAAAAGCCCAACACGCTGCTCTCCCAGAACGAGGTAATAGCGGCACCGTCATCGGTACCCAAAAAATCGTCAAAACGGCAAATCCGATGTGAGGAAACGAAGCAGATCTCGCCGTCCAAAGTCAGGAAAAAGTCGGCACGGACGTTGTCAAAGCAATACCATTGCTTCCGTTCGGTCTGATATACCCACACCACGCCCTCCGTGTCTTTCGCATCCCGAAACCAAAGTTCCCCGTGGCGCTGATCCGAAATCGCCACCGCATGTTCCAGGAAGGACGGTGTCAGCATCGACTCCATTCCGTCGGAAAGCCGTTCCAACAAAATATCATCCGGATCTCCTCCCGTATTCTTCAGACGGAAAACGCCGTTTTCATTGAGAATCACCGGATCTCCGTCCAGCCGCAGATCAATTGCCGCGGTACAGCCCACACCGCGCAGCAGCGCATAGTTTTCGATCTCGTCGCTCTCCTCGTCGGGAATGATCGCCGTCGCGCCCAGAGAGTGAAAGGCAAGCATACGGTCACGGAGACGGTAAAGTGTTGTGATCGGATGCAGGGAATCCCCCACCGCGATCTCTCCCTCCCATTTGACGTAGATCGGATCGGTGTCGGGATAGGCAACCTTGCAGTAATTGATCATATTTTCATCAATCCGTGCGGTGCAAAACAGATTGCTTCCCGCCTGATTTCCGTACATCATCATCACTTCACGCATCCCAAATCGCTCCACAGAGGCGCGGGTGCATTGGTGCAGATTCAGATATGTCATCGGCGGGTTATTCATGGTAAAGGCAATTTCCACGCGAGAACCGATTTGGCTCAACGTGACGGTGTCGCTTCCCGCTTGGAAGCTGTAATCGTTCACGCGGACGTTGTCCACGCGAACGCAGTCAATGCTTTCCGCGTAAAAGGGCAGGACAAAGGAAGTGGCTCCAACGGTGTTCAGATAATTCACGCGCAGACGTCTGGAAAAGAGATTGAGCGGCTCATGGGTATCCCCGAAATCGGTCGGATGCCAATCGACACCCATCAGAGGCGCATAGCCGTTCGCGACGTCAAATCTTCCGTGATTTTCCGAATAGACGTATATCTCGTTCTCATCCAACAGATAGAGCCGTCCCCGATAAAAGACGAATTCAGCATGTCCCGCGCTTTCGGTCAGCACGCCAACCGCATCCTGCCGGTCCCCTTGCAGGCGATAGATCGTATCGCCGCTCACAGCGAAGATGCAGCCCGTCCCCCCAATGACGCCCTGCCAAAGCGCGCGAACCTCACCGCTCAACGTCATTTGAACGTTCCATCCGCACCGTTTCTCAATCGATCCGTTCGGAAGCAAGCGAAAATTTCGCATGTCGGTTGCCTTGCCCGTGGAAAGACCGTCCGGAGCGATCCCGCCAAAGCCGTCAAAGACCTCTTTCACCCGGGCTCGTTCGGGCTTGATTTTTGACATTTGTTTTCTCCTTTCTTCTCGGCTTTTCCATGCACAGAGCCGCTTCAGAAAAACCGATCATCATGATTGTGATTGTGCAAAAAACGAAAATTCCGGTCAACCTCATCGCGCTCCTCCCATGACGGGCATCGGCTCATCACGGCATAGCGCAAGGCCTCGGGAGCGTGTGTGACGGCGTGAGGCTCCCCCGAAGCATCCTCGGGACGGTTGACGTCGGACAGAAGCAAGGGCATCGATTCGATCAATCTTTCGCACGACTCGCAAATGCGAAGGTGTGGGGTATCGCTTTCCTCATTGAGATATTCTCTGAGCACGCGCCATCCCGCGATCCTTCGATCATCCGCCGCCTGCATGGGCGGCATTCCCCTCACCGCTTGCATGATCTCGAAGCCGCTTTTTCCGGTATCCTGCCGTCGGTTCCAAAGATCGGGAGATGCCACGGCATATTCCCCCCGCTCCCCCTCGCACAGTGAGACAACAGCCTCCGCCGCCATGCGAAGCGTCAGATCGGGGCGGCAGATCTCCCGCAGAACGTAAAAATCGCCTCTCTCGTCCACACCCACAAGCAGTGCCGCCAGCATGTCCAGACCGTAATCAAATGCAACGAATCTCCGCAATCCCCTCGGAACGTCCGCGGCGCGGACCACGTGTGTCTCGCGGCGAAATTCCGGAAAGAACTGCCCCTCGAAAACATCCCATCGCCCGTGCAGCCATGCATCCCGCAGACGCTTGGGGAGCGTTTCGAGCTGGCGGACGTAATCGGGATCGGCATCCATCAGCACAGGATTGTCATAGACACGCGCCGAAATGAAAGCGTAGTCGGCGGGGTTCTCCCCTGCCGCAAAGTGACGGTCTATGAAAAGCCGCTTCACCCATGCATGCCCAATGCCGCCCGGATTGCAGGTCAGGTACATTCGTCTGGGCACGTCACCAACACCGCGCAGACAGGCCTTGAAGATCGAAAACTGATGCTCGCTCAGCTGCGTTGCCTCGTCGATGGCGATGACGTCATATTCTTGTCCCTGGTATCGCAGACAATCGCGCATGGATGCGCAATAGCCAAGATAGATCCTGCTACCGTTTGGAAAATACAGGCATTTTTCGCTTTCGCGATAGCTGATCACGCCGCCGTACTCGCTCAGAAGCTGCTGCACGTGATTGGCCTTCAATTCCGCATAGGAACGTCTGACCAACAAACAGCGGATGCCCGCATAGCGCAAACAAAGCCCAACCAGCTTGCGACGCAATGCCCAGGATTTTCCGCCGCCGCGCGCCCCGCCATAGGCGGTATAACGGCTTCGCGAGGAGAAGAATTGCTTCTGCTTTTCGTTCGGAACGCCGCCGATCCGCAGAATCCTCCGCTCTCCTCTCATTGACCGTCCTCCAGAATGTCGTGCGCGAAGACAAGCTGCAGAGGCTCGCCCTCTGTGCCGGACTCATTCTTTTCCCCGTATCCAAGCCGCTCCTTGAGATAGGCGTTGACGATGGTCGAGGATCTCCCCGAATTCAACGCCTCGTCCTCCAAAACCGCGGATACGTAATCAAACTGTGACGGATAACGGTGCCGAAGCTCCTCTGCCGCGGCAATTCCGCAGCCAAGCATTCCACAAAAGCCGGCAAGCGTGGGAAGTCGCCCGCTGTCTTTCTTGGAATCGTTCTCCTCTTGAGAGCGGCAGCTTCGCAAATATTTGCGAAGCTGCCTCCCAAGGCTCCCGTTCTCCGCCGCGCTCAACAAAGCGCTCTTTCCGTCCTCTTTTTCCCTCATCCCATGGGAATCACCTCCTTTTTGCTCTGTGCTCCTAAATTCTATCATCCCATCCCGTGCCATCCGTGCCACCTTGTGCCATGCCGTGCCACGTTTTTGAAAAAAGATATTGACTTTCCCCAAAAACGGTAGTATAATAAAATTGCCAAACAAACCAAATATACAGTTCATGGGTGTATTTTCTTTAGGGATACGTATACCCTTTTTTGAGCATGCTATTACTGTTTGAATTTGATAAAACGCAAATTCCGTACAGTGATAGTATTGATATACCCAATCTGTATATGGTTTGTTTGGCGACGGCTGGAGTTTGTGTTTTTATGCGCCGACTTCGGTCGGCGCATTTTTATTTTGATCAAAACAGGAGGGAAAGAGGAAAGACAGAAAAACAAATCGTTTTCAAAACTTCAAACCAAAAATTCAATTACATCAAAAATGGAAAGGAAACAACATGAAAAGATTTTTCGCACTGATTTTGGCACTGATTCTCGTGCTCCCCTGCGTGCTTTCTTGCACCAAAGAAAAAGAAGAGGAAGCACCAACCAAGGAAGAATTGATTCAAAAAAGAATCGAAGAGTTTGTAACGGCTTACAATGACGGAGATATGGAAACGGTACTCTCCTGTCTGGATGCCAAAACACGCAATGCATTTCAGGCAATGTTGAATTTGCTTGGAGGACTTGCGGGAAAATATACAGGTATCGACGTTGATTTGTCCGACCTCTTCAGCCTTGGCATAAGCACTGCTTCGGGTGATTTTATGAATTTAATAATCAAAGAAATCAAAGTAATCGACAGCAAAAACGCAATTGCAACCACCACAATGAAACTGTCTGCTGCAGAGACAAGTACGATTTATTTTGTCATGGTTTATGAGCACGAAGGATGGTTTATCCACGACATGACCGATAAAAAACCAACCGAGCTAAACTCTTCCAAAGAAGACGGAACGGGAAATGAATGCGAGGATGGATCGCAAAACGAAAACACCCCTCAAATCGAGTCCTATCTCCTATCCGATTGCAGTCCGTTTGTAGATGAGCGTGCCTGGGTATCATATTATAAAAAGGATACATATCACTCTGCCTTTATCGACACACAAGGCAATATCCTGTATTCCGTAGAATCTCAAGGACACTGGTTATATAACATCGGAAAAGGAAGCGCAATTATCCGCACCAGTTCCGGAATGACCTTGATTGACAAAAACGGAAACGTAACGCTACAGTTGGATGGCAACTTTGAAGTAAAAGCTTGCGGAGACGGTTATGCTTGGATTTACCAAAACAAGAGTACAATCACCACGTTGGAGCATTTATACGGCGTTCTCAATGCCAACGGAACCTGGACCAAGCCCTTGGAAAATCTGCAGGAAAAAGAATTGTATGATAATCTTGAATATATGGGCAGCGGATGTGTTGGTAAAAACACAAAAAACGGATATTACATTTGGAATGCAGATCAGAGCATGACAATCATTATAGAGAGGTTCAATCCTTATTGGGGAGACAACTCATTTTTTGACGGAGGAATTTTCTTAAAATCCACGAATTATCGGTACAGCATTGGTGTTACGATCACCAAAAATGGAAAAACCGTCGAAGACACCCCTTATATTGATAACGATTGTATTTTATATTTGGATGGCAGATTGATCGAGTTGGATTTCGAGATGGAGTTTTTTTCCGACGGAAAGTTTGTGACAAAAAAAGGAGACTATTATCGAATCATTGATTTCACCAAAGAAAAACCCGTCGCCGTTGATTTCACCGCATATCCCGCATCCATGATAGAAAACATGACTTTTCACGGGAAATACGGTTTGGTACAAATCCACGGAGTGGATGAAAAAACATACGTCACCATGATTGATACAAGCGGTACCGAATTGATCACACCTATAAAAGGAATAAGAATCCAAGGAACTTCCTTATCGCCTGATGGTTACATTTGGTATAAGCAAAATGGAATATATCAAATCATGGATAAAAATGGCACCTCATCAGAAACAACCCTCCCTGGCTCATGGGATGTCAGCGTTACATTCGAGAGTAATATAGGCATAGTACACTATCTTTCAACCAGTGATTATGTTTTTTCAAACGGAGAAAAACCATTTGAATATTTAAAATCAACAAAATAATTCTCCCATAATCGAAATAAAACACAAGAAGGTATTCCCCGAGCAGTCAGGGAATACCTTCTTTATGATATTGCGGGGGCGCTTTTGGGAAAGCGCCCCCCGCGTATTCGATTTTATTATTTCACGTCAAAGTCGAGCATGACGGGCGAGTGATCCGACGAGCAAAGAATGGTTTTTTCGCACAAAACGCGGTAGGTCTTGGCATCGATGCCGCCGATCGTGAAAATGTGGTCGATGGCGCGATCGTAGCCGAGATACGTACCGTTTTCTATGCCGGGGCATTTGTAATCCACGAAGTTGTCCAGCTCGCCGCACCAAACGGGATAGCCGTGACAGGAGCAGATATTATCCGCGTCGGCTGCGGTGGTGTGCGAATCACGGAATCCCGCCGCTTCAAGCACCTTGCAAGCGGCAAGCGTGGCGGGCGAGTTGTAGTCTCCTCCGATCAGGAAGGGAACGTGATATTCCGCCGACATCTTCTTGAGGAACGGGATCGCCTTGGAAAGCTCCTCGGTGCGCCAGGGATCGCCGTCCGTGGGCAGCTTGTTGACACTGTAAGCGTTGGGAACGAGGTGTGTGACGGCAGAACCAAACCGCTTGCCGGTCGCAATATCCTCGAACACCGCCGCAAGCACGCCGCGATAGCGCGAAGGAACGTCGTTGTAGTAGCGTCCGTCTTGGGCGATCGCGAGGTTATTTTCGTCGGTCATCAGGCTACCGTAAAATTCCATGTGACAGGAGCCTTCGACGTAGCGAACGGTCTTGGTGTTGTAGAACATGGGATTGATCATCAGACGGTTGATCTCGGGCGGCGTGACCTCGCGGTAGCCGGCGGCTTCCATCAGCTCCATGATGGCGGTGCGCTCTCTCCATTCGTCAACGAACTCGTTGAAGCTGACCACGTCGGGGCGGTACGCCATGATCTCTGCGATCTCAAATGCCGCGCCGCGCGACCCGTAATAGCGCGGTACGGCAGTCTGGTCGTAAGACCACACGTTGTGATACATCACGCGGAAGCCCGCCGTTTTTTCCGTCAGCATCTCCCATGTGTACGCCCCCGTGTGGGAAACGTTCGGAACGGTCGCCTCGGTGGCGTCGGCAAACAGCTCACCGACCAGATAGTCGGACGCCGCGATGAAGCCGAACAGATCATTCGCGCAAACCTTGAGGCACTCGCCCTCGGTCTTGACTGAGAATCCGCCCTGCTCCATTCCCTCGCACTCGCACATCACAACCTCTGCCCCCGGCTTGCTTTCGGTGGCAAGCGCAAGCTTGATCCCCTTCTTGAAGAAGTGGTATTGCAGAGAAAGCGCGGGATACATGGCGGCCTTGACCGAATTTTTCGGATAAACAATGGTAAACATAACAAACCCTCATTCTTTCTGTTTTTATACATTTTAGCATACAAAAACATCAATATAAATAGCGATTTTTGTAAATAGCATTGACATTCCTGCATTTCGGCGTGATGACGTCACAAATACGGGAACAAAAGATATTTGCTGTGGGCATCCAAAGCCGTGTAATCGGGGATCTCGTAGCGGTTGTCATTGGAATCGCGGATCAGCACGCGCGTGGTGCCGTGCAAATGTTTGATGTCACTCTGTCGGTTTCGAATGCGGAAGGTCACGGTGCCGCGATCGGTGTTCACCTTCCATTTGATCGAGCCGAACTTTTCGCTGATCTCAAGCACACTCTCGATCTTGGGAATCATATAGTATTCCGCAAAGCACTCCTTGAGCGCCTGCACCGACGCCGCATCCAGCTCCTCAAAATCGCGCACAAACGCGACCTCTCGCTCCGAGGCATCCAAAAGAGAGATATACATGGTCATGTTTGTGATCGGAAAGAGTCTGTGCGGCTCCAAATCCTCAAGCACAGTGCCGTCCTTCAGAGTCAGGCGCACGTGGTAGAGATCGGTACGCTCCAGCCGTCCGGTGTATTGATCGACGTAAATTCTTGCCATGACACGTCCCTCCTCAACCAAAGTTTTCCGCGCGGCGTTCCTTCGCCACCTTGTCGGACATGGATTGAATTTCCACCAAGCGGTAATATTTCCCCTTCAGCTCCATCAGCTCCTGCGGCGTGCCGCATTCGATGATCCGTCCGTTGTCCACAACCACGATCTTGTTTGCCTTGGCAAGCGTGGAAAGACGGTGGGCGATCATGATGGTGGTTCTGCCGCTGATCAGGTTTTCGATGGCTTCCTGAATCAGATGCTCGGTCTCGGAGTCGACCGAGGCGGTTGCCTCGTCAAACACCAGCATCTTGGGATTTCTGAGCATGGCGCGCGCGATCGAAAGGCGCTGACGCTCACCGCCCGAAAGACCGGTTCCCCGCTCTCCCAACACCGAATCGTAGCCGTCGGGCTGACGGACGATGAACTCATGCGCGTTCGCGATGTCCGCCGCGTGGATGATCTCGTCGACCGAGAAGCTGTCGTCGCCGTAGGCAATATTGTTGTAGATGGTATCGTGGAACATCATCGGCTCCTGCTGAACGTAGCCGATGTGAGAACGGTAATACTGCATGTCAATGTCGCGGATGTTGACACCGCCGACGAGAATTTCACCCTCGTAGTGGTCATAATACCGCAGCAGCAGGTTGATCAAGGTCGATTTTCCCGATCCGGTCGTACCGACGATGCCGACGACGTCGCCCGGCTCGATCGTCAGGTTGACGTCCTTGAGCACCTTCTTGGAGCGGTCGAAGGAAAAGCTGACGTTCTTGAACTCGATCCGTCCGCCGATGTCGGCGTCGGTGTTTCCTTTTCCAAAGTCATGCTCGGGCTCGGCGTCCAGAATGTCCATGATGCGCTCCGCCGATGCCATCGCGCTTTGCGTGGAATCCGAGAAATTCGCGAAGAAGTTGACCGGCTCGTAGAACATCGAGGCATAAGAAATAAAGGAAACCAAAAGGCCCGCGGTAATGTCCGGATCCACGCCTTGGATCACAAGATCGCCGCCGAAATACCAAATGATCACGCTTCCGCAGGCGATCAGGAAGTTGACGATCGCGGGATAGGCGTTCAGGATTCTTCCCGCGCGGCTGTCGATCTGTCTCCATTCTTCCACACAGGAGGCAAAGCGATCGGCTGATTTTTTCTCGTTGGTAAAGGATTTGACAACGCGGATGCCGGGGATCGTGTCGGTCAGTACCGACGTCACGGCGGCGGAGCGTCTCCAGATGCGACGATAGAAGGGCGCGATCTTCTTGCGGAAGATGCGCGAGCCGATCACCACAATGGGAACGGGGATCAGCGAATAAAGCGTCAGCTTCGGATTCATCACCATCATCACGATCACGATGCCGATCAGCTTGAAGAACATCACGACCACCTCTTGCGTGATGCGGATCATGAACGCCTGAAGCGTGGCGGTATCGCCGCTGATGCGGTTGATGACCGAGCCCGTGGAGGTCTTGTCATAGAAGCGCATGGGCAGATATTGCGCCTTTTCGTAAACGTCCTTTCGGATCGCGGCAACGATCTTGTTGCCCGCCACGCGCATCTGATAACCCCGGAAGCCCGAGATGACAAAGCGCACCAGATGAACGCCGATCAGGCCAAGCGCAATATATAATAGAAGCGTACTGTCCCGGTTTGGAAGGACGTCGTCCACCAAGAGTCTGGTCAGATAGGGCGGCGTCAGCGCGAGTGCCGTGGTAAACAGCGAAAGCAGGACGGACACAATGATCGTGGGAAGCTCGGGCTTGAGATATTTTCCAAGCTTTTTGAAGAGCCTTCCCTTTTTCATGCATCCGATGCAGGGGACGCCGGGAGCCGAGAGGGTTCTGCCGCACTTGGGACAGACCGAGAGCAGCTTGGTGTAGGCAGCATCAACGGCTTCGAGTGCCTCCTCGGGAGCGGTTCCGTCGCGCACGTCGGTGACGTAGGTCAGCACGGCGTCACAGAGCGCGGCAACCGAAAAGGTGAAGCGGAAGACGTCGCGAATCGAGCCGTCCTTCAGCTTCGCGCGCATCATGCCGTTTCCGTACATTCTCTTGTTGTAAATTTCAGAAACGTCGGAAAAGGCAAGCGGCTCGGAGCGCGTCTCGCTTCCAAAATCATAAGAAAAGAGATGCGCTCGCGTTGCCAGAAGCACACAGGAGCTGTATCTTGCCGGCATCGAGATTTCGCCGACAACGGCAAAGAGAATCGGTTCGTCCTTTTCTGTCAAAGAAAGAAGAGTTTGAATCTGCTTTTCATCCAATTTTTGGTTGGTTAAAAAGGGAGTATCCATGTCCGTCACCGTGCCAAAAGGCACTCTCCTTATTGATTTTTGTGTATTATAGCACACCGAAAAAATGATGTCAACCCGTTTGTCGGAAGTTTGGTAATTATCAGCGCTTTTTTCGGCGTTTTGACAACGATTATTTTGTATATATACAAAATAATGGGGAGACGGTTGGATAAAGGGGCGTTTTGAGCAGAAAACAAGCGAATGGGGGATATACAAACTTCGTCATTTTCAACAATCGAAAAAATTGAAAAAAATGATTTTAAAACCTCGCTTTGGGCACAAAAACAGCCAAAAAACGAAGAAAACGAGAGATTGAGGGGTGCTAGATTAAAATTGCGAAAAAATTTTTCAAAAAGGGGTTGACAAGGCATTTTTGTTGTGGTATAATATGCAAGCATGAAAAAAGAAAGCGAATATTTTGTATGGAGGAAACACTACAATGTCCACATTTATGCAGAAAAAAGAGAACGTAGTTCGCAAGTGGTACATTCTGGACGCTGCAGGCAAGCCCATGGGCAGAACCGCAGTTGCCGCTGCAAACCTGCTCCGCGGCAAGAACGAGCCCGAATTCACCCCTCACGTAGACTGCGGTAACTTCGTCATCGTCATCAACGCTGACAAGGCTGTCCTGACCGGCAACAAAATGGAAGATAAGTATTACTACCATCACTCCGGTTATATCGGCGGCATGAAGGCTGTTCAGGCAAAGACCATGATGGCAACCAAGCCCGAAAGAGCAATGGAGCTCGCAATCAAGGGAATGCTGCCCAAGAACACGCTGGGAAGCAAGGCATTCACCCGTCTGAAGGTTTACGCCGGTGAAGCTCACAAGCACGAGGCTCAAAAGCCCGAGGCTTATGAGATCTAATTGAGAGAAAGGAAGGACACACCAGATGTATACAAGTTCTAAGCCCTATTTCTACGGCACCGGAAGAAGAAAGAAGTCCGTTGCTCGCGTTCGCATCGTTCCCGGTACGGGCGTGATCACCATCAACAAGCGTGACATCGATGATTATTTTGGTCTGGAGACCCTGAAGCTGATCGTCAATCAGCCCTTCGGCGTCACCGGAACCGAGGGTAAGTTTGACATCATCGCCATCGTAAACGGCGGCGGTATCTCGGGACAGGCAGGCGCAATCCGCCACGGCTTGGCACGTGCCCTCGTTGCAGCAGACGCAGAGTACAGACCTGCCCTCAAGGCTGCAGGCTTCCTGACTCGCGATCCTCGTATGAAGGAAAGAAAGAAGTACGGACTCAAGGCTGCACGTCGTGCACCTCAGTTCTCCAAGAGATAATTTCGACCTTTGGTCAAAACTTCAAAAAGCACTCTGCTTCAGCAGGGTGCTTTTTGTTATCGCTTGGAGAACGTCGAGATAAATCCCTTGCGGGATTTTCGATATGTTGCTAACGCAACTCGATATGCCCAAGGGTCGATATGTTTGCTTCGCAAACAAGGGATTTATCTCATATCGAGTTTGAGCAGAGCGAAAACATATCGAATTTGCCGAAAGGCAAATATATCGAGTTCGCCTTTGGCGAACATATCGACAATCGATCCCGATTTGCTTTCATCAAAAACGGCGGTTCAATTTGTAAAGAATTGAGCCGTCCTATTTACTTTTTGCCGTTTTTATGGTATAATCTAACTAATCGATAAACTTGAATTTGACAGGGGGTTATTTCTATGAAATCTTTTGTTTGTAGTTTGTGTCATAATGGCATACTCGGAGGAGGTTTATACCTCGATAGTCAGTCGCTTACTTACAAGACAAACAAGCTTACAGTTGGCAAAAAATACAGAAATTTAGTTTTGCCAATGCAGGAAATAAAAGAAATCTCTTGGAAGTGGATAGTCTTTCCAATTGCAACAGTTAATATGAAAAACGGAGAAGCATATAAATTTATAATTTTCAATAAGAGACGCTTTGAAAAATGGTTTCAAGAATATTCTAACAAAACGTAAAACGCTAAATCCCAAAGGAGTAAAGATAGATGATTCAAATATCCTACACCTCAATGGTAGTGTTCATAAGCATTATTTGGTGTCTGGTAAGGGTGATATGTGCGATTAAAAACAAGAGCGCAGATTGGAAGAGGGAAGTACAACTGGTTTTGGTATATATCTGCTTGATTGTTGTTGCTCGTTTTACCTTTTTCCCATTTTCAAAAGTAAACGGAGAAATACAACCGATTC
>JAFWYJ010000022.1 GCA_017517745.1 Clostridia bacterium | reverse complement strand
ATGGTACTCCGAATGGAAGGATGAGGACGCCTTTGTCGTATGGACCTTCAAGGAGCTTTACACCGACGAGCAGGGGTTGACCTATGCCTTATGTAACGACGGCACGGCAGCCGTGATTGATCGAACCGAGACTCTGCCTGCTAACGTCGTACCGAAGGTTGACGGTTACCGCATCACGGAAATCGCCCCGACCGTGTTCCAATATGCTTCCTGTAGGACACTTTGGATCCCGAAAACAGTAGAAGTGCTTACAGAAAACCAAATCGCTTCCGATATTTTCGTCCTTGCCGAAGCCGAATCTCTTCCCGCCGGCTGGGATACTCAGTGGCATGGCGAAGACGAATCCAATTCCAACGTCATCTGGAACTTCAAGGAGTTCTATACCGACGAGCAAGGCGTGACCTACGCACTTTGCAACGACGGCACGGCGATCGTCTACGTCTTTGACGATTCCACAGCAGACGTCACGCTCGGCGTGGAGGGTTATACCGTTGTCAAAATTCTGAACAGTGTCTTCCAGAGCAGCACCAACCTTACAAGCATCGCGATCCCCGAGGGTGTGACCGAAATTGGCGATTATGCCTTTGCCTATTGTGCAAGCCTGCAAAGCGTTTCGCTTCCCTCCACCTTGAGGATCGTGAGAGATGGAGCGTTCAAGAACTGCAGCGTCTTGAGTGACGTTTCCATTCCGGACGGTGTGGTTGAAATCGGAGAAGTTGCATTCCTTGAGTGTCTGGTTCCGTACTTTATCATTCCCGAATCGGTCGTCTCGATCGGTGATTCTGCGTTCACCGTTGCTTGCTATGCACGCGCAGCTTCCAAGCCCAACGGTTGGTCTACAACGTGGTGTGCAGGGTATATCTATAATCCCACTCCCACAATCATTTGGAACGTCAAGGAGCTCTACACCGACGAGCAGGGTGTGACCTACGTCCGCCTCAACGACGGCACGGAATTTCCGCTTGTTTGATCGCTTCCGTCTCACGGCAATATTCCAAAACCGACAGCACCCGCGAAAGTGGGTGCTGTTTGTTGTATAATTATTAAAAAAAGAAGAAAAAATCGAAAGAAAATGCAAAAAGGGCTTGCTTATTTGCGATTTTTGTGGTAGAATATAGGTTAATACATACAAGAAAGTGAGGATTTTCTTTTGAACTGGGAATTATTTGTTCTGATCGTCTATTTCGTTGCCATGCTCGGCATCGGAATCCTCTTCTTCTTCCGCTCCAAATCCTTGAATGACAAGGACTATTTCTTGGGCGGAAAATCCATGGGACCTTGGGTCACCGCCATGAGCGCACAGGCGTCCGACATGAGCGCATGGCTCCTGATGGGTCTGCCGGGAAGCATTCTGGCGTTCGGACTCGGTCAAGCGTGGATCGGCATCGGTCTTGCCATCGGTACCGCGCTGAACTGGATCCTTCTCGCCCGCCGTCTGCGCCGCTTCTCCGAAGCCGCAAACGACTCGATCTCCCTGCCGCAGTATCTTTCCAACCGCTTCCTCACCAAGAGCAAGGCTCTGCAAGTGACCTGCGCGGTGGTGTTCCTCTTCTGCTTCACGGTCTACGTTGCATCTGCTTTCGTTGCGGGTGCGAGCGTCTTCACCTCTCTGTTTGACATCGACAAGCAGCTTGCCATGTTGATCTTTGCCGTCATTCTGATCGTCTACACCTTCCTCGGCGGCTACAAAGCGGTTTGCTGGACCGACTTTTTCCAGGGAATCTTGATGCTGGTCGCGGTGCTTGCCGTTCCGATCATCATCGTTGCCACCAAGAATCTTGACACCTCGGTGCTTGGTCAGGTTGTGATCGGCAACGACGGAACACAATACAACTTCGTCACCAACCTCTTCAACGCGCCCGCAAATGAGATCGCAAACGGTCTCGCGTGGGGATTGGGCTACTTCGGCATGCCGCACATTCTCGTTCGTTTCATGGCAATCAAAAAGCCCGCCATGGTCAAAAAATCCGCCACGGTTGCCATCGTTTGGGTGGTGCTTGCCCTGGTCGCAGTCATTTTCATCGCCGTGTTCGGAAGAATCATGATCGGCGCCGATCTGCTTGCCGAAGGGAAACAGAGCATGGTATTCGTACAGCTTTCCCGCAACCTCTTCCCCCCCGCCATCACGGGTGTTCTCCTTGCCGCCATCATCGCCGCGTCGATGTCCACGGCGGACAGCCAACTCCTGGTGGCTTCCTCGTCCTTCACTTCGGACATCTACAAGCCCTTGATCCGCAAAAAGGCATCCGACAAGGAAACGCTTTGGATCGGACGCGTGGTCGTTTTGATCATTGCGGTCATTGCATTCTTCATTGCAAGCAGTAAGAGCGAGGGCGCGCAAGCCATCATGAACCTCGTGGAAAACGCGTGGGCAGGCTTTGGCTCGGCGTTTGGATCGGTCATCCTTCTCTCGGTGTTCTGGAGAAGATTTACCTACAAGGGCGCGCTCGCAGGCGTGATCGCAGGTGCGCTGACCGACGTTCTCTGGCTGATCTTCCTCGCAGGCCCCACCGGCATCTACGAGCTGATCCCCGGCTTCGCCGTCAGCATGATCGCCGCCATCGTGGTCACACTGCTTGACAAGGAACCCGGCAAAGAAGTCACCGACATCTTCGATGCCGCTACCGCTCCCACAGACGATTGACTCAAAATAAAACAGATGCGGGGGAAACTTTTTGAAAAAGTTTCCCCCGCTGTCATTTTGTAGGGTGTTTTTTGAAAAAAGAATGCGAATTGTGTCCCCATAAAATTAGTTCAACGCGACCAACGTCAGATCTCCGCTTGCGGTTTCGACGTCGATATGCTTTGTGCCATTTCCGCAAAGGTAGCGGTCACCCGATTTGGACAGAGGCAAGTCATAGGCAAGTTGGCCGGAATTGGTTTCCCAATCCATCGAGAAAGAAGAATCCTTCGGCATACGCAGAACGATGTCGCCACCCATGCTTTCCGCGTCGATCTCGTCAGGCAACACGGGAAGCGTCAGCTCGACGTCGCCGCCCATGCTTTCCACGCTGATCTCACGCGCGATCAATCCCTCCGCCGAAAGTGAGCCGCCTGTTGTCTCGGTCGAGAAACGGTCAAAGGAGCAGTTTTTCACGGTGATCGCTCCCGATACCGACTCGCAAACGAAATCCTTCGCCCGCAGATCAACCACGTTCACATCGGCAGAGGTTGCCTCCACGTGAACGCTGTTCATCGCCTCCAAGAACTTTTCGGGAATGCGCAACGTCAGCTTTTTGTTGCGGTTGGAGGATCCGATCCCAAAGAACCACGAGGATTTGCGATATTTGATTTGCAGTGTACCGTCCTCCAACACACGCCAGCGCACCTTGGCTGACTCCGGCAAATCTCCGTCGGCACGCTCAGAGATCGAGGCAAAGGTATCCCGACAGGAGACGATGTTCACTTCTCCGTCAATCCAATCGAGATCAATTCCCGTGATCGAGTCGGCAACGATGCTCCCCTCCCCGATCTCATAGCCGCTCTCGTCATAACGGTAGTCCTTCCATCCGATCTGCCACGCGCCACCGCCGACCAAGGCGTTCAACACGCCCAGCAACACGGCAAGCAATACCAAAACTCCCACAACGATTGCAACCACGATCGTTGCTTTTTTCAGTCTTTTCTCCATAAAAGTCACCTTTCCTTTTTATTTCAGCCGCGTCAGCTTGTCCGCGGTCATGACGTTCTCCAATGTATAAACCAATAATACGCGATCGGCACCGTAGTGCGCGGCAAAATGCGACAGATCACAAAAATCTTTGCGCGTCGAAGAAAGATTGAGCAGCACAAGATCAAAATGCTGTGCCAAAAAAGGCGCGAGCGGGTTGGCAAAACTGTCCTTTGGGATCAAGAGCGTCGGGCGCGTCTCTCCCGTTCGTTTCGTCACCGTCACCACGTCGTGTGTGCCGTCGAGAAAGAGCGAATATTGGTCCTTCTTTTCCAGATAAGATCGGCTGTAAAAGCCGTCCAACTCCTTGCCGTCCGCCGTGATCAAAAAATCGCGCTCGTTGCCGCGTATCCAAATCTCCACCGTATCGGGCGCGACGTGCTTCATTCCTCCCGCAGACCAAGCCGTACCGTAAAAGCAAGTGGAAACGGCCTGTCTTTCAAAGGCATCGACGGGAAGGATTTCTTCCTCCATGCCAAAGTGCTTCATCACCTCGACGTAGGCGTAATACGCGCCGAGTGTTGTCCAGTGATGATCCGTGCGGTAATAAACGTACTCTCCCGCATCGTATTTTTCGCGCAGAAGCGGAATTGTCTCCACACAAAAGTCTTCCCCGCGCAAGGCATCCCGAAGCGTCTGTTGAAGGGCGTGGCTGACGTCGGACGGATAGAGAAACGCGGATTCGGCAACGTCTATCGTTCTGCCGGTCAAAAGCACCGAAAACGGGATCTCCAATCGCGCTCCGGCGCGCCTCAAGCCCTCGGCGGCGGCTTGGATACGTGCGACGTCAAAGCCGTCCAAGTCAACCTCCGCCCCCGGTAATCCACCGTCAAACAGACGCGTTGCCAATTGCCCGTTCTTGCCAAGCAAAACGCCGTTGTTCTCGCCTTTTCCAAGCGAAAGCTCTGCCACTCCCTTCACGCCAACCAAAGAGTCTCGCAAGGGGAATTGATCTGCGAAATACGTGTTGAATTCCTCTCCCAACCGACCGGAAAGCAATGCCTCGACACTCCATGCCGGAAAGGTGCGCAGACTGCGGTTCTCTTGATCGGAAAACGGCCGATCCGGCAGGATCAGGAACGCGAGCGCAAACCCGAACAACAAACAACAAAACGAAAACACCGTCAAAAAAGAGAGCTTTCTTTGCATTTCAACCTCCTTAAAATTGCGTATATGCAAAGGGGCTGAAGGTCGAATCCACCAGATATGCGGTACAAAGAAGCAAAACGGAGGTGCAAAGCAACGGAGAGAGGGCCTTCGCCCACGTAAAACGGGCTTGCAGCTTTCCAAAAAGCCTGCGCGGAAGCGGTGTTGCACCCACAGCGGCAATCAGGAGCAGCGGCAAGAGGCGCAAAAGCTGATACGTGACGGTCGCGCTCGAAAGTCCCGCGCAACCGATCCCAAAGAGCGCGCGAAAGCAGTTCCATCCTTGTTCGGCGTCGGAAAATGAAAAGATCAAAAATCCAACCGTGACGAGAAACATGGCATAAAAATGCCGAAAAATTGCGGGGATTTTTTGCAAAAAACGCAACAAAAACGCCTTTTCGGCGATCAAAATCAACAAAAAGTAGACGCCCCAAAGGACGAAATTCCAACTGGCACCGTGCCAAAACCCGGTGAGCAACCAAACCACACCGAGGTTGAAATATTGCCTCGCATGGCCTCGTCGGTTTCCGCCGAGCGGAATATAGACGTACTCACGAAACCACGTGGAAAGTGAAATATGCCAACGTCGCCAAAACTCGGTGATGCTTTGGGAAACGTATGGATAATTGAAGTTTTCCGGAAAATCAAAGCCAAGCATTTTCCCCAGCCCGATCGCCATGTCCGAGTAACCGGAAAAATCGTAATAGAGATGCAACGTATAAAGAATGACGGTCATCCACGCGCCGAGTGCCGTGACCTCAAATGCCGCCATTCCCCGAAAATACGCGGAGCCTGCGGCAAGCATATCCCCCACCAAAACCTTTTTGGCAAGCCCGCAACAAAAACGCTCCACGCCCGCGGCAAATCCTTCCGTCGTTTCCCGTCGTGCGGCAAGCTGCGCGTCCACGTCGCGGTATCGCACGATCGGTCCCGCGATCAACTGAGGAAAGAGCGTGACGTAGGTGCCGAAGGAAACGTAATTTGCTTGCAGATCACAATCATGCCGATAAAGATCTATCGTATAGGAAATGATCTGAAAAGTGTAAAAGGAAATCCCGATGGGAAGTCGCAGCCCCTCGATCACGGGCAGAGAAAGGAGCGGCAAAAGCGATAGATTTTCGGCAAAAAAATTGTAATATTTAAAGAAAAACAAAAATGACAAATTGACACTCACCGAGAGAATCATCGCCGTCTTTGCCTTTCGCGGAGCCACTCGACGGTATTTTTCGATCCAAAATCCGAAGAAATATGCTGTGGTGATCGAGATCACCATCAAAATCACGTAGATCGGCTCTCCCCAACCGTAAAAAAGCAGGCTGAAAAAGAAGAGAACCGCGTTTCGCCACCGCCGTGGAACGAGGTAGTAGCACAACAAAGTCAAGGGCAGAAAGCCAAACAAAAAAATGAGAGAGGAAAAAACCATGCTTCATTTCCTTTGCAACTTCACTCGTTATCTTATATTATACAGTATCCGCATTTCTTTGTCAATAAATTCTCTGTAAACGAGCTTTTAATTTTTGGCTTTGCCACGCTTGTAACCTTTTGTCGAAAAATCTCATAAGATGATAAGGAAGAAATGAAATTGTGAATGATCGGAAAGGATTTTTACAATATGACGACAAAACGAATCAAGCTGTGTGAGCTTGCGGTGGGAGACCTTGCCGAGGTCTGCACTTTGCTGAACCGACGGGCAATTCGCCGCAGATTGCAGGATCTGGGGTTGGTGGAGGACACCGTCGTGGAATGCATCGGAAAAAGCCCCGGGGGCGGCATGAGTGCTTATCTCATCCGCGGCGCGGTCATCGCTCTGCGCGACGAGGATGCCGCATTGGTTCTCGTCACGCCGCAAGAAACGGGCGGTGCGCAATGGGACTGACGGCAAGCTCTGTGGGTTCCCGCGCCATCGACTCTCACTCGATGCTGCGCCGCAATCCAAACGAGCGCGTAATCGCGTTGGCGGGCAATCCCAACGTCGGAAAAAGCACGATCTTCAACGCCCTGACGGGTATGCACCAGCATACGGGAAACTGGGCGGGAAAAACCGTAACAAACGCCGCGGGACGCTTTCATACCAAACAGAACGACTATCTTCTGGTCGATATTCCCGGCACCTATTCCCTTTTCGCACATTCTCCCGAGGAGGAGGTCGCGCGCAATTTCATCTGTTTTGGAGAAGTTGACGCAGTGGTGATCGTCTGTGACGCGAGCCGTATTGAGCGCAACCTTCACTTGGTTTTGCAGATCATAGAATGCGGGATTCCCGTGGTGGTCTGTGTCAATTTGATGGACGAGGCAAGGCGCAAAAAGATCTCTCTTGACCTCGACCTCCTTTCCAAAAGACTCGGGGTTCCCGTGGTGGGCAGTGTGGCAAAAAAGAAACGCACCCTCAAGCATCTCTGTGAGGCGCTCGACACCGCGATCGGCACGAAACAAACGCCCTCAAAAGCCCCCATCCCCTACCCTGACGTCATTGAGCGCGCCCTGGCGATCCCCGAGGAGATTTTGGATTCCATGCCAATCGGAAATCTCGAGAGCCGTTGGCTTGCCCTGCGTCTTTTGGATTGCGACTGTTCTTTGCGCAAGGAGCTGAAAGCATATCTCGGCAGCACGGTGTTGGACGACAATCGTCTTGCCGCCGCACTTGCCGAGGCGCACGAAATTCTTTCCGAGCATGCGGTCAACCGCGAGGTTCTGCAGGATCTGCTTGTATCGTCGGCGCTTGCCGAGACCAAAAAAATCTGCCGAGATGCCGTTGTCTGCAAAGACTCGTCTTACAGCAAGCTCGACCGACGCCTGGATTGGATTTTCACGGGAAAGCGAACCGCCTATCCGATCATGCTCCTCCTGCTTGCCTTCATCTTTTGGCTGACCGTCAGTGCATCCAACGTCCCATCGGAATGGCTGTCAAAGGGCGGATTTTGGCTATTGGAGAAGCTTGCAATCGCTCTGCGCGCCATTGATACCCCGATTTGGCTTCAGGGGATTCTCATCGACGGCATTCTGCGCGTACCGATCTGGGTGATCTCGGTCATGCTCCCGCCGATGGCGATCTTTTTTCCGCTCTTTACACTCTTGGAGGACGCGGGCTATCTTCCCCGCGTGGCTTACAATCTCGATCGCCCCTTCCATCGTTGCAACGCTTGCGGCAAGCAAGCGCTGACCATGTGCATGGGCTTTGGTTGCAACGCCGCAGGCGTGGTGGGATGCCGCATCATCGACTCACCGCGCGAGCGACTTCTTGCGATCCTGACCAACAGCTTCGTCCCCTGCAACGGTCGCTTCCCCGCGCTCATCGCCGTGCTGACCATGTTCTGCATCGGGGTTTCGGGCGGGATGCTTTCCTCGCTGTCCTCGGCATTCCTTTTGACGCTTCTCATTCTCTTCGCCGTGCTCATCACCTTCGCCGCAACCAAGCTGCTTTCGGTGTCGCTCCTGAAGGGAGAAGCCTCCTCCTTCACACTCGAGCTTCCCTCCTTTCGCGCACCGCAGGTGGGAAAGGTCTTGGTTCGCTCCATCTTTGACCGAACGGTCTTTGTCCTAGGGCGCGCGATCGCCGTCGCCGTTCCCGCAGGCCTTGCGATCTGGCTTCTTGCCAACGTCACGGTGGGTGACGTTACGCTGCTCTCTCACGCCGCCTCCTTCCTCGATCCTCTCGCCCGTCCGATGGGGCTGGACGGTGTCATTCTGCTGGCGTTCATTCTGGGGTTTCCCGCCAACGAGATCGTCATTCCGCTCATGCTCATGGCATATCAATCGAACGGCGTTCTGACCGAGATTCCCTCACTTGCCACCACCAAGGAATTGCTCGTTGCCAACGGATGGACTTGGACAACCGCAGTCTGTGTGCTCGTCTTCTTCCTCTTTCATTGGCCCTGCTCCACGACACTCCTCACGATCAAAAAGGAGACCGGAAGTCTGAAGTGGACACTCGTCGCCGCGATTTTGCCGACCTTGATCGGGGCGACCATGTGCATCATCTTCACAGCGATTGTGAATTTCATGGCATAAAATTGAGGTGCTGTCACAAGCTTCTGCTTGTGACAGCACCCTTTTCAGAGATACAAAGCAAACCTCAAATCATCAAATAAAATAAAACAAAGAGGCACCGAAAATCAACATTCGGTGCCTCTTTTTGTATCACGAGAACCCCGCCACTATGGCAGGGTTCGTTACACGAAAAGCCGTCACAAGCCAAGCCCTGTGACGGCTTCGTTGATATTCTTTTTCACTCAAAGCCCCAGACGCTCCAGAAGCTGTGCGGTATTCTCCATCTGCTCCTGAGAGACCGATTGATTGAGGCGCAGCTCTCTTGCCGCGCGCCGCCAGCGCCCTTTGAAGAGCAACCGAAACCACCGCCGAACCTCCATCAGGGGCGTCAACCATTTGTGCTTTTGCAATACGGGATAGAGAAATTTGAGCTGTTCATACGGCAAAAAGATTCTGGACATCACGTATCTGAATTTTCCGCCCTTCTTGTTTTGATGCACTGCCACACGGTTATCGACGGTACCGAAAAGACCTCCGGTTAAAATATAAGACTCGACCTGTCTGCTGGTGTCATCATGCATCGCATCCCCAAACCAAACCTCGGAAAGATGTCGACACGCCTCCGCCAGCTTCAAAAGCCCTTCCCTCTCCAACAAGCGATCTCTCGCCTCGCCGTCATGCTCGACACAGTGCGCAAGAATCCACAGATCCAAAAACGGACGAACGCCGCATCCGCCTTCCTCAAAATGCTTTGCCATGTGCGCGACGTGATAGAAATAAAACACCTCATCCGGCATTTCCATTTGATATTGCGCGCCGTCGATCGGCGTGACAAGCTCCCAGATACGGAGCAAGGTGTCATGTGTGCGATATTGTTCCTCGATCAGCGTATAATGCAACTCCAGCGTCATGCCGGAGGCAGTCGAAAACAAGACGTCGTGAGAACCGGTCTGCTTCTGTGTCCAGTGCAATTGCTCCGTCAGCGTCTCGCCCGCCCGTTGCAAATCCGCCTCCTTCACCAGCACGTCAATGTCACAGCTGGTGCGCATCCAAGGTTGCGGATAAAGGGCGCGAAGCACCGATCCCTTGAGTGGCAAGAAAGGAATTTCCGCTGCCTCAAGCGTTTGGCAAAGCTTTTGCAGATCGTGAGACAATTGCTGATAGCGATAGACGGCGAGCATCATCTGCTTTTGGAATTTTGCCGAGATCTCGTCCGTACCAAGCATGCCGAGGTCGCTCAGCGCTTGTGCCACGACGTGTGCCATATCATGCGCCTTTGAGAGCGCGTATAAGGACGGAAGCAGCTCCGGCGTCAGCCGACTCTTTTCCTCCTCCGTCAAGGGCTTGTCACAAAGCACCTGTCGGATCAATGCGAACATCGTCGCAACGCCCCGCTCGTTCATCAAAACACTCCTAACATTTCAAATCTAAGCTTATTATACCACACCCGTCGAGCCTTGTCAATTCTTTTCCAAAGACAAACAAGGCAAAAAACGAATCAGCCCGCACACGGCAGGCTGATTCTTGTGACTCAGGACTCGATTGCGTCCTCGTCAATTTCGGGATCTTTGTTCTGTTTGTTTTCCGTTTTCTTTTCCTTTTTGCTGCTCAATGCCACTTCTCCGCAGAGATACATTTTGACAAGACCGAGAAGTACCATGGAGTTGGCAATCAGAATCAGGATGGGATAGAACGTCTTTTTCATGAAGGCGCAGATCGCAGCGGCGGGATCACCACCGATGATCAGCGCAACCACGTAGGCGAAGAAGGTCAAGCCTCCCACAAATAGGCAGATGAGAATTCCATAACCGAAGATGATTTCAATCACATTCGCAATTTTTTTCAATACTGCTTTCATCAAAACACCTCCATCAAATACCCAAGATCGGCAGCCAGCCCATCAGGACAACAACTTCCAAGACGTATTGCGCGAAAACCCACCAAAGGTCGTTCTTGACCGTCTTTCCAAAATCCGATTCCGCCAACGACATGCCCGCGTACATACCCAATGCCAAGGGAGGCGTGATGCCACACATGACACCGCAGATGCAAGGAAGCATTGCGGCAACCAGGATCGGATTGACACCGACTGCGGCGAACATGGAAATGAACACCGGACCAAACATGACGACCAACGAAGAACCGGGAATGACCATACCCATGAAGCAAGTGATCAGCGGAATGACCAAGCACAGGCCAAGCTTGCCCATGTTCAGCATTTCGATGCCTGCCTTCAATCCCTCTGCCACGTTCAGGTCAGCGAACAGCGCGCCCAGCATATAGCCGAACAAGCAGGTGCCGATTGCGGGAGAAATGCTCTTGATGCTGCTACCGAACATCTTTGCCATTGCGGGAATGGTGACCTGCTTCTTGTCCTTGACCACGATGACCGTATAGATCGCGGCAAGACCGCCAATGAAGAACAGAAGCGCGCTCGACATGCCCTTCGCACCTGCTGCGCTGAGGCGCTGGGTGAAGAAGCCTTCCTTGAAAAAGAAATCAAGGATAAAAGGAAGCAAAATGATCACGGGCAACAAAAGTCCCTGCCAGCCCTTCTTCAAGGTCTCCTTGAGGCTGGGGATCTCTTCCTTCGGTATGGGCTTGACCTTGTAGTATTTACAGAAGATAAATACCATCAAAAGCTTTTGCAGAATGAACCAAAGCGAGCATCCCCAACAAGCGATCCAAATGAGGGTATCGCTATTTGCATACTGGGGATTCATACCGTAAAGTGCCGTAAATGCGCCCATCGAGGCAACGATGTTTGCGGAAGGAGGGATCATGTTGCCGAGATAGCTGGCGTTACTTTCGATATTCGCGGCAAGCTCGGGAGGGAATCCCGTCTTTTTCATTGCGGGAATCGTGATCGCTCCGGTTGCCATGACGTTACCGGGACCGCTGCCCGACAGAGATCCCATGAATGAGCTCGCAATCACGGAAACGTATCCGGCTCCGCCCGGAATTCTGCCAAGCAAGGAAAGAATGATGGCAATGGCTCCATCGATGATTTTGGTTTTTGTCAGCAAAATAGACATTGCTACAAAGACAACCATCGAATAAAGCAACGATGTTTGCAATCCGGTCTGCAAATAAGACCATATCGCGCCCCATTTATTCGTGATCGCAACCAATGCAACGAAGCTGACCAAAACGGCTTCATACACGGGACGCTTCAACAAAATAAACCAAAGCATGATGATCGCCAACATCAACCCTAAATAGAGAAATGCTGATGACATAACGTTTATGTCCTCCTTTTGTATTTATTGAATCCGGCATCACGCCGGGAACAATCGTTTTAAGCTATTCAGTACATAACTTTTGCCTTATGAGCAAAAAGAAATTTACCAATCGATCTTCTGCATCACCGCAATCAACTCCCGCATGGCTTGCGACAGATATTTGTCCTTGCGGTAAAGCACGGCGATCTTTCGGCGTGGGAGCATCTGCTTCAAAGAGAAACAGAGAATTCCCTTGCTGCCCTCGGAAATTTTTTCAATTCCCGTGGGAATCAGCGCGCAACCAAGCCCCTTTTGCACCATTGCGATCTGCGCCTCAAGGCTTTTTACCACAACCGATTGCGTCAAATGCAGGTCATATTCCTGACAAAGACGGTTCAAGGTCTTTTGCATGATCTGATTTTCGGTGACCATGACAAAGGGCTTCCCTTCCAATTCAAACACGTCGATCACCGGATATTTCCGATCCTCCGTCTGTTCTGCGTGAAAGCGATCCGCCAGTGCGGCGGGAACCGCCAGCACCAACTCCTCTTCCATGATGATCTCGGAGTCAAACAAGGTGGTATCCTCGGGAAGCGGGCAGACACACATGTCGATTTCAGCCTGCTCCAATGCCTCAAGCAATTCATAAGCTCCCCTCTCATCCACCACGATGCAAACACCGGGGTATTGCTTTTTGAATTCCGCGGCAATCAGCGGCATCATCCCAACACTTCGAAACGGCGTGGTTCCAACCGTAATCCTTCCGATTTTGTGCGATGCCAGATCGGCAAATTGATCCTGCATTTGCTTTTCCAGATCCAAGATCTTGCGACCCGCTTCGATGTAGACGTGTCCGGCGTCGGTCAGCTTCAGCTTTCCGCCCGTTCTGTCAAACAGCACGATGCCAAGTTCCTTTTCGATGTTTTTGACATACTGACTCAATGACGGCTGCGAAATGCTCAAAAGATCAGCGGCTTTGGAAAACGTGCCCGCATTCGCAAGAACAAGCACGTATTTCAGCTGCTTCATATTCAACTGCCAACACCTTCCTCTCATACAAAAACGCGGCAAGCCTGTTATAATTTTTAGGCTATGCATCCCATTGCCTCGTAATTATAACACACTTGCCACGTATTGTCAAGAGTTTTTTTAAATTTTTTTAAAATTTCTTTTCTTCGTCACCGCGATCAAGATTTTTTGTGAAGCTTCTTCTTTACAAGATCAAAGAACGCCATGACAAATTCGTTTTTCGTCACCACCAACGTGCAGAAGTAAACGACACAGCACAGAACAACAAGCAACAGCGTGTTGGTGATCGAATACTCCGAGAAAATGGTTTGTCTGGTAATCACTCCGACGGCAAACATCGGAAGCGTCAAGAGCAAGCACTTGAGTGCGGTGAGCAGCAGATGCTTCACCTCGACAACGCCTCTGAGGCAAATCATCAGGAAAATCAACTTACAGAACTCCGACGTGACAGTCGCGATCGCGGCACCAAGTGAAGCGAGCTTCGGAATCAAAATCGCGTTTACAATGACGTTTATGACAACACCGACGAGGATGGCGATCGTCAAAAGTTTTTCCTTCTTGGCTGCCGCCAGATACTGATCTCCCAGGAAAGAATTCAACCCCAGGAAAAGCGCCATCGGCGCAAAGGTCATGATCAAGACTCCAACCGGTTCAAAGCCCGCACCGAAGAACCACGGCGTCATCATTTCGCCGACGCAAAGCAATCCCGCACACAGGGGGAATGAGATCAGCAAAATCGCATCAATGCCCTTTGAGAGGAGCAATTTGACACTTTCCCGATCCCGGCTTTTGACTTCTTTGGCGATTCTCGGCATGAATACCGTTCCGAGCGCGGTGACGAGCGCCAACGAAAATTTGATGATTTTTTGTGACTGCTCGTAGTATCCAACCTCGGAATAATTGCAAAGCGATCCGATCATCGTTTTGTCGATCACGGCATACACCGAAGAAATATAATAAGGAATTGCCAGAATGAGCGCGGGCTTCACAAAGGAGAAAACGCGCTTCATACTGACCTTATAATTCTTGAGCGAAATCTTGTTGCGCAGTGCAAAGACGACAAACAGATTTCCGATGACGTTCGCGCCGTTGAGCAACAACGAATAGATCAGCAGATCATTCGCTGTTTTGACAAAGAGGAAAATACTGACAATCGACGTGATCTTGATGATGAAGTTGCGGATGACGGTGGTGCGGAAGTCCTCAATGCCTTGGAAAAACCACCCCGCTTGCAACAGATCCGCAATAATACCGAGCGCAAAGCTCAGGAAGATGATCTTATTATCTTTTGCGAAAAAGAGCGAAAAAATGATATAAGCAACCAATGCGATCGAGAGGAAGAAGGTTTTTCCGAGCATGATGTCGGCAAATCGTTGACTTCGTTTCTCAAGGTCATCCGAAGTGTACGCAATCTCTCTCTGCCCCAGGAATGGAAATCCAAAATTTCCCATCATGATGAAGTACACGCCAATCGACTCTACGTAGCCGAAAATACCGATGTTGGCGGCTCCCAACACACGCGAAATATAGGGTGTTGTGATCAGCGGTGTGATGATTGTGAAAATTTGGTACAGCAGACTATACGCATAGTTTTTGGCAATTCTATAGCCTTTTTCTGCTTGATTTGAAGATGCCATTATTCCTCCTTTTTCTACTTTTAAAAGCCGTTATCAGACCTCAAAGAAGAGACGGAAATTCGTCACCTCGTCACCGTATGCGCCAAGCTGATAGATAAATACCGCAATATAAAGGAAATTGATGATCCATATCATCACGTTGCGATATTTTTTGGAAAACAGCCGATTGACAACGTAGGGCAAGGTAATTGTCGAAAAGATATTAAAATACATGCGCATTCTTGCGAAATACACCATTTTCAAGGACAAGAGAGAGAACAAGAAGCCAAAGAGCATCAAGTTCATCATCCAAGCATCGGTGTCGGCGATCTCCGCGTTCTTTTGTGAAAAGCGGTAGATCAGGCAAAGCACAACCGGCGC
This sequence comes from Clostridia bacterium, assembly GCA_017517745.1. Classification (GTDB taxonomy): domain Bacteria; phylum Bacillota; class Clostridia; order Oscillospirales; family CAG-272; genus UMGS1865. The sequence goes on along the minus strand of JAFWYJ010000022.1, from coordinate 21,411 downwards.
CGCGGAAATCAGCAAGCGCAGCGCACCCATTGTCGACTCGGAATCGATCATGTTGGCGTATGACGTTCCCGACGTGAAGGTTTTGAAGGCAAATTCATACAAAGGCGGAAACATCAGCAAAAGCAATCCGAACAGATATCCGGCGACCACCCATTTGTTCAAGAATTTTCCCTTCGCCATAAAGTAAAAAGGGATGACCAAGAGGATGGAGGTGTGAATCGTGCTCAAAAGCAGTGCCAACGCGACAAACAAAATGATTTTTCTTTTGGTGGTCTTTGCGGAAATCAGCAGCGCTCCCAAAAAAGAGATGATGCTTGCCACAAAGATCTGTCTGAGTCCGTTCATGCAGGAGATCCACAGATTGCAAACGAACAGAATCAAGGAAAAGGACATTTTTTCCGAATATCGCACAATCACGAGGCTGAAGAAAAAGATCGTGATGGTGCCGAAGGTGATCAGCAAGATCTGCGGATCCGTGGAAATCATATTCAGCAGCGCGGTGATGAGCAAATATCCTTTCTCGACACGCGGAACGGTCTCGTTGAAAACGTTTTCGATTCTGGGACCGATTTGTTTATACATATAAATATAGTCAGGCGTATCGATAAAGCCCTCACGGCATGCCACCACAAACAGAAGAACCGCGAAAAAGAGAAAAACAAACGGTCGACTGTAATTTCGATGTTTTGCATGGAACGGAGAAGAGGGTGAAGTTGATAATACAAAGCGCACCCTGTTTTCGGACAATATTGCAAATACGAGCGAAACAAGGAATGCTAAATATATCCAATTCACAATCAATCACCTACCTTTTTTTCGCAGCCTGTCGTAAATAAATTTGGGGATCAGCGCAAGAAGAATCGGCTTCACGGCATAAACATAGCTCCAAATCGGGGCTTTCAGTGCCTTATACCCTTCTTTTCTCACCCACGCCTCATGAAGGCGTCTTTTCATGGTTCTTCTCTTGGAAGCATCGCGTCCGTCGAAGAAGAAATACAATTCATCCTGAAGATTGTAGCCGAAGATGTTCTTCGCGTACAAACGGAACCAAAGATCGTAGTCCTCGTCGCCCTGGATCTGAGGGATGTCTCTGTATCCCTCCACGGCATCGTACGCCGTTTTTCTGATCATCGCCGAAGCATGGCTGAAGGGAGAACCCTTGATCAGATCCTTTTTGGTGGGCTGAATCTTTCCGGGTCCCTTGTTCAGCTCATAAAAGCCTCGCTCGTCAAAGCGCTTCATTCTGGTGCAAACGAATCCGAATTCGGGATGCTCATCCAAAAACTTCACCTGTTTTTCAAAACGAGTGGGATCGCACAGATCATCCGCGTCCATACGGGCACAGTATTCTCCGCTCGCATATTTCAGGCAATGGTTGAGCGTATAAGGAAGTCCGTGGTTTTTATCGTTTTGGATGAAAATAATTCTGCTGTCCGCCTCGGCGCATTTTTTCACAACGCTGACGCTGTCATCGGCAGAGCCGTCATCGCAAATGATGAATTCCCAATCGGTGAAGGTCTGCTTTTGAATGGCTTCAATCGACGCCTCGACTGTTTTGGCACAATTGTAAACACCCATCAATACACTTACTCTTGGCATGTTATTCCCCTCGCATCAAGCTTTTCCAATGATTTTCTTTCTTGCTTCTACGATCAATCCGATCAATTTTTTCTGCTCAAAAGAACTCTCTACGTATTCACGGCCGACTCTGCCCATTTCGAGACATTTCTCGGGATTTTGATACATTTCTGTCATCGCGCCAAACAAAGCATCACTGCTTCGAACCTGCACACAAAGGCCGGACTCGTTCGGCTTCATCGTGTCCTCGTGACCGGTGATGTCCGAAATCACAACCGGTGTCATCATGCCTTGTGCCTCGATGATGGTCATGCCGAATCCCTCACGGTAGCTGGGCATGACGTAGCAATCCATTGCCGCATAATACTGCTCCGGAGTGGGCGTTCTGCCCGCAAAGATCACGTTCGGACACTCCTTTGCCCAAGCATACAACTCTTGATCCAAGGTGGACACGTTGGTCTCACTCAAAGCGCCTGCGATCAAAAACGTCACGTCATCGTGCTGCTCAAGCATTTTTTTCGCGGCGGCCAGCAGCTCGTTCACGCCCTTGTCGCGCGTCACGCGGCCCATGAAACCAAACACGAAATGGTTCTCGGGAATCTGATGTTTTTCGCGCACGGCGGCTCTGAATTCCTCACGCTTCGAGACGTCGTATCTTTCCAAAGAGACACCCGCAGCGCTTCCGTTGCCGATAACAACGCCCTTGCTCTCGGGATAAAGTCCCTCTTCGTGGCTAAATCGCAGATTGGCTCTGTTTTCCACCTCGATGTAGGTCGAATTGGTGCAAGTCTTCTTCTCCAGCATTTTGAAGATCTTTCTCTTGATGCCGGAAAATCCGACGTAAACCATTCCCCACTGTGTGTAGATACGGTGCGGAACCTTGGCGCGCTTTGCCGCGGTGGAAGCGTAGAAGGAGGCGTTCGGCGTGAAATACTGAACGATGTCAAATTTTTCCCGAACGAAGATCTTTTTCATCTGTCCAATCACCTTGAACAGGCTGAAATCGATTCCGCGCTTCATTTGGATCGGAATGAAATGCACGAATTCGGGAAACTCCTTTTCAATTTCGGGATCGGGCTTTGCCATGAAATAGATCTCAAACTCGCCCGTCTCATACAGTGCCTCGGCAGTCTTCAGCAAAAACGTGCGAAGGCTGGCGGCAATCGTCGTTACAAAACAAATCTTCTTTTTCATTTGTTGTTCCTCAAAATTCGATGGATTTTACGAGATCCCTGCGCAGGATATCTTTTCCGTCCTGATCGCGAACCGCAATGCGACTCAATACGTACTCGTTCTTCTTGTTCAATTCTTCCACGCTGTCATCCTGAATCGTGAAGCTGCAAACACGGTCGCCGCTGCAGGTGATGTCGGTGTACTTTCTGCCCTGATGCGCAAACACCGCATATTCGGTGATCACCTTTTCCTGCATCAGCTCCTCCAATCCCTCCACGTGGTCAAACACGCCGGGATCGCAATAAAGGAAGGTATTGACGATGTACTTGCTTTCTGCCTTCAGCTCGCCCACGTGCGGCTTGATGCCGAGCGTCAGATCCGCAACTGCGGCAATGACGTCAAAACCGGATGCCTTTTTGATCAGCTGATACTTGATGCAGCCGCCGGTTCTCGCGCAGAATTCCAAAACGTCGATGCGACGTCCGTTGGTGATCAGCTGGACGAGCATGGGGCTATTCTTGATTCCGAAGGCTTCGGCGATCTGCTGGCAAGCCACGGCAACCTTCTCTTCGATTTCCTTCGAGATCGAAGCGGGATTCTTGGTGCGGTAAATGACGAATCTGTCGTCTGCCGCGATCTTATCGCTCACGGAGGTGGTCAGCACGTGCGCCTTGCCCTCTTCGACGTAAACGTCGACCGTCAGCTCGATGCCTTCACAGAATTCCTCGACGATCGCGGTTTTCGTTCTGCTCAAAGCAACCGCTTCGGCAAAGGCGGATCTCAACTCCTCAATGTTCTCCACCTTTCTCACGCCGCGCGAGCTGTAGCAATCCACCGGCTTGACGATGAGAGGATACTCAAACACGGTGATCTTCTCCTCGTCCAGCTCTGCCATCACAACGTGCTTTGCCGTCGGGATGCCGTTTTCCTCAAAGATTGCCTTCATGTACTGCTTGTCGGATACCAACAGCGCCGTCTTGTAATCGATATAGCACGGCAGTCCCAGCTCCTCCGAAACCTTTGCCACAACCAGAAGAACCTGATCGGCGCAGGCGGTCAAAACCATGTCGACCTTCTCGTCGATGGCGAGTTGCTTGATCGCTTCCTCGTCCAACGTGGAAATCGGATAAAAAGCATCTGCGAAAGGAACGGCGTATGCTTTCGGATTCTTATCTACAAGAATGGTATAAATGCCTCGGTTTTTCAAATCTGTGATCAGTGCCGCCTGCGAAATGCCGCCGGCAATGACCAATGCCTTTAATTGCTTACTCATAATTCTTCACCTTTTCCTATATTTGTTCGTGTGTTAACAAAGGACTCCGTTCCCGCGAAGAAGGCTTCGATCGGGTGGCGGGCTTGTGCGGTCGAACGATATGTAATAGAATCTCTCTCCGCAGCGTTTGAGAAATCTCTTGATTTTACTTTTGCGTCTCCGCGGCGCCGACAACCTCTTCCTGCGCCTCCGGCTGTGCTTCGGGCTGTGCTTCGGATTGTGCCTCGGCGTGTTCCTCGGGAACGTAATACTTCGAGAAACGGCTGACACCGCGGTATTCGGGCTTGACGTCGGTTCCCTGCTTTTTGAAAACAAGGAAGACGGTCTTGAAGAGAATCACAATATCCAGCCAAAACGTGAAGGTCTTCACGTATTCGATGTCATATTGAATTCTTTCTTCCCACTGGATGTTGTTGCGTCCCTTCACCTGTGCCAAGCCCGTCAGTCCGGGTCTCATTTCAAAGCGAAGGTTTTCCTCGCCAATGCAACGGGGAGCTTGATAGTCCAACATCGGACGCGGACCGATGATACTCATCGAACCGTTGAGCACGTTGAAGAGCTGCGGAAGCTCATCCAGGCTCGTTTTTCTCAGGATCTTGCCGATCTTCGTAATACGGTTCTCCGACATGATCTCCACGCCGTTCTTGTCGTATTGCTCGGTGATCATCGTGCGGAATTTATACATCGTAAAGACCTTGCCGTTTTTTCCGATTCTTTTCTGTTTGAAAAAGACCGGACCTTTGGAGGTAAGCTTGATCAAGATCGGAACGATGATCAAAATGGGAATGGCGATCATGAACAGAATTCCCACCAAGCTGACTGTAATGTCAAATGCTCTCTTCAAAAACAAATTCAATGCTTTCATTTTTTCACTCTCTGTCTATGTATTTTATTCGAAGCAGCTTCTGATGATCTCGATCACGCGGTCCTGCTCCTCGACGGTCATCTTGTTGTCACTCGGCAGACACAGGCCGCGGTCGAAGATGTCGGCTCCAACGTCGGCGCAACCGCCCGCGATATAAGCGTTGGTTCTGCATCGTCCGCTTCCCTCTCGGGTGATGAACTCGTGCATGCGGTACATCGGCTGCATGTGCATCGGCTTCCAGATCGGTCTGCCCTCCGCGTTGCGGCTCACCAAAAGATCCAAGATCTCGGTCGGGCAGGTCTTTCCCGCCTCCTTGACGTAAAGCGCCTTCGAGTCGTCTCTGACCTGTCGGCACATATAGTCCCGATCGATGATCATGGCGGACAGCCAGTAGTTCGGCTCGGTTCCCTCCGTGATCGGATTCATCTGCACGGGAAGACCGCGGAAACCGTCGCGGTATCTCTCGTAAACCGCCTTTTTCTGTGCGATGTGCTCCTCCAGGTGAGGATACTGTCCACGAACGACACCCGCCACGACGTTGCTCATGCGGTAGTTGTAGCCAACCTCCTCGTGCTGATACCAAGGCGCGTTTTCTCTTGCCTGCGTCGACCATTTGCGAACCTTGTTTGCCGCCTCGAGGTCATTGGTCAAGAGGCAACCGCCCGCGGAACCGGTGATGATCTTGTTTCCGTTGTAGCTGATGGCGGAATAATCACCGAACGAGCCGCACTGTCTTCCGTCGATCGTCGCGCCCATCGCCTCGGCGGCATCCTCAATCAACAGCGCGCCGTGCTTGTCGCAGATTTCCTTGATGCGATCCATTCTTCCGGGGAAGCCGTACAACTCGGCAGAGACGACCAGCTTCACGTCGGGATAGAGTTCAAACGCCTTCTCCAACGCGACCGGATCCATGTTCCAGGAGTCCGCCTCGGTGTCGATGAAGACGGGAATTCCGCCCTCGTAAACCACGGGATTCAGCGTCGCGTCAAAGGTCATGTCAGAGCAAAAAACTCTCTTCCCTTCCAATGCGCCGTGGCTGATCGCGGGCTTTCCGTAGAGTCGCTCGCCCGCAAGTTTGACCGCGAGGTGCAAAGCGGCAGTGCAGCAGGACAAGCCCACGGCATACTTCATCTCTGCCTTTTCGGCAGCGATGCGCTCGACCTCATTGATGTTTTCTCCGACGGTGCTCATCCAGTTGGATTCATACGCTTCGGTAACGTACTTCAATTCCTCACCATGCATGGTCGGTGTTGCAAGCCATACCTTTTTCGGAAATGGCTCAAAACGTTTGATATTTCCCATTTTCATGCTCCTTAGAGTCTGATTTTTCTGCAAATCTCCCGATCGCAAATTATTTTTCATTATATTATAACATATAAAATATATATTGTCAACGGTTTTGAAAAAATAAACCGCTGTTTCGCCCGTTTTCGATGGTTTCCAAGCGAAAAACACGGTCAGCTTCCCCAAAATATACAAACTTTTCAAAAGCAAAAAAACACGGGTTTGTTCCCTTTTTCGGAAACATTCCCGTGTTTTTTGCACGTTATCCGTATTGAAACCGTCTCATCATCCCCGTCACAGCGTTGCCGCCATGACAGCCTTGATGGTGTGCATGCGGTTTTCCGCCTCGTCAAATACGATCGAGCGATCCGACTCGAAGACCTCGTCGGTGACCTCCATGCAATCGATGCCGAACTTCTCGTGGATCTGCTTGCCGATGACGGTGTTCAGATCGTGGAATGCGGGCAGACAGTGCATGAAGCGGCACTGCTCGCCAGCCAGATCCATCAGCTCCTTCGTCACGCGGTAAGGAGACAGCGCCTTGATCCTCTCATTCCAAACGCTGTCGGGCTCGCCCATCGACACCCAAACGTCGGTGTAAATGACGTCCGCGCCCTTCACAGCCACAGAAGGATCCTCACAAAGCTCAATGACAGCCCCCGTATCCGCCGCGATCGCGCGGCAGGTCTTCACAAGCTCCTCATTCGGGAAATACGCCTCGGGAGCGCAAGCGACGAAATGCATGCCCATCTTGGCACATCCGACCATCAAAGAGTTGCCCATGTTGTAACGCGCGTCGCCCATATAGACCAACTTTTTGCCCTTGATGGAGCCGAAATGCTCACGCACGGTCAGAAAATCAGCCAAAATTTGTGTTGGATGGAACTCGTTGGTCAGACCGTTCCAGACCGGAACGCCCGCATACTTCGCCAGCTCCTCGACGATCTCCTGTCCAAATCCGCGATACTCAATGCCGTCGTACATTCTGCCAAGCACACGTGCGGTATCCGCAATGCTCTCCTTTTTGCCGATCTGCGAACCGTTGGGATCAAGATAGGTGGGGTGCATACCCAGATCCGCCGCCGCGACCTCAAAGGCACAGCGCGTGCGGGTGCTGGTCTTCTCAAAGATCAGCGCAATGCTCTTGCCCTCGCACAGACGGTGCGGGATTCCCTGCTTTTTCTTTTGCTTGAGGTCTGCCGCGAGATCAAGAAGCCCCTCTATCTCGGCGGGCGTGAAGTCCAACAGCTTCAAAAAATGTTTGCCCTTCAAATTCATAGCTTACTCCTCTTCCGCGCAAGCGCGCTTGATGATTTCGATCGCCTCGGCAAGCACGTCCATGGGGACGTTGAGTGCGGGAAGCAATCTGACCTTGGCTTTCGCGGTCAGGCAAAGCACGCCGCGCTCCATGCAGGTCTTGACGATCTCGGCGGCGGGGCGGTCGGTCTCAATGCCGATCATCAGGCCCATGCCGCTGACCGAGCGAACGCCCTTGGCGTCCTTCAGTGCCGAGAAAATATAGTCGCTTTTTTTGCATACGTCTGCCAAAAGCGCATCGTCAATACGCTCCAAAATGCTGATTGCACCGGCGCAAGCCACGGGATTTCCGCCAAAGGTCGAGCCGTGATCGCCAAAGCCGAGCACGTTCTGCACCTTCTCGCCGAGCATCGCCGCGCCGAGCGGCAGCCCTCCGCCGATTCCCTTCGCGGTGGTCACCACGTCGGGAGTGATGCCGAAATTCATATAGGCATACAGTGCGCCGCTGCGACCGTTTCCGGTCTGCACCTCGTCGATCATCAGAAGGATATCCTCTTCTTCTGCAAAAGCGGCGATCTTTTGAACAAAATCCTTCTCCAGCGCGATCACGCCGCCCTCGCCCTGCACGCATTCCATCAGGATCGCCGCAGTCTTTTGCTCTTTGGCAAGCTTGATGAGCGCGTCGGCATCATTTGCCGGCGTGTGAACGAACCCCGGAGTGAGCGGCTGAAACAGCTCGTGATAATGCTCCTGTCCGGTTGCCGCGAGCGTGGTCAGGGTTCTGCCGTGAAAGCTGTTTTGCAGGGTGATGACGGTCGAATACTCCGCGCCCTTTTTCTCGGCCGCATACTTGCGCGCAACCTTGATGGCACACTCGTTTGCCTCGGCACCCGAGTTGCAGAAAAAGACTTTTTTCATGCCCGTGCGTTCACAAAGCAGCTTCGCAAGCCGCGCGCAAGGCTCGGTGTAATAGAGATTGGACATGTGCTGAACCTTGCCGAGCTGCTCGATCACGGCGTTTTTCCACGTCTCGTCCGCGATTCCGAAGGAGTTGACTGCAATGCCCGAGCCCATGTCGATATATCGCTTGCCCGTTTCGTCAAACACCTCCGAGCCCTTGCCCGAAACGATCTCTACGGGGAATCGGTTATACGTCCCCGCAACATATTCTTTGTCAATGCTTTTCAGTTCGCTCATATCAGTCTCCCGTCACCATCGTACCCGCACCTTCGTCGGTCAGAAGCTCCATGAGGATCGAGTGCGGCACTCTTCCGTCCATGATGATGACGTTCTTCACGCCCTTTTGAATCGCCTCGACACAGCAATCGACCTTGGGGATCATACCTCCCGAGATCACGCCCTCTTCACGCAGCTTGTGTGCCTCGGAGACCGTGACGTTGGGAATCAGCGTCGAAGGATCGTCCTTGTCGCGCAAAAGTCCCGCGATGTCGGTCATCATGATCAGACGCTCCGCGCCAAGCGCACCCGCGATATAAGCCGCCGCGGTGTCGCCGTTGATATTATAAGCATTTCCATCCCTATCGCAACCGACCGTGGAAATGACGGGAATATAGCCCTTTTCCAAGAGGTCGACCACGGGACGGATGTGGACCTTGGTGATCTCGCCCACGTATCCGAGGCGCTCGTCCTTGATCTTTGCCTCGATGAGTCTGCCGTCCATGCCCGAGATACCCATCGCCTTGCCGCCGGTCATTTCCAAAAGATTGACCAACGTCTTGTTGACCTTGCCCGCAAGCACCATCTGCACGATGTCCACGGTCTCCTTGTCGGTCACACGGAGTCCGTCCACAAAGACCGGCTTTTTGCCGAGCTTTGCCATAATTTCACTGATCTCGGGGCCTCCGCCGTGCACCAGCACGATCTTGACGCCGATGAGCCACAGAAGGACGATGTCCTCCATTACCTGTTCCTTGATCTGCTCGTTGATCATGGCGTTTCCGCCGTATTTCACCACAACGATCTTGCCCGTATAGCGTTTGATGTGCGGCAGTGCCTCGGTCAACACCTGCGCGCGCTGCGCGTTGGAAAAATGATTGTCCATCTTTTTCTCTCCTCAAAAATTACGTACGGTAATCGCCGTTGATCTTGACGTAGTCATAGGTCAGATCACAGCCCCACGCGGTTGCCTCAAAGGCGCCCGCACCGATCGAAACCAAAATTTCGATCTCCTTCTCCAAAAGGATCTCTTTTGCCTTTTCCTCGGAAAATTCAATTCCGGAACCGTTCTTGCAAACCGCGATTTCGCCCTTCGCGCTGCGGAAGGAAACGTCCACGCGATCCACGTCCACCTTTGCGCCGCTGTAACCGATGGCGCAAAGCACGCGCCCCCAGTTGGCATCGGCACCGAACATTGCCGCCTTCAAAAGGCTCGAGCAGATCACGCTCTTTGCCACGGTCTTGGCGGTCGCAACGTCCTGCGCACCGCTGACACGGCATTCGAGCAGCTTGGTCGCGCCCTCACCGTCGCCCGCGATCTTGCGGCAGAGATAGACGGTGACCGTGTTGAGTGCTTTCATAAATTCTTCGAAGTCCGCGCCGTCGGCAACGATCTCGTCATTCCCCGCCATGCCGTTGGCAAGCACGGTGACCATGTCGTTGGTCGAGGTGTCACCGTCCACACTCACCATGTTGAAGGTGTTGGCGATGTCACTCGAAAGTGCCTTTTGCAGCATTGCGGGCGAGATTGCCGCATCGGTGGTCAGGAACACGAGCATGGTTGCCATGTTGGGATGGATCATGCCGCTTCCCTTTGCAATGCCGCCCAGGCGGCAGGTCTTGCCTCCCACCGTAAATTCAACGGCGATCTCCTTCTTGACCGTATCGGTGGTCATGATGCCCTCAGCCGCCGCGTCGCCGCCGTCCTTGGAAAGCGCGGAAACCAACGCGGGAATGCCGTTCACGATGGGTTCGAGATTGAGCGGCTGACCAATGACTCCGGTCGACGCCACCACGACGTCGGTCGCCTTGATGCCCATGGCGGCAGCCAACGCCTCGCTCATTTTTTCGGCAACCTCAATGCCGTTGGCGTTGCAGGTGTTGGCGTTTCCGCTGTTGCAGATCACCGCCTGCGCGATGCCGTCGGCAATGTGATTTTTTGTCACCGTCAAGGGTGCGCCCTTGACCAGATTCGTCGTATAGACCGACGCGGCGGATGCCGGCTTTTCACTGAAGATCAGTGCCAGATCCTTCTTGGTGCGGTTCTTGCGGATGCCGCAATGGATTCCGCTTGCCGTAAAGCCCTTGGCGGCACAAACGCCGCCGGAGATCGTTTTCATCATGTTTGAACCTCTCATCATTTTCTGCTTTCCAAATGTCCGCTCAACAGACCAATCCGGTGGTCTCGTCCACGCCGAGCAGGATATTCATATTCTGGATCGCCGCACCCGACGCGCCCTTGCCGAGGTTGTCAAAGCGTGCGACCAGCAAAATTCTTTCTTCATTTCCCGTGACCGTAATCTGCATATCGTCACGTCCCGCAAGTGCCGCCGCCGAAAGGAAGCCTTCCTCGTCGGCATGCTCGGCAAAGCGCACCAGTCCCATTGCATAATAGTCACGGTAGATGCCGCGAAGCGTCTCAACGTCTCCGCGAAGATCCTTTGCGAACAGCGGAACCGTCACCTCCATACCGCAATAGAACGGTGCAACCACGGGACAAAAGATGGGGGACGCGGAAAGTCCGCAGACCGCGCCCATCTCGGGCAGATGCTTGTGCTTTTGGGTCAAGCCGTACATACGGGGCGCATCGAGCAACGCGTCGCGTCCGTCGCCCTCATATTCGGCGATCATTTTCTTGCCGCCGCCCGAATATCCCGTCAGGGAATATGCCGTCAGGGCTACGTCGGGCGCGATCACGCCCGCGCGAACGAGCGGCTCGACCAGTGCCACAAATCCACTCGCATGACAGCCGGGATTCGCGATCCGCTTGGATGCCGCGATCCGCTCGCGTCTGCCCTCCAGCTCGGGAAAGCCGTATTCCCACGCGGGATTGGTTCTGTGTGCCGTCGAGGTATCAATGATTGCCGTGTTGGGATTGTCCACCAGAGAGACCGCCTCGATCGCCGCCGCGTCGGGCAAACAAAGGAAGGCAATGTCAGCCGCATTCAGCGCTTCCCTGCGCGCGTCAAGATCTTTTCTGTTTTCCTCGGACAGCAGGATCATTTCCAGATCCTTGCGCTCTGCCAATCTCTCGCGGATCCGCAAGCCGGTTGTTCCCGCGCTGCCGTCGATAAATATCTTAGCCATTCTTCAATTTCTCCTCCACGAAAGAGATCTGCGCATCCACCGATTCGGGTGATGCTCCGCCTTCGGAAATCCGTTTCTTGACACAAGTCCACAGATCGATGTCTGCATAAAGATCGTCATCAAACAGCTCACTGTACGTGCGATAAATCTCAAGAGGCAGCGTTTCGAGCACCTCTCCCTGCGCGATGCAGAGCGCGACGATCTGTCCGGAAATTTTATATGCCGAACGGAAGGGCAAGCCCTTCTTAACCAGATAATCGGCAAGGTCGGTGGCATTGATGAAGCCCTTTTGCGCCGCCGCCTTCATGTTTTCGGGAAGCGGCTTCATGCCCGCGATCATCGGGATCATCACGTCAAGGCACATCTTGACGGTATCGACCGCGTCAAACACGCTCTCCTTGTCCTCCTGCATATCCTTGTTGTATGCCAGAGGCAGCCCCTTGAGGGTGGTGAGCAGTGCCATCAGGTCGCCGTAAACGCGTCCGGTCTTGCCGCGGATCAGCTCCGCCATGTCGGGATTCTTCTTTTGCGGCATGATCGACGAGCCGGTGGTGTAGGCATCGGAAAGCTCCACGAATTTGAACTCCCAGCTCGACCACAGGATCAGCTCCTCGGAAAAGCGCGAAAGATGCATCATCAAGGTCGCGGCGGAGGAAAGAAACTCCACGCAAAAATCACGATCGGAAACGCCGTCGATGCTGTTGCGGCAGACGTCCGCAAAGCCAAGCTGCTTCGCCTCGAACCAACGGTCGGTGTCATAGGTCGTTCCCGCCAACGCGCAAGAGCCGATGGGAGAGACGTTCATGCGCTTCTTCGTGTCGGCAAATCGGTCGGCATCGCGCAAAAGCATCATGGCATACGCCAGCAGATGATGCGCAAACGTGATCGGCTGCGCGCGTTGCAGATGCGTATATCCCGGCATGATGACCTCACGCCCTTCCTTTGCCTGCGCAAGCAGCGCACCGATGAGCGCGCGGATCTTCTCGATCACACTGTCGGTCTCATCTCGCAGATACATCCGCATATCCAACGCCACCTGATCGTTCCGGCTGCGCGCGGTATGCAATTTTTTGCCCACGTCGCCAAGCCTTGCGGTCAGCTCCTGCTCCACGAACATGTGGATATCCTCACAGGAAAGATCGATCTCCAGCTTGCCGCTCTCAAGATCGGAAAGGATCTCCTCCAGCCCCGCGATCAGCGTCTCCGCCTCGCGCTCCGAAATGATCCTTTGCGCGCCCAGCATCGCCGCATGAGCCATGCTTCCCCGAATATCCTGTCGGTACATTCTCGAATCAAAACCGATGGAAGAATTGAAATCGTCGGCAATGCGATCGACCTCGCCCGCCGTTCTTCCCGCCCACATTTTTGCCATAATGCGTCAAATACCCTTTCTTTTAGAAAACAACGCCGTCCTGCACGGTCAAAAAGCCATGCAGGACACGTTCATATTCACGATTATTTGTTGTTCTTCGCGTCAACGAGCGCCTGCACCTTGATCGGCAGACCGAAGAGGTTGATGAAGCCCTCGGAATCCTTTTGGTTGTAGTCACTCTCACCGAAAGTCGCGATCTCTTCGCTATACAGAGAGTAGGGACTCCAAACGCCCGCGTTGATCATGTTGCCCTTGTAGAGTTTGAGACGAACCTTACCCGTCACGGTCTCCTGCGTCTTGTCAACAAACGCGGAGAGTGCCTCGCGCAGAGGGGTGAACCACTGACCGTTGTAGACCAGCTCGGCAAAGGTGATCGAAAGCTTCTGCTTCTCGTGCGCGGTCATCTTGTCAAGGCAGATGCTCTCCAGCACGCTGTGCGCCTTGTAAAGAATGGTTCCGCCGGGCGTCTCGTAGACACCGCGACACTTCATGCCGACCAAACGGTTCTCGACGATGTCAAGTAGGCCGATACCGTTTTTGCCGCCGATCTCGTTGAGTGCGAGAATGATCTCCTTGGCGGTCATCTTCTTGCCGTCGAGCGCGACCGGAACACCCTTTACGAACTCAAGCTCGATGTAGGTGGGGGTGTCGGGTGCCTGAATGGGAGATACGCCCATTTCCAAAAATCCGGGCTTCTCGTACAGCGGCTCGTTGCCGGTATCCTCCAGATCCAATCCCTCGTGGGAAAGGTGCCAGAGGTTCTTATCCTTGGAATAGTTGGTCTCGCGGTTGATCTTGAGCGGGACGTTGTGCGCCTCCGCGTAATCGATCTCCTCCTCACGGGACTTGATGTCCCACTCACGCCAAGGAGCGATGATCGGCATGTTAGGCGCGAAGTGCTTGATGGTCAATTCAAAGCGCACCTGGTCGTTGCCCTTTCCGGTGCAGCCGTGGCAGATCGCGTCGGCGCCTTCCTTGAGTGCGATCTCGACGAGTCCCTTTGCGATGCAAGGACGCGCGTGGCTGGTTCCGAGGAGATATTCCTCATAGATCGCGCCCGCCTTCATCGTGGGAATGATGTATTCATCCACATATTCATCGGTCAGATCCAAAACGTACAGCTTGGAAGCACCGGTTTTGAGTGCCTTTTCCTCCAAGCCCTCAAGCTCGTCCGCCTGTCCGACGTTTCCGGAAACGGCAATTACTTCACAATTATTATAGTTCTCCTTCAACCACGGAATGATGATCGAGGTGTCCAAGCCACCGGAATACGCCAATACTACTTTTTTGATGTTCTCTTTGTTCATAACAGCCTCCATGAATAAATATTCATTGTTTTTTGTTTTTATGCACCAATTATACACTCTTTCTCGTCAAATGTCAAGGGTTTTTGCAAACATTTTTTCGCTTTCATGCAAATCAACAAACCAAACGAAATATCTCCGATACATTTTGTCAAAATGACGATAACGTGATCGAAAAAAACTGCAAAAAACGGAAAAGCCTTCCCTGAGATGGCTTCTCCGTTGATTTTTCTTTCATATTTTATGAATATTACCCAAACGCATTCAAGAATTTTTGCATGCATCCGTCTTTTGATATGCAATTCTTTCATCGCCGCTCGCGATGCGGATCACGCCGCACAACACAAACCCGTTCTTCTCAAGCGCGCGTTGCATGGGAATGTTTTGGCGGTGCGTGTCGATCTTGAGATTGCCGCACCGAGAGAAGGCGTAGTCAAAGCAAAAGCTTGCCACGCCGCGTCCGCGCTTAGCGACCGCGATGCGATGAACGACACCGTAGGGACGTTCGTTGAGCCACGCGCCGTCGATCACGCGATAGGTGGGATCGTCCTCCTCGCAAAAATAAAACACCGCGAACAATTCTCCATCCTCCTCGCAGACGTGACAGCAGCCTCGAGAGATATCCTCTTCGATCAGCTCGCGCGGCGGATGGTTGCGCCACTGCTCGGGATTGCCGCTCTTCCGCATGAAGGCGCGCGCGTCATCGTAGATCTGCATGAGGGCGTCAAGCTCCTCGATCTTTGCTTTGCGAATCTGCATGGAAATTCTCCTTTGATGCCATAACTTGTCGACTTTTGCCGATTTTCTTTCTCTATGATTATAACATAATAAACGTCAAAAATCAAGAGAATTTTTAGCATCAAGACAGCTCCCGCCGCAGCTCGGCAAGGATCTTTTTCTCCTCACGGGAGATTTTGACCTGAGTCAACCCCAACACCGAGGCAGTCTCCTGCTGCGTCATGTTGCGGTAATAACGCAAAAGGACGATCTTCCGCCACAGCGGCGGCAGTTTTCCGATGCTTTGCGCCAGGGAAATACGCTCGCAAATACGTTCGCTCTCGTTCGCGCTCTCCTCGTCGGGAATCACGCCTTCATAGGTCACACTGTCCTCGCCGTAAACAAAATCAGAGAGCGAGGTCACGGGCGAGATGGCGTCCAACGAGATCGCCGCCTCCTCCACGCTCAGACCACACGCGGCGGCAAGCTCGGCAATACCCGGCTCTCTTCCCTCCTCGGACAAAATCCGATTTTTTTCGTGCATCAGAGACACGCCCTGCCGTTTGTAAACACGGCTGACCTTCACAAGCCCGTCATCACGCAGATGCCTTCGGATCTCACCGACGATGAGTGGCACGGCATAAGTCGAAAACGCCGTGCCGCGTTCCAGAGAAAAGGAACGGATCGCCTTGATCATGCCGATCGTTCCGATCTGCACAAGATCCTCGTATTCGGTTCCGCGCTCCAAAAAACGGCGTGCGACCGTGCGGACAAGCCCCGCGTTTTCTTCCACCAAAAGCGCCTCCGCCGCCGCATCCCCCTCACGCACCCGCGAAAGAAGCTCGGCATTGCGCTCATACAGAGAAATCTGCCCCATCCAATCACCTCAAATCAAGGAATCGGTAAGCACGTGGCTTACTTATGTAGACGTTTGATCAGCGTGACCGTGGTTCCGCGTCCGACACGACTGGAGACGTTGACACCGTCGCAAAAGCTTTCCATGACGGTAAAGCCCATGCCGCTCCGCTCGCCCTCCGCGTCGGTGGTGTAAAGCGGCTCGCGTGCCTGTTTGACGTCCTCGATGCCGCACCCCTTGTCTCGGATCTCGATCTGCACAAAACGCCCCTCACAAAGCTTGACCGTGATGCCGATCTCGCCGACCGTATCGCGGTAAGCATGGACGATGCAGTTGGTCACCGCCTCGGAAACCGCGCATTTGATGTCGGCGATCTCGACCGCCGTCGGATTCAACTGCGCGCAAAAAGCCGCCACCGCTGATCTCGCGATCCCCTCGTTGACCGACAGCGACGGCAGACTCAATTTCATTTCGTTTTCGACCTCCGCCGAAAAATCCACTCTTGTTTTCATTTCTTTTTTACAGAGGAAGCTCCTTGATGAGCCTCCTCTCTCCTCCTTCTTTTTTGATCCACCGATCTCATGATTTTTTCGTTCTCAAAATCGACACCATGCGCTCCAGCCCTGCAAGCTTGATGATCTTCAGCACCGCCGGACTGGGATCCAGCACCGCAAGCGTGCCGCCGTAGCGCTTGACCAATGCATAACGTCCCATGATCAGTCCCAGCCCCGAGCTGTCCATGAAATCCACTCCCGACAGCTCCAGCATCACCCGCATCGGCCGCTCCGCAGTGATCTTTTCGTCAATGCCTGTCCGCACCATGGCAGCGTTGTGATGATCGATCTCACCGCCCACGTGCACGATCATCGCATCCGAGCGCGCCTCATACGTCACCTGACTTCCGTTTCGTATCATGTTTTCACTTCCTTCCCTTTCGGTCTCCCTGCATTTTTCTTTATTGTATCACACCGCATCTGTGAAATTTGTCGGAGCGTGGAGGCTGTCATATTTTTTCTTTGACGAAAAAAGAGAGTCCCGAACGTTTTTCTCCCGTTCGGGACTCTCTTTATGTTCAGATGAGATTAGTCGGCGTAAACGCTGACCTTCTTCTGAGATTTGGTCTTGTGCTCAAACTTAACGCGACCATCGATGAGCGCATAGAGGGTGTAGTCCTTGCCTACGCCGACGTTCTCGCCTGCGCAAACAGCGGTTCCTCTCTGTCTTACGATGATGTTGCCGGCAACAACAGCCTGACCGTCAGCCTTCTTCACGCCAAGGCGCTTGGACTCACTGTCACGTCCGTTCTTTGTAGAACCGACACCTTTCTTATGAGCAAAGAACTGTAAACTGAGCTTTAACATCATTCTTATCCTCCTGAATTTTTTGGTTGGATCCGGTGAAGATCAATCCTCGTAAGGCTTATCCATGACAGAGACGTCAAGATAATCCCCATACTCCTCAAGCATGTCACTGAGCTGACAGTAGTATCCCATCATGATCCCCGAAACTGCATAACGCTTGTAATCGTCCGACTCAAATTCCGGCAGTGCCGCCTTGGCACGAACTCGAATCCTTGTCGCGCCCTCGTCGATCTCATAGTCGACCGAGGAAGCGTAAGCGACCTCAACGGTGTTGATGAGAAACATCGTCATGGACGAAATTGCCGCGCACAAAACGTCGCTGCCTGCGTCCGCAAACCCCGCGTGACCCTGCTCTTCGAAGCCGTAGAACACTCCACCGCTTCTGAAAAACACGATTTTCGTCATGTCCTCTGCTGATCTTGAATCAATCAGCCCTCGATCTTCACGATCTGAACCTTGGTGTAAGGCTGTCTGTGACCGATCTTCTTCTTCTCGTTCTTCTTGGACTTGTACTTCATCACGTAGATCTTCTTGTTCTTACCGTTCTTCAGTACCTTTGCGGTAACCTTCGCACCCTCAACGGTGGGAGTACCTGCCTTGAAGCCGTTGTCGTTGGACAGAGCCAATACGCTGTCGAAAACGATGTCGTCTCCTTCGTTGACGTCGAGCTTTTCAACAAAGATGATGTCCTGCTCGATTACTTTGTACTGCTTTCCGCCGGTTTCGATAACTGCAAACACGAAAAGCACCTCTCTTTCTGATAGTCTCGCTGAAGCCATGGCGGCACCCGTTTTCGGGCACACTTAAAAAGAGCCATTTTCAAGCGGCAAATTATTATACCATATCCAAAAGGCTTTGTCAAGTGTTTTTTGAATTTTTTCATTTATTTTTTTACATCATATATAAGAATGCGAAAAAGCCGCTCCCCATCGGCTCACAAAAAGGAAAATTCCGTCTTTTGCGGGATTTCGATCTCGATCAATTTCTCGCTCTCATGCTCACGCTGATGCAAATCGATCGCCCAAACGGTGGGGCTGTTGCAAGACCGCACGTAAAGCACGCCGCGCGTGGCGTTGAAGCAGGAGGCGTAGAGTGTATAATGTTCCTTCCCGTTCTCGGTCAAAACGCTTCCCTTGACGGGTGCCACGGCATCCAGAAGATGAAAAAACTGTGCCACGCACGCGCTTTCTCCCTTCATCTCCGAGCGATGCGACAGCAGCCATGCCGCGCGGACAAAGCGGGACGTGGAAGAATAATCTCCGGGAAGCCCGTGACAGCCAAGCCCCAATCCAAAGCTTCTGGCACCGCTCTCGTCCAAAAAATCACCTTTTACGGGCGCGGCGGTCAGATTGCCGTAATGGCTCAGATTTTGCAAATGAAAGCCGAACGGCGGATTGTTGGTCAGCACTCCCGCGGGATCGTCATAGATCCTGACACCGCACGCCGTGGATTCCACCACAACGGCACCGCTGCGATCGGCGATCATCCAATGCAGCGGCGTCAACGGTATGTCCTCCCGAAACGGAATCGCCAACAGATTGAGATCCTGCAACATCGCCTTCGCCTGCGTCAGATCGGCACACGCCCCCAAAAGATACGGGATCAGTTCGTAAGGCGCGAGATTGAGATTTCCCTCCTCCGCGGTCTCCGAATAGTACGCATTCCCGGGGAAATTCAGCCCCGCCGCACAAAGTCCGCAGGAATTGACTGCCTCGGCGTACAAGGGATAACCGTCGACAACCGTCGCCATGCCGATCATGGCATAATGCATCCTTTGCGGCGGTTCCATCCGAAATCGCACCCCAAATCCGCGCGGTGTGATCACTGCACGCTCCCCAAAGGACGTGTCCCAATCAAGCGTCCGTCCGAAATAAAAATCCTTGTTCCTCACCGTCATCGCCGTGCACATAAGCCAACCTCCGTCTGAATTTTCAATGTTTTTTCTCATTATCGCCGCAAATCGCGGAATTCAAACGGAAAATTGTAAATATTTTTGATTTTTTCGCCCAAACAAGCAAAAAATATGATAGAATATAAAAGCGAATGATTTTATGACGGAAGGGCTCTCTTTATGAAAACCTTGAAAGCAATCAAAAATTGGTTTTTCGGCGGATGCGTATATTTTACCGCCATCACTCTGATACTGTTACTGTTGAATCTCCCCGAAAATAATTCGGCGGGAATTGCCGTCACGCGCGTGCTTCTGATCTTTCCTTGCGGACTGCTTCTCTCGCTTGGTTGGACGCTTTGGAAATCCGGTCTGCCTCGATGGGGACGCGCACTCCTGCTTTACATCATCGACGTTCTCTCGGTGTTTCTGCTTCTCTACCTCCCCTTCAGCGCCACGGGAGAAGCCGCCGCACAGCTGTTGATGTTTGTCCTTCTCTCGGTCGTTTTTTGGATCGTTTTCGGTTTGGTCGCGCTTGTAACGCGGCGCATCCGCCGACTGATGGAGGAGGATTGAATTCTCACCGCAAAAGGAAGTGTATTCTATGGATCGCTGCCATCACCGTCAAATTCTGAGCCGCGGGTTGACCGCGGCTTTTATTTTCGCTTTTTTCATGTTTTTCTTCGCCCGCCCAGCCGTCTCGGCACTCGAGAGCAGCGCTCTGCTCCCCCAAACCGCCGATGCCGGAGAGACGTACGTCGACAGCATGATCTTCTTCGGAGAATCGACCACCTCACATCTGCGCTCGCGCGGCGTTCTGCGCGATGGCACCAAAACAAACGCCGTTTGGAGCGACGCGTCCGGTACGCGCATGCTCTCTTCCAAAATGCTCTCCCAGCCCATCGTTTATCCCCCCACGGGCGAGCTTTTGACACCCGTGGAAGCCTGTGAGCGAGCCAAGCCACGCTATCTGGTGCTCTCGTTCGGGCAGAACGGCTTGGTCCGCTTTGCCGAGGATACCGACACCTACGTAACCTGCTACAAAAGGCTGATCGACGCCCTGCTCGCCGCTTCCCCCGACACCAAGATCATTTTGCAAACCGTCTACCCGCTCGGCGCGCAAGGAAACTACTCCGCCGATCTCGCCACACTCAATCAATTCATCAATCGCCTCAACGCCTGCCTTCCCGAAATTGCCGCCGACTATACAAACGTCCGCGTGGCGGACACCGCTTCGGTTCTGCGGGATGCCGACGGAAAACTCTGTGCATCCTTTGACAACGGAGACGGGCAACATCTCAACGCCGAAGCCTACCAAACAATCCTATCCTATCTGCGAACCCATGCATGGCAAGCCGAGGATGAATCCGCGTCTGTGGAAAGGAGTCAAACATGAAACGATTTTTTCTGTCCGTTCTCTCCCTGCTTTTGCTGCTCTCAACGTCGGCGTGCGCCGCAAAAAGCTATGCAGATGACAAAACCACCGCCGCAATCGCCGACGAGGCACTCGTCAATCTGCGCGACGGCGTGATCTATCGCGCAGCGGACGAGAGCTATCTCGAGGACTATTTCACCTCCCCCGACTACGCGAGCGACGCGGCGATCCGGCACGCAATGGATGCAAACAATCTCAACGAGCTGGGCGTCTATCACGTCCCCGCCGAAAAAGTCGGAGAAATGAAGGCTCTGCTTGAAGGCTATCTCAAGGATGCGCTGCAAAAAAATCAAAGCTGGTACGATTCCTATATTCCCCAAGAAACGCCCAAGCTTCGTGATGCCGAAGTCAAAGTCTTCGGGAACTACGTGGCATACGCCATCTTCGATTCGCGAAATCGCAGAGCCGTCTTCAACAGTTTGGAAAAAAGCTTGACAAAATAAGCGTTTTTGGAGGCGTATTTTGTGGGATCGCGATTGTGAGGGTGCTTTTTGAAAAAAGCCACCCCCTTTTGCCTTCGGCGACCAGAGAAACTTTTTGAAAAAAGTTTCTCTGGACTCTTCAAAAACTTTTATTGCAAGGGGATCAACGTAATTGTTTATCTGTGCGCTCGCTCTTTCAGTAGCTCCCGCTGCCATTTTGGGACCACTAACCCAAAATGGCTTTTATATTTGTTTTGCCACGGATGGGGGCGCAAAATTGGGATTTATCGGTGTCTCCCCCTCTCAGTCACCTTACGGTGACAGCTCCCCCAAAGTGGGAGCCCAATGATAGCCTCTCCCTCT
>JAFWYJ010000005.1 GCA_017517745.1 Clostridia bacterium | reverse complement strand
GCGGGCTTTGCTAAGGAGCTTGCCGAGTATGCTGACGTATACGTCAACGATGCTTTCGGTACGGCACACCGCGCACACGCTTCCACCGCAGGCGTGGCAGATTATCTGCCCGCAGTTTGCGGCTACCTGATCCAGAAGGAGATCGGCGTGATGGGCAAGGCTCTGGCTGATCCCGCGCGTCCCTTCGTTGCCATCCTCGGCGGTGCAAAGGTCTCCGACAAGATCGGTGTCATCAACAATCTGCTCGACAAGTGCGACACCCTCATCATCGGCGGCGGTATGGCATACACCTTCTTCGCCGCAAAGGGACTGTCTGTCGGCACTTCTCTGTGCGAGACCGACAAGATCGAGCTGGCAAAGGAAATGATGGCAAAGGCAGAGGCAAAGGGCGTGAAGTTCCTTCTCCCCGTTGACAACCGCATTGGTAAGGAATATGACGAAAACACCGAGAACCGCGTGGTAGACTCCTCTGCGATTCCCGACGGCTGGATGGGACTTGACATCGGAGACAAGACCGCTGCGATCTACACCGACGCCATCAAGGGCGCGGGTACCGTTGTTTGGAACGGCCCGATGGGTGTTTCCGAGTGGAAGAACTTCGCGGCAGGTACCGAGGCAGTTGCCAAGGCAGTCGCTGAGTCGGGTGCTGTTTCGATCATCGGCGGCGGCGACTCCGCAGAGGCTGTTGAGCGTCTCGGCTTCGGTCCCAAGATGACGCACATTTCCACCGGTGGCGGCGCTTCCCTCGAGTTCCTCGAAGGTCTGGAGCTTCCCGGCATCGCTTGCCTGATGGACAACTGATCCGCAACCGAGACAAACACGTAACACACGAGGGAACGGCAACCCGTTGCGGTTTCCGTTCCCTCTCGATATTTGAATTTTTGACTGAAAGGAATATCAAATCATGAATCCTACCAAAAGAAGAACCGTCATCGCGGGCAACTGGAAGATGAACTTCACCCCCGCAGAAGCAACCGCTTTCATCAATGAGGTAAAGCCTCTTGTCGCAGGCAAGGATAACTGCGACGTCATTTTCTGCGCTCCCTACGTGACCATCGCTGCCGCTCAGGAGGCAGCTAAGGGCTCCAACATCAAGATCGGTGCCGAGAACGTACACTTTGCAGAAAAAGGCGCTTACACCGGTGAAGTTTCCGCGCAGATGCTCACCGCTTGCGGTGTCGAATACGTCATCATCGGTCACTCCGAGCGCCGTCAGTATTTCGGCGAGACCGACGAGACCGTCAACCTCCGCACCAAGGCTGCTCTCGCTGCAGGTATGAAGGTGATCCTCTGCCTGGGCGAGGTCAAGGAGCAGCGTCTGTCCGGCATCACCGACGAGGTCGTTGCAATGCAGACCAAGCTCGATCTGCTGGGTGTGACGGCTGATCAGATGAAGAACGTCATCATCGCTTACGAGCCCGTTTGGGCGATCGGAACCGGTCTGACCGCAACGCCCGAGCAGGCTGAAGAGACCTGCGGCGTGATCCGCAAGACCCTCGCCGCACTCTACGGCGAAGAGGTTGCCGAAGCGACCACCATTCAGTACGGCGGTTCCATGAACGAAAAGAACGCCGGCGAGCTTCTCGCAAAGCCCAACGTCGACGGCGGTCTCATCGGCGGCGCATCCCTCGTTGCCGAAAAGTTCAAGGCGATCGTTGACGCCGCTCAGTAATAGACGCGTTTTGTGGGGATGCGATTGTGGGGAAACTTTTCTCAAAAAGTTTCCCCACACCCCTTTTTTGCCTTCGGCGTTTTTTGTGGGGGCGCTTTTTGAGAAAAGCTCCCCCACGCCCCCGCAAAAACTTTTATTGCAGGGGTATCAATGTAATTGTTTATCTGTGCGCGTCACCCTTTCAATCGCTCCCGCGGCTGTTTTGGTACCACCACCCAAAACAGCTTTTATATTTGTTTTGCCCACGGAAAGGGTGCGCAAAATTGGGATTTATCGGTGTCTCATTTCAACGAACAAATGAACGAAACAACGTAGGGGCGATTCGTGAATCGCCTCTACAAGGCTTGTGCGAACAAAGTGTGCGACAAATCAAAATTGGACCCTTCTGCGGGTGTTTGGAGTGGGTTTTTCGGATTGAAAACGAAATATTTTATAAAAATATCAATAAAAAATGAAAAAAATTCAAAAAACTATTGCAAAGTGTATTTTTTTGTGTTATACTATGTTATGGTAGTATAGTAGTGTGGGAGTGGGTTTTCGCGAACCCGCTCTTAATTTTTCAAAAAGAATCGCTATCACAAAAAATCAAAGCAGAGGTAAATTATGAAAAAAAGCAGTGGAGGCATTGTCGGCGCGGTCAAGAAGATCGCAGAGCCGCTGGCCGAGGAGCTGGGATATTTCCTTTGGGACGTAGAATACGTGAAGGAGGGCGCGGACATGTATCTGCGCATCACCATTGACAGCGAGGAGGGCATCACCATCGAGGATTGCGAGCGGATGCACCGCGCGATCGATCCTTTGCTCGACGAAGCGGACCCCATCGAGGATGCGTATCATCTGGAGGTTTCTTCTCCCGGCATCGAGCGCGATCTCAAAAACGAGATGCAGATCACGGCTTGCGAGGGCTGGGACGTTGAGGTTCGGCTCTACGCTCCCATCGACGGTGCGAAGAGCTATCTTGGCGAGCTGGTCGGACTTGACGAGGAAGAGAAAAGTATCATCATCAAGACCGCAGACGGCGAGAAACGCTTTTTGAGGACCGCCGTGGCATCGCTCAAAACGCACTACGATTTCTCGGATAACTAATTTGATCACATGGATAGATATGCAGAAAGGATTTGTATGAGATGAACACAGAGTTTTTCACCGCACTGGACCTTTTGGAAAAGGAAAAGGGGATTCCCGCGGCCTACATGATTGAAAAGATCGAGGCAGCGCTGATTTCGGCTTACAAGAAGGAATACGGCAACAACACCAACGTCCGCATTCTGATCGATCCCGCCAAAAAGGACGTTCGCGTGTATCAGCAAAAGGAGGTCGTTGAGGAGGTCGAGAACCCCGAGACGCAGATCTCCCTGGAGGACGCAAAGGCGATCGCGAAGAAATATAAGCTCGGCATGGTGGTGGAGACCGAGGTCAAGACCAAGAACTTCCGCCGCTTGAGTGCCGCTGCGGCAAAATCTGTGATCATTCAGGGCATTCGCGAGGGCGAGCGCCGCGTGATGCAGGAAGCATACGAGAACAAGCACGAGGAGATCATCACCGCCACGGTTTCGAAGATCGATCCCGAGAACGGCAACGTGGTACTCGAGACCGACACCAGCCGCGCGGTCCTGCTCCGTTCCGAGCAGATCCCGGGTGAGAGGTTTGCGGTCGGTGACAAGATCAAGGTCTTCGTCATGGAGGTCAACAAGGAGGCTCGCGGCCCCGTCGTCACGCTTTCCCGCGCGCACGGCGGATTGGTTCGGCGCATGTTTGAGCTTGAGATCCCCGAGATCGCGGACGGCATCGTGATGGTCAAGGGAGTTGCCCGTGAGGCAGGCTCGAGAACCAAGATCGCGGTCATGTCCCGCGATGCTGACGTCGATCCCGTCGGCGCATGTATCGGTAATCACGGCGCGCGCATTTCGGCAATCGTCGAGGAGCTGCGCGGCGAGAAGGTCGACATCGTTGTTTACAGCGAGCAGATCGAGGAATACGTCGCCGCCGCGTTGGCACCCGCCGAGGTCATTTCGGTGACCATGACGGCAGACCGAGCTTGTCGCGTGCAGGTCTCCCCCGATCAGCTTTCTCTTGCCATTGGCAAGGAGGGACAGAACGCCCGCTTGGCGGCAAGGCTGACCGGTTGCAAGATCGATATTAAGGCAGATTGACCGAAAAATGGAAAAGATCAGAAAGATCCCGATGCGGCAGTGCTTGGGATGCAACGAACATAAGCCGAAGGCAGATCTCTTGCGCGTGGTGAGAAGCCCCGAGGGCGAGATCTCTCTGGATTTCCGCGGAAAGAAATCCGGCAGAGGCGCGTATATCTGTCGGGACGTCAAGTGCTTGCGCCGCGCGCGCAAGTCGGGGCGCATCGGAAAGAATCTCGATTGCGTGATCTCGGACGAGGTCTGGGACGCGATGGAACGGGAGCTTGAGACCGATGGAGAATGAGAGACGAAACGACCGCCTTTTGCATGCCCTGGGGCTTTGCGCCAAGGCGAGACGGCTGGTGGTCGGCACTCCGATGATCTGTGAGGCGTTGCGCGGAAAAAGCAAGCCGTATCTGGTGATCGCGGCAGGAGACAACGCCGCGAACACACAAAAAAAGCTGGCCGACAAATGCGCGTTTTATCGCGTGCCGCTCGTCGAGATCCCGATGGAGGGCGAGACGCTCGGCAACGCCGTCGGAAAGCACACCAAGGTTGCCGCCGTGGCAATTACAGACGAGCAGCTCTGCCGTCTGGTGGAACAAACAATCGAACAAGACTGAACGTACGGTCGGATCTGCGGTCCGGTCGGAAAACAACATTTTATCATTTCCGTCGCGTCTGCGGCTGACGGAAAATTGGGAGGAACTATGGCTGCTATCAATCAACAATTCAAACTCAACAAACTTGCCAAGGATCTCGGCGTCAAGAGCAAAGATCTGGTGGAGATCCTTGCAAAGAACGGAATCGAGGCGAAAACGACACAAAAAGCACTCGAGCCGGCGGAATTTGACGTTCTGTTCAACGAGCTGACGCTCGCGAATCAGATCTCCAATATCGGAGACTATCTGGATGGAGTGACGCAGATTCCCTCAAAGGTGAAGAAGCCCGCGGCTCCGAAGGCCGAGAAGGCGGAAAAGGCTGAGGCGGCCCCCGCAAAAGAGGCGGAGGCTGTACCCGTAAAAGAGACGCCTGCGCCCGAGAAGGCCGAGAAGCCTCAAAAAGCGGCGGAAAAGCCCGCAGAGGCGGCTCCCGAGAAAAAGCCCGCAAAGGCAGAGGTGTCGGAAAAGAAGGAAGTCCGTGAGGAGCGCCGTCCGCAGAGCAGCGCCCAGACCGAAGCAAAAGAACAGAAGGAATCCGCACAGGAGATGGCAACGCCGAGTGTCAAGAAGCAGCCTACGGCGCGTCAACCCTACATTGGAAACCCCTACCATCCCCAGCAGGGAGGAGCGGCAAGACCGATGGCACCGAAAGCCCCCGTCAGCCCCCGTCCCAATCCCTACGCCGGCATAGGATCGGCTCCGAGAGGCGAGCGCCCGCAGAACCCGTCCTTCGAGTCCTCCCGTCCGCGCAATAACGATGCGCGCGGCAACGGCTTTGGCGGTCAGCCGTCCTTCGGCGGTGCAAGACCGAATGAACGCGTCGCCGACAGAGGCGCACATGCATCCCGCGGCGGACAGCAGAACCGCGGCGGCAATCAGAGATTCGATCGCGGCGGCATGGATAAAGGCGATTACGTCCCCAACGCGCCGAGAGAAACCTTCAAGGCTCAGCCGATCGTTCGCGGCGCATCGACCAATCTCAACCCCGACGGCACACGAAAGGGACCTCGCGTCGTGGATACACACACCTCGACCGTCGACCTTTCCAAATACGATGAAAAGCTGGATACTTTCGTTTCCGAGCGCGACAATTCCAGATTGCAGGGCGGAAGCCAGAAGGTGAAGAAGAGCAACGCCGGCTCTCAGCAGTCGGGATTCGTTCCGTCTCGCAAGGATAAGGGCGGCAAGAAGGGCCGTATGCAGGCACCTCCCGCGCCCGTTGTCACACACAAGCCCACCGCAGTTGAGCTGCCCGCGGAGATCGTGGTCGGTCAGCTGGCATCCAAGCTTCACGTCACCGCAGGTGAAGTGGTCAAGAAGCTGATGATGATGGGCATGATGGCAACCATCAACCAAGTCATTGATTACGATACCGCGGCACTCGTTGCCGATGAATTCGGCATTGCGGCATCTCCCGAGGTTGTGGTCAGCATCGAAGAAAAGCTCTTCGATGAGGCTGAAGACTCGGCAGAGCAGCTGCGCGAGCGCGCTCCCGTCGTCTGTGTCATGGGACACGTTGACCACGGAAAGACCTCGATCCTCGACGCCATCCGCAACGCGAACGTCACCGCGGGCGAGGCAGGCGGTATTACACAGCACATCGGCGCATACCGCGTCAAGGTCAACGGCAGAGATATGACCTTCCTCGACACGCCCGGACACGCGGCGTTTACCGCGATGCGTGCGCGCGGAGCGATGGCGACCGACATCGCGATCCTCGTTGTCGCTGCGGATGACGGCGTCATGCCGCAGACCGTTGAGGCGATCAACCATGCAAAGGCGGCGGGAATCGACATCGTTGTCGCCATCAACAAGATGGATAAACCCACCGCAAATCCCGACAACATCAAGCAAGAGCTGACCAAGTACGACCTCGTTCCCGAGGAATGGGGCGGCGACGTGATCTGTGTTCCGGTTTCGGCACTGACGCGTCAGGGTATTGACGATCTGTTGGAGAGCGTTCTGCTCGTCGCCGACGTCAAGGAGCTCAAGGCAAATCCCAACCGCCGCGCGAAGGGTATCGTCATCGAGGCGAAGCTCGACCGCGGACGCGGACCCGTTGCCACCGTGCTGGTACAAAACGGTACGCTGCGTGCGGGAGATATCATCATTGCAGGCACCGCCGTCGGTCACGTTCGTTCGATGACGGATCACAACGGAAGAATCGTCAAGGAGGCGGCTCCCTCTGTTCCCGTCGAGATCACCGGACTTTCCGAGGTTCCCTCCGCGGGTGACGAATTCCAGGCAGTCGAGGACGAAAGAATGGCAAGAACCCTTGCCGATCAGAGACGCGACCGCGCCAAGGAGGACGTCTTCAAGACGAACGCGAGAGCCAACCTCAACGATCTGTTCGCGCAGATCTCGGACGGCGTCAAGGATCTCAACATCATCGTCAAGGCAGACGTGGACGGTTCTGTGGAGGCGGTCAAGGCTTCGCTTCTCAAGCTCTCCAACGAGGAGGTCAAGGTCCGCGTGATCCACGCGGCAGCGGGCGGCATCACCGAGGGTGACGTCACTTTCGCGGCTGCATCCAACGCGATCATCGTCGGATTCAACGTCCGTCCCGATAAGAGCGCGCTCGACTCCGCCGAGCGTCAGAACGTCGAGATCCGCACCTACCGCGTCATTTACGAGTGTCTCGAAGAGATCGAGGCGGCAATGAAGGGCATGTTGGCTCCCAAGTTCCGCGAGAATCTGCTCGGTCACGCAGAGGTTCGTCAGACCATTCACGTGCCCAACGTCGGTACGATCGCAGGCTCCTATATTCAGGACGGTAAGATTACCCGTCAGTCGCAGATCCGCGTGGTACGCGACGGCGTTGTGATCTTTGAGGATAAGATCTCTTCGCTCAAGAGATTCAAGGATGACGTGCGCGAGGTCGCGAGCGGCTACGAGTGCGGCGTCGGCTTGGAGAAGTTCAATGACATCAAGGTCGGAGACGTTCTCGAAGCGTTCGTCATGGAGCAGATTCAGCCCGATTAACAGAGAAGAATTCCAAAGGAAAGGACGGTGAACCTCCCTTGCATTATGAAAAATCCTGCGGCGCGTTGGTTTTACGCCGCGATGAGAACGATAAAAAATATATTTTGATGATTCGACACAAGGCGGGTGGACACCGTTCGTTCCCCAAGGGACACATGGAACGCGGCGAGACCGAATACATGACTGCGGTGCGCGAGGTCTATGAGGAAACGGCGGTTCAGATCAGGATCGACTACGATTTTCGCGAGACCGTACACTATCGTCCCCAGCCCGGTGTCTCCAAGGAGGTCGTCTATTTTCTGACCGAGACCGCGCAAAAGGAGATCCGTCCCCGCGAGGGGGAGATCGCGCAGGTCGAATGGGTGCCGATCGAGGAAGCCGAGGCTTCTTTGACCCACGAGAATGACAAGACCGTCTTCCGCGCCGCCATGAAAAAACTCGGACTTTTTCCCCTGGTGGGTATCTGAGCCCCCGAAATCGGCGATTATCAACAGCCGCTGCCCTTCGGCATATACTTGGAATACAGGCAAGAGCCTCCCAATACATACCGAAAAGGAGCTGTGGCAAATGAAGATGATCGTTTGGAAATCCCCGCCGTTTCTTTCCCCGCTTTTGCGCCGTTTGTTTGCAAGGCAGGGCAAAAGGACAAAAAGCAAATAAAGATCAAAAAACAATATGAAAAAAAGAAAGGATAAAACATCATGCGTTACAAAATCAGACTTGATACCATGGCAGACGTCAACCGCTTTGTCGGAATTGCCACCAAGTATTCCGGAAAGATCGCTCTCACCGACGGCGACAACTTCACCGTAAACGGAAAATCCCTGCTCGGAGCCATGTACACCTTTGAGTGGGATCAGATCTACTGTGAGTCCGAAAACGAGATCTATCACCTCATCAAGGACTTCATCGTCGGAGATTCCCTGCCGGTCGAGGATTGATCAAAGACTCTTTTGAGGCGAAAGAGGACGTGCGATGATTTTCGCACGTCCTCTTTTTTGCTCATTTTTTTGGAAAAAGAATTAGAATTGTTATAAATTGAAAAAACAAGAAAGAGAGAACCCGGGGGATCGGAAAAGAGGAGAGAGGTTCTTGCAAAGAAATCCTATTTTCTTGCAAAAACGTCGATTGCGGGAGTGGAGCGCGAAAAATGCGGAAAATGCAAGAAAATATATGAATTTATTTTGGGAAAATACGAAAATTCTATTGACAAATCCAAAAGAAAATGGTATTATATATTATAAATATAGGTATCCCTATGCCCATTTTGCCTTTCGTAAGGCGAGATGGGGCGCAAAACAGTCTTTTTACCGCGGAAAAGCGGAATCTCAAGAAAAGCGAGGTTTTTCTTATGAAGGTTTTTAAGAGAGTTCTTGCCATGGTTTTGGCACTGTTCACCGTGTTGGCAATTCTGCCGATGGGTGTGCTTGCCGATGCATGGGCAGACGTGAGCGTCGGCAAAGACGGCGACAGATCCAAGGTCACCTTGACTTTGGACGCCGACACGCTTGCAGACATTTTGCAGAAGGAGGGCATCTCTCCCGATCTGCTTGAGCAATTGAAAAACGGCGTCGCAGTGGACGTTGAGGAGCTGATGACGGTCTTTACGATCGACGAGCTCTTTGAAATCGTTCCTCGTGACGAGTGGCTCAAGGTGTTTGACATCAAGGAAATCATGAAGGAGCTGGATGCTGAGCAATTGCTTGGTTACATCGACAGCCTTCCCGACATGCTCAACGAGGTGATGTCGAACGAGGAAAAGGCTGCGAAGCTCGAGGCTCTTCTCAAGGAGACCGAGGGAATTGAAACCTGCATCGACGCGCTCGTGTTGTTGCAAAGTGGATATTTGACCTCCAAGGATCCGACGGTCTCGCAGGAATCTTTGATCGTGAACCGCATTTCCGAGGCGAACAGAAAGGCTTTGATCAACCTGATCAGAAAGGATCCCGTGAAGTTCGAGCAGTTGGTTGACGAGCTGGGAACCAAGCTTGCAAGCTTTGATCTGGAAGGCTTGAAAAAGCTTTTGGCTGTTGACGATATCATCAATGACGGCGCGATTTCCGTTGGCGACATTGTCGATCCTTCGAAGGTCGAGGCACTTCTCAATGACAAGAACAAGGGATTCTCTTTGAGCGATATCATCGACACTGCAAAGCTTGAGAAGCTTCTCAACGACAAGGACAGAAAGTTCTCTCTCGGTGACATCATCGATGCCGCCAAGCTTGAGGCACTGATCAACGACAAGGACAGAAAGTTCTCCCTCAACGATATCATTGATACCGCAAAGCTCGAGGCTTTGCTCAACGATACGGACAAGAACTTCTCTCTGGGTGACATCATTG
Source organism: Clostridia bacterium (assembly GCA_017517745.1). GTDB lineage: Bacteria > Bacillota > Clostridia > Oscillospirales > CAG-272 > UMGS1865. Next base: position 15,898 of record JAFWYJ010000005.1, on the reverse strand, counting down.
ACACCGCAAAGCTTGAGGCACTTCTCAATGAAGCGGACAAGAGCTTCTCTCTCGGTGACATCATTGACACCGCAAAGCTTGAGGCGCTTCTCAATGACGCGGACAGAAAGTTCTCTCTCGGCGACATCATTGACGGCGCAAAGGTCGAGGCACTTCTCAATGACGTGAACAAGGGCTTCACGCTCGATGACATCATCGATACCGCGAAGCTTGAGGCACTCCTCAATGACAAAGACAAGAATTTCTCTCTGGATGATATCATCGATACCGCGAAGCTCGAGGCTTTGCTCAATGATGCCGACAGAAAGTTCTCTCTGAACGATATCATCGATACCGCAAAGGTGCAGGCGCTGATCAAGAACGGCGACTTCAAATTGGCGGATGTTGTGGAGATTGCCAAGCTGAAGAACCTGATCTTGGCGAACAACTCGATCAATGCCGTCGATCTCGTTTATATCGACGCGGTAGCCACCGAGCTCGGAAAGCTGGTTGCCTCCTCCACAACCCTGGCGGATCAGATCGCCGACTGTGTATATCAGGACGCGACCATTACTTACCTGCAGAACAAATTCTCCGTAAGTGAGCTGCTCGATTACGTGACGCTGGACGGGCTCACCATTGTTGCCGTGGATGCCGCGAAGCTGCTCAAGGACGGAAAGTTGACGGTAAAAGAGATGGTGGATAACAGCCTGGTGGATCAAGCGGAACTTGCCAACGTCGCGGTGAACGAGCTTGATTCTCTCGAAGGCCTGGTCAACATGGAGAAGGTGCAGGAGCTGATCGACAATAAGACGATCGCGATCGACGAGATCATCAACGTCGAAAAAGTGAAGAGTCTCATCGACAACGACGTCATTTTGATCGACGAGGTTGTCAACTTCACGAAGGTAAAGAAGCTTATTGACGATAAGATCATTCAGATCGATGCCGTGATCAACGCCGAAAAGGTGAAGAAACTCATCGACAACAAGACCATTTTGATCGACGAAGTCCTCAACACCGAAAAGGTGAAGGAGCTCATCGACAACAAGACCATTCTGATCGACGAGGTCATCAACGCCGAAAAGGTAAAAACGCTCATCGACAATGATATCATTGCGATCGATGACGTCATCAATGCCGCAAAGGTGAAGGATCTCATCGACAACGATACCATTTCGATCGATGACGTCATCAACGTTGAGAAGGTGAAGGAACTCATCGACGAAGAGATTATTTTGATCGACGAGGTCATCAATGCCGAAAAGGTGAAGGATCTCATCGACGACAAGATCCTTCAGATCGACGAGGTCATCAACGTCGAAAAGGTAAAGGAGCTCATTGACAATAAGATTATCAAGGTTGACGACATCCTCAACACCGAAAAGGTGAAGGAGCTGGTGACGAACGGAACCATCAAGATCGAAGAGGTCATCGACATCGAGGCGGCAAAGGACGCGGTCCTGGCGCTCGACAACGACGTGCTGATGAATTACGTCGATCCCATCGAGGCGTTCCGCTTGATCGGACTTGACAAGGCGATCGCGCTGGTCGGTGGCTACGAGGTTGCCAAGGGCTACATCGATATCCCCGGCTTGATCAGTGATATCGACCTGGTCGCAACCATCAAGAAAATCCCTGCCGACAAGATGGACAGCGTGATCGACATGAAGAAGCTGTTTGGCATGCTCAACGTTAGCGCGCTTGTGGACATCATCGGCTTTGATACCATTTTCGCACAGATCGACAACAACGAGCTGATGGAGATCGCAAAGCAGATCAACATCGGCGAGAAGATGGGAACCATTCTCAGAATGGTATTCGACCACGTTCTGCTCAACGTCAACGGCCTGAAGATCAACGATCATCAGATTGCCGGCGAGGATGAGGACGGATATCTCTCCATCGATGCCAAGGCGTTGGTGGATGCGGTGAAGGAACTCATTCCCTCGCTGCGCGACTTTGCCACGATGGAGGACGGCAAGCTGCTGTCATTCAATCTCGACATTGACTACGCCGTTGCGGGAAGCGCTCCCAACACGGTCAAAAAGACCAAGGCTTTGGCGCTTGAGGTTGTCATTGCGGGCGACATCGAACGCCTGCAGGATGCCGCAGCAAAGCTGCAGGACTTGATCGACACCTATATTAATAAAATGGAAGTTTCCGCAGACAGCGTGGTTGTGGACGTGAACGTTCCCGAAATCGTCACCCGTCTGTATGCGAAGGTTCTGGATTACGACAAGCTGAGCGATGAGCTCAAGCAAAAGATCATGTCTGTCACCAACATGAGTGGCGACGAATTGATCGTGTTCGCGGAATCCGAACTGACCTACGGAGATATTCTGGAACTGCTCGGCGCGGTGGAGCCCACCAAGCTCTATGACAGATTCGTCAACATCGCATACGTGCAAACCGCTCTGGAAAAGGTTGATGCCAAGCTCGACGTCAATCTGTCCAAGATGTCTTTGGACGATTTGATTGATCTGGCTTTGAAGAGCGATACCACCATGGAGGGCATTTGCAACAAGCTGGAAGAGATCACCGGCAGAGATATTTTCGCGCTGATCGACTCGCTCTCGGTCAAGACCGACGGCTTTGTTGACAAGGCAGAGGAAATCTCCGCTGTGGAGAACATTCTGTCCGCAATCGAATCCAGACTTGGTATTGATCTGGAAAACGGTCTTGTGAACGAGATCTTGAGCCGCGGAGAAGGCGTTGATCTGGTTGATGCGATCGTAGAAAAGGTTTCTGCAAAGATCGGCAAAGATGCATTCGAGATTCTCGAGCAGGACGGTGTGGACGCGCTCTATGCGCAGGCACTTGAAAAGGCCGCAGATTATGAGAACAAGTACAAGAAGGTCGTCAACTTCGTCACCGCAAAGCTCGAGCTGTTGCCCGACGCGCTGATGAGCCGTCCTCTTGACAATGCATATCAGGGCAACGGTGTCCTGCATGACACTGCAAACTTTACTTACAACGCCAAGGCAACCGTGGAAAAGGTGCTGAACAAGATTCTCAATCGTGTCGGCGATTCTGCGGTAGCAGACGTGATCGACTTGATCATGTCCCGTGTTGGCGACGGCGAGCGCACGATGACGCTCGATGCAACGATTCGTCTCAAGAATATTTACCGCATCACATACAGATCTCGTGATGACGTCAACAACACGGGCACGCCCCTGTTCACCGCACTGATTCCCGTTGGCACCGATCTTGATATGATCACCGGCGGTATCGAGGGAATCACGGGCTACGAGTTTACGGGATGGGCAACTGCGGAAGGTGAGAAGATCACCGCGATGCCCGCAAGAGATCTTACGGTTTATGCCGATTTCCATTCCGTGAAGCTGAACTTTGTGGATGAGAGCGGAAAGATTCTCGGAACCGTCATGGTTCCCAAGAATGTCGCGCTCAATGCAGCGGGCGACAAGTATCTGAACCTGATCAAGGACATTGAAAATACGCTGACCTATCCCGGCGCGACCTCCGTTTGCTCGAGCTTTAGCCCCGTATGGACTTGGGACAACAACGGCAAGCTCGATTTGGAGAAGAATATTGGCGTGGATTCCTCCTTCGAATCCGACACCACGTTGGTTATTTCCTGGAGACCGAACTACTACTTCTATTTCGTGGAAGGTGATTTTGAGTATGATGTAGAGGACAACAACGGAAAGATCAAGGTTACGGTCTATGGCGATCCCAGAACCGAACCGATTGCCTTCAATTTCGCGCACAAGGTTTATGCCGCATACGAAAACCCGGAGGTTGATCTGACGATCGAGGTAGAAAACGGGGAGGAGACTTACAACTTCCTGTATTTCTCCAACGCGACGCTGAGATCTCTCTACGTTGCCAACGCGAAAGACATTCACTTCCACTATGACCACACGGGAACTGAAACTCCCAAAGCTTTTGACAAATCTTTCTACGATGGCATCGAGGGCGTGGATTTCCACTCCTTTGACATCACCGTGGACGGTAGTAAGAAGGGCTTCTCCGGAGCCATTGTCATCACGCTTCCCTTTGCGGATGCAAAGCCGAACAGCGAGGCGGTTACCAACGTCTATACGCTTGACGCTTCCGGAAAGAGAGAGCGCATGTCTGCGACGGTAACGGAAGAAGGATACGTTTCCTTCGATGCAATCCACTTCTCGGATTTCGTCATCGCGAACGAGTACGTATTGGATGCAAGCTTCGTGGATGAGGAAGGCTTCAAGGTTCCCGGAACGATGGCAGGCTTTGCCCTCGGCGAGACCGTGTATGTTCCCGCAGGAGCGACTGTCGACTTCAAGTTTGACCACATTTCCTCCTACGTCATCATGGATGCCAGCCTGAACGGCACGTCTTTGAAGGATGCCACCACAGAGGCATTCCCCGAGAGCTTCGTGATGCCCGCGGCACACTCCACGCTGGACGTCCTGCTTCAGGGTGCTACCTACAACATCTACTACGTTTTCAATCAAAACGGAACGCCCACGGTGATCGATATTTATCGCTATCGTTTGAGCGAGATCGATCGCGACACCTTTGAGCTTCCCGCGCTTTCCGCAGATCTTTTGGAGATCGTTGCGGCTGCTGCTCCCGCAGGATACAGCAAGGACGTTGCCTCTGTCAAGTGGAGCAAGATCGACAACAACGATCTCGGAAAATCCGACGTCTATGTGTTTGCACAATGGACTCCGATCACATACTCGGTGAAATTTGTGGATGCACAAAACAATCAGATCGGAGAGATCTTGACCGACGTGACGATCGAGAAGTATCCGACAAGCGACAAGCTTCCCATGCCCGCACTGCTTGAGGGCATGACCAAGTGGACGATCGCTTCGATCGGAACGCCCAACTCGGCAAACGAGGTCACGATCGTTCTGAATGCAGAATACGCTGACGTGAAGTATCCCATCATCGCAGGTGAGGGTGTCATCATCGGCGACTCCAAGACCGAGGCTGCTGTGGGTGAGGAAATCACCGTTTCCGTGATCGAAAAGGCAGGACACACGGCGATCATCACCGTGAAGAGACCTGACGGTCAGCTCGTTTCTGTTGTTGAAAATTCGTTCTTTATGCCCGCATCTGCTGTGACCGTTTCGGTGAATTACGTGGCAAATACCTACACGTACAACATCGTCAACGGAACGAGCGGCGTCACCACGACCGGAACCGGTCAGTACGGAGACACCATCACCTTCACCGTGACAGTGGATCAGAGCTACAAGCACAAGCTCGATTCCGATTCCTATACGCTTGTTTCGATTGCACTTGACGGAAACAAGAGAGTATATACCTACGCGTTCCTGCTCGACGGCAACAAGACCGTCACCTACACGCTCGAGAAGATGAGTGATTCGATGATCAACATCTTCAAGATCTTCAACGGTGTGCTCTTCTCGGGTGAGGGCGATCCCACCTCCGAAAACGAGGACGTGCAGTTCAACGGATGGTCTGCTGCCATTCTCGGCTCGATTCGTTTCGCAACCTTCTCGCTGATCGACTCTTCGGCTTCGTTGCTGTGGCTGTGGATCTTGCTGGGTATTCTGTTGCTGATCGCAATCATTGTTCTGCTCTACACCCTCCACATCAGAGGCAAGTGGAACAAGCCGTACTTCCTGGTTCGCTTCATTGTATGGCTCGTATCGATCTTCTTCAACCTTTGTCTGGCAATTGCCGCGCTCGGACTCAAGATCGCGCAGTTGTTTGGTAAGAAAGAGGATCCCACGGAATACTTCGTCGAGGAGGATATGATCGAGCACGAGGTTGCCGAGGAAGCTGCAGAGGATGCCGCAAAGGCTGCCGAAGAGGCTACCGAAGAAGTCGCCGAAGAGGCTGCCGAAGAAGTCGCTGAAGAGGCTGCCGAAGAGGCTGCCGAAGAGGTCGCCGAAGAGGCTACCGCAGAAGTTACCGAAGAGGCTGCTCAGGACTTTGCAAAAGAGGTTGCAATGGAAGTTGCGATCGAGGTTGCAAAGGAAGTCGCCAAAGAGGTTGCCAAGAAGGTTGCCGAAAAGGTTGCCGACGAGGTTACCGAAAAGGCGAACGAGGATGAAGCTTCTGAGGAAGAAAACAAATAATTTCATCCATCATTGAGCCGCGCATTGCGGTGCGCGGCTCTTTGGTGAAGCGGGGAAGGGAGACTTTTGGAAGAAGGTTTCCCTTTTCTGATTTTGAGATCGTCAAAAGTTGACAAGAAGGAGATCTTGACAGAATGAAATATATCGAACATTACAAAATCAAATGGCACGATACCGATGCGAGTCGTACGTTGCAACCCTCGCGGCTTTTGGCTTATATGCAAGAGACCGCCAATCTGCATCTCTGCTCCTGCGGCATGAGTCTGGATGCTCTGCGAGACGAAAGGGGCTTGGCTTTTTTGCTCAGCCGCATGAGTGTTCGCATATACGAGCCGCTGTCTGCCTACGAGGAGATCGACGTGGAGACCTGGGTTTGCGAGAGTCGCGGTCTTGGGTTTCAACGCTGTTTTCGGATTTTGCGCGGAGATACCGTCGCGGCGGAGGCTTATTCGATCTGGGGGCTTTTGGATCTGAATGAGAAAAAACTTTTGCCCGCTACCGCGTTCCCTTATCAAATCGAGCCGGATCCGCCGCTGGATTCTGCGCTTTTGGCGCGTGTGCGTCTTCCCGCTGCGGCACAAATGGAGGAAGCCGGCGAGCGCAGGATCGTGTATTCGGACATTGATTACAACGGCCACATGAACAACACACATTATCCCAACATGCTTTGCGATTTTACGCCCAACGTCGAGCAAAAGGCGGTTGTTGGCTTTACCATGTCCTTTTTGCGCGAGGCGGCCTACGGACACACGCTCAAAATTCTTCGCGCACCGCGCGATGACGGATATTTCTTCCGAACTGTGGACGAGACGGGAGAAGTCTGCCTCGAAGCCGCGCTGATGCTCACAGATGCCAAGAATTTTCATGGCATTTCCACGGAAACAGAGGGATAAAGATGAAAAAAGAAGTAATCAACGTCAAGCAATGGCAGTTGGTCCGCAGACATTCTCCGGAAGAGCTTGCCGATTTCTCGGAGGGGGATTTCGTGACGGTGGGAAGGCGCGCCTGCTTGCGCCAAAAACGCTTGGAGAGCGTCATTCTTCCGTCTGCATGCACAACGATCAAAACCGAAGCCTTCCGCGGATGCAAACGCTTGAAAAGCGTGGTATTGTCCTCGGAAACCAACGTGGGAATTTCGGATGCCGCCTTTGCGGGGTGCACGAGATTGCGGGACGTGGAGCCTTTTTCCATGATTTCGGCAATCGGAGCGCGTGCTTTTGCGGGTTGCCGTGTTCTTCGACACGCGGAGTTTGGCAGAGATCTGCAACGGATCGGAGACCGTGCGTTTTGGAGATGTGATTCTCTCCGTGAGCTGACACTTCCGTCCACGCTCACGTCCTTGGGACGTGCGGCGTTTGCCCACTGCATTGAGCTCGAGCGTGTGGATATGGAACCCGCTCTGTCGGTCTCTGCCCCCGATCTTTTCCGCGGTTGTATTTCGCTTTCCGAGATCGTTTTTTCCTCGGAATGGAAGGAGATTCCCAAAGGCGCGTTCCGCGGTTGCTCGGCTTTGCGAGAAGTGACGCTGCCGTCGGTGCAAAAAATCGGACGCTACGCCTTTTTCGACTGCGCGAGGCTTTCGGAAGTGACCTTGGAACACGGCGTGAAGCGCGTTGGTATGTGCGCGTTTGCACAAACGCCCCGATTGGAGCGCGTGAAGATCCCAAATTCGGTCAAGCGACTTGGTTTTGGTGCGTTTGGATTCGGATTCTCGAAAGAAAAGATCACGCTCTGCGTTGAAAGCGAGTATATGCTCCGCAGAATGAAGCTCTTGCTGATTCTTTGTGGCTCATTCGGTCGAGTGCGGGTGGAACAAACGGGAAAAACGCTGAACGAGCGCCGCCGCGAGCGTCACCGCTCTACCATAGAAAAAGAACCCGTTCATCTGCTGGACGGGGAGGATTTGTGATTCTTAGAAAAAAACGCGTCCTTTTGAAAAAAGGACGCGTTTTTTGTGAGGGTGCTTTTGAAAAAGCCACCCCCACACCCCCGCAAAACTTTTTGGGTAAGGGGGAAAGGAAAGCTTTTATCTGTACGCTCCGAATGAGCAATCGCTCCCGCTGCCATTTTGGGTTAGTGGTCCCAAAATGGCAGCGGGAGCTAATGAAAGGGTGACGCGCACAGATAAACAATTCCGTTGATACCCATGCGATAAAAGTTTTTGAAGGGGTGTGGGGAAACTTTTCTCAAAAAGTTTCCCCACAATCGCGTCTTTCAAAAAGTTTCTCTGGTCACCAAAGGCAAAAAAGTGGGGGAACTTTTTTCAAAAAGCACCCCCACAAAAACGCGTCCTCCGAAAAATCAAATTACTTCAAAATATCACGCACAAGGTTCACGATGTCGGCATGGATTTCGTCGATCGGGCGAGCGGCGTTCACCACACAGATGCGGTCGGTGTCGGCGAGCGTCTCAAAAACGCTGTAAAAGCGGTCGCGCACGCGCGTGAGGCGATCGAGGTTTTCATAGATCTCGACGGTCACTCTTCCGCTGGCGATGCGCTCCATGCTCTGCTCGGGAGTCAGATCAAGGAAAATGCAAAGATCGGGGCGGCGAATCTCAGGACACGAAAGGTTCATCTCCTGCACCCATTTGGCATCGGTTTCGCTTCCCTGATATGCCAGCGATGAATAATAGTAGCGGTCACAAATCACGTCGATGCCATCGGCGAGCATCTTCTCGATGCCGTTGACGGGGTTTGTGTTGTGAAAAATGCGATCGAGAACGAACAGCGCCGCCATTTCGCAGGGAGAGCGTCTGGAAACACCGCTCAAGGCATCCCGCAACAATCCTCCGCTGACCGACTCGGTCGGCTCCGCGGTGCGATGTACCCGCCTTCCGTCCTTTGTCAAACGGCTTGTCAAAAGCTCGATCTGTGTTGTTTTTCCCGCGCCGTCGATCCCTTCAAATACGATAAAACGGCCTCTTTTTTGCTCTTGCATAGTCAATCCTTTTCGTCCTTTTTTGCACGTATCTCAAGCACGTCGCGCTTCAGCTGATCCAGCTCCTTCTGCAAACGGCCCATTTCCTGCGCCACGGGGTCGGGAATGTGTATCTGGTCGAGATCGTTCCGCACACGCACGCCGTCCCGCTTGACGACCTTGGCGGGAATACCAACGGCGGTGCTGTTTTCGGAGACGGGATGCAGAACTACGGCGTTTGCCGCGATCTTGCTGTTGGAGCCGATATAAACGGGACCAAGCACTTTCGCGCCGGCACCAACCAGCACGTTGTCGCCCAGCGTCGGATGGCGCTTGCCGACGTCTTTGCCGGTACCTCCCAGCGTCACGCCTTGATAGATCGTGCAATCGTCACCGATCTCGGTCGTTTCTCCGATCACCACGCCCATGCCGTGGTCGATGAAAAAGCGTCTGCCGATTTTTGCCGCGGGATGGATTTCAATTCCCGTGAAAAAACGTGCCGATTGGCTCAGCGCGCGCGCCGAAAAGTAATGTCCGTTTTCATAAAGCTTGTGTGCCACGCGGTGCGCCATGATCGCATGCACGCCCGAGTAAAGCAGCAGCACTTCCGCGCGGCTGCGCGCGGCGGGATCTCGGTCTTTCACCGTCTGCACGGTTTCGCTGATCTCACGTTCTGCCGCTACGATCGCAAGCGCGATCTTTTGCTCGACCTGATCGATTCGATCTTTGAGCATCTTTCCCCATTCGGTTGCCTTTTGTTTCATGTCGAAAAGACTCCTGTTCCTCGGCATTGCCGATCAATATACTTACTAATATTATACACGCAAAACGGCTTTTTGTAAAGGGATAATGCAAATTTTTATCAGAAAAAGGGAGGGAAAATTCCTTTCCCTCCCAAATTCAGTTGGTTTGATTAAATTTCCGTAGTCTCTTCGCCGGAAGTTTCCGCGGGAGCTTCCACGCTCGCGGGGATCTCCTCAGCGGCAGCCTCGACTGCGGGCGTGTCGGTCGGCGCGATGAAGGTGACTTCCTGCGCCTCAGCGGCGGCACTCTGCTCGACGGGCTCGGCGTCTGCCGCTGCCGTGGCGTCGTTTTCGCTGTAAACAACGGGAATGCTTGCGACCAGCTTCTTCACAAGACCTGCCTGAACCAGTTCTTCGGTGGTCTGGTAAGGAATGCGGTAGTCGACTTCCTCTGCTTCAAGCTTCGGCAGCTCCATAGCTTCGCCGCACAGCTTGTCGATCAGCTCAAGCGCATACTTGAACTTGCGATCGCCCTTGATCTTCATCAGCACGGGAACGGTCGCGTACTTCTTCTTGGAGGACATATCCACGATGCCGTACTTGGTATCGATCAGCTCTGCGGGATCGAGAGCCAGATACAGATACAACGTCTTGGTCTTGGCGTTGATCTTTGCCACGTGTGCTCTTCCGCGGTTGAACGCTTCGTAGTTCCAGCTGATGCGGTTCTTCACGCCCTTGTAGGACAGAAGCGCATTTTTAATGATATTGTAGTATTCCTGAACGTTTCCTTGAGACTGAGATACGCGCGACTGGAAGCTTCTCTTGTAGCGAGTGACGATGCGAACGAGTCCCTGACGCTCTTCTTCGAGCATTGCGGCATACTTCTCTGCTTCCTCGACAGCATCGATGAATTCGAGCGGCATCGAGCCGAATCCGCCGTAATCCTCTTCCTCTTCGTCATTGTCGTCTTCGTCCTCGTCGACGAGTTCAACAAACGCCTCGACAGCAGGCTCTTCGGCAACGATCAGACGAGCGGCAAGCTCTTCCACGATCGCCTCCTTGACGGCGTCTGCCATCTCGTCGGACCAAGTCTGGGGGATGTTCTCCGCGCCTGCGGCATTGACCGCCTCGGAGATCGTATCCACCGTGGTGCCTTCCACAGCCTTTGGCTCGGCACCGTCAACGGTGATCATTTCAAACGCTTCGGCAACCGATGCGGCAACCACAGCGCAAATATCTTCATTGCTCAGCTCTTCGACAACAATGTCATCTGCGGGCTTTTCGTCGACCGTTTCAGCGGCCTCGGCAACCTCGGGAAGTTCCATCGTGCGGCTCATTGCACCCGCAACGATCGCATCAACCACAGCCTTGAAGTCTTCGGGACTGAATGCATCTTCGGCGGAATCACTGAAGGTCTCGGCAAGTGCCTCGGCAACAGCCGCGCGGATTGCCGCTTCATCGATCTCTGCCTCTGCCTCGTCGTCGGCGGGCTCGATCGTTTCTTCAATCTTTTCGAGATTCTCTTCCAGTACGGCATCCGCATCGACGGGCTCCTTGTCTGCCTCGGCAGCCTCGGGAAGCTCGCCCTCGGTGTCAATGACGAGGATCTTGTTTTCTTCTTTGTCACGGAGACCTCTGAGGTAGAGTCCGATCACAAACAGAAGCGCAAGCAGTGCAAGCACCAGAAGCACCAGAAGTGCGATTCCGAGAGGCGTCAGGAAGAAGGGAGGATTGTACTCGGGCGCGAGCACGAAGGTGGTCTCGGCGTTTCCGGAGATGCCCTCGATCTGATAGTAGCCGTCCTTCAGCGTCACGGTGTAGCCCAATTCCTTTGCTGAGGTCAAAGTTTGGTTTGCATCTTCGTAAAGGTAGAGATCCTCTGCGGTCAGAGCAGACAGACGCTGTCCGTACAGGGTATCGGAAATCGGGATCAGCACGGTGAAGGTCTCACCTGCGGCATCACTCACGTTGAGCGTGAAAGCGGTGTGCTGGCGGAAACCGCGGAGCGCGCGGCGATTGATCTCGGGAACAACCACACTTGCGGTGATGTCTCCGGCAAAGCCTTTCTCGCCAAGCAGGATCATCTGATAAGGCGCTGCGGTATTGCCTGCGACAACGTACTTTCTCAAAATCGACATCTTTGCGGTCATCACGCCGTCCGCCTCGTTCGCGAACTCATAGTTGGGGCTGGCGGGCAGATTTGCCGTCACGGTGTAGACGCCGTAAGCCGAAGCACCCGTGAAGGCGGTGCCGTTCACCGTATAGGTGATCTTCGAGAGAACGTCCGCAGGGGCATCACCCTCTACGGCGATCATGAAGTTGGTAGGATCGGACTGCAATTCCGCATTGCCAAAGAAGGTCTTGTCTTGGAAGGAGACGGTGAACACCTTCTTGTTGATCGTGATCGACGTGGTCGTCGAAACAGAGGAACCGAAGATGTAATTGGCATTCGGCACTGCTGCCGTCAGCGTATATGTACCTGCATTGCCAAATCCCTCACCGCAAATCACGCTGAGCGCATGCGGATTGTCCTGTGCATCGAATCCGATGACGGCGATGTTGGAAAGCTCGGTATCCCCCCAAACGAAGGAGGTCTTGGGCAGATCCCACTGCACGGAGGTGATCACGATGGGATCTACGGTGACAGAAACCGAAAGAGGCGCTGCAACGTAGTTCTTGCTGTCGATCACAGCCTGTACCTGCGTGGTGTAGGTACCCTTGCCGGTCACGCCGGTCACGGTTGCTTTGGGGAGTGCCGTAATTGCGGGAGCCGTTTCGTCTGCCACCATGCCCTTCAAAGCGGGAGCAGTGACGTCAAGATTATAGGTGGTCACGCCGGGAACGAAGGACACGTTTCCAACGACTCCGTTCTCCCAAGTCAGCGTTGCCGGCTCGATCTTGGCTTTGAACACCTGCTCGCGAGGCGCGGCGTATTTGGAGAGCAGATCATCTCTGGATTGCGCAACACCCTCGGCGGTCAACTGAACCTTGAATTTCAGCGTCAGCTTGGAGGCATCCGCCACGTCCTTGCTGTTGAATTCAGCCGACTCGATCACCAGCTCGACAAAAGGCAGATCTATCGCGCTGATTCCGACCTTTGCGGAGTCCACCTGAATGTCGGCGGTCGTATTTCCGTCATAGACTTTGACGTAACCGTCGCCGGATGCATTGAGTTGGAGAGAAGAACCGGGAACGAGAGATCCCATCCCGACCTCCAGTCTCTGCACGTCGGCGGAGACGACAACCGTGAAACAGCAGATGAGCGTTGCAAGCATCAAAAGCACAGCTGCAACAACCGAAAATCTGAAGTTTCTTGCTTCTGTTTTCTTGTGTTGATTTTTCATTGCACATCAACCCTTCCGTGTAAAATTTTTTGCATGGCGCATGCGGAGCAGTCCGAAGAAAGAGCCCCTTCGCGCGTGCATGTAGTTACAACCGATTTTATTATATCATATTCTAAAGAAAATGTCAACATGCTTTTCTCGTTTTTTAGCAGTGATTTTTGATTTTTTTCGGTGTTTTTTCACTTTCGGCCACGTCACGGAGAAAAAACAGATCCGCGCGGAAGACATACCGTGTGTTTGTTTTTGAAAAATATTCCGATTCTCGCCGCGCGAACGTCAAGGATGTGCGCAAATCGCGAAATATCCTCTTGACAAATCGTGAGGATTGTTATATAATGATAGACAATAAGCGGCAAAAGGCCGGAAAGGATTGCGTGACAGCAATGACAAGAAACGTTTCCGATATCTTTGGCGCGATGGTGTTTAATGACGACGTAATGCGCGAACGCCTCCCCAAAGAAGTATACAAATCTCTCATCAAAACCATCGCGACGGGCAGAACCATCGACCCCTCGATCGCAGACGTCGTAGCAAACGCCATGAAGGACTGGGCAGTCGAAAAGGGCGCGACGCACTACACCCACTGGTTCCAGCCTCTGACCGGCGTAACCGCCGAAAAGCACGACGCATTCATTTCCCCGGTCGGAAATTGCAAGGTCGTGATGGAGTTTTCCGGCAAGGAGCTCATCCGTGGCGAATCCGACGCCTCCTCCTTCCCGTCCGGAGGTCTGCGTGCCACCTTTGAGGCACGCGGATATACGGCGTGGGATCCCGCATCCTACGCGTTTGTCAAGGACGGAACGCTCTACATTCCCACCGCTTTCTGCTCCTACACGGGCGAAGCTCTCGACTCCAAAACACCTCTTTTGCGCTCCATGGATGCTTTAAACGCACAAGCGTTGCGCATTTTGCGCCTGTTTGGCGACACCCAAACCAAGCGTGTCGACATCACGGTGGGAGCCGAGCAGGAGTATTTTATCATCGACAAATCCATGTACGATCGTCGCAAGGACCTGGTCTATGCAGGCAGAACCCTTTTCGGTTCACCCGCGCCCAAGGGCCAGGAGCTTGAGGATCACTACTTCGGCCCGCTCAAGACTCGCATCGCCGCTTTTATGTCGGATCTCGACGAGGCGCTTTGGACGATGGGCATCAATGCGAAAACAAAACACAACGAGGCGGCACCCGCACAGCACGAGCTCGCCCCGATCTATGCCACCGCCAACATCGCCGTCGACCAAAATCTTCTGACGATGGAATATATGAAAAAGATCGCCGAAAAGCACGGCTTGGTCTGCCTCTTGCACGAAAAGCCCTACGCGGGCGTCAACGGCAGCGGCAAGCACAACAACTGGTCGCTCTCGGCAAACGGCAAGAACCTGCTCGATCCCGGTAAAACGCCCGAGGATAACATCAAGTTCCTGCTCTTTCTTGCCGCCATTGTCAAGGCAGTGGATGATTATCAGGATTTGATGCGCATCTCGGTTGCCTATGCGGGCAACGATCACCGTCTCGGCGCGGGAGAGGCACCTCCTGCCATCGTTTCGATCTTCGTGGGCGAAGAGCTGAACGTTTTGATCGACGCGATCGTGGAAAACAAGACCTATCATGGCGCGGAGCAGCGCATGATGGACCTTGGAATCCCCTCGGTCCCGGTCTTCCGCAAGGATACCACCGACCGCAACCGTACCTCGCCTTTTGCATTCACGGGCAACAAATTCGAGTTCCGTATGCTCGGTTCCTCGCAAAACATCGCCATGCCCAACACCGTCCTCAACACGGCGGTCGCCGAATCCTTGCGCCAATTTGCCGACGCGTTGGAAGGTTCCGACGGCTTTGAGCCTGCGGTCGCAAAGCTCATCAAGGAAACCTTTGCGGCACACCGTCGCATTCTCTTTGACGGCAACAGCTATTCCGATGATTGGGAAAAGGAAGCGGCTCGCCGCGGATTGAGCAATCTGCGCACCTCCGTCGATGCCTACAATACCTTCATGAATCCCAAAAACGTCGAGCTCTTCTCCTCCTTGGGCGTTATGAACGAGGTCGAAATGCGCTCGCGCGAAGAAATCTATTTCGAAAATTATTCCAAAATCATCAACATCGAAGCGCTCACCATGATCGTCATGGCTTCGCGCGACTACATCCCCGCAGTCGAGTCCTATATCGCGCAAATCGCTGATACGGCGGCAAAAAAGAAGGCCGTCTGCGAGGACGTCTCCTGCGCGGTGGAAAAAAATATCATCCGCCGTCTCTCCGAGTTGAACGCTCAGGCCTTCGGCGTTGTCGAACGCTTGCGCGATGCCGAAACCGAGGCCGCCTCGATCACAAATGCCAAGGAGCGCGCCGCCTGCTATTGCTCTCGCGTACTCCCCCTGATGGCCGAGCTGCGCGCCGCCGTCGACACCATGGAAACGCTCACAGCCTCCAAGTTCTGGCCCGTCCCGACCTACGGAGACATGATGTTTCGCGTTTGATGCGGGACGCGTTTTTTGTGGGGGCGCGATTTTTGTGGGGGTGCTTTTGAAAAAGGACGCGATCGTGGGGGCTTCTTGAAAGAAGCCCCCACACCCCCAAGAACTTTTCGGGTAAAGGGGAAAGGAAAGCGTTTATCTCTGCGCTCGACCAATCAATCGCTCCCGCTGCCGGCGGCGACCTGCGATAGCAGGCACGCCGAACGATGTTTGCCTTCGGCAAGAGATGTTGGCTTCGCCAAATGATGACGGCTTCGCCGAACGAGGCGCGGCTTCGCCACATTTTGAAGGCAAACATCACATCATTTGCCCCTTCGTTGTTTATCAACGAAGGGGCAACATCATTTACGAGCAAGGCGAGTAACATCATTTTTTGCG
>JAFWYJ010000021.1 GCA_017517745.1 Clostridia bacterium | reverse complement strand
CAGCTTTGGGCTTCAAGTTTGTAATCCTTTTTCCAATGCGCATAGTAAGCGTACATAACATGATTATTAAAGTCGGCACGATACGGAAATTGTTCTGCATGGAACCACGCTTTCTCAAAATTCCCATACGCCGAGTGCAAAATAACCATTATCATATGAGCGCGCAAAATGTCTGAAATGTTCTTTGAATATGAGATAACAAGCTTGGCATATCGGACACATTCTTTGTAGATATCCTCAGCGCGTTCAGAATCATAAAGCTCATCGTTTTCGGGATAGGAGAGTGCAATACCCGTTTCCAAACAGTGCATAAGAAGAATTGTATTGTTGGGATATAGCTTCAATCCTTCTTTTATAGCAAGATACTTTTGGAAAAGACTTTCAGAGGTAAGTGGGCGCGAAAGAAGAGCTTGAGCGTTATTGACTATTTTCCAAACTTCTTCCGTATCATTTGTCCCAAACGTTCCGAACAACACGTCTGTACTCACGCCAAACACGTGCGCTATCGGAACGACTTGCGAGATGTCGGGCATTCCGGTATTATTTTCCCATTTTGAAACAGCTTGAAAAGTAACGCCAAGCTGTTCGGCAAGCTCTTCTTGTGTAAGATTTCTTTCTTTACGTAATCGGCGTATGATCTGCCCCATTGTTTCTTTCATAATCGAACCTCCTTGTTGGGTATTTGATTTGTGCTTATATTATCGCATACTATTTGCACAAAAAGAAGCGACTTAAAAACGAGTTCAATTCAACTTTGCGTTGAGTTTATTATAACACATAAACGTATTTAATGCAAGAATGTCTTGAAATAAATTCAGCCTCGGCAAGGAAACTCCCTGCCGAGGCTTTGGTGATTGATTTTTATTCTTGAGAAGCCGCTTCGATTTTTTTCTGCTCTTTGTGCGCCGCCGAGATCACGAATTCCAAAAGGATGAGAATGACTGCCATCACGCCCGCGACGAGAAGCAGGGCGGGGACGTAGCTCCCGAAAATATCATAGCAAAGGTTGAAGGCAGGTGCGCCGACGGCACATCCCGCGGTGTTCATTGAGACGAAAATGCCAAGCACCTTGGCATAGGAGCGATTGCCGAACAGATCCGATGCATACAGCGGAAGCATCACGGTTTCAAGCGGTTGAGAAAGCTGACCGAAGATCGTGAAAGCGACGGCAAGAGGAATTCCCATGCTATTTCCTTGCACCATTGCAAGTATCAACGTCGAAATGACGGCAAATACGGTACACAGTGTAGCTGACGTGCGCAGACCGAATTTATCATACAGAAATCCTGTCAGAAACTTTGCCCCGGCAAGAAGGAGTGAACCGAAGGAGAGCATTCCCGTCACGGCAGAATAGTCCATTCCGACGTCCTTATAGTGCATTGCCACGATGCCGTGACTGCCCTGTAAAATCAGTCCCGAGCAAAAAATACAGACGCATACTCCCCAAAAATACCATTTGCGTACCGTGTCGGAAAATTCGAATCCTACCCAATCCTTGCCACGCTTTTTGTTGCTATGGGTGGGCGCCTCCGCGGACACGCCTTTAGGGGCGTTGCGGAAGAAGATCAGAACGATGACTGCCGTCACGGCAATTACGATCGCGATCATACGGTACGCAGCTCGGTAACTTCCCACGACGTTCACGTCGATGATCTGTCCAACCAGCCGGATGGCGATTGCTCCGCCGATGCCGTTCGATGCAAGAACCACTCCCATTACCGTTCCTTTGCGGTTGGGACACCAACGACCGACCACGTAACCGACCATCGTTGTGGTTGTCCATGCAAAGCCAAGTCCCATCAGTGTTCCGGCGATATAAATCTGCCAAAGCTCGGTTGCAAAGGAATACAAAAGAGCGGAGGAAACCAGCGAAAAAAAGCCCGCAAAGATCAGTTTTTTGGGGCCGAATTTTATCACAAGAAAGCCGAAAAAGAGATTGACCACCGCGGTGGTAATATAACGGCAGCTTTCTCCAATGGCAACCAGGCTTCGCTCCGTGCCGAGGTCTTTGGCGATCTCATCCGGAAAAAGCGATTTGGTTGAGCTGGCAAAACCAAGGCAGACGAGCACCATCAAGCAGGAAACGCCGATGATGACCCAGGTATAATCGAATTTTCGTTTCATTCTTCTTCGCCTCTTTCAAAAAATCAAATATATTATACACCTCTCAGTTTGAAATTGCAAGGAGTTTTGCGCTTTTTTCAACAAAATATCCATTTCAAAAGATATACGTATTTCAAAAAATTCAGCCTCGGCAAGAAAACTTTCTGCCGAGGCTTTTTCAATTACGGAATTTTATTACTTCGCAAGCTCGGTCAGCATCTCTTTGCCCTGCGCGATGATCAGCTCGGCAACGCCCGCCTTGAAGATCGAGCTTCTTGCCTCGTAGCCACCCTCGTCATAGGCGTCCTTCATGGGGAAGTAGCCCTCGGATCCGTTGACGAGACAGCAGGGAATGATCAGATCAAAGCCCTCGGTGTCCTTGATGGCACGACCGATGCCGTTGAAGGGCTCGCCGGGGATACCGAAGAATGCAACCTTGCCGATTGCCACGGCAGTAAAGGAGACGGGGAAACTGGTGGGACCGTCTGCAAGGCGGATCATGCGTCCTGCCTCTGCCACGACGGTGGTCAGCATCATGCCCTCGAAGGGAATCTCCGCGTCTTTGCCTGCAAGGTGAAGATCGTTGATGCGTTTTGCTTCGACCAGCTCCTCGGGCGTGGGCATGTTCGAGGGGATCTCGACCTTTTTCTCGAGGAAACGGATCTGATCGACCTCGTCTACGTATGCGACCTTATCAAAGACCTGAAGAACGGCTCCGGCTACCACGCGTCCCATATAACGGGCATGACCGTAGCCACGCGATACGTCATCAAAGTCCATAAACATATCGTTGAGGAAGCCGGGAGCGGGGTGTACGTTCACGTGGTTGACGTCGCCCTGCGCACCGTTGAAGAAGATGCAGTCCACGTTGTCGAGTGCTTTTTCGACGGTGTGACACAAAAATCCGGGCCAGTCGGCGGAGATCAGATTGCCGCCCACCACGTCGGGGTGATCGGCGTAGTTGACCATCACCACGCTGCTGCCGCCCTCGCGGTCAAAGCGGATCACGCTGACGCGCTCGTCAAGCTCGCCGATGGGAGCCACGATGTCGGGGTTGTTGACACCGGGATTGGTGCGCACGCTGCCGTCCTTCATGCGGAAACGGCGAATGAAAGCAATGTTGCTCGCTTTGCCGACGCCATAGCCCATGCGCGCGGGTTTGCGATCCTCCATTGCGGTCATTGCGGCGTCCACCAAGCGCTGTCCGAGGAACTTTTGATAGTCCAGAATTTTCTGAGTTGTAGGGTGGGCATTCTTGCCGCTCGATTTGCTTTCATATGCGGGATCCACGTAGGGCCCCGTGTGCGTATGCTGACAGTGCACGTAGATCGCGGAAACCGGAACGCCGGTCGCCTCGGAGATCTGCTTGCGGTATTGGTTCATGATGGGAGTTTGGACGTTCAACAGATCCAAAGCAATCAGAAGCACGGTATCTTCTCCCACGGTTACCGCAGTGGCGCGCACGTGAAGATCGTCCAACACACCCTCCGCGTAGCGGGGAATGAAGTAGCCGGCAATGGCGATGCCGCGCATCGGGGTAATGTTCATGCGGGAAAAGCCCACGGAAAGCTGATGACTCATAACGTTATTCTCCTTTTTGCACCTTTGGTGCCGTATTTGAATTTTGTGCCGCGAATTGTTTTTTCCAAGACGGCGTGTCCGTTGATTTAAGATCACCGTCATTATACTACAAAAAGTTTGGTTTGTCAATATTTTTTCTTTATATGGGGAAGTGGTTTGGATTGGATCCTTGAAATTAAACTTCCTTGCCCTCTTCTCTCAGCTTGTCCAGCTTGGTGTTGCGGAAATAGAGTCCGACGTCGATCGAAATTTCGATGAAGTTGAGAACGTAGAAGAAGAAACTGAGGATGAAGATCACGGTGCCCAGAGTTCCCGTTCCCGCAAGCGGATAGCCAAGCGCGGCGACCTGAATGGTTTTTCGCGCAATGCCGAAGGCGTAACCGATCAACAGGAAGACCTCGAAGAACAGGCTCTTGCCCTTGGCGGTTCGGGAAATCAGCGATTTGCGGATGGAGATTGGCCAGGAAAGACCGAAACAAAAAATGGTCAATGCCTCAAAGAGGTCTGTCAGAACATGCAAATCCATGGTTATATACTCCTATCAAATGTTGTTTTGCTTGGTGTAGTTGGGGAGAAGCTTGGGGGATACCGTTTCGGTCTTGATGCCTGCCTTTGCCAGCTCCTTTTCAAATCGTTCGACGTGAGCGAGCGTCAGCCTGCCGACCCTTGTGTTTTTTGCCTTTGCGGCTGCATTTTTGCCTGCGCTTCTGCCGAAGACGATGATGTCAAGCAGTGAGTTGCCCATCAGTCTGTTTTTGCCGTGAATACCGCCGACCGCCTCACCCGCAACGAAGAGATTGTTGACGTTGGTGGTCATGCAGTCATCGGTGATGTCAAGGCCGCCGTTTTGATAGTGAAGCGTGGGGTAGACGAGGATCGGCTCATATCGGATGTCAATTCCGTACTTTTCAAACATTCTCCACATTGCGGGAATGCGCTTCATGATCGTACCCTCGCCGCCGATCTTCTCGATCATGGGCGTATCGAGCCAAACGCCGTGGCCGTTGTTGCAATCAATGCCGTTGTTGCGCTCGGAGCACTCGCGAATGATCGAAGCCGCGGTCACGTCGCGGGTTTCCAGCGGATGCATGAATACTTCACCATGCTTGTTGACCAGCTTTGCACCGAGAGAGCGAACCTTCTCGGTCACAAGTGCGCCGAAGATCTGCTCGGGGAATGCGACACCGGTGGGATGGTACTGCAGAGTCTCGGCGTAAAGAAGCTTCGCGCCTGCACGGTAGCCGAGAACCAGACCGTCCGCGGTTGCGCCGTAGTGATTGGAGGTGGGGAAGCCCTGATAATGCATTCTTCCCGCGCCGCCGGTTGCGATGACAACCGTCTTTGCCTTTGCGACGAGCAACTCCTTGGTTTCCATGTTCATGAGAACCGCACCTGCTGCGTTGCCGTTTTCATCGAGGATCAGCTCGATTGCCGCTGTAAAATCAATGATGGGGATTTTGCGGTTCATCACTTCGTCGCGAAGCGTGCGCATGATCTCTGCCCCCGAATAGTCCTTTGCCGCATGCATACGCTTGCGGGAGGTGCCGCCGCCATGGGTGGTTACCATGGTTCCGTTCTCTTCCTTGTCAAACTCAACGCCAAGATTGCTCAACCACTGAATGGCCTCGGGCGCGTCGCAAACCAACTTTTTGAGCAGCTCTTTCTTTGCCGCGAAATGTCCGCCGCCGAACGCATCGATAAAGTGGATCGCGGGGGAATCATTTGGCTTGTCGGCTGCCTGAATGCCGCCCTCTGCCATCATCGTATTGGCATCTCCCATACGAAGCTTGGTTACGACCGTGACGTCCGCCCCCGCCTCGTGTGCTTCGATCGCGGCAGACGCGCCCGCACCACCGCCGCCGATGATCAGCACGTCGGTTTCATAGTCGGGATGCTCAAGGCATACGCTCTTCGGGGTAATGCGGCTGTGTGCCTGCAGAATTTCGGCAAGCTCCTTCGGAACCTTGTCCCCCTTGTTGGGGCCGACGGTCAAGACCGCAAATTCGTCGACCTTGTAGTCGGGATGGAAGGAAGCAAGCACGGTTTCCTTTTGCTCTGCCGTCATGCGGATGGGATCAAGGGCAATGTTTTTTTCTCTGGACGCTTCCACGCGTGCCAGAGATTCTTGAAACAGCTCAGAATACATGTTTGCCTTCTCCTTATTTTTCAATGTCGCGGTTGTGATAGAGCTCTTTCATTTCTTCGATGGGCTTTTGCATCAGAGCCTCGATCAGCTCGTTGAAGTCACCGTTCTTGATCTCCTTGACACGCTCCTCAAGATGGGCGCAACCGGGAGCCAGATATTTGCCGTTGATTCTTCTTGCGAGCATGGCAACCTGAGGGTGAGAGATGCCTGCAGGGCATCTCGACGAGCAAATGCCGCACATGACACAGTCGAAGGATTCCTCGGCGCATTTTTGAAACTCGCCGCGCTGTGCATAGGCAACGTACTGCATGACGTTCAATCCCTGGGGACAAACCTTGGTGCAGGCGTTGCATCCGATGCAGGCATAGATCTCGGGATAGAGCTGCATCATCACGGTTTCGTTGACGGGGATCTTTTCCATATCATAGACCTCTTTGACGAGAGGGAAGAAGGGCAGGGTTGCGACGTACATATTGTCCTCGACCTTTGTCTGACAAGCGAGGCAAGCGTGCAGCTGACGGTTGCCCTTGATGCGGTAAATGGTAGCGCAAGCACCGCAAAAACCGTTTCTGCAGCCGCATCCGCGCACGAGCTGATAGCCCGCATATTCCATCGCCGTCATAATCGTCAGATTTTCGGGAACTGCGTATTTTTTGCCGAAAAGAAATATATTGACTGTCTTTTCCATGGGTTTTCTCCTTTAATATTCGCTCGGCAGCTCTTCAAGCTCGTCGCATCTGAACACGGGACCGTCCTTGCAAACGTACTTCGCGCCCACGTTACATCTTCCGCACTTGCCGACGCCGCACTTCATGCGAAGCTCAAGCGTGGTGTAGACCTGCCTTTTGTCAAAGCCGAGGGCGACAAGCGCTTCCAGAGTGAATTTGATCATGATGGGAGGACCGCAGAGCACTGCGGTTTTGTCGGTGTCAAAGCCAAGCTCCTTGACGTAGCTTGGAACAAAGCCGACGTGTCCGTCCCAATCGGGTTGAGGATTGTCGATCGTGAGATGGACCTTTACGCCCGCATCGTTCGCCCACTCTTCGATGATCTCACGGTAGTCCAGCAGATCCGCCTTGCTGCGCGAGCCGTAAACGATGTCGATGTTTCCGTAGCGGTCGCGATAATGACGGCAGTAGTTGATGACAGAGCGCAAAGGTGCCAATCCGACACCACCCGCGATGAAGAGCAGATCCTTTCCCGCAAACACGTCATCCACGGGGAAGGGGGTGCCGTAGGGGCCTCTGATGGTGATTTGCTGCCCCACCTCTGCTTGATGGAGCCATTCGGTCACACATCCGCACTTCTTGATGGAGAACTCCATATATTCGGTGTTTGTGGGAGAAGAGGTGATCGAGAACATCGCCTCTCCGACTCCGGGAATCGAGAGCATCGCGCATTGCCCCGGACGGTGATCAAACGCCTTTTTTCCGTCTGAGGTTACCACACGGAAGGTTTTGATATCGGGGGTGTCGATGCGCACGTCGGTGATGACTCCGACAGAAGGAATCAAAGTGTCGCCCATGTTATTCACCTTTGTTTCCTCCGATCTGTTTCATTACTTTCACGATATTCATCGAGATCGGGCACTTTGCGAGGCATCTGCCGCAACCAACACAGCCGAAGAGTCCGTCATTGTTTTCGGGGTAGTAGACCAGCTTGTGCATAAATCTCTGTCGGAAACGCTCCTTTTGTGTGAGTCTGTTGTTTCCGTGTGCCATTTTGGTGAACTCGGAATACATGCAGGAATCCCAACATCTGTAACGGATGACACCGTTTCCGGTGTTGAAGTCCTTGATGTCATAGCACTGACAGGTGGGACAAACGAAGGTGCAGGTGCCGCACCCCAGACATGCCGAAGAAAGCGCGTCCCAAGCGGGAGAATGGAAGAGGTCTTGCGTTTTTCCGCCGCCGAAGGCTTCGGTGGAAAGGTCCTTCAGGGGGAGCTTGTTCATGATCTTCGCGATGCTTTCCTTCTGAGCATTTACCGCATCGTCGGAGCATTCCTCCAAAACAGAGGAAAGACGGGCAACAAGTGCGGTTCCTTTTTCGGTGTTGGCGCGAAGATAGAGCGCATCTTCGGTCTTCCATGCGCTGACGTCTCCCGCCGGCTCGGCCGCATGGATGCCGAATATGCCGCAAAAGCAGGTTTCGGCGGGCCTTGTGCAAGCCAGAGAAACGATGATGCCGTGCGCGCGTTTCTCGGCATAAAAACTGTCGCAAGGCTCGCTGAGGAAGACTCTGTCCAGCACGTCAAAGCTTTTGACGTCGCACGCGCGGACGCCAAAGACCACGAAATCATCGGATTCACGTCTGACGTCGATGACCTCGATCTTTTTGCCCTCGGTACGGAATCTCATCAGATCCTCGGTCTGGGGAAAGAAGAAATCCTTGGGGCTTTTTGCGGTGT
Source organism: Clostridia bacterium (assembly GCA_017517745.1). Classification (GTDB taxonomy): domain Bacteria; phylum Bacillota; class Clostridia; order Oscillospirales; family CAG-272; genus UMGS1865. The sequence continues at coordinate 28,123 of JAFWYJ010000021.1, read as the reverse complement.
TCAGCGCGTTCGACCACGCGACACCTCGGCTCCATTCGCCAAAGACGGCGGTTCCGTCCGCGTTGTCGATGGGCAGATACAGCTTCGCCTCTTTTGCAATTTCGGCAAAGAGGGTTTGAACGTTGTCAAGAGAGCATTTAAGCATGTTCATTCCTCCCGACAAAAATCTCGCTCGGTTCAAGATCTTCGGTGGTGTAGTCTGTCAAAGGCGATCTCGAACCGACCTCGGCTCCCGCCTGATATTCGCCGTAGAACGTATTGATGTCCTTGATGAATTTGCGGTTGAGCAGGTGGAGCGGAATGTTTTGAGGACAAACTCTTGCACATTCGCCGCAGTCGGTGCAACGGCCTGCGACGTGAAAGGCTCGGATGATGTGAAACATCTGTTCCTCAAAGCTGTTGGAGGGGGATTTGTTTTCCACGCCCGATTTCGGATTGTCAAAAACGCACGTTTCGCAAGTGCAAGCAGGGCAAGCGTCACGGCAGGCGTTGCAACGGATGCACTTGGAGAGCTCGTTCTGCCAGAAGGCAAAGCGTTCGTCCGGCGTCATGGACTCCAGTCGCGTGACCTCGTCAAAGCGAGCAGATGCCACAACGTCACCCTCCTCGCCGAGAAGTGTATCGTAAGCCACGTGTTTTTTGCTCTTGCAATGGATGCAACGCTCGGCAAGCACGTTGCGCGCATCGATTTTCACGGGCGCGTCGGCGTACAGAGTGGTGACCACGATCCGGTCGCCGTCCGACGCGATCGAGGAGATCCCTTCTCCCGAGATTTCCTTGACCTTGGCGATATCAGCCATGCCTTCGCAGGGAATCCCCACGACATAGACCTTTTCGCGGTCGAAGCGATGCTCGGTCAGGAGTTGATTGAAGCTGTACGTGTCGCAAGGCTTGAGGAAAACGAGAAGCTTTCCCTCAAGCGTTTTCGTTTTGGAAACGAGATATTTGGAAAAGTTTGCTCCGCAGAAATCGTTGAAAACAAAGCCGTTTTGCATCTCTTCCGCGGTTTTGAAAAGAGTCGGAGTCACGTCGTAGCCAAATTCGCCCGCACCCCAACCGAGTACAGTGCTGACCGTGCCGTTCGCGAGGAGCTCGGATGCTTGATCAATCAGCTGTTCACGCGTTATTTTTTGCATCTCAGATCCTCCAATCTCTTATTTTCGCCAAGTGCCGCTACCTTTTGTGCAAACTCGTTCATCGTTGCGGCAAACTTAGCCCCCTCTGCCGCAGATACCCACTCAACGCGGGTGCGTTCTCTCTCGATGCCGAGGAAGTCAAGCATCGAGAAGAGTGTCGCCATACGGCGACGGGTGTAATAGTTGCCCGAGGTGTAATGGCAGTCACCCGGGTGGCAGCCGCAGATGATCACGCCGTCAGCGCCTCGTTGGAACGCGCGAAGAATGAACGTGGGATTCACGCGGCAGGAGCAGGGAACACGGATGATCTTGACGTCGGCGGGGTATGCCAGGCGGTTGTTTCCCGCAAGATCGGCACCCGCGTAGGAGCACCAGTTGCAACAAAATGCAACGATCAAGGGTTTATATTCGGTTACTTGCATATTGCATCAACCTCCGCCATGATTTGATTGTTCATGAATCCGTTCAGATCCATCGCGCCCGAAGGACAAGCGACGGTACATGCGCCGCACCCCTGGCAGACAGCGGGATTGACAGACGCCACACGTCGGATCTTGGTGGTTCTGTCCGGCATGCGGAATTCCTTATCAAGATAAGAGATCGCGCCGTAGGGGCAGACTCTCTCGCAGCTCGAGCAGCCGTTGCACGTCAGCTCGTTCGCGATTGCGACGCAGGGATTTCCCGTGAGTTTATCCTTGACCAAGAGACCGATGACCTTGGATGCCGCCGCGCCCGCCTGAGATACGGTCTCCGGAATATCTTTGGGACCTTGGCAAGTGCCCGAAAGGAAGACTCCCGCAGTGGGACTTTCCACGGGACGGAGCTTGGGATGTGCTTCGGTGAAGAAATCGTTGGTATCCATGCTTGCGGTCAGCATGGTTGCGAGAGGCCGTGCCGAGTGATCGGGTTCGATCGCCGCAGCGAGGACCACGAGATCGGCATCGAGGTGAAGCTGTTTGTTTGCGATCAGATCAGAGGCTTGCACCTTGAGCTTGTCTCCCTCGGGCACGATTTTGCCGACCATGCCCTTGACGTACTTCACGCCGTATTCCTCCACCGCGCGGCGATAGAACTCGTCAAAGTTCTTTCCGGGCGTCCTGACGTCGACGTAGAAGACGTAGACCTCGGTGTCGGGATATTTGTCTCTTGTGAGCATCGCGTGCTTTGCGGTATACATACAGCAGATCTTCGAGCAATATTCCTTGCCCTTTTCGGCACAGGATTCACAGCGCGAGCCCACACACTGAACGAACACGAGGGTGTGAGGATGTTTTCCGTCGGAGGGACGGACCAGCATGCCTGCAGTGGGTCCTGCCGCGTTGGTCAGACGTTCGAATTCCAGAGACGTGATGACGTCCTTGGATTGGCTGTATGCATATTCGTCGAATTTCTCCATGCTGATGGGATTGAAGCCCGTCGCGACAACGATCGCACCGTATGTTTCCTCGATGATCTCATCCTTTTGCTTGTAATCGATCGCGCCTGCCGCGCAGACCTTTGAGCAGATTCCGCATTTGCCGTTTTTGAGCATATTGCAGGCATCGGGATCAATGGTCGCGACCTTTGGCACAGCCTGTGCGAAGGGAATATAGATTGCGTGACGGTTGTCCATGCCGAGGTTGAATTCGTTTGGGATCTTCTTCATCGGACATTTTTCGACACACGCGCCGCATCCGGTACAAACGTCTTCCTTGACGAATCTTGCTTTTTTCTTGATGGTGACGTCAAAGTTTCCGACAAATCCTCGGACGTCGGTCACTTCGCTGTAAGAAAAGATGCGGATCTTGTCATTCTGCGCAACGTCCACCATCTTGGGCGTCAGAATACAAGCTGCGCAGTCCAGCGTGGGAAAGGTTTTGTCGAGCTGTGCCATCTTGCCGCCGATGGTGGGCTGCTTTTCGACGACGTCGACGGGGAAACCCGCATCGGCAATATCCAGAGCCGTCTGGATCCCCGCGATACCGCCGCCGATGACAAGGGCGCGCTTGGTGACGGGAGACTCACCGGGCGTCAGAGGCGTGTTGAGGTTGACCTTCGCGATTGCCGCCTTGCCGAGAATGATTGCCTTCTCGGTGCCTGCCGTCACGTCTTTATGTACCCAGGAGCATTGCTCGCGGATATTGGCGATCTCAACCATGTAAGGGTTCAGCCCTGCCGCGACAGCCGTTTTGCGGAAGGTCGCCTCATGCATGCGGGGGGAGCAGGAGCAGACGACGATTCCCGTCAAGTGGTGTTCCTTGACGGCGGTCTTGATCATTTCCTGACCCGCCTGAGAGCACATATATTGATAATTGGCGGAAAAGACCACGCCGGGCTCGTTTTTGAGAGCCTCGGAGACTGCCTGCACGTCAACCGTACCGGCAATATTGCTTCCGCACCAACACACAAAAACTCCAACTCTTTGCACGTGTCTTTTCCTCCTTTACTTGGTGTATTTTCTGAAAGCGCTTACGAGAAGCTGTGGGGGTGTATCCGTTTCCAAGATCAGCGGGACGTCGTTGGCGGTCATGTGGTTCGCGCCTTGGCGTCTGATTGCGGTCAGGCGAACGGCTTCCACCACCTTTGCGGGCGCCACGCCTCTGGGACATCTGTCGACGCAAGCGAAGCAGGAGAGGCATTTGTAGAGCGACTCCGAAGAGAGAAGCGGTTCGATCTCTCCGATCTCCACCATTCCCACGAATTGATGCGGATGATATTCCATTTCATCGTAGGCAGGGCAGGTGGCGGAGCATTTGCCGCACTTCATGCACTTGGCAGTGTCCACACCGCTCATGCGGAGGATCTCTTCGCGAAGATCGTTGTTATGTTTCATTGGGCTCTCCCTTCACCCCCAAAGCTTCTGCGAGAAGCTCGGTGAAATAAACAACGGGAATATCCGCGCCGTTTTTCACAAGGTTGTATTTGCAAAGCGGACAAGCTGTGATGATCATCTCGGCACCCGCTGCCTTTGCATTTTCCAAAATGGCATTCGCGTTTTTCTTGGCGGCGTCCGGGCTTTCCACCGAAATGTATCCGCCGCAGCACTCGTTTCTTCTGGCATATACCACCGCGTCCGCGCCAAGCGCACGGAGGAGATCCTCCATGACGGTGGGGTTTTCGGGATCGTCCATGCGCATCACTTTGTGGGGGCGGAGAAGCAGGCAACCGTAATATGCCGCGATCTTCTTGCCCTTCAAGCTGTTCACAACCCGTTCCTTTACCTTTTCAAAGCCAACGAGGTCGCGCAGCATTTCGAGGTAATGATAGACCTCTGCCTCGCCGTTGTAGCCGCCGTCGGCTTCCAGATAGCGGTTGACCTTGTCGGAGAATTCCTTGTTCGTTTGCATCGCGTGATTCGTTTGCTTGATCACGTTGTGACAAGCGGAGCAAACCGTTACGAGGGGGAGGTTGCTGTCACTCGCGTCCTTCAGCGCGCGAACCGAAGCAAGCTTGGTTGCCACCTCGTCCCGAGCGGTGGTAAAGACACCGCCGCAGCACTGCCAATTTTCAATTTCTTCCGGAGTGATCCCCAGAGCCTCGGCGGATCTGTACGCGTAGGTATCCAGATCCTTCGCTCGGTTCTTCAAAGTGCATCCCGGGAAATAACGAACCTTCATGTAATTACCTCCGATTGATCCCGTCTGTTCGGGATGGAAACCGCATCGAACGTTTCAGCCGTCGGGAAAGCAAGCTCCGCCAAGATTCTTGAGAGCGGCTGTCATGGAACGGCTCGCGTATGCGACTGTCGTTTTGAAAAGTTTATTCCTCTTATTATAGCACTGTTTCTTGAAGATTGCAAGTCGTTTTCGATTTTTCGTTCGGTATTTTGTTTTGCCCGTTCGCCGCAGGATGGCAGAAGGCAGGCTTGTAGAAACCAACGTTGATGATAAAAAGCCTCCGAGAACGTCCATAACGTCTCGAAGGCATTTTTTATGGATTGATCGACGGATGATCATCGGTGGCGGGATTGTCGATCAGCTCGCCGTCTTTTGTGAAACGAGAGCCGTGGCAGGGGCAATCCCAGGTGTGCTCGGCGCGGTTATATTTGAGCGCACATCCCAGGTGAGGACAGCGAGGGGCGGTTGGGGTAAGAAGCCCCACGGCAGACTCGAAAGCGTTGACGGCAAGCTGTGGGCGCAGGACCGTGCGCGCGGGCGAAAAGACGGTGGCATAGGGGGTGCTGTTGCCCTTGACGAGATCGCAGAGGATATCAGACGCGACCATGGCGTTCGTCATGCCCCATTTGTTGAAGCCCGTTGCAACGAATACGTTCGGCAGGGACTTGGCGTATTGTCCGATATAGGGAATCCCGTCGAGCGTCATGCAATCCTGCGTTGCCCACTTGCCGACAATTTCGGCGTTGGGGTAGTATTTTTTCGCGAATTCTTCCAGCTCTTGCCAGCATCCCCCTTGTTTGCCGGTGCGGTGACCTCCGCCTCCGAGCAGCAGAAGATTGCCGAAGGTACGGAAGGACAGTCCCGTGTCGGATTCGTCCACGTACATGCCGCACATAGTCGGCGCCCCCTTGAGCGCGAGGACGTAGGATCTATGCTGATAGAGTTTGAGGAAATAGCCGCCGTGCTTGTTGAACACAGGAAAGTGAGTTGCCACGATCAGCTTTTTGAAGGCGATTGCGGATTGGTTTGCGATTGCCCGATTGGGTTCGAGGTTTATCACCTTGGTGTGCTCATAGATCAGCAGATCCTTGGCGATCGCATATAAGAATTTCAAAGGGTGAAACTGTGCCTGATTTCTGACGCGCAAAGCGCCTGCGATCTCGAAGGGAAGTTCTCGCGCTCTCGAAAATTCGGCACCGATGCCGAGGCTGTTCAGCGCGATGACCTCCTTTTCGATTTTTTTGAGATTGTGAAGGGAATAGACGTAAGAATCTTTTCTTTCAAAATTGCAATCGATTTCACGGCAAAGTCCGGCATATTCCTTGGTGGCGTTGATCTGCGCCTCAAGATAAAGTCGAGCTCGCTCTTCGCCAAAACGTCGGATCAGCTTGTCATAGATCCATCCGTGAGAGAGCGTGATCTTTGCTGTGGTACAGCCCGTGACACCGCCGCAGATGCGGTCGGCTTCCACCAAGAGACAGTCCACACCCGCGGTTTTGAGCTTGTAAGCGCACAAAATCCCCGCGATTCCGCCTCCGATGATCAATACATCCGTGCTTTTGTTTTCCTCCAATGCGTCAAAGCGCACGCGCGGCACGTCCGATTGCCAAATTGATTCCATCTTCATCCCTCCGAGGTTTTTGGGATTAGTATTTGCTTTCTTGAAAAAAATATGTGTGCCGCAGATCGCAATCGTTTTTTGGGGCGCTCCCGTTTCATTGCAAACGAGAGCGCCCCATGTTCAAGGATGTTGATTTTTCATTCGATCCGATTCGGAGCGGAAAGATTTGCTTTTCGCATCAGCATTTGCAACAGCGCGGAGAGCGGAATCGCGAGAAATCCGGTGAAAAGATTGGAAATCCCGTGCAAAAGATCCCACGGCAGCCCCGCAATGATCCAGGCGATCGTTTGCTCTTTGGTAAGCCCGAAGAGCAATGCCTGCGCCGGCGCATAGAGCGTTCCGAAGGCGAGTCCGTGCAGGCAACATACCAAGGGAAACACGACGTATTGGATCTTTTTCGGCATGTGTTTTGGCAAAAGCATTGTGACAGCCCAAAGCGGGAGCCAGATGTAAAGATAGGCAACCCACCATGCGGCAAACCCGAAGAACAGACCGTTTAGAAACACGAATATATAAATCGGGATCAGTGCCTTGGCGCGAAAAGCAAGGGTATAGGTCACTGTGAGCATTCCGAGCAGGTGAACGTTCGGCAGAGCCTCCATGATGATCTTGGAGCAAAACATCAGTGTACCGAGCATGGCAAACAGGATGAGCTCCGCCAGCATCAGAGTTGATTTTTTTCGCCCCGTGCGATTTTCATTTTGTGTGGACAAGCTGATAGGTCTCTCCTTCGGTGATTTTTGTCTTTTCGACACCCGTCATGGCGTATTCGCCGTTGACGTAGAACGCCCAATAGCTTCCATCGGTGTCATAATCGGCAATCAGGCCGTTTACCGCCTTGACGTATAGACCGTACTGCCCCTCGTCTCCCGCGATCAGCTCGTGCTCGAGCAGCGCGGCACCGACGGTTTCGGCATCGGTGTGGATGGTGAAGGTGATGCTCTGTTCCTCGGCTTTTACTTCAACCACAACGGTTTTCGCTCCTTTGCCAAGCTCGGTGTCCTTGAGATAGACGGCGGTTTCCCAAACACCGATTTTGTCCACGGTGTTGCAGGAGACGAGGCAGAGAAGGGTGAGCAAAGAGAGCAGGAGAGAGGTGATCGAAACAACTGTTTTTTTCATAATTTTGAATCCTTTCTTGTTTTGTTTTTTACAGAAAAGGATAAAATAAAAGCACCCTTCCGTGGGTGCCGAAAGCGCGCAAAAGGACGGATACCCTGCCCGTATCCGCATCGCTCGCATCTCCCCACGTTGCCCAAGAGATCTTTTACGAGGCACAGAACGATAAGCATTCCGACTTGACAGACTCTTGTGAGCTGAGATACGGTAATGGCTGTTGCTGCGGATTCTCACCGCGATTTCCTTATCCCCGAGCGATACCTTCACGCGGTACGCCCGACAACGGATATGCCGGGCATACCCGATGAACTGTGTTTATTCTTTTTTGTGAGTCTATTGTAGCACAAAATTCTTCTTTTTTCAAGAGCTTTTTGCAAAAAAACGCAGCCGATTTTTGCGTAAACCCTATAACGAAGTTTTAGAAAAAGCACTTATGATAATGAAAAAATCGTTGGTCATAAGTGCTTTTGTGTTGCTTTGCACAAGCTTTCTCCCGATAGGAATGAATTGACGCGTTGCGTCATGAATAGAAGCCCTCGGCTTCATGATTTGAAAACTGCGTTTTCACGAATTGAATTGCCCTATTTTTAATGCCGTAGGCAATTCATGCACGATCGGTGCAAATCATGGCGAAAGCCAATTCATGCCCACAAGGGCAATTCATTATGGGCACGCATCGACAACTTTAGGAAAACCTTTGTTATCGCGCGTGCCCATTGGGCTGCGCCGTATTTTTTGATTTTAACCCAACAGCACGTCGAAAACCAGCATCAGACAAAAGCCGACGAGGAGCGCATAGGTCGCGCCTCGCTCGCTTCCGTGCGCGTGCGTTTCGGGGATCATTTCGTCGCTGATGACGTAGAGCATCGTGCCTCCCGCAAAGGCAAGCGCGAAGGGAAGGATGGCGGCGGCCAGATTGACGGCGAAATATCCGATGAAGGTTCCCACCACCTCCACAGCTCCGGTAAACAAGGCGAAGAGGAATGTTTTCTTGGGTGAGACACCCGCCGCCAGCATCGGACCGATGATGACCATGCCCTCGGGGACGTTTTGCAAGGCAATTCCGACGGCGATCAGGATCGCTTGCGTGGGATCGTCTGCACCGAACCCGACGCCCGCGGCGATACCCTCCGGAAGATTGTGAATGGCGATGGCAGTGACAAAGAGCAGAACGCGGCTCAAATTGGCGTTGGCGTTGGGATGGGTTTCCGAGTCCACGCCTGCGAGTTTGTGCAGATGGGGGACCAGTTTGTCGATCAGATTCAGACAGACCGCACCCGCAAAGATGCCCACCACCGTGACGAGAATACCGAATTTTCCGCCGTATTCGAGCGAAGGCATGATGAGACCGAGCACCGCCGCCGCAAGCATCACGCCTGCCGCAAACGACAGGACGATGTCAGAGAATCGGTGGGAGATTTTTTTGAAGATGAAGCCGATCAGCGCGCCGATGACGGTTGCACCGCCGACACCGATCGCCGTGAGCAATACCATTGTCATGAAAATCCGTCTCCTCTGTCAAGTGAGATTTTGTGTCAAGGCTTCAGCATGTCGAGAATCTGTTCCTTTGCACGAACGCCGACGGCTTGGTTGACGATCTTTCCGTTTTTCAGGACCACAAGAGTGGGGATGCTCATCACACCGAACGCGCTTGCCAAATCGGGCTCGGCATCCACGTTGACCTTGCCGACGAGATATTGCGGATTTTCCTCTGCGATCTCGTCCACGGTCGGGGAGACCATGCGGCAAGGACCGCACCAATCGGCATAGAAATCGAGCAGAACCGTTTTTTCGCTCTGCTTTACTTGTTCAAAATTCTGTTGTGTGATCTGCATGACTGACATGATTTTTTTCCTTCCTTTTTTTGAGTTATTTTATGAGTTTTGTGTAAAGTGTCTCGACCGCCTCTCCGAAGCGTTCCTTTCCGAAGGTTTCCGCGATCTGCTCGCTCCGTTTTCCTGCGGTTTTGATCCATTGAGGATCTCGCAGAATCCGATCCAACGCGTCGAAGAATTCGTTGTCGGCGGTGTAGGTGTAGCCGTTTTCGCCCGTGATGACCACGCCCTCAAGGCAGGGATCACGGCGGCAGAGAAGAGGAAGCGCGTTTGCCGCGGCTTCGATATAGGTCAAGCCCTGCGTTTCACTGGTGGAAGCGCTGACGAAAACGTCACCGAGCTGATAGTAGTTTTGCACCTCTGCGGGCGGAACCATTCCGGTGAAAATGACTTTGTCGGAAATTTGTTTTTCTTGGGCGAGCTTTTCGAGATCGCTTTTTGCGGGACCGTCTCCGACGATCATCAAGAGTAGCTCGGGATGTGATGCCACCGCCTGCTCAAAGAAACGGATCAGCTCGTCCAGATTTTTTTCATATCCCAAGCGTCCGAGCGAGATCAGTACCGTCTGATCCTCGGTAATGCCCAAGGAGGCGCGCTTTGCGATGCGCTCCGCGGGGGAGAGGCGCAATTGGAACTGCTCCAGCGAGATGCCGCTGGGGATCACCTCCATCGGCGGCTTGATCTGATAGCCGTGCAACGAATCCTCCACCTTCGGTGTCGGAACGATGATGGCATTCACCTTGTTCAGTAGATGGCGTGCCGCGGTGCGAACGAACCACCGCCCCAGCTTTTTTCCGGGGATGAGGTAGGAGACGTACTGTTCGTACATGGTATGATATGTATGAACGATCGGAGCACCTGTCTTTTTTGCGATACGGCGTGCGAAGCGAAAGGTGAAAAATTCACATTGACTGTGGATCACGTCGGGCTTCCATTGGATCAACTCCTTGATCAAGGAATGATGTGATGCGAAGGACATGCGAACGCCGGGGTAGACCGCGACGGGGAGCGAGCGGATATAATAAACGTCACCCTCGCGGTGGCTTTTATACTTTTCCGAAAGTGTCAGGATGCGCACGTCGTGTCCCCGGTTCCGCAGGGCTTCGGTCAGATTTCGGACCGAGGTTACCACACCGTTGGTTGTGACGGTAAACAGATCGGTTGTGATCAATATTTTCATGATCGTTTTTTTCCTTCCGTGAGGTTTGCTGCAGTTTTTGAGTGAAATACCAACTCAGTTTATATTATATGTTTTCATTATGATTGAATTGCTTCAATTCTGTTTACAAAATGTTAATTTTTGAAAAAAAGCAAATTTTTTGTCGTAATTTTTTAAAAAATCCGTTTTTTGAAAGATAGGACTTGCGCCGATTGCGAAAATGATGTATAATAGATGCAGAACGAGAGGAGAGGTGTCAAATGAGCGACAAAATGAATGAATTACATGCCGTGATGATGCAAAACGAGATCATCGCGTATGCCTACAGTCGCTATCTCAACGAGCTACCGAGATTTGTGACCTCGGAAATGGTGGAAAATCTGGCAAAGGACTGTCAAATCGACGCGCACGAGGCGTTTTTGTCCTTCTTTTGCGCGGCTTGCGGACTCGAGCCCGACACCGAGCCGATGCACCGCACGCTGGAGAAAGCCTATATTCGCACGGGATTGCACCGTCTTGATCCCGCGGAGTTTCAAAATGATGAATACGCGCGTACCGTCCGATTTCCCAACGTCAAAAGTGGGAAATGGGAGATGAAGCAGGGCTTCTACGCGCCCTACGAGCCCTTCGTCTGCGGTCATCCCGTCCTGACCGAGGAGCTTCGGGAGATCCCGCAGATCGGATATTTTCAAGAAAGATTCGAATTTCCCGCCATTCTGGAGAACGGCGTGGAGTGGATGACCGTGACGCCGAACGAGATCGCCACCATGCGCGAGCCGATCGCAAGGGCGCGCGGACGCGTGCTGACGCTCGGCTTGGGATTGGGCTATTTCGCGTTCTGCGCCTCGCAAAAGCCAGACGTCGAGCGCGTGACGGTGGTTGAGCGCGACGGAGAAGTCATCTCGCTTTTCCGCGAGCATCTTCTGCCGCAATTTCCGCACGCCGACAAGATCGAGATCGTGCAGACGGACGCATTTGCCTATCTGGAGCAACCAAAAATAGGGGAGAAATTTGACTATTTATTTGCAGACCTCTGGCACGACCAATCCGACGGACTTCCGATGTATCTCCGTCTGCGGCGCATGGAAAAGGCTCTGGGGATCGGCGCGGTGGATTATTGGATCGAGCCGTCGATGCTTTCCACTCTGCGGCAAATGGTTTGGGACAAGCTGACCGATGCCGATGCGCCGATAAAGCTTGACGGCGTCTCGCCACGGGAATTTCTTTCCAACGAGTTTCTTCGCCGCCTTGCCCCCGATCTGCGGGCGCTGTGAAGAAAGTTTTATTGTTGGCGCACTTGCAAAGCAGGTGCGCCATTTTTATTCATCAATGGTGAAATCTACGTGCATTGGTACGATTGTGTAACCGATTATATTTTCTAATATTTTGCCCCCGCCTTGGGCGGGGGTTCGCTTTTGTGTCCACTAAAGCAGTGCTTGTCAGGAAAAGTAGATAGACTTTCGGGGACACAAACCAAAGGCTCCCTCCGGGAGGGAGCTCCCGACGAAGTCGGGTGAGGGAGAGCGCGTTGCGATATAATCAGTACAAATTCAAAGTCACGCAGGCTCCTTCCGTCACGGCTACGCCGTGCCACCTCCCTCTCGGAGGGAGGCTTTTACAGCGCCATCGATATACTCGCATACGTCCGAAAAGTTTGTGTTGATTTGATCGTTTGTAAATCGTATTACTTTCAAGTTGTATTCTACACTTTTTTCGCATGCTCGCAAAGCTCCGAGAGTGGACAAGTCCGGCATTTGGGCGAGCGGGCTGTGCAGACGTCGCGCCCGAACTGTACCACGCGATGGCAGAAATCCGAGCGCTCCTCGGGCTCGATCAGCTCGTCCATGATGCGCTCGACCTTTACGGGATCCTTGAGCGACTCGGGATACATTCCAAAGCGACCGCAAATGCGGATGCAGTGCGTGTCGGCAACCGTGCCGCCCTTGTGGTAGACGTCGCCCAGCAACAAATTTGCCACCTTTCGTCCCACACCGGGAATCTTGAGCAGATCCTCCATGGTGTCGGGCAGAACGCCGCCAAAGTCGTTGACCAGCATCGCGCAGGCGTCCTTGGTGTTTTGCGCCTTGACGTGATAAAGACCGCACGAGCGGATGTAATGTTCAATCTCCGTCACCTCCGCCTCTGCCAGCGCCTCGGGGGAGGGGTAGGCGGCGAAGAGCTCGCGGCAAACGAGATTGACGCGCGCGTCGGTGCACTGCGCCGAGAGCCGTCCCATGATTAGAAGCTTCCAAGGCTCACCCTCCCATTCCAGCGCGCAGAGAGCCTCGGGGTAGAGTTCTTTCAGCTTTTCTACGATGCACGCCATGCGTGCTTTTTTTTGCGATTTCGTCATAGAAATTCTCCACTTTTTATCTAAATACAGAATTGTTTCCGGAATAAGAAAGGCTCCCTTGTGTAAAGGGAGCTGTCACCGAAGGTGACTGAGGGATTGTTTGGTTTGCGTATGTTACAATCCCAAAGTCGCGCTCCTCGGCTTCTTTTGTGTTCAGGTTGCTTTTCTTGCGGGCTCAACGTCGGGAACGGTCACTTCCTCGATCGACGCGCCAAGCGCGCGGAGCTTTCCGACGATGTCCACGTAGCCGCGCTTGATATATTCGATGCCGCTGATCTCGGTCACACCGTCCGCGGCAAGTCCCGCGATCACCATTGCGGCACCCGCGCGAAGGTCAACGGCGTTCACGGGAGCGCCGACCAGTCTTTCCACACCGACAAAGGTCGCGGTACGGCTGTCGAGCATGACGGTCGCGCCCATTTTTCTCAGCTCGTCGACGTAACGGAAGCGGTTTTCCCAAATGCCCTCCTGAATGCAGCTCACGCCGCTTGCCAAGCAGAGAAGGGGGGCGAATTGCGGATGCATGTCGGTGGGGAAACCGGGATAATACAGCGTTTTGATATTGACGTTGCGAAGCTCACCCGTCGATTTGACCAGAACCGAGTCATCGTATTCCTCCACGCAAACTCCCATTTCGCAGAGCTTTGCCGTGATGGTTTCCACGTGCTTGGGAATCACCGAGCGGACGTGCACACAGCCGCCTGTCGCCGCCGCGGCAACCATGTAGGTGCCTGCCTCGATCATGTCGGGGATGATGGTGTAGGTACAGCCGTGCAGCTCGGTGACACCGCGCACCTTGATCATCGGTGTTCCGGCTCCGGTGATGTTGGCACCGCAGGAGTTGAGGAAGTTCGCCAAGTCGACGATGTGCGGCTCACGCGCGGCGTTGTCGATGACCGTCGTTCCGTTCGCAAGCACGGAGGCGAGAATGACGTTGACCGTCGCGCCGACCGATGCGACGTCAAAATAGACCGAGGTTCCCGAAAGTCCGTTTGGCGCGGAGAGCTTGATATATCCGCTGTCGGTATGGTCGACGGCACCGAGTGCTTCGAATCCTTTCATGTGCTGATCGAGCGGGCGGGAGCCGAAATCGCATCCGCCGGGCCAGCCGACTGCGGCTTGGCAGAAACGGCCGAGTTCAGCACCCAACAGATAGGAAGAACCGCGCAGCTTTTGCACCAGGTCATAAGGAGACGAGCCCTGTCTGATGTGGGTGGTGTCAATGCGCACGACACCTCCCGAACGGCGCGAAATGCGCGCGCCCATCGCAGAGAGGATCTCAAGAGACGTATCAATATCGCTGACGTCCGGGATGTTTTCGAGTGTGCAAACGTCCCCGACGAGAATGGTGGCAAAGAGAATGGGGAGCGCGGCGTTTTTCATTCCGCTGATCGAAATGTCACCGTACAGAGGCTTTCCGCCCCGAATGACGATCTTTGTTGACATACAGCTACCTCCCGCGAAGAATTCATAATATCATATAAAATTATTATAACATATATTTTATGCAAATGGAAGAGCTTTTTGGATATTTTTTCAAAAAAATTCGGTTTTTTTCTGCCGATTTTCACCAAAAAAGACGCTTCGGTGTCAGTTTATGATCTTCCCCGAAAAAGTGTGCGAAATCAGTCGAGAGCGGGGCGGTAATATGCCACTGCGAGATCGACCACCATGTGATAGCTTCTGGTGCCTTGCGGCGCGCCTTGGGATTGCAAATAGGAGTTGTTGGTTGCCTCGCTGATGTCTGCGGCGACGTTTTCGCGGTATTTTTCAAAAAATTCGGAATAAGCGATTTCTTCGTTTTTGACCGTCAGAGGGAGGTTTTCATAAGAGAGACGGTAGAGCTTTTTATTGGCGGAGCGAAGTGCCGAGATGACGTATTCATAGACGTTGAGCAGTGCGCTGTAACGGATATAAGGATCGTCTGACTCCATGCAAACGAGAAAGGCGACGAAGTTCGCCTCATCCTCGCGCGCGATGCCGCGTTGATGCGCCAGCTCGTGTGCGGCGGTATAGGGCTTGGTATAATCGGGGAAATTGACGTTGAGATTGGCTTCTCCCGTGAAAAACGTGTAGATTCCCGTGATGTGCGTGTAGGAGAGCGGCTCGCTGAGCATGATGGGCTTGGCGCGGGAGCGGAAGGTATCCATAAAGTCGTTTTTCTCACAAAAGGACTCGTATGCCGCCAGGAGCTTTCGGTTCAACTCCTCATAAGAATAGGGCATCAGAGAGGTTCCGTCCTCCAAAAAAAGAATCTCCTCGGAAACGTTGTGAAGCTCATTCGAGAGAATTTCGGCGGTTTGATAAAGCTCTTCCGCACTGCATTTTTCGCGTGCCAATCCGATTTTTTCATGCAATGGCGAAGCGTAATATCCCGGTGCGAAGTTCCAAACGAACAAGATCAGACAGATGCAGACGGCAGAGAAGAGGATGCCGATATAAACCAGGAGAGAGCGGTTGCTGTCGCAATAATATTTCGCGCCGATCACGATCACGAGGACGATCAAAAAGGGCAGAAGCAGGAGCAAAAGCTCGGCAAAGGAAAAAGGAAGCCAAGAGGTCATTGCGGCAAGCAATCGACGTCCCCATTGCGAGACGTTGCGGTTGAACCAATCGGAAAAGGCGGCACTTTTGGTGAAAGCAAAATAGAGCAGAGCACTGACAGCAGTCAGAATATAGACCCCGATACAAAAACGCGGCAGATGGCGTCGGGTGCGGGAGTTTTCGTTGGTCATATCAGATTCCTTTCCTGTTCCACGGTGGGAAAATAAAGCCGAAGCAAAGCCAGAAAATCTTCTGCCGGCGGGGCGTGGAGATCCATTCGTTTTCCATCGGTCGGATGCGAAAAGACAAGTCGGTACGCGTGGAGCGCGTGACGCGGAATATCGGGGGAGAGGGTGCCGTAAAGATCGTCTCCCGTGATCGGATGTCCGATCGACGCGAAATGCACGCGGAGCTGATGGGTGCGCCCCGTCAGCGGATGTGCCTTCACCAAGGTGTGTCCGTTTTGGGAGGCAAGAACCGTGTATGCGGTCAGAGCGGCATCGGCGTCGGGCGCGTCGGGAGAGCATACCTCGCGCAGAATGATGCTTTCCGCAGTGCGGTGCAGACAGGCATCGATCACGCCCTCCTTCGTTTGCATTTCTCCGTCCAGGATGGCAAGATAGGTCTTCTCAATCTGCTTTTTCTTCATTTGTTCGCTCAGCCTTCCTGCCGTGGGACGGTTGCGCGCGATCAGCAAAAGACCGCTGGTGTTGCGGTCGAGTCGGTTGATCGGACGAAACACGAAAGCCTTTCCGCTTTCTCTGTAACGGTATGCCAGCGCGTTTGCGACGGTATCTCCGTGGTGATCGTGCGAGGGGTGTGTCGGCATGTTCGCGGGCTTGGAGGGAATGACGAGATCGTCATCCTCGTAGAGGATCTCGATCGGCAGATCGACCGGTTCGATGGGCGCGTCCTCGCTGTCCTCGATCGCGAGAGAAATCACGTCTCCCGTCCGCAGGACGTATCGCACCGTCACGTGCATACCGTTGACCAGGATGCCGTTCGGAAGAAATTTGAGATGCTTGATCATTTTGGAGGAGAGGTGAAGCTCTGTGCGCAAAAGCTGGCGCAACAAAACGCCTTCAAATTTCGGCAAAACGGTTATTTGCATGCCGATCCCTCCTTTTCGCAATCCTTGATACCATTATTATAGCATTCTTTTTCTCGCAATACAAGAAGATTTTGCGAGAGAATTGAAATAATTATGAATTGTGACGCGGAAGTCTTGCGAAAATTGTTTTTTTGTGATACAATAAGGGAAACAGAAAAAAGCACGGTTCTCACAAAACCGTTTTTGGAAAGGAATGTTTGAAATGGCTTGGAGAAAGATCATGGCAATCGGTTTGGCGTTTTTGATGCTGTGTATTGCTTTGGCGGCGTGTGCAAATCAAGAGGAAAAACCGACCGAGACCGACACGGAGGAGACCGAGACGCTGGCACCGATCCCGTCCGAGATGCAAACCGATTACACCGACAACGAAGAGCGGTTGGCGTATCTGCAGGCTTTTGAGGATACCTTCCGGGATCTCGCGCAAACCCCCGCCGAAAGTTTTTCGACTTTGGTGGAGGACGGCAAGGTGACGATTACAGGATACGTCGGAAATGACCTGAAGGTTCGCGTACCCTCGGAAATCGGCGGGCTTCCCGTGGTTGCCATCGGTGACGGCGCGTTTGCGCAAAACACGGCGATCACGGCACTCTATCTTCCCGACAGCGTGACCGCGGTTGGAGAGGGGATCCTGGCAGGCACCACACAGCTGCGTGCGTTGCACACGTCGGTGCTGGGAACGCCGGATATGCCTTTTTTGGGATATTTGTTTGCCGTAAGAACCGATGAGACGAAGCCAGTGGCTGTCACATACGAGGACAATGCCTCCCTCGTGCCTCCGAGTTTGCAATATCTTGAGATTGGAGAGGGAGTGACTTCGATTCCCGACTATGCACTCTTTGATTGCAATGATTTGGTGGATATCCATCTTCCGAGCACCCTCAGAACACTTGGCAAATACGCGATGTTTCAGTGCAGCAGCCTGCTGGCGGTCAATTTGGACGGATTGATCGAGATCGGAGAAGGCGCACTCAGCTTTTGCGCTTCTTTGACGCGCTTGGAGCTTGGGCGGAATTTGACCTCGATCGGCTTTGGCGCGTTTGAAGGCTGTTGGAAGGTGCGCAACGCGGTGTTGCCCTTTGTCGGCGGATCGCAGACCGAGAATAACTATCTCGGATATATCTTCGGTGCAACGTCTCCTGCGTTTTCGGGGGGATTTTATCCGACCTATTTGGTGGACGTCAAACTGCTTTCTGCCGCTTCGCTCGGCGATCACGCGTTTTTTGACTGCGCTTCGCTTTTGCGCGTGGAGATTCCCGAGGGCTTGACCTCGATCGGCGTGCGCGCCTTTTCGGGTTGTGTACGGCTTGAAGAGCTCCGCATTCCCGACAGCGTTACGGCAATCGGGCAAACGCCTTTGTCGGATGCAAGAAGCTGAAGGGTGTGACGTTCGGGGAATATGCAAAGCTTACCTCCATCGGCCTCAACGCCTTCTACGGTTGCAGCGCATTGACCGACGTGCGACTTCCCAAGACGCTGACTGCTTTGCCTGCATCGTGCTTTGCCGATTGCACCTCTTTGGCAACGGTTGACCTCGGCGGCGTGACGCACGTGGGGAAGAACGCCTTCCGTAACTGCAACGCGCTCACCTCCGTGACACCCGTCGAGAACGTCACGTTTGAGGATGGTAACGAGTTGGCGCAGGGATGATCGGGTATGGCTTTTTGGAGATGCTTTTTAGAGAAAACACCTCTACAAGGTGATTAAAATTCAGTCTGTTTGATGAAAACCAAGGAGAAAACGATGAAAAAAAGTGTTAACGTATGGATGCAGATGTTCGGATTTGAGAAGAACGATGCAGACCGCGGAGCCGAGAGATTTCTGAACAGGATGGGCTTTGTTCCAAAGAGCATTCACGCGCTCCTTTTCCATCCCGATTTTTTCCATCTTCATCGAGGAATGGGGGCGGAATACCCTCTTTTCAAGGATAATTGCTCCTATCGCGCGGTGCCGAGAAACACCGAGCGAGAGCGTCAGGATTGGACGAATTATGATCTCCGAGCACTGATCGCGAACCTCAAGGCGCGCGGTGTCAAATTTTACGCAAGCGTGTTTGGAACTTACGTGGAAAACATTTTTCACCGCGAGTGGCTGTCGGATCATCCCGAAATGCGCTGTGCGAAGCTCAAGGGTGACGGACATCTGATGTGTCTCAAGCGTTTGAAAGACGGCACGTATTACGAGGATTTCTTCTCCCAAAAGCTGGTGGAAACCATGGTCGATTACGATCTTGCGGGCGTGCATCTTGCCGACACCTTCTGCCCGTCGGAGCATTTGTATAAATCCGACTATTCGAGCGATATGGCGGAACAATTCCTTGCTCACAGCAAGCGCACCGAGCTGGAGGATGCACTTCTGATCGGAGACGATTCGTTGGAAGCGCGCAGGGTGCGTCAAGCGGTTCTTTGGGGAAACCTTGAATTGCGCGAGGAGTGGATCCGATTCTACGAATGGCGTTGGGAGGGCTTCTTCAAAAAGATATGCGACGCGGTTCACGCCGTCGGCAGGGAAGTGTGGGTGCTGGGCATGTATTGCTCCGATCCCTTTGAGACCGAATACGTTTACGGCTTTGACACCCGACGTGTCATGGACGCGGGCGTGGATTGCATCACCGCGAACATCGTGCCGACAAGCGTATATCACGAAACCCATCAATTCCCCGATCTTTTCCATAAAATACATATGACACTCCCCCTGCTTCGCGCGCAGGTGAAGGATCACTCGGTCGTCACGATGCTCAGCGTGCAGGACGCGTCGGAGGAGTTCAGCGTGATCGACCATCTCCCCGTCAGGCTTGAGAGAGACGCGTACACGATGACAGCCTTCTGCGGCAGAGGAGAGAAGAGCTGCGAATCGGCAACCGAAGGCTTTTACATCTGCCTCGGTGACGGATTGACGTCAAGACAGTGGGAGTTTCTCAAGGAGCGTATGGAGATCGGGTTCAGTGCCGATGCCGAGTTTTCTTGGTCTCCCATGATATATTGGTCCGATGAAGCGGAGCGGAGAATGTTGCACGAATATCTTTCGACGCGCAGACCAACGCCTCACAAACAGTGCACCGAGATCTTTCGCGCGGGTGTCCCCTTTGGCGGCTCGGTGCGCAGCGACAGACTCAAAGGATTCGAGGGATCTTTGTTCGTCCCCAACTTTGATCTGCTTTCCGAGGCAGAGAAGGAAGAGCTTGCGACTTACGGCGGCGCGTGGGTGGGAACCGTCCCCGCGGACTTTGATCTCGGTCCATACGGGATCATCCCCACGTTTGATTGCAAGGATCGCTTCAGCGATTACCCTCTGCGGGCGTTTGCTTGCGGCTTTGATTTGACCGAAGCGGACAAGGCAAGCATCGACGCGCTTTGCGCCGTCGATGACGGAGCGCTCTCCCGTGCCGACGAGCCCGAGTGTGATATCCATCCGCCTGTTGCCGAATTGCCTTTCAGAAAGCTCACGAAGGGGTTCGTGGAGGCTTGTGCCGTCATACTCAAGGCAATGACGTACACAAAATTTGCCGTTTCCTCGTCGATGCCGATGCTGGCGCTGCGCATGAAGAACGGATTCGATCGACTTTTCTTGTTCAACAAATACGATGACGCTTACACCTCGGCAAGAGTGGTTTCCGAAGCCAATATTGAGGATTCCGTGATCGTCAGCGCGTTTCCGGTTTTGCCGGTCCGTTTCTTTGCAGACGAGGAAAGTGAGAGGATATTCCTCCGTCACGGCTTGTCCGACTATGAAAAAGAGGCGGGAAACACGGCAAGAAAGATCTTTTCGGTCAAGCTCGCGCCCTGCGGATTGACGATCATCGACGTCAAGCGAGGAGAAGCCTGATTCCACGTTTCAGACGAAAAAAGAGAAAGTATTTCACGGTGTCGCACCGAGAAACGCTTTCTCTTTTCTTTTGTCAGAAAGGTTCTTGAAAGAAGTGGGGAAGGAAAGAATTCTTTCCTTCTCCACGATCTGTTTTTCACTTGTTGATCACAGTCACGCCGACGGGAGCGATGCCGGTCTGCTCATAGACGATGGCGTTGATCTGCGCGAGCTGAGCGGGCTGGAGGGTGTCAGCCGAAACGATGATGCTGATGCTGTCGCCGTTGAGGACTGCGACACACTGCTCAAAGCCCTTGGCAGTGATGAGAGACTCAATGTTGGCTTCTTTTTGGATCTCGTCCGCGATCGCGGAGATTCCTGCGAGTGCTTCGGCTTTTGCGGTCTCGCTCGATTCTGCGTTGTCAACCACTGCTTGAAGCACCTCCAGCGCCTCGTCGCGTGCTCTTTGACGGCTGACCTGCGTTGCGGAGAAATAGGTGTTGTCGGTGTTGGTTGCATCGTTCGAGGGAGGCGTCTGGTTCAAATTGTCGGAGATGTTTCCGCTGGGCTGATCATATCCGTCGTAGCCGCCGTCGCTGTTTCCGCCCGTGAAGAGGATCCAATTGAGCAGGACCGCCGCGCCGATCAGAAGGACAGAGCAGGCAATGATGAGATTCCTTTTTCCAAACTTGAGAATGACGGTTTTGAATTTGTTGTTCTTTTTCACTTCGCAAAGTGCGGTTGTTTGAGTTTTCATAGGTAAATTTCCTCCGTGTTTTTTTGTTCGTTATAACATTATGAACCGTGTCTTTTAAATATGCCGTGTCCGATCAATTTGTGAAAAAAGATCTGTGATTTTATTTTTGCGATTCGGTGATATAAATGCGATTGCTGGAAAGATGAAAGGTGGCGCTGAGCAGCGCGGTGAGCTCCTGCTTGATCGCGGGATTTCCGCCGCCTTGACAGACGATCCCGATGCCCTCAATCGTGGGGGCGGCACGCGAAAGGAAGAGCGCCTCGGCGGACGATCCGCTTCCGATGATGACGTATTCCTCTCCACCCTCCACGATCTCTGTGGCATAGATCTTCTCAAATCCGCCCGAAAGTGTGACAACGGCGGTGACGTTTTTCACACCCGCGACCGATTCGCAGAGCAGCTTCACACGCTCTTCCAGATAGTCTTGATAGCGCATCAGCTCATCCTCGTCGGAATTTTCGCAGCTTTCCTGCACCGTTTCCTTTCCAAATGGGATCCGATCGCCGAAGAGCAAAAGCGCAATGCCCACCAAGGCAGCGATGACGATCAGGAACGGACGCACCGAGCTTTCTTTTTTGTCTGCTCCGTCACGGCTTTTCCAGAATGAAAACATATTGTTCCTCCTTTCTTTTTTATTCGATCGCGACCGAGCATCCGCATCCTAAAAGCTCTGTGACGAACGTCTCGATCTCCTTCGGTGACTTCCAGATCGCCTGCCCCGAGAGAATGACGCTTACGTGTGAGGGACGAGGCGTGTTTTCCTTCTCGCTCCATTGGATCGCGCATCGGATCTCTCCCCGGGAAACAGAGAAGCGTTGTTCCAGCGTTTGTGTCAGCATTTCGCAAACGTATTGCCGTGATGCTCCGTCGAGCGTTCCTTGCAGGTCTTCGCGATAGTCTTCCGAATCCTTGTCCTCGGTCCAAGAGAGGTCGATCTCACCGTTTGCAAATGCACGGAGTCCCTCTATGATGCCGCTCAGGGGCGAGATCAGAACACAGACCAGAAGGAGGGCGCCGAGAAGTTTGAGATGCTTTGCGATGCCGCCTCCCTCGCCGCGCGGCGATAGCATCCCGGCAAGCGTGACGGCAAAGGCGGTGGTAATGAGTGTCAGTAAATAGGTCTTCATTCGCACTCCTTTCTTCCGTCAGCCAATCGCCGAGGCGCAATGTGTCAAAAGCGTCAGCGAAAGAACCAGAACCGAGGAGCAAATGCTGACGGCGGCGACAAGATAGCCGAGAAGCGAGGCAAATTCATCCAAAAGCTTTTTTTCAAGATCACAGCCGAGCAGATCGGCAAGAGACGCCGAAAGCTGCCAGGTCAAGCGGAACAGCAACAGCTTCACCAGTGTGGGCATCAGCATCAGAATCAGGAGCAGAACCCCGCAGATCCCAACCGTGCCGCGCAAAAATCCCACGCCCGCGCTGACGGTGCGCAACAGCTCCGACACCGATCCGCCGACCACGGGGATGAGGTTCCCCGCGGCGAATTTTACGCTTTTCATGGCAAGCGTGTCACTTCTCGCGGCAAGCGTGGTTTGGGCGGCAAGCATGGCGAGCAGAAGCATCATCAGAAAGGTGAGTGCCGTGGTGTAATTCTTTTTCAGCGTGGAAAGCAGAGTGCCCGTTCGAAGAGCGGGATTGAGAGCGGATATCAGTGCGAGTGCCATGCAGATCCCGCAGAAGGGAAGGACGGTTTTTCCGACCGCCTGCTCCAGCACCGCCATGAAAACCGAAAGCCCCGAGGAGGCGGCGACCGCAGTTGAGACGTTTCCTCCCATGGCGTAGAGCACGCCCATGATCGGTACCGAGGCGGAGCTGAAGCCGCACAGCTTTGCAAAATAATCGGTGACAGATTCCAGACAGCGGTAGCTTTGAGAGAAAAACGAGAGCAGAATGACAAGCGTCGAGCAAAAGGAAAATGCCTGTCCCACACCTTCGTTGCGGAAGGAGGTGCGAAGTGTGCCGCACACCGACGAAAGGATCAGAAGTCCGCAAACCGATGCCAGAAGCCCGAGACATTCGGTCAGATTTGCGCCGATCAGCGAAAGCAGAACCTGCATCAGATATCCAAAATCGCTCATTTGTACCACTGCATCCCCGACCTGTGTTCTGTCGGAAGAGAAAAGTTCTTCCGGGAGGAGCTCGGCAATATCCTCGGGAACACTCTCCAAAAGCGTGAAAAACTCTTCGGGCATTTGATCGGTTGCGGGGGCGGTCTCCTTGGCGGATACGCCGATCGTCGCCAAAAAAATCGTCAGGGCGAGCAGAAGAGGGAAGAGAAACCTGCGGTGAAATTTCATGGCGTCACTCCCCCAAGGAGAGCAGTTGACCGGCAACGCTCAGAATTTCGTGGATCATGGGCAGGCTCAAAAGCAAAATCTCGATTTTCCCGGTCAGTTCAACACCGTTTGCCGCGGCGCCTTCTCCGCATTCCCGACAAATCTCGGCACAGCACTGTGTCAGGATGGCAATGCTGAGCGCTTTGAGAAGCAACGCGGCGTAAGGCGCAAGCCCTTCTTGCTTTGTCAATTCCGACAGATAGGAGATCACGGGAGAAGCGATGCGAAGCGCGGCAATCGCAAACAGAATCACCAAAGCAACGTGCAGCAAGGGGAGAAAATCACTCTTCCATTGTTTGACGATCAGCGCGGCGGCAACCCCGACAACCGCGAGCATACAGATTTTCAGACTGTCCATTTTACATTCCGAAGATCGATCTCACCAAATCAAACAGCCCGCCGATTTCGGTGATCAAAAGCATGAGAGCCACAATGATTCCCGCGATGGTCACGAACGTTGCCTGCTCGTCCCGCCCGCTTTTGGAAAGAATTTGCGATGCGACCGCGACAAGGATGCCGATGCCGGCGATTTTGATGATCAAAGAGATGTCCATGGCTGATATTCCTCCGTGATTTGAAACGAAATGTTCTTTGTGTTTACCATAAAAGGATCGCTGTTCCCAAGGAAAGACAGATCGGCAGAGCAATCGTGAGCTTCATCCGAGACGGAAGCTGCGAGGCGAGCCGATCGCGTTGCTCTCGCAGTTCTCGAAGCGTGTGGTCACAGCGGCGAAGCTCCTCGTCGCGATAGCTGCTCCCGCATTCGCGTCCCCAGATGAGAAGCAAGCGTCGGCTTTCGGAATCAAGATGCGGCAGAGATGCCTGCAGGCAAGCGCGCAGGGTGATGCAAGCCGAGTCGACTCCCAGACGCTTGAGGATCGATCGGTCGGCAGTTCGCAAGATCTCGTCCATCGGTGTCAGATAGAGATCAATCTGTCCGCGGACGAAGGAGAGCAGGTCGATCCATGCATCCAACACGCCAAGCTTTTGTCGTTCGTTTCTTGCCTTGCCGCATGCGGCGATTCCTCCCGCCGCAAGGATCAAAACCGTACCCGCAAGCTTGACGCCGATCATAAAATTCCTTCCTTTTCAAGCGTTTCGTCGGCTTCTCGTCGGTCGTAAAATCGGTAGCGAAAGCCGCCGCTCTCGCGAGAAAGCCCGACGTAGATTCCAAATACGCGTGCTTGATGGAGCGAGCGAAGCGCGGGACGGCAAAGCAGCTCGGAAATCGACGCGGCGTGGGCGGATGCAAGCAGTGGAACGCCGCAATTGGCGGCGGCAAGAATGGCTTCGGCATCCGAAGTGCTTCCGATTTCGTCGCAGACCACAAGCTGTGCGCCCAGACTTCTGACCGCAATCTCAATGCCGATGCGGCGCGGGTATCCCACAAGCAGATCAAGCGACAGCTCTTTTTTATGTAAAGAGAAGCCAAGTTCTCCGCGTGTATCCACCGCAACGGTTCTCCAGCCGTAGTCGGGGGAGGAGATCTCTTTGGCAACTGCGCGCAGGAGCGTGGTTTTTCCGATCCCGGGAGGCGCGAAAATCAGGATACCGCTCGTCCCTCTTTGCTCGTAAAGCGCTTGTGTGATGGGAGTGGCATTGACGGTCAGATCGTGCGGAATGCGGATCACCAATCCCGATATCGCACTGACACCGATGACGCGCTCACCGTCAAGTGCTGCGGTTCCGCAGATCCCGACGCGGATGCCTCCCTCCAGAGTCAAATATCCTTGATTGATGCTTTGCGCAAAGGCATAGAGCGAGCCGCCGCACATGCGCCCGAGAATTTCATGCATCTCGTCGCGCGTCAGCGTGACGCCCGTGGAATGGCTTCTTCCGCAGCAGGTGACGGTGGCAAATCGGTCGGTGTGCAGTCGCACCTCCTCTGCGCTCATCGCGCCGCAGTGCCGAATCGCTTCAAGCAAAAACGAGGGGAGCAGACTTGAGAGCGTGGTGGGAAGAGAGAGCGGGGGAAAAATTTTTTTGACACTTTGCATAGGTCTCATCCTTTCTGTTCAAATCATCTTGTTTTTTCGGATTCCGTTGATTCTACAGCCACTATATGCGCCAAAAAAGAAAAATAGAACCTTTTTTGCACAGGCGAATATGCTGATAACAAAAACGAACGGGAGGTTTTTTCTATGACGATCAGATCGAACGGAGAGGACGCCTATTTCGCAGCCTCGAACAGTGCCGGAGGTTTTTACAGCGATTATTCCGCTGTATTTGACCGCGCTCGCATCAGGCGTCTCTTTGCGGTCAAGGGCGGTCCTGGGACAGGAAAGAGCCGTTTTTTACGCGAGGTAGCCTTGTGTGGGGAGCGCGTGGGGTATCGATGCGAATATATTTACTGTTCCTCCGATCCCGATTCTCTGGACGGTATCATTCTTTCTCGCGGCGAGGATGGGATTGCTCTGTTGGATGCGACCGCACCGCACGTTTACGAGCCGTCGCGCCCCGGCTTTCGCGAGGAAATCGTCAATCTCGGTGCCTTCTGGGATGCCGGGAGGCTGGTGCAAAGGTCAACCGAAATCGAGCGGCTCCAACGGGACAAATCACAGGCATACGAGCGTGCATACCGCTATCTTGCCGCAGTCGGGGTGCTGTGCGAGAATCGCGATGCTCTGGTGAAGCCTTACGTCGATACCGACGCCGTCGAAGCGCTTGCCAAACGACTGATGCGAGACGTAAAATCCGATGGCGGGAGCGAGATCTATCCCGCCCTCATTCGTTCGGTCGGCATGCGCGGCGAGGTTGGATTCGACACCTATTTCCGACGTGCGGAGAAGCTTTTTTTGATTGAGGATTGCCGAGGGATTGCGCAATATCTGACGCGGACACTCCTTGGCATCGCCAAAGAAAAAGGCTTGCGGATTCTTCTGTCGCACGATCCGATTCTTCCCGATCGCATTGACGGCATCTTTTTGTGCGAGCGACGGATCGCCTTTGTAATCGCGTCCGACGAGGAGTGTGCCTATCCTTGCAAGCGCATCCGCATGCGCAAATTTCTCGACACGGCAGCCATGCGCGGCGTGCGCGGAGAGAGCAACTTTTGTGAGCGGATGCGCCGTTTGATGATTGAGGGTGCAAAAGAGGCTTTGGCGTGTGTGCGAGAGCATCATTTTGCCTTGGAAGAAATTTATAGTGCCGCGATGCGATTCTCGGAGAAGGAGGATTTCACAAAAATCTTTTGCGAGCGTTTGTTTGACTTGCAAAACACTTGAATGTGTGGTAAAATATAGAGGATGAAGCTTTTTGGAGGACGTTTTCAGATGAAAGTGGTTTTATTTGCCATCAACGGCTCATGGGTGCATTCTTGCCTTGCCTTGCGATGTCTGCGCAAGCCCTTGGAGCGCGAGGGGTTTGAGGTGGTGCTGATCGAGCATAGCCTGCGCGATCGTACGGCGCATATTCTCGAGCATCTCTATTCCGAGCGCGCCGACGTTTACGGCTTCTCCTGCTATATCTGGAATCTTGCGCAAACGCTTCCGCTGGCACAAGCCTTGCGCGAGCTTTTGCCGAAGAGCAAGATCGTGCTCGGCGGTCCCGAGGTGTCGTTTGAGACCGAGCGCTTCGACGGCATGGATTGGATCGATGCCATCGTCTGCGGAGAAGGCGAGGAGGTCATGCCAAAGATCTGTCGCGCGATCCGCGATGGCAAAGACTTGGAACGCGTTTGGCAGGGAGAGGCGGCGAACGTCATGCGCGATGAGGGGATCCTTTATCGCGATGGGGAAGCCTGCGAAAATATTCTGTATTACGAATCCTCACGCGGCTGTCCGTATTCCTGTGCCTACTGTCTTTCCTCCGCCACGCGCGGCGTGCGCATGAAACCGACCGCGCAGGTGCTTGCCGACCTGGAGGAGTTTGAACGCTTGGACGGCGACTGCAAGGTCATCAAGTTCGTCGACCGCACCTTCAATGCCAACGTCGCACGCGCCAACGAGATCTGGCGAGGGCTTCTGGAAGAGAAATTCACCAAGCATTATCATTTCGAGGTCTGTGCCTCGCTTCTGAACGAGGAAAGCTTTGAGATTCTCTCGCGCTTTCCAAAGGGAAAGATCCAGCTTGAATTCGGTCTGCAAAGCACCAATCCAGAAACCCTCGCGGCATCCTCTCGGCAGATCGATCCGGGGAAGGTGATCGCGGCGGTCAAGCGGATCCGTAACGTGGGGAATATCCACGTGCATCTTGATCTGATTGCGGGATTGCCGTATGAAACCTACGCGCGCTTTGGAAAGTCCTTCGACGATGCCTACGGCTCTGCTGATCTCTTGCAACTCGGCTTTCTCAAGCTGCTTTACGGCACCGAATTGCGCAAAAAAAAGGAGGAATACGGCTATCGCTGTCTGCCGATCCCACCCTACACCGTTTTGGAAAGCAAATGGATTTCCTATCCCGAGATGCAAAAGTTGTTTGGCATTGCCGAGGTTCTGGAGCGCTATCTTGAAAGCGGTCGCTTTTGCCACGCGCTTTTCTATCTTGATGCGCGCATGCCCTCGCCGTTTGCCTTTTGGGAGGGGCTTTGCGCGTATCTGAAAAAATCCGATCCGCGTCCCTTGCAAAAGATCTCCCAGCCAGACGCCTTCCGGCATTTGTTGGCGTATGCGAAAAGCCTTCCGTGGGTTGACGCGGACGCCCTCAAGGAAATGCTCTGTGCCGATTTTTCACAACACGAAAACAAAAATCCGCCGTCTTTTTTGAGGGGATAAGATTTGCGGGGGAAGGAAAACTTCTTTGCAAGAAGCTTTT
>JAFWYJ010000020.1 GCA_017517745.1 Clostridia bacterium | reverse complement strand
TCATGCGCGATCCCGCCGAGAGCGGCGCGCATTCTAAGGAAGCTTTTATTGAATCATAAGCCCTGCGGGCACACCAAGCGTTGCTTGGTTTTATGATATAATAAAAGCAGTTCATGCGCGATCCCGCCGAGAGCGGCGCGCTTCTGTATGCCTGTGCCGCATGGGGCGTCGGCTCGTTGCTGATGCGAGGGCTGAAAAAACAGCGTGCGCAAAAGGCAGCGGGAAAATAACGCGGAAAATTTGCCCGATTTGGACTTTGGAGAATGATGATTGTAAGGAGGCAAGGGTGCAATGTACACGTTTGAAGGAATTCCGATATCAGATCTCAAAGTGCTGGTGCATAATCTTATATTCTCAATCATGTTTCTTGTTTTGGCTGTTGTCTTTGGATTTTGGCTTTATACATCGTTGACAATGGAAAATCCAAAGAAAAAACAGCGCATAAAGGCGCTCAAAGAGAAAGCCAAACATGACGAAGCAGCCCGAAAGCAACTGGATAAAATTGAGCGTCAAAACAAGCGTAGGAGAAAACGCAACAGAGGAAACATGATTTTCGATATTTTTATTTTGGTGCTGTCAATATGCTGTGCGGGTCTGCTTTTGTTTTTCGGCATCGTGCCGGGATGGATCGATTACGTAAAGAAGGATTACGTTGTCTATACCGGAGAAATCACGTTCCATTACAAACTGAGGAGTGGATCATATATCGAGCTTGCGGATGGAACTACGGTATGGGGTGGCAAAGGTGCTTTTGATTCCGAGGATACGTATGGAACGGTTGTTTATTCAAAAAGAACCAAACTTTTTCTCGACGGCAACGAGGATACATAAACGAAAATGTGGTATTATTTTGATTTTGTTTTTATATTGGTTGCAGGGATAGTCGTTTCAAGACTGAATTCCGCATACCACCATGAAATGCTTTTCAAGCGCCATGTCAATATCAAAAACGACAAGCTGCAAAAGCTCTTGATTTGGCAATCCGATCCCTTCGGCGGTCATAATGATAACAAAAAAGCATACCGAAGCAAAATGACGGTTCACGGCATTTGCTTCTACGTCGCTTGGTTGCTCGTGCTTGTCTTTTCGTGTGCTTTCTTGATTTGGGGGCCGGAAACGTCGATTGAACCGATTGAATTTGACGGATTTCTGATTTGTTCGACCTTAAACAAAGCCATAGTGCTTGTATTGGGAATGACCTATTTCTTCTTCGCATTTGCCTTCTACGTTTTAAATATCGTGCATTGCAGCGATGTGAAATCGAGCAAATTCCTTTCGTTCTTTTGGTGGTTTGTCATTGTAATCCTTTGGCTTGCGAGTATTGCGGCGGTTGTTGAATTGATAAAATTATGGTTTTTTTCGTAGACAACAAAAGGTTGTCCCCAATATGATGCACTCGCGGAGCGTGTGACGTTGGGGACAACTTTTTTATTTCATTTTGCGTTTTACAGACCGTCGGGGACGCCGGTCCCTACATTTTAGGATTAAGACACTCGTGCCATGGGAATTTGGACCGAGGTGAGCATATTTTCAATGAAAATTCCGTAGCCCGTCGTCGGATCATTGATAAGAACGTGCGTAACCGCTCCGACGAGCTTGCCGTTCTGGATGATGGGCGAGCCGCTCATGCCTTGCACGATACCGCCCGAGACGGCGATGAGGTCGGGATCTGTGACCGTGACGGTGAAGCATTTGGGACCCGCGGCGTCGCGGTTGATATTCGAAATCTTGACGTCGTAGCGCTCGATCTTGTTGGAGTCGAGGGTGGAGAGGATATAAGCGTCGCCCTCCTCCAGCTCCTCGCGCAGAGCGACCGGCATGGGTTCGAGGGCGGTTTCGGGCACCTCGGAAAAGACGCCCCAGACACCGCAGTTCGAGTTGCCGAGCAGAGCGCCGACCTTGCCCGCGTTGAAATAACCCTTCAATTCTCCCGGCGCGCCCGCCTCGCCGCGGATGACCGAGCTGATCGTGACGTCGGAAACGCTGCCGCGCTTCATCATGATCAGCTCGCCACTCTCGGAGTCGCAAATGCCGTGGCCGAGGCCGCCGAACGCACCTGTGTCGGGGAGGATGAAGGTGACGGTTCCGATGCCCGCGCCGCTGTCGCGTACCCAGATGCCTGTTTTATATCGCGATTCGGCAGGACACCATGCGGGGGTGAGCGTGACGTCAAACTCGTTTTTTCCTCTTTTACAATGGAGTTGCAGGGCCTGTCCGTCACAGCCCTCGATCAGCTCGGTGAGCTGTGCCGCGCCTGCGAGAGGCGCGCCGTTGACCGCGAGGATCATATCCTTCTGTCGCAGTCCCGCCTCTGTCGCGGGATTGACCGTACCGTTCTTTCCTTCCACGTCGCAAATGCCGACCACCGTCACGCCCTCGGTGAGGAATTTGACACCGAACGGCATTCCGCCGGGATAGAGCAGAAGTCCCTCCAACGCCTCGCGGGGAATGGTGGTGCTGTGGCTGTTGTGCGGGGTGAGGGGGAGCGGGGTGGCGACTGATTTTTTACGCATGGCAAATGCCGCAACGCAGGGGGCGTTGCTCTCCTTTTCGGCAATGCTTTGCCCCGCTGCGGGTGCCGTGGCGGTAACGGCGATCGTCAGCATCAGCAAAAAGCAGCACAGGAGCTTCCAAATTCGAATTTTCTTCATTGTGCGAACCTTTCTATCATGAGGGCAACCGTTTTTCACGGTTGCCCATGTGTTGTTTTTTGGCAAAACGGAG
The DNA here is from genome assembly GCA_017517745.1 of Clostridia bacterium. GTDB lineage: Bacteria > Bacillota > Clostridia > Oscillospirales > CAG-272 > UMGS1865. Next base: position 5,676 of record JAFWYJ010000020.1, on the reverse strand, counting down.
GATTGCGAAGGCGATGCCGCCGTTGATTTGCTGATACTAATTTGCACCGTTGGCGGAGCTTTCATAAGTAACAATTATGACCATGTCATGCAATTTTGCCAAGGGTGATCGCGGCGAGAGAATTTCTTTGAAAATCGCATTTTTTTGTTGACTTTTCAGAGGTTTTGATATATAATTTATTAGTAAACTAATTAAATGAGGAGAGGCTATGAAAAGAGAAGAAAACGAGAGCTGCGGTTGTGGACTTCCACCGTTGAACCCACCGATGCTGGTCAATCAGATCGCGCGTCTCTTTCACGCGCGGATGCGAGAATATGATCTTGGAGGCGGCGTGATGTCTCAGGAAAGCGCGCAACAGATCATGCGGGTGCTTTCGCGCGCCGACGGATGCAGTCAGTTGGAGCTGGTACACAAGACCCATCTCAAGGCACCCACGGTCAGCGTGGCATTGAAGAAGATGGAGGAAGAGGCGCTGATCCTGCGGCGGCAGGACGAGATGGATCTGCGCGTGAGCCGAGTGTTTCTGACCGAAAAAGGGCGAGCCTACATTCGATCCGTCTGCGAGCAGCTGAGTTCTTTGGATGCCGAGCTGATGCGTGGCTTTGATGAGGAAGAGTCCGCGCTGCTTTTGCAATTTTTGGCACGGATGCGTGACAATATTTTGCCCGCAGATGCGCAAAGCATACGCAAATGACGCGAAGAAAAATTTTCCATATTTTTTGACGGAAAGGAATTTTGGCTTTGAAAAAATTGTTTCGATACATGAAGCCTTATCGCTTTTTCGCCGTGATTTCGCCGCTTTTGATGATGGGCGAGGTGCTGGCGGATCTTTGCTTGCCGTTTTTGATGTCCTACATCGTGGACTACGGCATTGAGGCGGACGGACTCTCTGCAATTGCCGCGGACGGCGGATTGGCGGCGGGAATCATGTCGCTGATCTGGGGGCAGTCCTATACCCAGATGCAAATCATTCTGACCTTTGGCGTCCTGATGCTTCTGATCACGCTGGTGGGCGGTTTCTTTGGCATACTCTGTGCCTATACCGCCTCGCGTGCCGCGCAGAGCTTTGGAAACGATCTGCGCTGTGACGCCTACCGCCGCGTGATGTCGCTCTCGATCGAGCAGACCGACCGCTTCACCACCGGATCGCTCGTCACGCGCATGACAAACGACATTTCGATGATGGTCGAGTTCGTCGAGCATCTGTTGCGGATGTTTGTCCGCGCGCCCATGTTTTTCTTCGGCGGCACGGTGATGCTGATCCTTTTGAACGTGAACTTCGGCATCGTTCTGCTTCTGTCTCTGCCGATCCTTCTCGGCACGCTGATCGTGGTGCTGAGTCGCGCGATCCCGATGTATTCGGCGATTCAGAAAAAGCTTGACCGTGTCAATTCGGTGGTGCAGGAGAACGTCAGCGGGGCGCGCGTTGTCAAGGCATACGTCTGCGAGGCGCACGAATACGATCGTTTTGAGACGGCGAACAACGAGCTTTGCGAGGTCAATTTCCGCGTGCTCAAGCTGATGGCGATCGTCACACCCGTGCTGACCGTGATTCAGCAGGGCGCGATCATTTTCTTGATCTTGATCGGTGCCTTGCAGATCGACGCGGGCGCGAGCGGTATGACGACGGGTACCGTGATGGCGGGCATCACCTACGTGACGCAGGTGGTGACCTCGATCATGATGGTGACCATGATGTTCCAATCGGTGTCTCGTGCGCTGGCATCCGGAAAGCGGATTGTCGAAGTGCTTGAGACCGAACCCGTGATCGTGGGTGGGGAAGCTGGTGTGCTTCCGACGGAGGAGACGGGTGAGATTGCCGTGGAGATGCGGGGCGTATCCTTCCGCTATCCCACCGCGGCTGGACGCCCGGTGCTTCATGACGTCGATCTGAAGATCCGCCGCGGCGAGACCTTTGCCATCATCGGCGCGACCGGCTGTGGAAAGACCTCTCTGGTCAATCTCATTCCGCGCTTTTACGACGCGACCGAGGGAAGCGTGCTGATCAACGGCGTTCCGATCGAGGAATATTCCTTGGAAGCGTTGCGCGGCCGCATTGGCTACGTGATGCAGAAGAGCGAACTGTTCTCGGACACGGTGGAAGGGAACATTCGCTGGGGAGATCCCAACGCCTCGCAAGAGGAGATTACGGACGCGGCAACGGCGGCGCAGGCGGATGAATTCATTCGCGGCTTCGCAGAAGGCTACGATACGAGGATTGCCGAAAAGGGTACCTCTCTTTCCGGCGGACAGAAGCAGCGCCTCTCGATCGCTCGCGCCCTGACGAGAAAGCCCGAAATTTTGATTTTGGACGACGCGACCTCGGCGCTTGACCTTGCAACCGAGGCAAAGCTGCAAAAGGCGTTGCGCGAGAGATTGAAGGATACGACGGTCATCATGATCGCCCAACGCATCGCGAGCGTTCGGAATGCCGATCGGATCGCCGTGATCGAAAACGGCACCGTGACGGCATGCGCGCCGCACGACGAGCTGATGCGAATCAGCCGGACCTACCGTGATATCTACAGCTCGCAGACCAAGCAGAGCGTGGAAGGGGGTGTGGCAAGATGAACCGTGAAAACAGACCTGCAAGCAATGCCACGCCGCCCATGATCCCGATCGGTCCGCGTCGCGGCGGCGGGCCGATGTCGGCGCGGATGAACGCCGAAAAGCCCAGACACACCAAAGAGACGCTGGGGAGGCTGTTGCGTTACATCGGACGGAGCAAGACGATCCTGATCGCCCTGATCGTCATCATGCTTTTGGTGACGGCGGCAGAGTTGAGCGGACCTGCCTTCCAAAAGCTTGCCATCGACACGATTTTCAAGAATGAGGAAACCGGAAAGTTGACCGTGAACATGTCGGCAATGAAGGAGAATTTGATTTGGATGGGGATCATCTTCGTCTGCTGTGCGGTGCTTTCCTATTTTCAGGGGATTCTTGCGGCATATTTGTCGCAGAGAACCGTGCGCGAGATGCGAAACGATCTCTTCCGAAAGATTTCGCGTTTGCCGATTCGCTACACCGACACCCACAGACACGGAGACATTATGTCCCGTATGTCAAACGACGTGGAGAACATCTCCAACGCCGTCTCGCAATCCATCACGTCGCTCTTCTCTTGTGTGCTGACGTTGGTCGGCGCGCTTGTTATGATGCTCTATTACAGCCCGATGATGACGTTGATCGCGATCGTTACCATTCCGATCTCGATCCTCGTTTCCTCCAAGCTTGGCAAGTTTATGCGGAAATATTTCGTTCGCCGTCAAAAGCTGCTCGGGCAGATCAACGGACAGGTGGAGGAGACCGTGACCTCCTACAAAACCGTGGTTGCCTACGGCAAGGAGGCGGCATCGGTTGAGACCTTTGGCGAGCTTTCCGCGCAGCTGCGTACCTGCGCCGTCAGTGCCAGAGTTTGGGGCTCGATCATGGGTCCGATCATGAATTTCATCGGCAACCTGCAATACGTGCTGATCGCCGCCACGGGAGGCTGGATGGTTCTGACGGGACGGGGAGGCATCAGCATCGGAAGCATTCAGGCGATGCTTCAGTATTCCAAAAAATTCACACGCCCCATCAATCAGATCGCCAATCAGTATTCGAGTATTCTGACGGCTCTCGCCGGTGCGGAGCGCATCTTTGAAATTCTGGACAGCCCCGAGGAGATCGACGAGGGGACGCGCGAAATATCGATCGAGGACATGCGCGGTGAGATTGCCTTTGAGAACGTGCAGTTTGCATACGTCCCCGACGAGCCGGTTTTGAAGGACTTTGATCTGCACGTGCGCCCCGGAGAAAAGATCGCCATCGTCGGCGCGACCGGCTCGGGAAAGACCACCGTGGTCAATCTGCTCACGCGCTTCTACGAGCTGGACGGCGGCAGGATTACCGTGGATGGGGTAGATATCTCCGAGATCCCCAAATCGACGCTCCGCCGCGCGATCGCCATCGTACTGCAGGACACCGTCCTCTTCTCGGATACCATTCGGAATAATATCAAATACGGACACCCCGAGGCGACCGACGAGCAGATGCGAGCGGCCACCGCCACGGCGATGGCGGACGAGTTCATCGAGCGCTTGCCCGAGGGCTACGACACCTTGCTTGCCGAGGCGGGCTCCAATCTTTCGCAAGGGCAGCGACAGCTTCTCGCCATTGCGCGCGCCGTGCTTGCCGATCCCAAGATCCTCATCTTGGACGAGGCGACCTCCAACGTCGACACGCGCACCGAAATGCAGATTCAACAAGCCATGGTCGCCCTGATGAAGAACCGTACCTCCCTGATCATCGCGCACCGCCTCTCGACCATCCGCGATGCCGACCTGATCGTGGTTCTTCGTGACGGCAAAGTCGCCGAAGCAGGGGATCACGACACCCTCCTCGCCCAAGGCGGTGAGTATTTCAAACTCTATCAAAATCAATTCGCCGGATTGACTACCTAAACCAACCAATTTTCACGAAGGGGAGGACGCGTTTTGTGAGGGACGCGATTGTGGGGAAACTTTTTGAGAAAAGTTTCCCCACGTCCTTTTTTTGCCTTCGGCGACCAGAGAAACTTTTTGAAAAAAGTTTCTCTGGACTCTTCAAAAACTTTTATTGCATGGGTATAAAGGTATGTTTTCACCCCTGCGCTCGACCATTCAATAGCTCCCGCGGCTGTTTTGGTACCACCACCCAAAACAGCTTTTATATTTGTTTTGCCCACGGAAAGGGTGCGCAAAATTGGGATTTATAGGTGTCTCATTTCAACGAACAAATGAACGAAATCGTGTAGGGGCGATTCATGAATCGCCCGATTGATTGATCAGGTTTCGGCGGGCGATTCGTGAATCGCCCCCTACAAGGCTTGTGCGAACAAAGTGTGCGACAAATCAAAATTTGAAGATCAAATCGCATTGGTTTTGGATTTTTTTACAAAAAAACGGAAATTGCCAATTTTTTCACAAATTCCTATTGATAATTTGTTTTTTTTGTGTTATGATATATACGTATGGAATTTTTTCAAAAGTAATTTTATTGGAAAGGAATCGAAAAACATGACCTACAATAAGAAATCCATTGAAGACGTTGTGATCTCCGCGGGACAAAAAGTATTTGTCCGTTGCGACTTCAACGTACCCATGAAGGACGGCGTGATCACCTCCGACAAGAGAATCGTCGGCGCACTTCCCACCATCAAGTATCTGATGGACAAGGGCGCGAAGGTGATCCTCTCCTCTCACATGGGCAAGCCCCACGCCATCTTCTCCGCAAACTTCAAGCTTGACAAGAAGGAGCAGAAGAAGGTTGACGCGCTTCCCGAGGCTGAGCGTGAGGCTGCTACGGCAGAGCTCAAGGCAAAGGCTCTTGCAAACGATCCCGTGAAATTCTCGCTCAAGCCCGTTGCCGACCGCCTCAATCAGGCTCTCGGCGGCAAGGTTGCGTTCGCATCCGACATCATCGGTGACGATGCAAAGGCGAAGATCGCCGCAATGGAAAACGGCACCTGTGTGCTGATCGAAAACGTTCGCTTCGACGCGCGCGAGACCAAGAACGATCCCGCGTTTGCCAAGGCTCTGGCTGACCTCGCAGGCGAGGGCGGTCTGTTCGTCAACGACGCGTTCGGTACGGCTCACCGTGCACACGCTTCCACCGCAGGCGTGGCAGATTATCTGCCCGCAGTTTGCGGCTACCTGA
>JAFWYJ010000019.1 GCA_017517745.1 Clostridia bacterium | reverse complement strand
GTACCAAAACAGCCGCGGGAGCTATTGAATGGTCGAGCGCAGGGGTGAAAACATACCTTTATACCCATGCAATAAAAGTTTTTGAAGAGTCCAGAGAAACTTTTTTCAAAAAGTTTCTCTGGTCGCCGAAGGCAAAAAAGGCATTTGCAACGTCAGTGCAGGATCGACTTTTTGTATTCTTGCGGAGACATGTTGACGAAGCGCTTGAAGGAGATGGAAAAATATTGCGGGGTATCGAACTGAAGCAGCTCGGCAATCTGCGTAAAATTATAGATGCCCTCGCGGATCAGCTTTTTGGCTTCCTCGATCTTCAGCTGATTGAGGTATCGCATGATGCCGCCGGCTTGGTAGCTTGCAAAAAGCGCCTTCACCGTGCTGATGCTTTTTCCCATTTGGGAGGCGATCTCTCCAACCGTCAGCTTTTCATAGACCGATGCATCCAGGAAATCAAGCAGCTCCTTCACCTGCGCGGGGACGCTCACGCCGTTCACTTTGTAGTGATAACGGCTCTGCTTTGGCAGAACGTCGGTGTTGCGGTGCAGCGTGATCAGAAAGATCTCCAACAAATTCTTCGTCATCTGACTGCTGCCGAAGGGTGCATCATCGAGCTTTTTCAATTTCTGGAGCAAGGGGTTGCGCTTGTCCACCATCTGATACGCCGAGAGACCCTCGCGAAACAGCATCGACAGAAGCGTCTTTTCTTCGGGGGACAGGCGGATGATCTTTTCTTCAAAATCGCGCATGGCGGGATCGGTCGATTCAAAGGTCATGGTCGAGACGTTGGGTGCGACGGTTCCGTTGGAGCGAATGGCGTGAAATTCGCCCGGCTTGTGAAAGGTCAGCTCTCCGCCCTTCAGAACGAACTGTCGGCTGTCGGCTGTGCAAATGATCTCGCCGCGGTCAATATACACCATCTCCCAAAAGTCATGGCTCTCTCCCTCGAAAACGAAATCCTTGGAAAATTCCATATAGAAAATGGTAATCAGCTTTTCGACGTTGATCACACGCTCAAATTCATGCCTTATAAATTTATCCGACATCAAATCACTCCTTTGGCTGTTTTTATAAATATTATACCCGATTTCGAATTCCAATGCAAGTCTTTTTTTGATAAAATAAAATCAACTTCCAAGGAGTAGCGTGCGCCGCTTGGAACGAAATTTGATTTGAAAGAGGAGTTTCGATATGAAAAAAGGCATCAACATCTGGTCGTTTCCCGATCAGCCGCTCGCAAAAAACTTTGCGCTTGCAAAGGACGCGGGCTTTGAAGGCGTGGAGGTTGGCTTGCTTGCAGAGGGCGAGGTCAGCCTGAAAAGCACCGAAAAGGATCTGCTGCAGGTCAAAGAGACCGCGAAAAACAATGGCATCGAGCTTTACAGCATCGCGACGGGACTTTATTGGGATCATTGGCTGACCGACGATCTCCCCGCGGAGCGACAAGTGGCAAAGGATATCGTAAAAAAGCACCTGGAAACCGCAAAGATCCTGGGCTGTGACACCATTTTGGTTGTCCCCGGATCGGTTCACGCCGAGTTTGCCGCGCCCGGAAAGGTGGTCGACTACGAGAGCGCGTACCAAAGAGCTCTGGAGGCGCTGTACGAGCTGAAGGAGGACGCCGAGGCGTTGGAGGTCAATATCGGCATTGAAAACGTCTGGAACCAGTTCCTGACCTCTCCGCTCGAGATGCGCGGCTTTATCGATCAGATCGACAGCCCCTTCGTCGGCAGCTATTTTGACGTTGGAAACGTGCTGTTCAACGGTCACCCCGAGCATTGGATCAAAATTCTCGGCAACCGCATCAAGAAGGTACATTTCAAGGACTACCGCATCGCCGCGGGCGGTCTGCACGGCTTCGTCGATCTTCTGGCAGGCGACGTCGATTACCCCGCCGTCATGCGCGCATTGAACGAGGTCGGCTACGACGGCTGGGTTTCCGCCGAAATGATTCCCAATTACCGTTATCACACCGAAGCGATCATTTACAACACGTCCCACTCGATGGACAGAATTTTGGGGAGGAAATAAGACATGCTGAAAATCGGATTGATCGGCTGCGGCTTCATGGGAAGCATGCACGCCAATTGCTATCAAAATATTGAGGGCGTTCAGGTCACCGCCGTTGCCGACCTTCGTCGCGAGAAGGCGGAGCAGCTGGCAGCACTTTCGGGCGCGGAGATCTATGAAACCGGAATGGCTCTGATCGAGAATGCCGACGTCGACGCGATCGACATCTGCCTCCCCACCTATCTGCACGCCGAGCATGCCCTGCTCGCCATGAAAAAGGTGAAATATCTGTTCATCGAAAAGCCCGTCGCACTCACGCTTGAAGAGGGCAAGGCTCTGATCGAGGCTGCCGAGGCAAACGGCGTCAACGTGCAGGTCGGTCAGGTGATCCGCTTCTGGGACGAATACGTCGAGCTGGCAAAGATCGTTCGGGCAGGCACCTATGGCAAGGTGATCCACGCAAACTTCCGCCGTCTCTCTCCCGTTCCCGGCTGGGGCTGGGAGGATTGGCTGCTGGATGCCCGTCGCTCGGGAGGCGCGGGTCAGGATCTGCATATCCACGACATCGATTACGTTCTTTCGGTCTTCGGAGTGCCGCTGTCCTTCTCGTCCGCAAAAAACACCCTGGGCAACACCAACGATTACGTCTGCACCCTGATGAACTATCCCGATTTCGTCGTCAGCGTGGAGGGCACGTGGGGGCTTCCCGAAAGCTACCCCTTCACCGCGACCTTCCGCGTCGCCTTTGAAAAGGCAACCGTGGAAAATGCGGGCGCGGGCCTGATGTGCTATGACAAGAACGGCGCACACGAAATCAAGATCGAGAAAAAGCTCCTCGACGGCGATGGCTACACGGGCGGCAACATTTCCGATCTGGGCGGATATTATAACGAGCTGTTCTATTTCTGTGACCGTGCCGCTCGCGGAGAGCGGATCGAGCGCGCAACCCTTCCAGACGCGGTCGGATCGCTCGATTTCGTGTTGCGTGAAATCAATCAATGATCTCTGAAAAAGAACGCGTTCCCGATTTTGGGAAACGCGTTCTTTTTTCATATTCAAAATTCAAAACGGTGTGAAAGGATCGCAGAAAAAGCATCCTTACAACCGTGCCACACCCGTCTCTTTTGCCGCCTTGATCACGGCGGCTGCGACGACGGAGGCAACGCGGCGATCCAGCGCGGAGGGAATGACGTTTTCTTCGCAAAGCTCTCCGTCGGGAATGAGCGATGCAAGCGCGAGAGAGGTCGCGACCTTCATTTCCTCGTTGATGCAACGCGCGCGGCAATCAAGCGCGCCGCGGAAGATGCCGGGAAACGCCAGCACGTTGTTGATCTGATTGGGAAAATCCGAGCGTCCCGTGCCAACCACGCGCGCGCCTGCACGAAGTGCTTGGTCGGGCATGATCTCGGGGGTGGGATTCGCCATGGAAAAAACGATGGCGTCGCGATTCATCGAGGCAACCATCTCCTCGCTCACCACCCCCGGCGCGGAGACGCCGATGAAAACGTCGACCCCCCTCATCGCGTCGGCAAGACTTCCCCGCATCAGGCGGGGATTGGTCAGAGCGGCGATCTCGGCGTGTGCGGCGTTCAGCCGCTCGTCTCCACGGCAGAGAATGCCGAAGCGGTCGACCATCGTCAGGTCGGTCACGCCCATGTTCAGCAGATGCCTTCCGATCGCACAGCCGGCAGAGCCGGCACCGTTGATGACGACCTTGACGCTTCCGATCTCTTTTTTGACCACCTTGAGCGCGTTGATGAGCGCGGCGGCAACCACGATCGCCGTACCGTGCTGATCGTCGTGAAATACGGGAATATCACAGATCTCCTTGAGCTTCCGCTCGATCTCGAAGCATCTCGGCGCGCTGATGTCCTCGAGGTTGATGCCGCCAAAGCTGCCCGAAAGCAGATAGACCGTGCGCACGATCTCGTCCACGTCCTTGGAGCGGATGCAGAGCGGAAAGGCGTCGACGTCGGCAAAGCTCTTGAAGAGCGCGCACTTCCCCTCCATCACGGGCATTCCCGCCTCGGGACCGATGTCTCCCAGCCCGAGTACCGCCGTTCCGTCGGTGACCACCGCGACCAGATTGCCGCGGCGCGTCAGCTCGAATGATTTTTCGGGATCTTTTTCGATTTCCAGGCAGGGCGCGGCAACGCCGGGCGTGTAGGCAAGCGAGAGATCGTTTCGGTCATTGACAGGGCAACGCGAGACCACCTCGATCTTTCCCTTCCATTCATAATGCTTTTTGAGCGATTCTTCTGCACAGTTCATTCGTGTTTCCTCACTGTTCCCACGGGAATACGTAGCCATGCAATCCGTATTCGTCGCGCACCTTGATCATTTCCCGTTGTACCGATTCGTTGATCGGCACGCCGCTTTCCTTGCGGGAAAGCCAAATTTCGTATTCCTTCTCGCCCGCCGTATAGATGCGCTCGGCACCGGGTGCCTTCTTGGACGCGCGGACCGCGCGGAGAATATCCCCCGCCTTCTTGCGGCAGATCTCCTCACCCATGAAATGTTCGGTGTCGATCGCGATAAAGAAGTGTCCGAGATGATACGGACGGGGGTTGCCGTTCTCATCCTTGCCGTCGAGGTCCTTTCCGTACATACCGTCCTGAAGCACTGCCGAGAGCATTTCCACGATGAGAGCAAAGCCGTAGCCCTTGTAGCCCCCCAACGCCTCGCCGATTCCACCCAGCGTCGTGAGCGCGGCGCTGCCGTTTCGGATCTTTTTGAGTGCCACGCCGGCATCTCCCTCCACGGCGTTTCCGTCGCTGTCTATGATCGTTCCGGGGTGGACCGGCTCGCCGATCCTCTCGTAGTATTCGACCTTGCCGTTCTGCGTGATGGAGGTGGCGCAGTCAAAGATAAAATCAAAATCCTCGTCGGTTGGGATACCGACGGTGTAGGGGTTCGTGCCAAACATTCCCTCCACACCAAACGTGGGCGCGACGGAGGGACGCGCGTTTGTTCCCGTCATACCGATGCATCCCGCCTCGGTCGCCATCGTCGCGTAATATCCCGCGATGCCGTAGTGACAGGAATTGCGCACCGCGACCATTCCCAATCCGTATTGCTTCGCCTTCTCGATCGCCATGTTCATCGCCTTGTAGCCGATGACCTGACCCATGCCGTGATGTCCGTCGACAACCGCCGTCGTGGGGGTTTCCTTCACGATCTCAAAATCGGTTACGGGCTGCTGGATCCCCGCCTTGATGCGATCGATATAGATCGGCTTGAAGCGGTTGCATCCGTGAGATTCGATTCCGCGTCGGTCGCTTTCAAGCAGCACGTCGGCGCAGATCCTCGCATCCTCTCTCGGCACGCCCGCAGAGACGAAGGCGTCCGTGATAAAACATTCGGCTGTTTTCCAATCAAGATTGATTTTCGGCATGATTTTTTCTCCCGTGTGTTGCATTTTCGTGATACTTATGTTATAATACGTTTGATCGTTTTTGTCAACAATGCGACCGTTTTTTGATCGAATCGCTCAAAAAATGATAATTCGACCGAATTTTATGCTTCAAATGATCAATCGGAGGTTCAAAATGCCACACAACGAACGGGAACAGTTCATATTGGAATACCTGCAAAAAAATCGGGAGGCTACCGTGGCGGAGCTGTGCCGCGCGCTGTTTGTGAGCGAGCCAACCATGAGACGCGACCTCGCCGCTCTGAACAGCGCGGGAAAAATCATCCGCACCCACGGCGGCGCCGCGCACCGTAGCGCGCTCGGGGAAAATCTGCCGCAATCCTTCCGCGAGCGCGAGCATTCCGAGGCAAAGCTCCAAATCGGAAAAAAGTGCCTTTCTTTGATCAACGCCGGTGATACCGTGATGGTCGACGGTTCTTCCACCGCGCAGGCACTGCTGAGCGTGATCTCCGAGAAAAAGTCTCTGGTGATCATCACGAACAGTGCCAAGGCCGCGATGATCCTCGACAAATCAAACGTCAGACTGTTTGTCACGGGCGGTGAGATCGCCACAAATACTTACGCTTACGTCGGCAGCTACGCGGAGGATTTTCTGCGCGCCTTCAATGCCGATATCTGCTTTTTCTCGGTCAGGACTCTGACGCCGGACGGGCTGCTGACCGACAACGCCATCGCCGAAAACGCGGTTCGTCGGGTGATGATCTCGCGTTCTCGGAAAAGCGTGCTGATGCTCGATTCGGAAAAGCTCGGTGCTCCTTGTATGAACACGCTGTGCAGCATCGACGATATCTCCTGCGCGGTGTCCGAGCGCGACATCTCCGCCCATTTTCCCAACAGCAAACGCCAATTCCTGTCAGCTTCCGTTTGAAGCGGGAGCGTCGATCGCTCGCCCGGGCTGCTTCGGCAGACGGAGGAGCGAAAAGGGGGAGCCGTCAGAAACGGCTCCCCCGATTTGGTTGCAACGGTTATTTTTTGATTTGAATGGTTCCGTCTTTCAACTCGGCTTCCTTGAAGGTGCCTTTTTGCTCAGAGGTCAATTCATAGGTGAAATCCATGCGGTATCCACTCAACAAAACGTAAACGTCATGTTCCTCGCTATAGATGTAATAGGACGGGATCTGCAGCCAATCCAGCGACTTCAAATATGCCGCTTGGTAAGCGTTCGCCTCTGTCTCAAAAGCCTCGGCGTTCCAGATCGGCGCACCGTCAACCGTCATCGTCACGCTGTTTTGGAACACCGCCCTGCCCAACCAATTGTCGATGACAACAAGCGGCTTTTTGAGCGAAATGCTCCGGAAGAATTCTTCGAACGCCGCCTCGTCCATCTCAAAAATCGACTTGTGACCGGGGCGGGTGATCTGCGTTCCCGCTTTGGGTGTTCCAACGGAAAGGGTGAACAGATCTGCTTTTGTGCCCTCTTCTCCCACAAAATATTTATCCAGCGTGAAGGTGAGGCTTTCCTTCTTCGTATCCAGCACCAACGTGCCGGCAATCTCGATCGTGTCGTCCTCCGAACTCAGCTCCAAGAGCCAATTGCCGGAATCCTCGTAGGTGAGGACAAGCTTGGACGAACTCTTGGAGTCCGAATCCACCGTTCCGTCGATCAGCTCTTTGCCGTTGGTCGTCAGCGTCACCACTGTTTCGCCGCGGTATCTCATCTTGCGATAAATACCTCTTTCAATCTGCACAAGGCTGCCGTCCTCCCAGTCATTGGAGTTGATCACCTCGAAATCAAAGCCAAGATTCTCTTTTTCATAGAAAAACGCGACAGAAAGCTCGGTCTTGTCATATTTGTCATCTTCGTTCTTGACTCTGGTGCCAAGCGTGATTTCGGTCAGTTTGCCGCCGACAACGGTATAAGAAAAGGTGATCGAAGGTCTTTTCAGCTGCACCTTCAGCGCGTCGCAAAGATCGGCAAGCGTCCTCTCGTTTTCCGAACCGTCGGAGGAAGAAACCATTCGATTCAACGCTCGGTTGTGCTCGGCCTCGTAGATGATCACATCCAAGATCCGATTGATCGCAGCCGAATCAAGCGAATAGGTCACGGTTTTGGAAAGCGCGAAGCGTCCCTCCGCAAAAGAGATCTTGCTCTCGGTTTCGATCTCCTCCTCGATCACATCCAAAATCCGCTCGATCGCAGCCCTGACCGCCGCGTCCTCGTCGGAGGACAAATCGGTGCTGAACAGCTCCAAAAGATCGAGAAATTCCCGATAGTCCTCTTTCTTCTCAAACTTGTAAAAACTGTCTCCGTAAGGAGAGAAAACCGAACCGTTTGCCTTTTTCTCAATATTCTTGCGCGGCAGGCTCACAAAGGTGTCCTCTTCGTTCGAGAGCCCCCCGAGAGCGATGATATCATCGTCAACATAGAGATTGTAGGTCGCGTCGTTCTTTTTGGAGGCAAGCGTCAGCGTCAGCGAGGTTCTCTCATCCTTTCCTTTGCCAACCGTCACGCCGTCGAGCTTCACCGAAACGTCTTGAGCCAAATCCGAAAGCTCGGCGGGAATAAAGAGCTCCATCTCGACCTTCTCGCCCTTGCTTTCGTAGGCGTTCATCAAAGACCGAAGCTCTTCCGTGTCGAAAAAGATCTCTTCAAAGGTGTTTTGGAAGGGATCCACCAGCGCGATCGGCGCGAACAAAAACAGCGTCACCAGTGCCGCCGCGGTGAGAAGTGCGCCGAGGACGACGGGGAGAACCCAACGGCGTCTTTTCAGCTTCTTGGCGGGCGGAGTCGGCATTTCCTCGGTCGGCTCCGACGAGGGTTCTTCCGCGATCGGAGTGCTTTCGTTCTCTTCGGTCACGGGATCTTTCTCTTCTTCAAACGAGTAATCCTTTTCTTCCATAATCATTCTCCTTTTTTCACAGAATTGCCAAATTGCGGTATCAACAGTATATCATAAATACGATAAGAAGTCAATAACCTTTTCATGAATCCGACTCAACCGCAGGTTGCAAAAAGTCCACGGTTCGTGGACTTTTTTGCATCTTTCGCGGCTTTCGGCAAAGATTCGCGGCAAATTCGGACAAAACAGAAGAAAAACGCACCTTTTTCACCGACTTTTCACATCTTCCACAAGCCTGTGAAAAAACCTGTGGAAACTGTGAAAAACCCGATTGTTCTGCCGTTTTTCCGCGTTTTTTGAAACTTGCCCCTGTGGAAAGTCGGAACGTGTTTTAAAGGGGGAGTTTTTCGAAAACTCCCCCTTTGCAGATGCATTGATTTTTATCCGAACAGCGACTCCTCCACCCACGCGCAGAGATAGTGATAGACAGGCAGATGCAGCTCCTGCACCCGAAAGGTTTCACACTCGGGAACGCGGACGGTGACGTCGCAGATCTCCGAGAGTGCGCTCTCACGCTCGCCCGTCAATGCGAGGGTGCGAAGCCCCATCGCCTTTGCCACCCTTGCCGCCGCAACCACGTTCCCCGCGTTGCCCGAGGTCGAAAGCCCGAGAAAAAGATCTCCCTCTTTGGCATATCCAAACACCATTTGCGCATACACAAGCTCCGCGTCCACGTCGTTCGCAAACGCCGAAAGCACCGCGCTCTGCGCCGGGAGCGAGATGGCGGGAATCCCTCTCTGAAGCTGCTCGACGAGCGGCTCGGCTTTGTCTTCGAGTGCCGCCCGAAAACGCTCCTTTTGCGCATCCGTCATGCATCTTTTTTGCAAAAAGCCCTTCATCAGCTCGCCCACGATGTGGTCGGCATCGGCACAGGAGCCGCCGTTGCCGCAAACCAAAATTTTACCGCCGGACCGATAGGCAGAAAGCATTGCCTCCGCCGCGCGCCCGATCTCGTTTTTACAACTCTCCAGCGCGGGATACCGCGCGATCAGTCCTTCCATCGTCATAAATGCACCTCATGCCTGTATTTGTTTGCAGAGGAATTTCCCTCCGCACAAAACTCCCAAAAATCATCTTCCAAACGCGACCGCCAACGCGGCATAATCACCGATGCTGTCGCCCAACTCGGCGGGCAAAACACGGCAGACCTCGCGCGAAAAGCTTAGCGCCTCACGCTCCAATACTTCCTCCATCGGCGCGCGCAGCAGATGCTCTGCCCGCTGAAAAACGCTTCCGATCACGATCGCCTCGGGATTGAGGAGATCCACCAGAACGGCAAGCCCCTTCCCCAACATCTCACCGCAGATGCGGTAAGCCTCTGTTGCGATCGGCTCGCCTCTCGTCGCATACTCCGCCAATATTTTCGCGTTGATCCCGTCAAGCGCGGCGGCACTTTGGCAGTAGGGCAACGTTTTTCCGCTCTGCAACTGCTCGAGCGCCAGCATCCTTCCAAGCTGCGCCAGACCGTTTCCGCTGCAAAAGCCCTCGAAAGAGCCTTTTTTGCCGTAGCCGACCGGTCCGTGCTCGCAAAGACGGATATGCCCGACCTCGCCCGCGTTTCCGTTCGTCCCCTCAAACAGCCTTCCGTCGAGGATCAGCCCAGCACCGAGACCGGTTCCAAAGGTCAGAAAGATCATGTTTTTCGTTCCGCGCCCCGCGCCGTATTTCCACTCGGCAAGCGCGCAGGCGTTTGCATCGTTGCAAAGATAGGCGGGAACACCGAATTTTTCGGAAAGGATCTTGGTAATCGGTACGCGATTCCAATCGGGCAGGTTGGGGGGAGAGAGGATCAAGCCCTTTTCGGAATCCAAGGGACCTCCGCAGCTGATGCCGATGGCGTCGCCCGCGCCGATCTCCTTGATGGCGCGCACGATCTCGTCCAGCGTCTCCCGACAGCTCTTCGTTTCCAATTTGATTTTGTTGTAAATGCCTGATTCGTCGCCAAGGATCACCGCGCATTTCGTTCCGCCGATGTCAACGCCGATTTTCATGCTCGTACTCCTTTTTGCAAGGATTTTGGGGATCATTTCAAGAAAATTTCGATCACGGGGTCGAGCATTTTGAACACCGTGCCCGGCAGATTCACGGTCAGATAAGTGCCGAGATAATTTCCCGCGGAATCGTAATAGGAGAGGTTTTCCTTCCACGTCAGCTCGCTTCCGTCCGATAGCAGCTGCGCGTAGTCGATCTTTCCGTCCAAGCCCGTCAGCTTGACCGACGCGTGCGGACAGTCGAGCAGATGGACGTAAAGTCTTTTTCCATCCGCGCTTTGCGTCAGATACGCGCCATCGCTGACTCCGAATTCGGGATCCGCCCTGTCACAGCCGTAGATCGAGCGGCTGTTGCGCTTCATCCATTTTGCATAGACCTGCAAGGCTTCGTCGGCACGATCATCGAAGTCACCGCGTGAGGTCGGACCGACGTTCATGATCATGTTGCCGCCGCTCGCCACGGTGCGCACCAATAGATCGATCAGGGTTTTGGGCGTTTTCCAGGAGGTCTCGTCGCGGTTGTAGCCCCACGAGCCCGAGAAGGTGTGACACGCCTCCCAGGTCAGAGCCTCTCCCGTTTCCTTGTCGACCAAATTCATCATTTTGGGCGAAATCTCCTGCTCTGGCGTGCAGATGTCCTGCGGGATCTGCGCGCGGTCGTTGAGGATGATGTCGGGTGCCAACGAGCGGATGAGCGCGATCAGCTTCTCGGATTCCCACTGCTCCTTGCCCTTGGCACCGCCAAACTGCATCCACGCGGGCGCGTCGGGGTGTGCCGGATATGAAAAATCAAAATAAAGGATATCAATTTTGCCGTAATTGGTCAGAAGCTCGGTGACCTGATCTCGCATATACTGCGCGTATTTCTTCATGTCTCTTCCGCGGTCGAGCTCGGCGGCGTTCGCATCCTTGCGGCGCGGATGCGCCTTGTCGATCGGAAAATCGGGATGATGCCAATCGATCAAAGAATAGTAGAAGCCGATCTTGAGCCCCTCGGCACGGAACGCGTCGACGTATTCTCTGACAATATCCTTGCCGTAGGGCGTGTTCATGACGTTGTAATCGGTATATTTCGTGTCAAACAGGCAGAATCCCTCGTGGTGCTTGGTGGTCAGAATGGCGTATTTCATGCCCGCCGCCTTTGCCTTTCTCGCCCACTCGCGGGCATCGAGCAGATCGGGATTGAAGTGGTTGAAATAGGATTGGTATTTTTCCTCGGAGATATATTCGCGCGTTTTGATCCATTCGTGGCGCGCGGGCAGAGAATAAAGCCCGAAATGAATGAACATTCCGAATCGGTCGCGGACAAACCACGAGGTGTCTCCGGGAGTCTTTTTGCGTACGTAAGTGCTCATAGCGGTTCTCCTTTATCTTTCCCTTTTTTGCTTTGTCTTTTTGTAAAAAGCAAGCGGTTAGTTGTCGCTAACCGCTTATGAAATCAGATCTCGAGGATCTGATCGCCGTCCTTGGTCACGATGTGAGTCTGCTCGCCGATCTCGCGCATCCAGCGGCGCGTGGTTCCCACACCGTACATATCCTTCGAGAACTCCACGTCTCTCTCGTTGTAGAGCCAGGAGGCACAACACCAGATGCAGATCTTGGGCGCGATGGCTTCATATACGTTTTTGCGCACGCACATATGCCCGTGATGCGCCATTTGCACGACGTCGGAGCGCAGATTGTTCCCTTGCGTTGCGAGCAATTCCTCTCCCGCCGCGGGTCCGAGATCGCCGAGGAAGAGAACGGTTCTCTTTTCTCCCGTGATGCGAAAGACCATGGAACTGTCGTTGACGTAGTTTTCGGTGTATTTTTCACTTTTGGAAAACAGACATTCGAACTTGAGTCCGTCGATCTCCCAACGGTCACCGCATACGGGACGGTCAACGGGAATCCCGTGCGTCTCGGCGTAGCTTTCGAAGGCTTCGACGTTCGCTGCCTCATCACCGCCGCAGGCGCGCAGGAAGGCGGGTGTGTGGAAATTGCAAATGAAGCGCTCGATCTGTCGCATGATCGGTTTTTCCCGTTGCATGCCGTAGAGCAGTGCGCCGAGATGGTCTCCGTGCGGATGCGTGATGATCCATGCGGCGATCGGACGCTCGCCGACGTGCGCGATGACGTTGTGCAATTCTCCTCCCGTTCCGCCGTCAATGACGATGGCGCGGTCATGTTTCGTGATGATGACAAAGCCCATGTTGAAGGGCGTGTATTCGGTCAGAACGTGAAGCTCTGCATATTTTGGCATTTCGGATGCCTCCTTTTCTTTTTTTCAAGGACTTGACAACAAGGTCATTTTAGCATATAATAGAACCAAAGTCCATGCATTTTTATCTGTAAAATATGGAGATTTGTAACGATGAAGGTTTTGGTAAAGGAAGAATTGCTTTATTTAGAAAGACAAATCCGAATGGAGCTTGTCGAGATCAGCCATGGATTTTTGGATCAAGGCTGGAACTTCCGCCATCTGCGCGCCGCCTTTACGAGAATCTATTTCCCTTTGGAGGGCAAGGGATTTTTGACGTTTGGAGATCGCACGGTCGAGCTGACGCCGGGAAAGATCTACGTCGTTCCGTCGGGGCTTGATTTCTCCTGCTCCTGCCCCAAATCTCTCAACAAGGTCTTTGTGCATTTGAATCTGACGCATCCCGACGGAAGCGACGCCTTTGGGGGAATCGGCTCCTGTTTGGTGCTGGAGGATGACGAGGGGCTTTCGGCGCGTATGATGCAGCTTTGCGATCGGCGAGATCTTCGGTCGGTGCTGGAGCTGAAGCTGTTGCTTTACGGTGTGCTGGAGCGCGCACTTGCACAGGCGATGCCCGAGCGCACGGAGATCAAGCAATTTGGGGATGTTACCCGCGCGGCTCTTGCCTATATTGAGGCGCATTTGCGCGCCGACCTTTGCATCGGGGAGATTGCGGATGCTTTGTTCGTCTCCAGGGCGGCATTGCAAAAGGCGTTCAAGGCGGATCTGGATAAATCGATCGGAAAATATATCGACACTTGTCTGATGGCGCGCGCCGAGATCTTGCTGCTCGAGCGTGCGTTGTCGGTCAAGGAGGTCGGTGAGCGTCTCGGCTTTTGTGATCAATTCTATTTCTCGCGCAAATTCGTGCAAGCGCACGGCATCAGTCCCCGCGTCTTCCGTCAACTCCACAGCATCGGCAAGGACGAACCATCCCCGCTCTCGCAAAAAGACGGTTGAGTTTCGGCGGTTAGCCGTCGCTAACCACAAACCAAGAAAAACGCCCCTCCGCTTGTTAGCTCTTGCTAACTTTTGGAGGGGCGTTGATTTTTCAGGATGCGGATTGCCAATCCAGCGAGATCGAAAGTTCCAGAATCCTTGTGGAAGTCTCGGCATGAAATCTCCCCACAACCTCGTGCGACCTTGCATCGGCGCGCACGGAGACCGTGTTGCCTTCAATCAAAATCTCAAACGGCGCAAAACCGGGATGCCTTGTCCATGCAAAGGCTTCGTTTTTCTCCGACGTTGCCGTCTCCTTCTTTCCGATGCTTCCTTCGGTATAGGAAAGCGAGCATCGAAGATTGCCGACAGAGGCGAGTGACACGTTCTCGTTTCGCAACGTCAGCAGCGCACAAAACAAAAATGCGGTCAACCCCCCTTGATTCTCCGACGGCAATTCGGAGATCGCGGCGGGAAGGGCGTCACGGTCAATGCGACAGCCGATCAGCTCGGCGATCAAAGCCGCTCGGGTGGGAAGTCCGATCTCTGCGGAGGGCGAGAAAATGCGGTCCAGATAATAAAACAGCTCCGCCAGATGCTCGATCGCGTCATCGGGAGCAAAGCCTTTCGCGTGCGGCGGTTCCTCCCCGGGAGAGACTGCGATCTCGCCACGTCCCATGAGGGCAAAAACACGCGCCAAAAGAGACTTTGGCTCGGGCAGATGCAAGACCAAAAGCAGCCCCGTGTCCGCCATCCAATCACCGAACACCAAGAGGCTCCCTTCCGCACACGCTGCCAGCACACGGCGGCGGCTCTTGAGTGACGATTCCAAAAAATCACGCTCTTCGCGCTCGAAATCAAAGACTTGAAACAACGTCTGCCCCGCGGAGGCGTTCAACCCGTATGAAGCCATCAAACGGGAATCCGCCCCGGCGGAGAAAACGGCAATCCGCTCACGCAGGACACGCGAAGAACGGTTCTGCTTGCCCTCAAGATGACGTTTTTCGGGCAAATAATTTTGCATTCCGTGGGATTCGTATAACAACGTGACAATCTCCTTTTTTGTCAAAAGATCGGCAAAAAGCCGCGGGCACTTGGCAAAAAACACAAGCACCCGTCCGGCTCGAAAGAACGATCAGACTTCCTCTGTTTTCGCGGGAAATTCGATCTTCCCCTCTGCCATTTCAAACGCTTTGATTTCTTGTCTGATCAAGTAAAGAATCTGACCGTTTGCCGAACGGCCGTAATATTTCGAAATATAATGCAGCTTGTAATGCAGCTCCGGATCGATCTCGATTCCGAGATGCTTGTTGTTTTTGTTTCTCATAACAATCTCCAAATTGACTTAATATAATGATATTTTAAGATGATTTTGAGATACAATGCAGAAAATATACTGAAATCAAGTACACAAAAATTGAGTTTGTGCATATTAACAGAAGGATCAAAAAGCCTCCCTTTCCACACAAGGGAGGCTTGGTTTGTGCGAGATTCATTCTTCCGCAGAGACTCAAAGCAACGCCTTGACAAGCTCTTCGGAGGTTTTCGGGCTGAGATAGACGGGAGGAATATCAAACACGGTCTTGCAACCGTAGTTGCCCTCGACATACATCCGATGCGTCGCGCGCGCAAAGGCAACGATGACGGAGGCGGTGAATTCGGGGTTGGAATCGAGCGAGAGCTTATATTCGATGACGTGGCGGTTTTCCAACGCCGCGCCCGTCCGTCCCGAACGGATCACAACGCCGCCGTGCGGGATGCCCGCGTGGTCACGGAGAAGCTCCTCGCGGCTGATGAAGTGCACCGTGGTATCGTAATCGGCGAAATAGTTGGGCATTTCCTTGATTTCCTTTTCGATCCTTGCCAAATCCGCGCCCTCGGCGGCAACGACGAAGCACTCGCGCGTATGCTTTTGGCGAGCGCTCAACACGGGAGCCGATCCGTTTCGAACCGCCGTGAGCGCCGACTCGACGGGAACGGTATATTGCTTGGCGTCGACCACGCCCTCAATGCGGCGAATGGCATCCGAGTGTCCCTGACTGACGCCCCTGCCCCAGAAGGTATAGTCCTCGCCGTCGGGCAGAATCGCGCTCGCGTAGAGACGGTTGAGCGAGAACATGCCCGGATCCCAGCCAACCGAGATCATCGCGGTCTTGTTCGCCTCCTTGGCAGCCGCGTCGACCTTGGCAAGATGTGCGGGAATGCTCGCGTGGGTGTCAAAGCTGTCAACCACGCAAAACTGCTTGGCAAGCATCGGCGTCTGAACCGGAAGATCGGTGGCACTGCCGCCGCAGAGGATCATCACGTCGATCTTGCCGACGTATTTCTCGACGTCGCTGACGTGACAGACCGAGACTCCCTCGGTGGCGATCTTCAAGGTGGCGGGATCTCGCCGCGTAAAGACGGCGACCAATTCCATGTCCCTGTTCTGACGAATGGCGTTTTCGATGCCTTTTCCAAGATTTCCGTATCCGTAAATGCCGATTTTGATGCTCATACTTCCCCCAAAAGGTTTTTGCGAAAAATTGTTTTATGGCGGCAAAAGCCGTGTTCTATATTATATCACAATCCCGCTTCGATTGCAAGACAGTTTCCGAAACTTCCTCTCCGCGCAGCCGATTTTTTTCGCGCGGCAAGCCTCTTCTCACGGTTGCGAGTCACCGATTCGCGATTCCCACCATACAATTTGGTAGGAGAGGTCGGGAGAGACGACCGACTGTGGGATCCCCGACGGAGACAGCGAAAGAATGGTACCGTCCGAGAAGGTGAACCGATATCCGTTCTCTTCTTTTTGCACCGTGGCGGCATCGGTCTGCGCGCAGGTCAGCAGGATTTGCATCGGCAAAAGCAAGCCTTCCGCCGCCGCGAGAGGCAGTTCGGTTACCATTCCTTCTTTCGCAACCGCCACGCGCTCGCCAAAACTCCCGTCGGCGTCAAGGCGGGTTTGGACGGTGACGGAAGCCAATGCATCCGGCGAAAGATATTCGACCGAAATCCTTCCCTCCCCTGCCTCTCTCACGAGCTTTGCCGAAAATTCGATTCCCCGTATCTCCCCCGCGATCTCGGTGCAAAAGGGAACGGAAAAAAAGGCGGCGCGTTTGGGCGGCGTCGGCTGACAACCGCAAATTAAGACAAGACATGCGACAATACTCAAAAAGCAATAAATGACGCGTTTCATGACAAAAATCCTCCTTTTTCGGCAATCTGTCTCTCGAAAAGCACAAAATGTACGGGTTTTTTATAGATATGATAAGAAAATAGATTTTATGTATCAAAAGGGATTGCAATATTTGTCCGATTGTGGTATAATAGACAAAAAAGCGGGATTTGCTCGAAAACCGCAATTTTTATCCATTGATTTCGAAAGGAGGCGGTACAAACGGAACGGATCTATAAGCTTTATTCATCCCTGACCGACCTGGAGCAGTGCAAAACCCGAGCGGAGATCGATCTCGATGCCCTGCGCTCCAACTACCGACTCCTCAAGGATACTTTTTGCCCGCCCGACTCAAGCACGCGCATGATCGCGGTTGTAAAGGCAGAGGCATACGGACACGGCGCGCCCGAGTGTGTGCGAACCCTCCTCTCCGAGGGCTGTGACTTTTTCGCCGTCTCCTGCATCGACGAGGCCGTCGCCGTGCGCATGGTCTGCGACAGAGAGCGGAAGAGCGCGGACATTCTCATCCTCGGCTACACGCCCACCAAGCTGGCAACGCATCTGGCGCGTTATAACATCATTCAAGCCCTGCTCTCCGAGGATTATGCCGTCAAGTTGGATGCCGCGGCGCAGGAGGCAAACGTCCTTGTGCGCGCCCACGCGGCGATCGACACCGGAATGAATCGCATCGGTTTCGTCGCGCACAGCGACGACGAGATCGCGGCTGCCGTCACGGCAATCTCGCGCGTACACCGTCTGTCGCATCTGCGGCTGGAGGGCATGTTCACCCACTTCTCGCGCGCCGACGAGGCACCGGGGGGCGAGGGAGAGACCAGGACCGAACAACAGGCGGCGCGCTACCGCGCCGTGCGGCGAGGTCTGGAGGAACGCGGCGTTCAGATCCCCTTCCACCACGTCTGCAACAGTGCTGCCGCGGTCAGACGCGCATCCGACCGTCTGGACGGCGTCCGTGTGGGTATTTTGCTCTTCGGTGCGCGCCCTTCGGACTATATCGAGCTGCCCCTCAAGCCCGTGATGAAGCTGAAAACCGTGATCTCGCATCTGCACAAGCTGCTTCCCGGTGAGGCGGTCAGCTACGGAGGCGATTACACAGCGGAATCCGAGCGTCTCATCGCCACCATCCCAATCGGATACGCCGACGGCTTTTTGCGCGCATACAGCGGCGCGTTTGTGACCGTACACACCGCACTCGGCGCGAAAACGGCACCCATCGTCGGGCGCATCTGCATGGATCAATGCATGATCGACGTCACAAACACGGGGGCGCAAACAGGAGACACCGTCACGCTGTTCGGCGGCGACCCCAAAGAGCTTTACGCCTACGCCGACCGCGCCTCGACCGTCGACTACGAATCCCTGTGTCTGATCTCCTCGCGCGTGACGAGACGTTACGTGGGAGACGTCACATCCGACGAAAACGAAGAGCTCCAACGAACGGAAGAATAGAACAAAGAAAGGATTTCTCATGAAAAAAATCAGTCAGCTTTTGAGCGTCGTGCTGGTTCTGATCCTTTGTCTTTCCGCAATGGCATCCTGCAAAAGCCGAGACCCCTTGGCAAAAACAGAATTCGCCTCCCTGCGGATCGACGGCAAGGATCGAATCAACGCTTCGATCACCCTGGACATCCGCGAAGAGGAAAAACACGCGGGAGAAAAGGTTTGCTTTTACGAAGCCCGCCCGGGTGAGACCGCCGAGGACGCGCTTCGCCGCGAGCCTCTGGACGAGGCAAAGGTTGGTCCGGAATTAAAATTCCGATTCCCGCTTTACGACGAGAACGGCCGTTCCCGCCTCTACTCCTCCTTCTTCGCCGCCTACGAAAACGGAAAGCTTCTGTTTGAAGATGGATTTTATATCGAAAATCCGCAGATCCTCGCCAAAAACACCTCTCCTTTCGCGTGGGAAAACTCCCCCAAGGCGATCCTGAACCCCGATGCCAACGACGCCGCTTCCATGAGCGTTGCGCACGCGGTATATGAGGTCAAGTTCTCCGAGCTTCTGTTCGGAAAGGGTAGCTTCGACTACGAAGGAAAAAGCTACTCTCTCTCCGAAGAGGTGCTGGCAAAGCTGGACAAGCAGGTCAAGGAAGCAACCGACGCGGGGATGCAGGTCTCTCTGACCGTCACCCCGGACGTCGCACTCTCCGACAATGCAATGATCGCCGCGACGGATATGCTTTCCGCGCGTTATGCGGGAGAGGACAAAGGCTTGATTACCGCCATCTTCCTGAGAACCGTCGACGTGAACAACGCCTCGAAGCTCTGCCGTCTGACCTCCCTTGCGCTCCGCTCCCACGTGGCAAACGGCCGCCTTTACGTCATTGCGCCCGCCATGAGCATGAGCGAGACGCAATCCTTCTTTGAAAACCTCCGCCTCGATTTTGCCGCAAGCGGCGAAATTCTTTGGGGCGCGGCGGTATCCCCGCAAGTCTCCGATCTCGCGCCTTGGGAGGAAACCGAAACCGAACACGTCTCGCCCTCCAAGCTTGCCGAGCTTTCCTCCCTGTTGTATTCCGCCCCCGAAAAAGGAAGAATCTCCTATTTCGCGCTCTGTGACGTGGCTTATTCCGCCAAGAACGAGGAGCGGCAGGCAACTTGCTTCGCTTATACCTATTTTTCCGCTGTCGCGGCAAACGCGGGCATGATCGTCTACCGCGATCATCTCAACGCCGAAACCGGCCTCAGAGACGCGAACGGCGAGAGCCGCCGCATCCTTTCCGTGATGAAAGACATTGACAGCGGGCTCTCCGCCGCCGACCGCCGTATGTGCGAAAACGCGGCGGGCAAAGCATGGAACAACCTCAAGAGTGTCGATCCGTCCCGTGTTTCCGTAAACGGAACCGCCAACGTCGGCACAACGGGACTTGCGGAAGATCTTTTGTTTGACTTCTCCACCGGAGAAACACTCGGATTTGTCGGCGCAGGCGCGATCGGTAATCCCGAAAGCCGTCACTCGGCGGCATGGAATCAGCCGACGCTCTACACCTGGCTCGATCCGACCGATTACGCCGAGAGCGGCGTGCGCAAGATCTTGCGCGGCAATGAAATCCCGAATGACACCACCTCCCTCTCGATCCGCTTCTTGACTCAGATCCCCGACTCCGAGGAATGCCGTTTTTCTCTGCGCCTGGAGGGAATCAACCGCGAGGGACAGCACCTGACCTATGAAAACTCCATCGACGTTTCGGCAGGAAAATGGCAGACCGTCACCTTTGGCATCTCGGCGTTTTCCGCCGAGCTTGACCATTCAATGCCTTGTGTGATGACTCTGACCGCCGAGCCGCTCTCCGAAACCGATCGGGATTATACGCTCTGGATCCGCAACGTCAACACCCGCCTTCCCGAAAGTGACACGGGAAGCCTTTGGGCGATCGCCATCGTACTTTCTTGCGCGGCACTCGGATTTTTGATCGTGATCCTTCTTTACCGTCGCTCCGCGTCGGTCTCTCGCCGTCCGCGCAGACGCAGATAAGGAGGACAACGTGTCGATGAATCTTGTCAAATACGAAGTCAAAAAGAAGGAAATTGATTTCCGCGATAACCGTGCGGGAGAAAGAAACCTGGCGTGTCTGCCCCACCTGCACCGCGAACTTGAGTTGGTCTGTTTGCTGGAGGGCGAGACCGTCACCTACGCCGATTCGGTGCGAGACGTCCTGCGTGCGGGAGACGTTTTCCTGACCTTTCCCAATCAGATCCATTTCTACGAATCCCGCGGCATCGAAAAATATCTGATTTTCATCATCAAACCAGACCTGATGCCCGACCTGATGGACGTCTTTCTTTCGGGCGTCCCCTCCTCCGCCATCATCCGCGGAGCCGCCAATCAACCGCAGATCCGCGCACTCTTCGAGTCGCTCGCCGAACTCTGCGCGGCAACGCAGGACAGCGACTTTGCCGCAACCCGTCGGCGGGGCTATCTGCTCGCGCTCTTTTCCGAACTGCTCTCGCAAATGATGGTGACGCGTCTGTCCGTGGGAGATTCGGGTGCTTTGCGCTCCATCGTCGCTTTCTGCGAAAAGAATTTCTCGGAAAACCTCTCGCTCTCGCTTCTGGAGGAGCGGTTGCATTTGAACAAATATTACATCTCCCACCTCTTCAGCGAAAAGCTGGGCATGCGGTTCAACGATTATATCAATTCCTTGCGCGTTTCCGAGGCTTGCCGCTATCTGGCGGGATCGGATTACAGCATCACCGAGATCAGCGAGATCGTCGGATTCAACACCCTGCGCACCTTCAACCGCGCCTTTATGAAGCAGATGGGAATCTCGCCCTCGGAATACCGTCGAGGCGACGTGGCGTGCGCCGTGCAGGTAGATGCCGCCGAGCCGACCGAAAAAAATGCACCGACCGCGAAAGAAACGCCATTCTCGTTCCCGTCGGATTGTTGCTGTGACGGGGATGACGATCCGTGCGCGATTTGATTCGTAAAAAACGATAAGGAGAAAAGAAAAAATGAGTGACATTAAAGATATTCGTCTGGCGCCTTCGGGCGCCGACAAGATCGCTTGGGTGGCTTCCTACATGCCGATCCTGAACAGCATCAAGGCGGAATTTGAGCGCACGAAGCCCTTCCGCGGCAAAAAGATCGCCATGTCGATCCATCTTGAGGCAAAAACCGCCTATCTCGCCAAAATCCTGCGCGCGGGAGGCGCCGAGGTCTGGGTGACGGGATGCAATCCCCTTTCCACCCAGGATGACGTCGCCGCCGCCCTCGCCGCCGAGGGATTCGAGGTGAACGCGCGCCACGGTGTCAGCGACGAGGAATACGTCGAGCATCTGAAAAAAACGCTCTCTTGCGTACCCGATCTGATGATCGATGACGGAGGCGATCTGATCTCGCTTTTGCACGGCGAATGCCGCGCGTTTGGAAAAAATCTCATTGGAGGTTGCGAGGAAACCACAACGGGAATCCACCGTCTGCTCTCGCGAGAGCGCGCGGGGCTTCTCGATTACACCATGATCGACGTCAATGACGCCGACTGCAAGCATTTGTTTGACAACCGCTACGGAACCGGACAATCGACACTCGACGGCATCATGAACAGCACCAACCTCATTCTCGCAGGAAAAACCGTTGTCGTCGCGGGCTACGGATGGTGCGGCAAGGGCGTTGCCATGCGCGCCAAGGGAATGGGAGCCGTTGTCATTGTGACCGAGATCGATCCCGTCAAGGCGATCGAGGCAGTGATGGACGGATTCACCGTTCTTCCCATGGACGAGGCGGCAAAGATCGGCGATCTCTTCATCACGCTGACGGGATGCCGCGACGTCATCCGCCGCGAACATTTTGAAGTCATGAAGGACGGTGTATTGCTCTCCAACAGCGGACATTTTGACGTCGAGATCGACAAAGCCGCCCTCAAGGAGCTTTCCGTCGAGGATTGGGAGCGCAAGCCCAACATTCACGGCTATCGCATGGCGGACGGCAGAATCCTCAATCTGCTCGCCGAGGGAAGACTCGTCAACCTCGCGGCAGGAAACGGTCACCCCGCCGAGATCATGGACATGTCATTCGGCATTCAGGCAAAAAGCCTGGAATTTCTCGCCAAGAACGCCGGCAAGCTGGAAAAGCGCGTCTACGCCGTACCGACCGAGATCGACCAAGCCGTCGCCCGCATCAAGCTGGACGCGCTCCATGTCTCGATCGACAGCCTCTCGGAGGTGCAAAAGGCATATCTGAATCAGGTGGAATGAAAATCGGACGCCAAAATTCTTTTTAAAAAATCGCAATATTTGTCTCGTCTTTTTGAAGGAGAAACATGAATTCTGAAATTTGCAAAACACAGGTTGCCGTCATCGGTGCGGGACACGCAGGCATCGAGGCAGCCCTGGCATCGGCGCGGATGGGCGTGGATACAGTGCTCTTCACGCTCTCGCTCGACTCGCTCGCAAACCTCCCCTGCAACCCCTCGATCGGCGGAACGGCAAAGGGACATCTCGTCTATGAAATCGATGCAATGGGCGGCGAAATGGGGCGAATTGCCGACATGGTCACGCTGCAGTCGCGCACGTTGAACACCGGAAAAGGCGCGGCGGTCCAAAGCAAGCGCATCCAAGCCGACCGAAAAAAATATCAACAGCTGATGAAGCGTGTCATCGAAACCACAAAAAACCTGCGCCTCGTCCAAGCCGAAATCGTCGAGCTTTGCACCGAGCGTGACGCCGACGGAAAACGGCACGTCACGGGCGTGGTGACAAAACTGAACGAGCGATGGAGCTGCGAGCGCGTAATCGTCGCCACGGGAACTTTTTTGGAAAGCGCAATATTTGTCGGAGATGTCACCTATGATGCCGGCCCCGACGGACTCCTCCCCGCAAAAGGACTTTCGGCGTCTTTGCGCGAGGCGGGGATTCAATTGTTGCGCTTCAAAACCGGAACACCCGCACGCGTGAACAGACAAACGATCGACTTCACGCGTCTGGAGGAACAGCCCGGAGAAGAAGAAATTCTTCCTTACAGCGTGCAGAACAGCGAACAAATGTTCGATTCTTTGCGGCAAATCCCCTGCCACATTGTCTACACAAACGCCGAAACCCATCGCATCATCCGCGAAAACATCACAAGAAGCGCGCTGTATTCGGGCAAAATCCATGGTACGGGACCTCGCTACTGCCCTTCGATCGAGGACAAGTTGGTGCGTTTTGCCGACAAAGAGCGTCATCAGCTCTTCGTCGAGCCGGTGGGAGAGGATTCCGCCGAGATGTATATTCAAGGTTTCTCAACCTCCCTGCCGACCGACGTACAGTATGAAATGCTTCGCTCGCTTCCCGGCTTCGAACACGCGGAGATCATGCGCTACGCTTACGCGATCGAATACGATTGCGCAGATCCGATGCAAATGGACGCCACGTTGGAATTCAAGAATATTCGTGGTTTGTACGGTGCAGGACAGTTCAACGGCACCTCGGGCTATGAGGAAGCTGCCGCCCAAGGGCTTGTTGCGGGCATCAACGCCGCACGCGCCGTGCAAGGAAAGCTTCCTATTATATTAGAGCGCGCGGGAAGCTATATCGGCACGTTGATCGACGACCTTGTCACCAAAGGAACCAACGAGCCCTATCGCATGATGACCTCGCGCTCGGAATATCGCTTGCTGCTTCGTCAGGACAACGCCGATCTTCGCCTGACACCGATCGGATATGAGGTGGGATTGATCGATGAAACCCGCTATCAAGCCTTTCTCGCCAAAAAAGCGCTCGAAGAGAGCGAAACCGAGCGTTTGGAGCACACCCATCTATCGCCCGCCGAGGCAAACCCGTTTCTGATCTCTCTCGGAGAAACCGAACTGAAATCCGGAGCCTCTCTCGCCGATCTCCTTCGCCGCCCTGCCGTAACCTATGAAAAATTGGCGCAAATCGACCCCGAACGCCCAACTCTGCCGCGTGCCGTCGCCTTGACGGTTGAAGTGGGGATCAAATATGCAGGGTACGCTTCTCGCCAGCTGTCGGAGGTCGAGCGCCGCCGCAAGCTGGACATGAAGCGACTGCCCGAGGAAATCGACTATAAACAGATCCGCGGACTTCGCCTCGAGGCAGCACAAAAGCTCGCTCAGGTGCAGCCGCGAACCATCGGACAAGCATCCCGCATCAGCGGCGTCAATCCCGCAGACATTTCGGTCCTTTTGATCTATCTCGGCATGAAGTGAGGAAAAAATATGGATTTTTCTGAATTTAAATCACTCTTTTGCAATTCCCTGCAACAAAACGGCATTTCTCTTCTTGATGACAACGCACTTGAGACCTTTCACCTCTTCGTGGAACACTTGATGGCGGTGAACGCAGTCACCAATCTGACTGCGGTGAGAAACGTCCCGGATGTAATCACCAAGCATTTGGTGGACTCCTTGTTCGTTTCAGAACATTTGCCCCAAGACGCGCGAGTGCTGGATCTGGGGTGCGGCCCCGGATTTCCTTCCATCCCGCTTGCCGTCGCACGTCCCGACCTTCAGATCGTTGCACTGGACAGCACCGCAAAAAAGATCGCCTTTGTGCAAGAAACCTGCTCAAAACTCAACATTTCCAACCTAACCGCCATTTCCGGACGCGCCGAGGATCGAGCGATCTCCGCAAAAATCGGAGAGTTTGATGCAGTCGTCAGCCGCGCAGTGGCGAGAATGAACGTGTTAAGTGAGCTTTGCCTCCCATACGTCCGCATCGGCGGTTCTCTCATCGCAATGAAAGCAGCAAAAGCCGAAGAAGAATTGGCGGAAGCCGAGCGCGGCATCCAAACACTCGGCGGCGGCACGCCCACACTTCACAAGCGGGAATTGGCATTAACAGACAATTCAAAAGAGCCACGGTGTCTGATCGCAATCCCCAAAGCAAGAAAGACACCGCCCGCATATCCCCGTGCCTACGCCGCAATCCTGAAAAAGCCTCTGTAAAAATCATGTTTCACGTGAAACATTCTCGCTTTTTGAGAGTCTACGTTTCACGTGAAACATTTTTGTTTTTTCGTGCAAAGAGCAACGTTTCACGTGAAACGTTTGTCAAAAAGTTTTTACAATTATTTTTTCTGTATTTCCACAATACCGTTGCTTTTTTGATTGTTTTGTGGTATAATAGTGTCAAAGGTTGAAAACCCAAACAGAAAGGAAGGAACACATGGGAAAAATCATTTCTTTTGCAAACCAAAAAGGCGGTGTTGGAAAGACAACCTCCGCAGTAAATATCGCCGCGGCGCTCGGCGTTCTGGGCTACAAAGTGCTCTTGATCGACCTTGATCCCCAGGGAAACGCCACCAGCGGCGTCGGAATTATGAAGAAAACGCTCAAAGTAACCGCGTTTGACATGCTGACAACCGAAGCGACCGCAGATGACGTAACGATCAAAACAAAATATGACAATCTGTCCGTCATCCCCACACACACCACGCTCGCGCGCGCAGAATACGAGTTGGGAGACGTCGAAAACGGCGAATTTGTCATAAAAAACAAGCTGGCGACGGTAAAAGACCGTTACGATTACATCATCATCGACTGTCCGCCTTCTCTCGGCATGCTGACAGTCAACGCGATGACGGCAAGCGACGGCGTGGTGATCCCGATGCAATGCGAATTTTTCGCACTCGAGGGCCTTTCGCAACTGATGTTCACCATCGGACGCATCAAAAACCACTACAACAAAGATCTCAACGTCACCGGCATTCTGATCACGATGCACAACAGCCGTCTGATCCTCTCGATGCAGGTCATCAGCGAGCTTCGCAAGCATTATGCGGACAAGCTGTTTGAAACCACGATCTCGAGAAACGTAAAGGTTTCCGAGGCTCCCGGCTTCGGCGCCCCCGTTTATTATCACGAAAAGCGCTCCAAAGGCTCCGTTGAGTACATGAACGTGGCCAAGGAGCTCGCAGAACGCATCTGACGAGCGTTGCAAGGAGGTAAAAATGGCAAAATCAAGAAGCGGATTGGGACGCGACTTCTATTCCTTGTTGGATGACAATATCCTTGCCTCCGACAAGGCGAATGCGGCAACCATGCTCCGAATCGCGGACATCGAGCCGCGCAGCGACCAGCCAAGAAAGACTTTTACGCACGAATCGCTGGAACAATTGGCTGATTCGATCGGTCAATTCGGCGTTTTACAGCCGATTATTGTCCGCGAAAGCCAACTTTTGCAGGGAACCTATGAAATTATCGCCGGAGAACGCCGCTGGAGGGCCTCCAAAATGGCGGGATTGAGCGAAATCCCGGCGGTTATTCTCGAGGGAGACGATCTCAAAGCAGCGCAAGTTGCTGTGATCGAAAACGTCCAGAGAGAAGACCTGAATCCCGTTGAAGAAGCAATGGCATACGACGTTCTGATTGACCGCTACGGACTGACGCAGGAGCAAGTGGCAAAGCAGGTCGGAAAAAGCCGTGTTACGGTCACAAACATGCTTCGTTTGCTGGATCTTCCCGACGAAGTGTTGGAGCTTTTGAAAAACGGAAGCTTGAGCGCAGGACACGCCCGTGCACTGCTCGGGTTGAAGGATGAGGAGCAGATGCCCGGATTGGCGCAAAAAATCGTTGAAAAAGGGCTTTCCGTGCGCGACGTTGAGCGCACGATCCGCCTGATGAACTACGAACCGCAAGAAAACGCCGAAGAAGAATACGAGCTTTCGCAGAGAAAGGTATATATGCGCGACCTCGAACACCGCGCGGTGAGCGTGCTCGGCCGCAAGGTCAAAATCCTCAAAACACCCAAGAAAAAGGTGGTTGAGTTGGCATACAGCGACGATGAAGACCTGGAAGCACTGCTGAAAGCAATCTGCGGCGAGAGCTTTTTTGATGAAAACGACTGAATACAATCATAATATCAAGGAGAAAAACCATGCTAGACATTAAATATATCAAAGAAAAACCCGAAGAAGTCATTGCCCGCCTTGCGAAAAAGGGAAAGGACGCCAAAGAAGACATCGAAATGATTCTCAAGCTCGACGGTGAGCGTCGCACTTTGATCGGCGAGACCGAAGCACTCAAGGCAGAGCAGAACAAAACCAACAAGCTGATCCCCCAATACAAAAAAGAGGGCAAGGACGTGGCTGCGATTTTTGCCGAAATGAAGACGTTTGGTGCCAAAATCAAGGAAAACGATGACAAATTGAAGCAGATCGAGACGCAGCTGACTTCCTTCATGCTCGGACTCCCCAACCTGCCCGACGTGGATCTCGCGGCAGGCGGCAAGGAAAACAACGAGCCCCTGCGCTATTACGGGGAGCCTCGCAAATTCGACTTCGAACCGAAGAATCACGTGGATCTTTGCACCGATCTCGGTTTGATCGACTACAAGCGCGGCGTCAAGCTCTCGGGAAACGGATTCTGGATTTATTCCGGTCTCGGCGCGCGCCTCGAATGGGCGATCCTGAACTATTTTGTAGACTTCCACCTCGGAAACGGATACGATCTGATGCTGGTTCCTCACATGCTCGGCTACGAATGTGGCTTGACGGCAGGACAGTTCCCCAAGTTCCAGGACGACGTTTATTGGCTTGAGACCGCCGAGGACGAGCGCCGCCGCTTCATGCTTCCCACGGCAGAGACGGCATTGGTCTCGCTCCACCGTGACGAGATCCTGACCGAGGCGGATCTTCCCAAAAAATATATCAGCTACACCCCTTGTTTCCGCCGCGAGGCAGGCTCCTACCGTGCAGACGAGCGCGGAATGGTACGCGGACACCAGTTCAACAAAGTGGAAATGGTACAGTACACACTGCCCGAAAAGAGCGACGAAGCATTCGAAGAGTTGGTCACCAACGCCGAAAACCTCGTGAAGGGACTGGGCTTCCACTTCCGCACGGTGAAGCTGGCGGCAGAGGATTGCTCGGCGTCGATGGCGCGCACCTATGACATCGAGATCAACATTCCCTCGATGAACGGCTACAAAGAGGTTTCCTCGGTTTCTAACGCGCGCGACTATCAGGCCCGTCGCGGCATGATGCGCGTCAAGAGAGAAAACGGAAAGATGGAATTCGTCCACACGCTCAACGGCTCCGGTTTGGCTACCAGCCGCATTTTCCCCGCTTTGGTGGAACAGAACCAGAACGCCGACGGAAGCGTAACGGTTCCGGAATGTCTGCGCAAATATCTTGGCGTGGATATCATCAAAAAATAACCAAAACCGGCTGTTTCTTTTGATATTTCAACATCGTAATCGATATTAACCAAAGGAGATAGAACAAATGTTCGGTATATTGGCTCTGTTTTCGACAAGCGGGACGTCTTTTTGGGAGAAGATTGCCGCTTGGTACGAAAAATCTCTGCTCAACGAGCTGTTGACCTATTTTCGGGAGCAATATTTCACCGTGGAATTCGGAGTTTACGAAAATTTCTCGGTGAATCCCGGAATGGGGCAGACGGTGCGCAACATCATTGTGGCGATCGCGCTCGGATTGATCGTTGCCTTTCTCATGACGGCGTATTTCCGCATCGGACTCGGAAATTTTGTGAGAAAACTGCTCAAAGAAGAGTGCTTTTCTCCCGAAAGCGCAAAAAATTTGATGGAGCTCGGCTATTTTCAAAGCACAATGATCCGCCGCGAGCTGACAAAGGGCGGAAGTTTGCGCATGGTGGTTCACCAATGCGAGGAAACGGCAACGGTGGAAACCGACGAAGCGGAAGCAGTCGAAACGGAAGTCGAAAAATCTGACGTCGAGGCGGCACCCGAAAACGCCTGCGCAGAAGAGATTTCCGAAGAAGAACAACCCGCAGAAGTCTTTGCAGAGGCGTCTGCGGAAGCACCTGAGGATCAAAAAAGGGAAGGGCAAGCAAAGAAAATTGATTTTCTCACCGCGCGGTTCTACATTCCCGAAGATCTGCGCGCACGTGCCGAGATTCGCTTTCAGAAAAAAGGTTCCGGATGGGGATCGATCGTCCTTGCCGTGCTTTTGACCATTGTCGGTTCCGCTCTGCTTTGCTGGCTGTTGCCCGACATCGTTCGCCTGGCAGACAATCTCATCTCGTTCTTTGCACCGTAAAAAGCAAAAAGTTAGCACAAGCTAACCAATGGTTGAAGGACATTTCATTTTTTGTGGGGGCGCTTTTTGAAAAAAGCCGCCCCCACACCCCCGCAAAAACTTTTATTGCATGGGTGAAAACGGAATTGTTTATCTGTGCGCTCGCTCTTTCAATCGCTCCCGCGGCTGTTTTGGGGTAGTGGTCCCAAAACAGCTTTTTGTTTTTTGTGGGGAAGCTTTTTGAGAAAAGCTCCCCCACGCCCCCGCAAAAACTTTTATTGCATGGGTGAAAA
The DNA here is from genome assembly GCA_017517745.1 of Clostridia bacterium. GTDB lineage: Bacteria > Bacillota > Clostridia > Oscillospirales > CAG-272 > UMGS1865. The sequence goes on along the minus strand of JAFWYJ010000019.1, from coordinate 3,268 downwards.
CGGAATTGTTTATCTGTGCGCTCGCCGATTCAATCGCTCCCGCGGCCGTTTTGGGTTAGTGGTCCCAAAACGGCTTTTTGTTTTTGTGGGGAAGCTTTTTGAGAAAAGCTCCCCCACGCCCCCGCAAAAACTTTTATTGCATGAGGATCAACGTAATTGTTTATCTGTGCGCTCGCCGATTCAATCGCTCCCGCGGCTGTTTTGGGGATTCTGACAAAATGTAAATATATTATAAATATGGAGAAAATATTTTGGAATCCCTTGACAAAGAAGAAGTCGAGGTATATAATGGGAATTGAAACATATAATAAGGAAGTTATATGTGTCGAAAAAAGTACGAATTCCAACATCTTTTGAGGGAAAAGGAGAATAATCATGAAAAAGAGACTATTCACTCTGATCTGCGTCCTTTGCTTGATCATTGCTCTTCCCGTCGTCTTTGGTGCATGTAAATCACATGAGCACACATGGGCGGACGCGTGGACGAGCGACGATACATACCATTGGCACGCTGCGACCTGCAAGCACACCGACGAGGTGGGCGACAAGGCAGAGCACACGTGGAACGAGGGTGAGATCACAACGCCCGCCACGGAGACTGCCGAGGGTGTTCTGACCAAGACCTGTACGGTGTGCGGAAAGACGAAGACCTCGTCGATCCCCGCGACGGGAGTTCCGGCGCATACACACAGCTATACGTCTGCGGTCACGGCGCCGACCTGCACCGAAAAGGGCTACACCACGCACACCTGCGCGTGCGGTGAGAGCTACGTCGACACCTACGTCGATGAGATCGGTCACAATTATGCGACTCTGACGGCGAACAACGACGGCACGCACACTGCTACCTGCGCGAACTGCAACGGCAGCAAGGCAGAGGCGTGTGTCTATACCCCTGCCGTCACGGCTCCGACTTGTACCGAGCAGGGTTACACCACCTACACCTGCGCGTGCAACCACAGCTACCGTGACGAATACGAGGCTGCGACCGATCACAGCTACAAGGAAGAGTTTTCTCACAACGACAGCTATCACTGGCGCGATGCAACCTGCTCGCACACAACCGAGAGAGCTGATTATCAACCTCACAATTACACCTCCGTGGTTGTCACCAAGCCGACCTGCACCGAGGGTGGCTACACCACCTACACCTGTGATTGCGGATACAGCTATCAGGGCGATCTCGTGGATGCCACCGGTCACAGTGTCAGCAATTGGATCAAGACCGACACGGCGCTGATCGATCCCACCTGCTGTCAGTACGCGATCACCTATGAGGGTGAGTGTACCGTTTGCTCCGAGGTGGATCACAAGACCGAGACGATCACCCAGCACTCCTACTATTGGGCGATCACCACTCCCGCCACCTGCCAAAAGGGCGGTGAGAAGACACAGCTTTGTAACAACGTCGACTGTGTCGATCACGTAGCACACGAGAACAGCCAAAAGCTGCCTTATGAAGATCCCGACGCTCACGAGTGGGTGATCGACACAGAGGCAAGCACGGAAACGCTGACCGCATACAAGTGCTCGCACAACGGATGCCGGGAGACCAAGAAGACGGTCACTGCCGACAATGACAGCGTCGAGCTGAACGGATCGGATCTGAACGACTTCAACGAAGTTGAGTTCCCCGAGGCAACGCTCGGATTTGACCAGGGCGTCAAGGATAACCTCGCGCAGAACGGAAACGTCAGCATCTCCGCCTCCACGCTCAAGGATGAGGCGAAGGAAGATGCCATCAAGAAGGCTCAGCTGAGCGACGAAGATCTCTTGCTGTTGGGCGACAATCCCATCTACAGCTTCACCGTCACCGGTGACGAGGAGATCAGCGAGCTTGGCGGTAAGGCAACCGTCCGCATCAAATACAAGCTCGAGCCCGGACAGAACCCCGACGAGATCGTGGTCTGGTACATTTCCAAGGGCGAGCTGGTGGCGGTTCCCGCAACCTACGCGCTCGATGAAAACGGCGAGGGTTATATCACCTTCACCACCGAGCACTTCTCCTTCTATGCACCCGCGCAGCTCTCTGCTGTGCAATACTGCCTCGCGTTCGGTCACAGCAAGACCAACGTCCGCACTGTGGCTCCCACTTGTACCACGGGTGGCTACACGATCTGTCTGCACTGCGGTCAGGTGATCGACTTCACCATGCCCACCGGACACAACTGGCACACCTCCGTCGCCGTGGAGACCTCTTGCTCCGCCAACGGTAAGATGCACTTTGCCTGCGAAGACTGTGACGCGGCATACGACACCGTCATTCCCGCGATCGGACACTACTACGTCCTGCACGATCACAAGAGCGCAACCTGCCAAGAGGCGGGCGGAAACACCTTCCGCTGCGCTTGGTGTGGTGACGAGTACACGCTGACGATCCCGCAGCTCCGTCACAACCACACGGTGCGCACCGTAGCGCCCACCTGTACCTCCGCGGGATACACCGAAAAGACCTGTACCGCTTGCGGCGATACGCTCATCACCAACTATCTCGCGCCTCTGGGACATATCTACAACAACACTTGGAGCACCGCCGAGGAAGGACACTATCACATCTGTACCGTCTGCGGCGAGCGCGATGAGCTTCACGCGCACACGCCGGGTGCTGCCGCAACCGAGCAATCGGCACAGATCTGTACCGTATGTGAATACGTGATCACGCCTCCCATCGTGCACGTACACAAGCTGACCGCCGTCGAGGCAAAGGCGCACGATTGCACGCACAACGGTAACATTGCATACTACACCTGCGAATGCGGCAAGTGGTTCCTGGATGCCAACGCGCAGCAGCTGATCACCGATCACACCGCTGTCATCGTCCTGGCAAAGGGACACACGCCCGAGGGCATCGATCCCGTGACTCCGACCTGTACCGAGATCGGTTACACCGCCGGAATCAAGTGCGCAACCTGCGGAACGCTTCTGAGCGGTCACGTGCAGATCAACGCGACCGGACACAGCTACAAAGCAGTTGTCACGGTTGCCACCTGCACCGAGGGCGGATACACGGTCTACACCTGCGCATGCGGTGACACCTACACCGATGACGTCACCGAGCCTCTGGGACACAATGAGATCGCCACCGTCAAGGCTCCCACTTGTACCGAGGGCGGTTACACCACCTACACTTGTACCCGTTGCGACGCGGCTCCTCGCGTTGAAAACCACACCTCCGAGCTTGGACACAAGCTTTCCGACAATCTCACCTATGACGAGAACCACCACTGGCGCACCTGCTTGCGTTGCTCCGAGGCACTCAACAAGGAAG